>NZ_BAGN01000103.1 GCF_000308835.1 Nocardia vinacea NBRC 16497 | reverse complement strand
ACCAGAAGTGGTGCAGCAGCAGGCCACCGAGGATCGGGCCGACCGCGGATCCGCCCGCGAAGAACGCGGTCCACACCCCGATCGCGGCGGCGCGTTCGCGGGCGTTCGGGAACAGGCTGGAAATCAGCGCCAGACTCGATGGCAGCAGGGTCGCGCCGCCCATGCCCATCAGCGCACGCGCGATGATCAACACCACGGCGCTCGGCGCGAAGGCCGCCATGATCGAGGCGATACCGAAGATCGACGCACCGGCGAGCAGAATATTGCGCCGCCCGATCCGGTCGCCGAGATTGCCCATGGTGATCAGCAGGCCCGCGATGAGGAAGCCGTAGATATCGAGAATCCACAGCTGCTGCGCGGCCGAGGGGTCGAGATCGAGGGTGAGGGTCGGCATGGCCAGGAAAAGCACCGAAATGTCCATCGACACCAGCAGCACCGGCAACAGCAGTACCGCGAGACCGAGCCGAGCACGCCGCGAACCGGTCGGCGCCGCCTGCGCGACCTCCACCTGAGTCATGTCGATTTCCTCTCCCGTGTCGCGTACGGCGTACGCATCGATCCGGGTACAGTGTACGCATGCGGTCCCAAAACTGGAAGCGAGTCATGGGATGACCGAGCCGAAGCTCACCCGAGCGGCCATTGTCGACACCGCGATCGCCCTTGCCGACGAGGCGGGGCTCGACGGATTGTCCATGCGACATATCGCCGAACAACTGGGTGTCGGAGCCATGTCCCTGTACCGGCACGTCGCGAACAAGGACGAACTGCTCGCGCTGATGACCGACGAGATCTCGGCCCGCAACCCGTATCCGTCGCCGGAGGGCAAGAACTGGACCTGGCGCGACCGGGTCCGCATTGCCGCCGAAATCGATTGGGCGCTCTACCAGAAGCATCCGTGGGTACTGCTCACCTTCGCGATGCCCCGCTACAGCTTCGGCCCGCAGGGTCTGGCCTGTTTCGCATGGCTCGTCGAGGGGCTGCGCGAGCTCAACGTCTCGACCCGCGAGGCGTCCACCATGGCCTTCGCGGTGTGGAACTACATCTCCGGGGCCACGCTGCCGCATATCAGCGGTGCGCTGGTCGCGCGCAAGGGCATGAACCCGGAGGGCTCGAACGGACTGCGGGCGTTGCTGGAAGGAACATCACAACTGCCGATCCCGCCCGCGCTCGCCGATCTGAACGGCAGTGGCGTCAGCGACCTGACCTCGGAGGATCTGCTGTATATCGGATTGTCCGCGCTCTGCGACGGATTCGAGACACGGTGCGCGAGGTCCGCCACCGCTTGACCTGAACGGCACTTCAGGTTGCAGGGTGGGCTGGTTCGCCGACGAATAGGAGCACCGTGCACGCCATCCGCCTTCACACCTTCGGACCAGCCGAAAATCTGCGCTACGAAACGGTTCCCGATCCGGTGCCCGGACCGGGTCAGGTACTCATCCGGGTCGCGGCGGCGGGGGTGCATTTCATCGATACGGCGTTGCGTCGCGGTGCGGCCGGTCCCTATCCGCCGCCCACGTTGCCGACGATCCCGGGACGCGAAGTCGCCGGGACCGTGGACCAGATCGGACCCGACGTCGATGCGTCCTGGCTTGGTAAGCGGGTCGTCGCGCATCTCGGCCAGGGGCCCGGTGGCTACGCCGAGTTGGCCGTGACGGAAACAGCTCGGCTGCACGAGATTCCGGCCGATCTCGATCCGGCGGAGGCGGTCGCGATCGTCGGCACCGGGCGAACGACCATGGGGATTCTGTTGTTCACCGAACTCGGCCCCGACAGTGTTGTGGTGATAACCGCCGCCGCGGGCGGCATCGGGACACTGCTTGTTCAGCATGCGAAGAATGTCGGGGCGACGGTCGTCGGGCTGGCCGGTGGACCCGCGAAAGTCGAACTCGTGCGACGCAATGGCGCGGATATCGCGATCGACTACCTACGCCCCGACTGGCCCGAGCAGGTGCGCACCCAACTCGGCGACCGCAGGGCCACGGTGCTGTTCGACGGTGTCGGCGGCGAAATCAGCCGCACCGCAATCGATCTGCTCGGCAAGGGCGGCCAGCATCTGATCTACGGCGCGGCCGACAGTGCTCCGCTCTCGCTTTCGGAGGAGGAGTTGGCCACGCGCGGCATCATCTCCGAGATGGTCGTCGGACCGCGCATGCTCCAGCGTGTCGGCGGCGACCTGCGCCCGCTGGAGGATAAGGCCATGGCCGAGGCCGCAGCCGGTCGGTTGCGGCCCGCGGTCCAGCGTTTCGCGCTTGCCGATGCGGCCGACGCGCACCGCGCGCTCGAGTCGCGCGGCACCGTCGGGAAGGTGGTACTTCAGGCGTAGGAGCGGTAGCCCGGGTCGTTCTCCTCGCGGAACCCCTCGACCGTTGCGCGCATCGCTCGGTCGAGGTTGTCCGTGATGACCAGCGCGTCCGCAGGGACCGCGCTGCTGGTGCCGTCGAACACCGAAGGATCAACCGCCGCAGCCTCGTTCGCCCCCATCGTGCGTCCGTACCGCACCGGATGCCGCCGCCCGGGGCCCGGGCGTCAGCGACACTCAGTCGGTGAACTCACCGTTGACCACGGCGTAGGCAAAACCATCCCAGCCCTTGCTGCCGACGGTTTGCACAATGGTCGCGTCGAGGCTGGGTTCGGCGGCGAGCAGGTCCACCAGATCGCGGCTGGCCTGGACCGCCGGATCGTCCGAATGGTCGTCGGCGACAGCGCCATTGCGCACGACATTGTCGACGATGATCACCGAGCCGGGCCGCGTCAGGCGCAGCGCCCAGAGCACGTAGTTCGAATTGTTGACCTTGTCGGCGTCGATGAACACCAGATCGAAAGGCTCCGGATCCTCCTCCGCCAGTACGGGCAGACTGTCCAGCGCCGCACCCACTCGGATCTCGACCCGGTCCCCGACCTCGGCCCGGTCCAGATTCTCCCGCGCCACCCGTGCGTGCCGCGGCTCGAATTCCAGGGTGATGACCTGGCCGTCCTTACCCACCGCCCGCGCCAACCAAATCGTGCTGTAACCGCCGAGCGTGCCGATCTCGAGCACCCTTCGCGCCCCGATCGACCGCGCTATCAAATGCAGGAACTTTCCTTGCGCCGGCGATACGTCGATGGCGGGCAGTCCGGCCGCCGCATTCGCGGCCAATGCCGTCGCCGTCGAATCCTCGCCTCGCACCAGAGAGTCCACGATGTAGCTGTCCACGTCGGCCCACTCGAACGTCGTCATGCCATGAAGTCTGCCACCGGGTGCCCGGATACCGCCGAAACTGAAGAGCCGACACCCGTGTTCCCGGAAACCTTGCGGGCCACACCGCTCGCCCAGTAGCGTGCGCAAGAACTGAAACTGGACGACCGAACCTGCAGCTCCGCCAAGATTCCGGACCTCACCGCATCCCAAGCCCCCGGCATCACCCCGCAATTCGACGCCCTCGGATCGAAAACCCAACTCGTGACGGTCCATATCGGCGCCAACGACGCCCAGATGACCAAATACATCCTCACCTGTCACCTGGCCGGAGCGAAGCCCTGCGCCGACCCGGCGTGGGACACCGATATCGACAGCATCGCCGCCGCATATTCGACTGCTCTGCACCGGATCTCGGCGCTCGCCCCGAATGCGACGATCTTCGTCGACGGCTGGCCGACCTACGTCCGCGACGGCGGATGCCCCGACCTGATCGGCCTGCGCCCCGCCGACGCCGCCACCATCCAAGCCGCCTTCGACCGCCTGAACAGCGTCGTCGCCCGCGAAGCCGCCGCCGCGGGTGCGACCTATATCGACACCCGCCCTCAATCCATCGGCCACGACATGTGCGCGCCCGCCGGAATCCGTTGGTTCGACTCCATCATCGCCACCGAAACCCTGCTTCCCTACCACCCAACCATGGAAGGCATGCGCGGCGTCGCCGATATCATCACCCAGGCCATCCGGTCATCGGGAGCTCTGCACTGAATCGATACGAAACCGCTTGGGGCTGTTACGCTTTGGCCGCCTCGACCTCGATCTGAGTGACCGCGGTGACAATTTTGATCATTTCACGGAGCAGTGCGCCCAGGCTGATCAGCGCGGTGGTCAGTTTGAGCAGCATTCGGGAAACGCTCATGGTCGCCGTCGAGATTTCGAATACCGCACGGGCAATGAGCGCCGGTGATGCTGTTCCGGCAGACGCGATGAGAATGGCGGCGATCTCGACCAGAATTCCGGCCAGGCTGTTCAAGATCTCGGTGACGATGCCGCGAACCCCGTCCACGAGCTCACCCATCTTCTTGTTCACTTTGCTCAGCGAATCGGCGAGCGCGGCCTGGGTAGCGATCGATGCCATGTGCGCGTCGGCCTTCGCCCGATAGGCGTTCGCGGCGGCACCGGTCCACCCCGCGGTGCCCTGCTGCACCTCGGTCGACCAGGTCGCCGCGACCTCCTTCAGTCGCTCCGAAATGTTCGCCCAGGAGTCTGAGTAGGCCGACACCATATCGGGATTACCGGCCAGCGAGTCCAGTGATTTCCGCATCGGCTCGACATGTTCGAGCATCCACCCCATGAGCAGCCCGCCGACGAAGTTGAACGGGTCGAATATTGCGAGAGCTCTGCCGTTGACCAGATCTATGCCGATCTTCGCGAGCTCCGTGCCGTCGGCAACGACCGCCCACGCTTTCAGGGCGCCTTCGTAGAGATTCTGTCCGGTGTCCTCGCCGCTGAGGCCCAATTTGATCTTGTGGCCCGCCTCGAACGCGTCGCCGACGACAGTGCCCGTCAGAATGCCCGCGTCGGCGTCTTCGGTCTCGCCGTCGTCACCCTTCTTCGCTCCCTCGGGCAACCCGAGTTTCCGGAAGACGGTCGCATCCTCCTGGTAGTACTCCTCGCGGTAGTCGACACCGTTTTCGAGCAGCTCGTTGTCCGGACGCGCATCGTCGTCGAAATTGTCCAGTTGCCCGGGCAGGGGCGGCGCATCTTCGTTGAGGAACCTGCCGACCGAATTCTCGTAGGCCATCGACTACACCCGCTGTTCGAGCTGCTCGCGCTGACGGTCCGTGCCGTCGGCTCGACTCTGGTCGACGTTCTCGAAGGAGTCCGCGGCGAAACGAAGTTTGCGTGGCAACGATTCGGTCTCCTCGGTCAACGTGCGCAGGCTCTCGGTGATCCGGTCGTGCAGCGGATTCAGAACCGACTTGGCGTACGGCCCCACCAACAATCCGTATCCGTCATCCGCCTGAGCCAGATAGTCGGCGGCCTCGCGGGACAACGGCACCCCCTCGATCGCTTGCTCCACCTTCTGCGCATGATCGCGCAGCTGATCCGCGTCGACGTTCACCCCATCTGAATTGCCCATATCGTCCTCACTCGCCGTACCCAGGATTCGCGCCGTCGAATGACGGCCCTCTGACTAGGACGCTCCCACCGCACATCTGGTTCCACCCGATCCGAATGGAGCCAGGTCGTTCGGCTCGAGTGCCCTATTCCAGCCAGGACTTGCGCTGGTAGTACAGATCCTCTTCGGACGGCTCGTCGGGCACGACGATGTCATCGCGATTGGGCTTGCGCGTTCCCGATGGCGGCGGCTCGGGCCGGAAGCTGGTGGGCGGTGGGCTGTACATCGGCGGCTCGGGTACCCGGGTAGGAACCGGATCGACGGGATCGACGTCCGGAAAGCGATCGATGTACTGGCCGATGATCGCCGCACCGGCGGCGTCGTCGCCGACCGCGTCGTGCACCATATCCGTGACCTGATTGCGGAGTTTCGCCTGCGCGCGCCGCATGCAGGACATGATCTCGCCGGAGATGACGGCCGGGTCCATGCCACGTGCCGCGGCCGACAGTCTTATATCGGTGGGTACTCCGTTGGCGTCGACGGTGACGGAGATCCGGTTGTCGCTCGACGTTTCGGTGACCGTCACGGTGGCCATGCGGCCGTGCAGGCTCTGATACTGCTGAGCCTTGCGCTCCAGGTTCTCGGCCCACTTGGCGAGTTCGTCCGCCGCCTGACCTGGGTCACCGCTCAGCAACTTCATCCCCTTCGCATCGTGGCACCTACGGCAGTGCCGTGTTCCGGGGTCACGAATGCTCCGCCCCCGACGCCGGGACCGACCTTACGATGTCGAGCCCTCGCCCGGCAACCAGCCTTTCCCCGCACCGACAATCAGAACAGGAAGTAGCGCTGCGCCATGGGCAATTCGGTGGCGGGCTGCTCGGTCCAGACCTCGCCGTCGATGCGCACGGTGAAGGTATCCGGATCTACTTCGATCCGTGGCATGGCGTCATTGTTCGGCATATCCGCCTTGGTGACGCGACGAACGTTCTTGACGGGAGCCAGTTTTCGGCGCAGGCCCAAACGGTCGGCGAGTCCGTCCTCGATGGCTTGTTCGGATACGAAGTGCAACGAGGTCGCGGCGGCGGCCAGTGGTGCGGCACCGAACATGGGCCGCGGCAGCACCGGCTGCGGGGTGGGGATGGAGGCGTTGGCGTCGCCCATAGCTGCCCAGGCGATCGCGCCGCCCTTGAGGACGGCGTGCGGGCGGACACCGAAGAACGCCGGATCCCACAGCACGAGGTCGGCGAGTTTGCCGACCTCGACCGAACCGATTTCGTGGTCGAGTCCGTGCGCAACGGCCGGGCAGATGGTGTATTTCGCGATATAGCGCCGCACGCGGGCGTTATCGGCGGCGCCGTCACCCGCCAGCGCGCCGCGGCGGCGCTTCATGACGTGCGCGGTCTGCCAGGTGCGCATGACGACCTCGCCGATGCGGCCCATGGCCTGGGAGTCGCTGCCGATCATGGAAATCGCGCCGAGATCGTGCAGCAGATCCTCGGCGGCGATGGTGGCGGGCCGTATTCGACTCTCCGCGAAGGCGAGATCCTCCGGGATGGACGCGCTGAGGTGGTGGCACACCATGAGCATGTCCAGGTGCTCGTCCAGGGTATTGACGGTATGCGGACGGGTCGGGTTGGTCGAACTGGGTAGCACATTGAGATATGCAGCGACGGTGATGATGTCGGGTGCGTGCCCGCCGCCCGCACCCTCGGTGTGATACGCGTGGATGCCGCGGCCCGCGATGGCGCCGAGCGTGTCCTCGACGAATCCGGCTTCGTTCAAGGTGTCCGAGTGCAGCGCCACTTGCACACCCGCCGCATCGGCGACGGTGAGACAGGCATCGATGGCGGCCGGGGTGGAACCCCAGTCCTCGTGCAGCTTGAAACCCGCCGCGCCTCCGCGCAATTGCTCCCACATGGATTCGGCGCTGACGGTGTTGCCCTTGCCCAGCAACACGATATTCATCGGCCAGGCGTCGGTGGCCTCCAACATCCGGGCAAGATGCCAGGATCCAGGCGTCACGGTGGTCGCCTTGCTGCCCTCGGCCGGGCCGGTGCCGCCGCCGATCAACGTGGTGATGCCGCCGCCGAGTGCCTCGTCCATCAGCTGCGGACAGATGAAGTGCACATGACAGTCGATGGCGCCCGCGGTGAGGATGCGGCCGTTGCCCGCGATGATCTCGGTATTCGGGCCGACCACCAGATCCGGATGCACCCCGTTCATGGTGTCCGGATTGCCCGCCTTGCCGATCGCACTGATGCGGCCGTCGCGAATTCCCACGTCGGCCTTGATGATTCCCCAGTGGTCGATGATGACCACGCCGGTGATCACGGTGTCGGGGGTGCCGTCGGCGCGGGTCGCACGGGCCTGGCCCATGGATTCGCGCAGCACCTTGCCGCCGCCGAAGACGGCCTCATCGCCGGCGAGACCCGGTCCGCCGCTGCGGTCTTCGGTGATCTCGATCAGCAGATCGGTATCCGCCAGGCGAATGCGGTCGCCGGTGGTCGGACCGAACAGCTCGGCGTAGCGCGCACGGCTCAGCTCACTCATGACGCACCGTCCAAACGTCCAGGGGGATTCAGGCTGATACCGTGCACCTCGCGCGTCCCGCCGAGCGGAATCAGCGAAACCCGTTGGCCGAGACCGGGTTCGAAGCGCACCGCGGTACCGGCGGGAATATCGAGCCGACGTCCGTGCGCGGCCTCCCGATCGAAGCGCAGCGCGGCATTGGCCTGCGGGAAATGCACATGGCTGCCGACCTGGACCGGTCGGTCACCGGTATTCACGACATCGAGCTCGATGCGGTCGGCGCCCGCGTTCAGCTCGATAGTGCCCTCGGCGCAGAGGTATTCACCCGGAATCAT
Organism: Nocardia vinacea NBRC 16497; assembly: GCF_000308835.1. Classification (GTDB taxonomy): domain Bacteria; phylum Actinomycetota; class Actinomycetes; order Mycobacteriales; family Mycobacteriaceae; genus Nocardia; species Nocardia vinacea. The sequence continues at coordinate 67,746 of NZ_BAGN01000103.1, read as the reverse complement.
GGTCACCCTAACCGATCGGATGGTGCACGGTGACCAGCTTGGTGCCGTCCGGGAAGGTGGCCTCGACCTGCACGTCGTGGATCATCTCCGGCACCCCCTCCATCACATCGGCACGCGTGAGAACCGTTCGCCCCGAAGACATCAGCTCCGCGACCGTGCGCCCGTCGCGCGCACCCTCGAGCACATGATCGGTGATCAGCGCGACCGCCTCCGGATGGTTCAGCTTGAGCCCGCGCGCCTGCCTGCGCCGGGCCAGTTCGGCCGCGTAGCTCAGCAGCAGCCGTTCCTGCTCGTGCGGCGACAGTCGCATCCGGGCTCCTCAGCGCTCATGGATCGGAATGACGGTAATTCTGGCACGCCCGTTCCGGGAGCGCCGATCAATCCCGGGCGGGCAGGTTCTGCAGCCGCACCTGGCCGCGCGCCACCGTGCGACCCTCGCCATCGGTCAGCACGACCTGCCACAGCTGCTGCAGGCGGCCGCGGTGCAGCGGCGTCGCCTCGCCGAAGACCTTGCCCTCGCGGACCGAGCGCAGGAAGTCGGTGTTGTTGTTCACCCCGACCACGGTGCCCTTATTGCCCTGGGCGTTGTACCAGACCCCGCCGCCGACGCTGGCCAGTGTTTCGACGACCGTGCAGTACACGCCGCCGTTGACAATGCCGGCCAGCTGCAGCAACTGCGGCCCCGCGGTCAACTCGCCACGCACCCGATCCGGCGTGACCTCGGTGAATTCGAGGCCGATCAGATCGGTGAAGGTGTTCTTGCTGAGCTCGGTCATCAGCTCGGGCGTCACGTCGGCCAGCGACTCGATCTGGGCAACTTCCTGCTGTGTCATGCATTCACCTTGGCACAGGGCCTCGCGGCCCTCGCACGACGGCTACTTCCCGGCGTTCGCTCGCCGAGACAGAGCGGCGGGCTCCACACGCACGTGGAGCCCGCCGCGGCAGTGGATCGGGGGTTCACGGCAGCCCTCCGGAACACTCGGCCGATCCCAACGCCGAAATCAGTATAGGTCAGGCTTACCTAAGTAAGCAACTCCTGTCGTATCGCACGACGGTCGCGGTGACGCATTCGATCAAGGCACGCGGACTACCAGACACTTTCTGCCGGAACCCATTCCACGCTCGACGACTACGGACTCGACACCCGGGCGTGACCGGCGGCAACTATCGAACCAGGCACCCCACAACGCGTCGCACCGGCAAACCACGCTCTTCCAGCGTCGACAGCAACCCCTCACCCCGCCGCGCACCGACCAGCGAATCCGTTCGCGCCAGATCAGGCACGTAAGTGGCCGCACCCACAATGGATTCACCTACCAGCGACCAGAACCGGCGCTCGCCGAGCCCCGCGCAGCCCGCCAATGTCCGCTGGATCAACCGCAGCGACGGCTCACACCGATGCGCGAGCCAGACATACATCGCCCGCTCGCACGGCAACGTGACCACCCCGGCCTCCCCAGCGAGCCGATCACCGTCGAGCACACGAATCGTGGTGTCCGCCAAGCCCGCCCAGTCGATGCCGCCGTCGTTGTCGGTATGGAGCCACAGATTCTCGAGACCCGGATCCCAGACCCGTCCCTCGGCCACCAGCAGCGCGACCACCCGGCCGATCACCGCGTGGATCAGTGCGGTCGCCACCACCTCGGCGGCGGTATCGGCGCTGATCATTTCGGCGGCGTGGCGTCGATACATCAGTTCGATCCGCCCCTCGCGCAACCCATCGGCCAGCCGCCACCAGCGTCGTTTGCCCTGCTCGGACATGGCGGCCACCGCATATACCCGCGGATGTTCGGGTTGCAGCGAGCGCAACCGGGCACAGGCCCTATCGAATGCCACCTGGGACTGGCGAGGCATAAAGGTCGTGACTGGCTCGGACATCGAACCTCCTCGGGTCGCTCCGTGATGGGTCGGATTGAAAAGATAGGTTAGGCTTACCAGACCTAGCAATCGGATACCAGATATCGAGTCAGGAGTAGTTCGTCGCCGTGACGGCATCAGGCACCATCGCGCCGGAGGCGCGACGAACGAATACAGGGCACGGTCGCCGACTCGGACTCGTCGCGTTGACCGCACTGCTCCTCATCGCCACCGTGGCCAGCATCGCCGTCGGAACCCGATCACTGTCCCCCGGCACCGTCTACGACGCCGTGCACAATGCCCTCACCTGCCGCGGCGGGCCGTTCACCTGTCCGGCCGGGTCGACCGCGGAGGAGATCGTGCGCGGACTTCGCTTGCCGCGCACCGCACTTGGGCTGGTCACCGGGCTCGCACTCGGCATTGCGGGCGCGCTGATCCAGGGCTACACCCGCAACCCACTCGCCGACGCGGGCCTGCTCGGGTTGAACGCCGGCGCGGCCTTCCTTGCGGCACTGAGCATTTACCTGTTCGCACTGACCGCACCCGAGCAATACATCTGGTTCGCCTTCGCGGGGGCGCTGATCGCCGGGCTGGTGGTATTCGGTGTGTCCGCAATCGGCGGTGGCAAAGCGAGTCCGCTCAGCCTGGTGCTGGCCGGCGCCGCGGTGACCGCATTCCTGCAGGCGATGACGAATGCCATTGTCCTCATGGACAATGCCGCGCTGGACACCTACCGATTCTGGGTGGTCGGCACGGTGAACGGGCGCGATGCCGAGGTGTTCTGGCAGGTGCTGCCGTTCTTGGCGATCGGCGTTGTGCTGGCCGTCGCGGCTGCGCCCGGCCTGAATCTGCTGAGCCTCGGTGACGAGGTCGCGCGCGGACTCGGGGTGCATATCGGACGCAGCCGCACGCTCGGCCTGGCGGCGATCGTATTGCTGTGCGGTGCCGCGACAGCGGCGGTCGGCCCGATCGCATTCATCGGATTGATAGTGCCGCATGTCGCAAGGGTTTTCACCGGTCCCGACTATCGCTGGCTGATCCCGTACTCCGGACTGCTCGGTGCGTTGCTGCTGCTGGTCGCCGATGTGGTCGGGCGAATTGTGGCGCGTCCGGGCGAATTACAGGTCGGCGTGATGATCTCGGCCCTTGGTGCACCGTTCTTCATTCTGCTCGTCCGTCGCAAGAAGTTGGTGAGCCTGTGAGGGAGATGTCAGCGCCGTTGCGCCGCATCCGCCCTTCCCTGCGCCTCGGTCCGGTGTCGATTGTGTTGCGCCCCACCATGGCGCTCATAGTTCTGGCGCTCGCCGCGACCGTGCTCACACTGTTCTGCCTCGATATCGCCTTCGGCGAAACCCACATTCCGATCGACCGAGTACTTGATGTGCTCAGCGGCGGCGGCACCCGTTCCCAACGCTTCATCGTGCTGGAGTCCCGATTGCCGCGCGCGCTCACCGCCGCCGTCGTCGGTGCGGCACTCGGCATCGCGGGCGCGATCACCCAATCGATCTTGCACAACCCGCTCGCCGCACCGGATATGCTCGGCATCACCACCGGCTCGAGCCTCGGCGCGGTCGCGGTACTGGTCGGAACCGGCGGCGCGACAACGGGACTCGCCGCGAGCGTCGGCGCACCGCTGGCAGCGCTGACCGGGGGTCTGCTCACCGCGATCGTGATCTACCTCCTCGCCTGGGGTCGCGGCGTGACCGGCGACCGCGGCGTCACGCCGATGCGACTGGTGCTGATCGGCATCGGGGTGAACGCATTGTTGTTGTCCGGCATCAGCTTTCTGCTCACCCGCGCCAGCCTGCAGGACGCGGCTCGCGCGCAACTATGGCTCAATGGCTCGCTCAACAGCGCGGACCGCACCGAACTCGTCCCGGCCGCGCTGGCCCTGGCCGTTGTCGTAGTGGTCGTGGTGGGCTCCGCGCGAACCCTTGCCGCACTCCGTCTCGGCACCGACACCACCCGCGTGCTCGGCGTGCAGATCCAGACCCAACAGACGCTATTGATCGGCGCGGCCGTCGTGGCCGCGTCCGTCGCCACGGCGGCCGTCGGTCCGGTCACTTTTGTGGCGCTCGCCGCACCGCAGATCGCGCGCCGACTGCTGCGAACTCCCGGCGAACCACTCATCGGCTCGGCGCTCATCGGTGCCATTCTGGTAGTCGGCGCGGATGTGGCCTCGCGCACGCTGTTTCCGGTCGATCTGCCGGTCGGTGTCGTGACCGCCGCCTTCGGCGGACCGTTCCTGCTCTACCTGCTCGTGCGCATGAATCGGAAGGCGACCCTGTCATGACCAGCAATACGCGGCTCTCCGCGCAGGAAGTCACCCTCGGCTACGGCGATCGCGTCATCGTCGACGGACTCGATATCGATATCGCACCCGGCGTCGTCACCACCGTCATCGGCCCGAACGGCTGCGGCAAGTCGACCATGCTGCGCTCGCTCGGCCGCCTGCTGCGTCCGCGCCAGGGTCGAATCCTGTTGGACGGCAAGGCGATTTCGGCGATGAAGACCAAGGATGTGGCACGCATCATCGGCATGCTCCCGCAGTCGCCGGTCGCGCCCGAGGGACTCACCGTCGCGGATCTCGTTGCGCGCGGGCGTCATCCGCATCAGTCCTGGATCCGGCAGTGGTCGGCCACCGACGAGGCCGAGGTCATGTCCGCACTCGCGGCGACGGGCATCGCCGACCTGGCCGATCGCTCACTCGACGAGTTGTCCGGCGGTCAGCGCCAGCGCGCCTGGATATCCATGGCACTGGCCCAGGGCACCGATATCCTGCTGCTCGACGAGCCGACCACCTACCTCGACCTCGCACATTCGGTCGAGGTTCTGGACCTGATCGACCGGCTGCACGACGACCTCGGCCGCACCGTGGTGATGGTGCTGCACGATCTCAACCTGGCCATTCGCTATAGCGACCGACTCATCGTCATGCGCGACGGACGCATCGTCGCCCAGGGCGCGCCCACCGATATCATCGATGTCACACTGCTGCGCGAGGTCTTCGATCTCGACGCCTCGATCCTCGAGGATCCGGTCTCCGGCCGTCCGATGATCGTGCCCATCGGAACCCGGCACATTTTGCCCGGGTATGACAAATGACACACCAGCTATCAGGCAGTTACGACGGGGTGTAGTACGCAATTGTGTCGTTGAGTCCGTAAACTTGTGGAATGGCAGGACTTGGTGAACTCGAGAAGGCAGTCATGGACCAGCTGTGGTCCAGTGACGAGCCGCAGACCGTACGGCAGGTACACGAGGCTTTGGCCGCCCGCCGTGAGCTCGCGTACACCACGGTGATGACGGTGCTGCAACGGCTGGCGAAGAAGAACCTGGTGGTCCAGCGCCGCGACGACCGCGCCCACCGCTACGCGCCGGTGCACACCCGCGACGAACTGGTGGCCAGCTTGATGGTCGACGCATTGCAGCAGGCCGATGTGGCGGGCAGCCGCGCGGCGGCGCTCGTGCATTTCGTCGAACAGGTCGGCAGGGACGATACGGACGCGTTGCGGGAAGCACTCGCTAAGCTCGAGGCATCCGAAGATACTGCGCCACCGAAGCAGTAGTCTTGGGATCCTGGCCTCACAATGAGGTGAGTGCCCTGGCCCCACAACGCAGTGAGCTGAGTCGATGAACGCAACCGCGCCGGTCTTCGCCGGTCTCGCTTTGCTTCTCGCGGGGCCTGCCCCAGCGCTGCTGAGCCGCGCGACCTGGCCGTATCGGACTCCGCGCGCCGCGCTCGTGTTATGGCAGGCCATCGCGCTCGCCGCCGTGCTCAGCGCATTCGGCTCGGGCCTGGCCATCGCCGCCGAACTACTCGTCCCCGGACCGAACGGTCGCCCGACCACTTCCCCGGCCCGGGAAATAGACGCGCTCGGACTGCCGCTGTGGCTGGCCTATGTCTTCGTCTTCGCGCTGACGCTGCTGGTCGGCGCTCGGCTGATGTACGCGATCGTGCGCGTCGGCGTGCACACCCGCAGGCGTCGGGCACGTCACCGCATGCTCGTCGATCTGCTCGACCAGAGCGGACCGCAGCGCCGCGCCGCCGATATCCGGGTGCTCGCCTCCACCGAGCCGATCGCCTACTGCCTGCCCGGGCTGCGCCAGCGGGTCGTACTGAGCGAAGGCACGCTGACCAGCCTGCAGGACGCCGAGGTCACCGCCATCGTCAGTCATGAGCGCTCGCATCTGCGCGCCCGGCACGATCTGGTGCTCGAGGCATTCACCGCGGTGCACGAGGCCTTCCCCCGGGTGGTGCGCAGCAAGGCCGCACTCGGCTCGGTGAAACTGCTGATCGAACTGCTCGCCGACGACTCGGCGGTGAAGGTGACCGGCCCGAAGCCGCTGGCCCGCGCGCTGGTCGCGTGCGCCAAATCCACCGCTCCGCAGGGCGCGCTCGCCGCGGGCGGGCCGACCACCCTGATCCGCATCCAGCGCCTGGGTGGACGGATCGGCGATATTCGGGTCGCCTCGGCGGCGTATCTGGGGTCGGCGGCCATCCTGGTGGTCCCGACCATGGCCGTCGCGGTACCCTGGCTGGTCGAACTGGATCGACTGCTTCGTAACTGATTCCTCCGGTTCCCCCCGACACACCCGGTCCTACCGCATCCCGATGACCGGGCCCAACCATCTCGGCGGCACCACGCGTGCCCGGATCCGCCCGCGCCGAGACATGAAAGGCACACAACCCTGTTGACCTCCTCCACCCCTGCCACCACCTTCGCGGATCTGGGCCTACCCGCCGTGCTCGTCCAGGCGCTGCGCCGCGACGGCATCGAGGCGCCGTTCCCGATCCAGGCCGCGACCGCGACCGATGCGCTGGCGGGTAAGGATGTGCTCGGACGCGGCCCCACCGGCTCCGGCAAGACCCTGGCCTTCGGGCTGCCGATGCTCGCGCTGCTCGCCGGCGCCCAGGCCAAGCCGGGTCGTCCGCGCGGTCTGGTGCTGGTGCCGACCCGCGAACTGGCGGCCCAGATCGAGAAGGCGCTGGACAGTGCGGCATTGTCGCTCGGGCTGCGGGTCGCTTCGGTGGTCGGCGGCGCACCGATCAAGCGGCAGGCCGACCGGCTCGCGCGCGGTGTGGACCTGCTCATCGCGACGCCGGGACGGCTCGAAGACCTGATCAACCAGCGCTCGGCCGACCTGTCCGATGTGCGGATCATCGCACTGGACGAGGCCGACCATATGGCCGATATGGGCTTCCTGCCGCAGGTCACCAAGCTGCTCGACCGGACGCCGAAAGATGGTCAGCGCCTGCTGTTTTCGGCCACCCTCGACGGTGAGGTCGACAAGCTGGTCAAGCGCTATCTGCGCTCACCCGTCACCCATTCCACCGCACCGGCGTCGGCCTCGGTCGCGACGATGTCGCATCATCTGCTGTACCTGCGCAAGGCCGATAAGCGCGACATCACCGCGCAGATCGCCGCCCGCGACGGGCTGACCATCATGTTCGTGCGCACCAAACACGGTGCGGACCGGCTCGCCAAGCAGTTGCGTGCGGCCGGAATCGCTGCCGGCGCGCTACACGGAGGGAAGGCACAGAACAACCGCGTGCGGACGCTGGCCGCATTCGCCGACGGTACGACACCGGTGCTGGTAACCACCGATGTGGCCGCGCGCGGTATCCACGTGGACGGGATTTCCCTTGTCGTGCACGTGGATCCGCCCGCGGAATCCAAGGCATACCTGCATCGCGCGGGCCGCACCGCCCGTGCTGGTGAGGACGGCGTTGTCGTCACGCTGGTCACCGAGGAGGAACGCGCCGAGGTCGAGAAGATGACCCGCAAGGCGGGCGTCGATGTCGACGGCGTGCAGGTCCGTCCGGGTGATCGGCGGCTGATCCAGATCACCGGCGCGAAGCAGCCGTCCGGTGTGCCGATCGTCGCGGCGAACTCGGCGGTCACGGTGGGTGACGAGGGTGAGCTGAAGGCTGGTAGATCGAGCCGCCGGTCTGGTGCGGGTTCCGGCGGTCGTGGTCGCGGCGCACGCTCGGGCGGTGCCGGCTCAGCCGGTGCCGGGCGGCGCAGTGCCGGTTCGAGTGGTCGCGCCGGGGGTGCGAAGAAGTCCTCGGGTGGTTCGGCCAGTTCCACCGCGACGTCGAGTCGGCACGGTGTCGGAACTTCGGGTCGTGGGTCGGCGGCCGCCCCTGCCACGGGTCGCGCGGCAGGCGCGGCAACGGCTGCCCCCGGCCGAGGCGCGGGGTCCGCGAAGACGGCTCCTGGACGGACCGCGAGCGCGGCATCGGCCGCGGCGGGTCGTGCCGCTGGTTCGGCGAAGGCGGCCGCGACGCGCTCTGCCGGATCGGGCTCTGCCGCGCGCAGCACATCGGCCAGCCATGGCACAGGGGCCACTTCCGGTCGCGGTGCCGCATCCGGTCACACCGCTGCGACCAGCGGCGACACGCCCGGGCGTACACGTCGACGCGCCGGTCGAGCACAGGGAGTGCCGGGCAACCGCAATCGCGGAGCAAACTGACTGCGTGGCGAATCATCAGGTGGGTGCGATCGTCTGCGCGCTGATCTCGGCATTGCTCTTCGCGGTGGCCGCGGTCACGCAGCAGCATGCGGCGGCCGCGGTTCCGGAGGACGAGTCGCTCATTCGTTCGCTGATGCGCAATCCGCGCTGGTGGGCCGGAATCGTCGGTGACGCAGGCGGCTTCGCGATGCAGGTCGCCGCCCTGGCTCTGGGTGCGGTGCTGCTCGTCCAGCCAATTCTGGTGAGCATGTTGGTCTTTGCGCTCCCGCTCTCCGCCCGGATCAACCACCGCCGCGTCACCCCGCGCACTTGGGCGACCGCCATCGCCCTCACGGCGGCGCTTGCCTGCTTCTTGATCGTCGGCGATCCGTCCGAGGGCAATACCAACGCGCCCCTGCGTGATTGGATCCCGCCGCTGGCCGCCCTACTCGGTCTTCTGGCGGTAGCCCTCGTCGCCGCCCTCGGTACCTCCGTCCCGACCCGCCGCGCACTCCTGTTCGGCGCCGTGGGCGGGGCCCTGTTCGGTCTGGCCGCCGCGCTCACCGAGTATGTAACCGAACTCTTCGATGGCGGCGTGACCCACGTAACGGGTAGCTGGCAGACCTGGGCCCTGTTGGCCTCCGGCCTGATCGGCCTCTATCTGCAGCAACGCGCCTTCCAATCCGGCCCCCTGGTCGCATCGTTGCCCGCCGTAACCATCGCCGAACCCCTGGCCGCCGCCTTCATCGGCATCACCGTCCTCGACGAACGCCTCCGCACCAACCACATCGGACTCGCCGTGATCGCCGTCGCCGTAATCATCATGTGCGCCACCACAATCCAACTCTCCCGCATCCAAGCCGAGGCATGACACACGGCTCGAGATCACGTGGAAACCATGGCGGCATCGGCCGAGAAGCGCCGCCGCCGATTCCACCTGATCTTGATTCCGGTGCCGCGCCTCACATCTCGAGCTGGGCCGGGACCGAATGCTGGGTGATTGCACGGAACTACGGCGCGACGGTTAGAATCGGTTAAGTGCAGTTTCTCCCTGGTCATCAGCCGCCGTACGACCTGACCTACGACGACCTCTTCCTCGTCCCGAATCGGACGGATGTCGCGTCACGGTTCGACGTGGATCTTTCGACCGCAGATGGGTCCGGCACCACCATTCCTATTGTCGTCGCGAATATGACCGCGGTCGCCGGACGCCGGATGGCCGAGACGGTCGCTCGTCGCGGCGGCATCGTCGTCCTACCGCAGGATCTCCCGATCGCCGCGGCATCGGAAACCATCGCCTTCGTCAAGAGCCGCTCGCTGACCGCCGATACCCCGGTCACGCTGGATCCGGAGCGTTCGGTCTCCGAGGCCGTCGCCCTGATGCACAAGCGCGCCCACGGTGCCGTGGTCGTCGTCGACGGCGGTAAGCCGGTCGGCGTGGTCACCGAGGCGTCCTGCACCGATGTCGACCGGTTCGCGCGGCTGCGCGATGTCGCGGTCACCGACTTCGTGCGGGCACCGGCCAGCACCTCGCCCCGCGATCTGTTCGACCTGCTCGAGGCCGAACATGCGCAACTCGCCGTGCTCACCGCCGAAGACGGCAGCCTCGCCGGCGTGATGACCCGCACCGGAGCCATCCGCGCAGGCATCTACCAGCCCAATGTGGACGCCAACAACCAGTTGCGTGTCGCCACCGCGGTCGGCATCAACGGCGACGTGGCGGCCAAGGCCAAGGCGCTCGTCGACGCGGGCGCGGACCTGCTCGTCATCGATACCGCACACGGCCACCAGGCCAAGATGCTCGAAACCCTCAGCGCCATCCGCGATCTCGGCCTCGGCGTACCGCTGGTCGCGGGCAATGTGGTCTCCGCGCAGGGCACCCGCGATCTGGCCGCGGCGGGCGCGGACATCATCAAGGTCGGTGTCGGCCCCGGCGCCATGTGCACCACCCGCATGATGACCGGCGTCGGTCGTCCGCAGTTCTCCGCGGTGGCCGAATGCGCCACCGCCGCAAAGGAACTCGGCGTGCACATCTGGGCCGACGGCGGGGTCCGGCACCCGCGCGACGTCGCTCTCGCACTGGCCGCGGGCGCGGCCAATGTGATGATCGGCTCCTGGTTCGCCGGCACCTACGAATCCCCCGGCGACCTGCGCGTCGACCGCGACGGCAATGCCTACAAGGAAAGCTTCGGCATGGCCTCCAAGCGCGCCGTCGCCGCCCGCACCGCCACCGACAGCGGCTTCGACCGCGCCCGCAAGGCACTGTTCGAAGAGGGCATCTCCAGCTCGCGCATGCGCCTGGATCCGGAACGCCCCGGCGTCGAGGACCTCATCGACCACATCTGCTCCGGCGTCCGCAGCGCCTGCACCTATGCGGGTGCCCGCAGCCTCGCCGAGTTCCACGACAAGGCAGTCCTCGGCGTCCAATCGGCGGCAGGTTTCGCGGAAGGTCGTCCACTGCCGAGCGGCTGGTAGCCCTGCCGCCAACGGGTACGACCCGGTCGTCCCGCCTCAGCGGATACCCAGGCGCCCGTCCCGCGACCACGCGGCCATCGACTCAGCCGAGTCGTCGAAGCACATGCACCGCGCCGCTGGGAAGGCATACGTCCAGTACCGAACTTCCCGCCCGAGCGACCACGACGGAGCGAGTCTTACGAGCGACCCGTTCGCGGCCCGTCTCGCGTCCGAGTCGAAGAAGCACATGCGCCGTGCCACCGGAAGGAAGGCATACGTCCAATGCCGAACTTCCCGCCCGAGCGACCACGACGGAGCGAGTCTTACGAGCGACCCGTTCGCGGCCCGTCTCGCGTCCGAGCCGTCGAAGCGCATGCGACGCAGTCGCGAGTCTCGACGGCTCGGACGCGAGACACAGGGGGCCGCGAACACGCCGCGCCGCAGGCGCGGCAAATCCAACACAGCAATACCGGCCCACACGGGCACGCGCGTGGGCCGGTAGCATAGTGGTTGCCGGTTTCCGGTTACACAAACCCATTTGCCGAGAGGAACAAGTTGTCACCCGCGTCCGAGGGCGCCGCACAGGAGGGCTCCTCTACCGAGCCGGGTGACAAACCCGGCGCCCTCCTTCCCCTAGCCGCCCGATCCGATTCAGCTCATCGCATGTCTCGCAGGTGGTGCTGACGATGTCCGTCGTGCTCACCGTGCTCAGCCTGATCGGATTCATCGCGCTCACCGTTGGCACCGCATTGTTCGTTGCCGCCGAATTCTCGCTCACCGCCCTGGAACGCAGCACCGTCGAATCGCATGTGCGCGCGGTCGGGGACGCCCGCTCGCGCATGGTCCGGCAGGCACACACCACATTGTCGTTCCAGCTCTCCGGAGCCCAGCTCGGTATCACCATCACCACGCTGATCACGGGCTATATCGCCGAACCCGTCCTGGCCCGACTGCTGTCGCCGCTGTTCACCGCGCTCGGTCTGAGCGATGGTGCGGCGCATGGTATCTCGCTCACGCTGGCGTTGCTGCTCGCCACCTCGCTGTCGATGATCTACGGCGAGCTCGTGCCGAAGAACATCGCGATTTCGAAGCCGCTCGGCACCGCCCGGGTGACCGCGGGCCCGATGATCGCCTTCTCGGTGGTGTTCAAGTGGATGATCCACTTCCTCAACGGCAGCGCGAACTGGGTGGTCCGGCGCCTCGGCGTGGAACCAGCCGAGGAACTGCGTTCGGCGCGCTCCCCGCAGGAACTCGGCTCGCTGGTGCGCACCTCCGCACTGCGCGGCGCGCTGGACCACCGCACCGCGCAGCTGGTCGATCGCTCGCTGCAATTCGGTGAGCGCAGCGCCGAGGAGTTGATGACACCGCGGGTGAAGATCGAATCCCTGGACAAGTCCGACACCATCGCCGATCTGATCGCGGCCGCCAGCCGCACCGGTTACTCCCGCTTCCCGATCATCGACGGCGATCTGGACAACACCCTCGGCGTGGTGCACGTCAAACAGGCGTTCACCCATCCGGCGAATGTCCGCAAAACCATCCCGCTGCATCTGCTCGCCCGGCCGGTGCCGATCGTGCCCGCCAGCCTCGACGGCGACGAGGTGCTCGAGCGGGTGCGCGCCGACGGCATGCAGGTCGCGCTGGTGGTCGACGAATACGGCGGCACCGCGGGCATCGTGACCATGGAGGATCTCATCGAGGAAATCCTCGGCGATGTCCGCGACGAGCACGACGAGGAAGAGCGCGATGTCCGCCGGGTCGCCGACGGCTGGGACTGCTCGGGACTGCTACGCATCGACGAGGTCTCCCGGGCCACCGGCTACGACGCACCCGAGGGCGAATACGAAACCCTCGGTGGTCTGGTGCTCACCCGGCTCGGCCGCATCCCGGTTACCGGTGATGAGGTGATCCTGCCGAATCCACGGTCCTCGCATCGCTATCCGAACGACGAGGACGGCGGCTGGATCGCCAAGGTCGAACGGATGGACGGGCGGCGCATCGATCGGATCCGGCTGGTCCCGGTCGCAGCCGCCGTACTGAAGGAGAACAGCCATGGGTGATCTCCTCGGTGTCCTGCTCACGGTGGTGTTGCTGGCCTGCAATGCCTTCTTCGTCGCCGCCGAATTCGCGCTCATCTCCGCCCGCCGTGACCGTCTCGAAGCGCTCGCCGCACAGGGAAAGCGCAAGGCGCACACGGTGATCCGGGCCGGTGAGAACCTGTCCATGATGTTGGCCGCCGCCCAGCTCGGCATCACCATCTGCTCGATCCTGCTCGGCCGGGTCGGCGAACCCGCGGTGGCGCATTTGCTGGAGGGGCCGTTCGAACTGGTCGGCATGCCCGAACAGCTGCTGCATCCGATGGCCTTCGCCATCGCGCTGGCGATCGTGGTGATCCTGCACATTCTGTTCGGCGAGATGATTCCGAAGAATATCGCGCTGGCCGGACCGGAACGCAGTGCGCTGCTGCTGGTTCCGGTGCACCTGATGTGGTTGCGCCTGGCGCGTCCACTCATCGCCCTCTACAACCTGGCGGCGAATCTGTCGCTGCGCATGTTGCGGATCGAGCCGAAGGATGAGCTCGAGGCAACGGTCTCGAGTGTTGAGCTCGCCGAGATGATCGGTGAATCCCGTTCGGAGGGCCTGCTCGACGAGGAGGAACACCGCCGCCTCACCCAGGCGCTCGGCACCTCCGATCGTGTGGTGGGCGATGTGATGGTGCAGCTGGCCACGACCCGCTCGGTTCCGTTGCGCGGCAATGGCACCACGCTCGGCGATATCGAAACCGCGGTCGCCGAAACCGGTTTCTCCCGGTATCCGGTACGAGCGAGCGACGGCTCGCTGGTCGGGTATCTGCATGTGAAGGATGTGCTCGACAAGGTCGCCGACGAAAGCGCCGGACCGAATACACCCATCCCGCGCACGGATATTCGTCCACTGCCGACCGTGAGCGCCGGTACGCCCCTGTACGAGGCGCTGGCCCGCTTGCGCCGCACCAACTCCCACCTCGGCCGTGTAGTGGATACCCGTGGAAATACGGTGGGCATTGTGGCGCTGGAGGATCTGGTGGAAGAGTTCGTCGGTACCGTGCGCGACGGGACGCACCGGGTGATCGAATGATCGTGCTGGCCGAGTCCGAGTGGCGGGCCAGGGCCGCCGCGCACCGGGCTCGGCTGGACGAGCTCGTCGGACCGTATCTCGAACGGCGCGCGGCGGGGTCCGCACATCCGGTGATCGACTTCCTGTTCACGTACTACGGACATAAGCCCGCCCAATTGCGACGCTGGCACCCGGGATTCGGTATCGCATTGGCGGGCGCGCGGGAGTACGACGGAGCTCGCGGATATCACCGGCATGACATGGGTTCCGGCGCGGTTGTCTACACCGCCGACCCCGCGTTCATCGGGCGGCGTCGCGACACCGTCGAATTCATCGCAAAACTGCTGCGCGCCACGGCATCCCGCCCGGCGCAGCTGTCCTGCTTCGGCCTGCACGAGTGGGCAATGGTGTACAAAACCGACGAGGTCCGCCACCAACAGGTGCCGCTGCGCCTGGGCAGCACCGGCACCGATGCGGTCGTCGAATCGATGTCCTTGCGCTGCACCCACTTCGACGCATTCCGCTTCTTCACCCCGGACGCGGTCGGTCGCAACGCGGAACCGTTGACCCGTGCCGACCAGGTCGCCCGCGAACAGCCCGGTTGCCTGCACGCCAATATGGACCTTTACAAATGGGGTTTCAAACTGACCCCGCTCATCTCCTCCGACCTGTTGCTCGACTATTTCGAATTCGCCTGCGCCGCACGCGAACTCGATATGCGCGCCAGTCCGTACGACCTCACCGACTACGGCTACGAGCCGATCCGCATCGAGACACCGGTGGGGCGTGCCGAATACGTCCGGGCGCAGTCGGCATTGGCCGAGCGGTCGACGGGACTCAGACAGTCCCTGCTCGACGTTTGCACATCGCTCCTGACGTACGAACCCGCCGCCCTCGCCGCTGACTGAACGGCGCAGCGCAGCATGCCGACTACCTGGCATTTCGGCCAAAACCTTCCGCCAAGTTACTGCCTGTTACTACCATGCAGTCAGTCCATTCTCCGTCTGAGTCGGCGCGGTTTGCGCCCATGATGAGGAAGTTGGGATGCACCGATGCACCCGAAGCCGAGACTGCGCCGGGCCCGGCCGTTGGCCCTGCTCGCCACCGCAGTTGTCGCCGCGGCAATACTGCCGAGCAGCGCGTCCGCCGATCTACAGTCCGATATCGAAACGGCGGTCCAGGAATTCCTCGATATCGGCCGGACTTCGGTGCCACGCGCGGACTGCGGACCAGGGTCGATGCCGGAAACCGGACTGCAGGGCGATGTTCCGGCCGCGGACCGGGACAGTCGCCGGAGCACCCAGGGCTATTCCTGCAATATGTCGATGGTCGGCAATTACGCCGGGCGCGGTGCGGGCATCACCTCCACCAGCTTCGACCACTGCGCGTATATGGGTTCGTTCTTCCCTGGTGACCTGATCAGCGAGGGCCCCGGCGTCCAGGTGCTCGACGTCTCTGATCCTGCGCACCCGCGCCCGACGGTCACCCTGACCGAACCCGCGATGCTCGCGGGCACCTGGGAGAGCCTCAAGGTCAATACCGAGCGCAAACTGCTGGTCGGTACCGGCGTTCCGGTCGCCGAGGGCTTCGGATACCTGTCGGTGTACGACATCTCCGACTGCGCGTATCCGAAGTTGCTCAATCCGGGACCGGGCACGAATCTGCTGATGCCGCTGCCGATCACCACGCACGAGGGCGGTTGGTCCCCCGACGGCCGCACCTACTGGGCCTCGGGCATCGCGCCCGGCTTCGTCAGCGCGGTCGATCTCACCGATCCGACCGATCCGCACGTCATCTGGCAGGGGTTGACCGGTATCGAGGCGCACGGCTTCGGCATCAGTCCGGACGGCAACCGCATGTATCTGTCCGCGCTCGGCGGATTCACCGTGCTCGATATCAGCGCGGTTCAGCGCCGCGATCCCAACCCCCAGGTCACCCACATCGGCCGCACCTTCTGGACCGACGGCTGGGCCACCCAGCACAGCGTCCCGGTGACCTATGACGGCAAGCCCTACCTCTACACCGTCGACGAAGGCGGTTCCGGCGGTGTGAAGCTCATCGATATCTCCAACGACACCGCGCCGAAGGTCGCCGGGAAGGTCAAGCTGGAGATCAACCTGTTGCAGAACATCGACAGCAATATCGGTAGCTCCATGGGCGGTTCGGTCTTCGCCTACGAATCGCACTACTGCGCGGCCGACCGCCCGGACAACCCCACCGCACTCGCGTGCGGCTGGATCTCCTCCGGCATCAGGGTTTTCGACGTCCGCGATCCGCGGAATATCCGCGAGCTCGCCTACTTCAATCCGCCCGCACGAACCGGCCAGAATCTGAGCCTGTGGAACTCACCGCACGCCCTGGTCTCGATTATCGGTGTGCCGTTGATGAGCACGCCACCGGTCGTACGCGCGGTGTTGGAGGGTCAATTCAATCCGTTGGACGCGCTCACCCCGCGCACCGGCAACCTCGCCTTCGGCGATGTCTCCACCGACTGGTGTTTCTCGCCGCCGGAGTGGCGCGGCAACCAGCTGTATGTCGCCTGCTCCGATAACGGATTCATGGTGCTGCAACTGGAGAACGGCGTGTATACGGTGCCCGAGAATCAGCGATCGACCGTCGGGTCGTAGCTGTGTCCCGTTGGTTCCGAGTCGCGGCGCTCGCCTCCGTTGCGTTCGTCCTGGTTGTGCTCGGCGCGGCGCTGCGGCCGCTCGTGTTGCCCGAACAGCACACGACCGCACCGGTTCTCAACGCGGTCGAGATCGGATTCGCGCAGGATATGACCGCGCATCATCAGCAGGCGCTGATCATGGTGCAGCGCTTGGATCGTGACGT
Organism: Nocardia vinacea NBRC 16497; assembly: GCF_000308835.1. GTDB lineage: Bacteria > Actinomycetota > Actinomycetes > Mycobacteriales > Mycobacteriaceae > Nocardia > Nocardia vinacea. The sequence goes on along the minus strand of NZ_BAGN01000103.1, from coordinate 51,051 downwards.
GGACCCGACCGTGCGGCGGCTGGCGCAACAGCTTTCGGACGCGCAGCGCATCGAGATCGGGACCATGCTCGGGTGGCTGCGGCTGGCCGATGCGTCGCCGCTGTCGCCGCATCCGATGGCGTGGCTACACGCCGATGCAGCTGTGTCGCACCATCATCCGAGCGCGAACCAGTCGACCGGCGATGCGATGCCGGGTATGGCGACGATCGCCGAACTCGACGCCCTGTCCGCAGCCCACGGTCACAACGCCGAAATACTGTTCCTGCAATTGATGTTCCGTCATCATCAAGGCGGACTGGTAATGGCTCGTGCCGCAGACGAGCTGCTGACCTCGGGCCCGATAAAGGAAACCGCGCGCTCGATGTTCCAGAGCCAGAGTCAGGAGGCCGGGGTGATCAGCGTGCTGCTCACCCAACTCGGTGGTCAGGCCGCGCAATAACCGACCCGCCGCCGCACCGGATGCGGGTCGGCCACGCGGTGGACGGTGAACAGCCCGGATTTTCACTACGAAGATTCCGATGCGTCCGAATCCGGAGGTACGGTCGATCCAGATCGACGGCACAGAAGGGCTCGAACGACACGTGATCCAGACCGAGACAATCACCGTCCCCGAACACGTGCACGGATATCCCGGCGTCGCGTTCGGCGGCTACATCGCGGGCCTGCTGGCCGGGCCGTGCGAGGCCACCGAGATACGCGTCGACTTCCGTGCCAGGGTACCGCTGGAGACCCTGATGTCATTGCGCCCCACCAGATCCGGTGGCTATGCGCTGACCGATGCCGACGGCGCGCTCCTCGCCGAATCCACTCCGGCGGCACTCACCATCGATCCGCCGCCCGCCCCGAGCTGGGCCGAGGCGAAGGCCGTCACCGACGCTGCCATGGTGTCGCGCCGAGTCACCGACTGCTATGGCTGCGGCGCCGCCTGCGCACCCGGCCGCGGCCTGCGCCTACTCACCTGGGACACACCGGATCACGACCTCGTCATCGCCGCCTGGACTCCGGATCCCGGACTGGCCGACGAATCCGGCCGACTCCCGCCGGAAGTCGTCTGGGCCGCTCTCGACTGCCCCGGCGGATGGACCGCGATGCGCAAACAAGGCATGGGCTTCGGCGGCGTAACCGCGGCCCTCACCGCCACCCAACTCCACCCCGTCTACGCCGACTCCCCCTACATCTCCTACGCCTGGCCCATCAGCCACCAAGGCCGCAAACACACCGTCGGCATCGCACTCGCCACCCCCTCCGGCGATCTCTGCGCCGTGGCCGAAGCCCTCTGGATTCAACCCAAACGCTGAACCAGTGGTCACTTCATGGTGGCCAGGTTGTGCCAGAGGTTGCGGAGGCTGTCGGTGCCACCGAAGAGCGTGGTGAAGTTGGTGGAGTCGATGAGTACGATATCGCCGGCTCGTCTGTCGACAGGTGGCATCCAGATCAACGCATTGAATTCGGTATTGCCGGCGGCGGTGAAGGGATGGGGTCGCTGGGGGTCGACACGCTGGCGGCCGAGGACGCGAAGCGACTCGGATTCCGGCGCGGTCAGCTCGTAGTGCGGTAGATGGGGGTGGAAGTTGAACGTCGTCACGTTGTCCAGCAGCCGGGGCATGTCGAGATCGCGGAACCCGGTCAGGGGTGCGATCTCGCCGGTGCCGTCGACGACGGCGGGTCGCAGGCCCCATTTGTTGTGCACCGGAACATCGAGGCCCCGCATGAGCGAGCGTGTGTACTGGCCGAATCGTTGCTGCCGCGGCACCAGCGGGTCGCCGTGATGCGCGTATTCCAATTGTCGCTGCGCGTAGTCGTCGGTGCACCCGACGTCGTGGTGCGGCGCCAGCAGCAGGCAGGTGCCTTCGCGTTGCAGCCAGTCGCGGATCGCGTCGATCTCGTCTGGTGCAGCTTGCTGCTCGGAGAGGACGTGATCGAGCCCGAATACCATCAGGGTGTCGGTGTCGGCCAGGATCCGCTCGTCGATCGGCAAGGTGTACCCGGCCTGGTCGATGCGCTGGAACACCGCGACGGGGTGACCGGTGGCCTCTTCGGCCAGTTGCTGGAACGCCAGCGTCGAGCGATGGAACAGCTCCAGTGTGCCGGCGATGCCCTGCAGGAAGTGCGCGGCGTCGTATTCGGGAGTCTCGTAGCCCGGCCACAGTACGTTGCGGACCTCGGTCATTGTCGAGAAGCGGTTGTACATCTCGGCGGGATCGCGTTGGGCCTCCCATGGATAGCTCCACGTCCAATAGATGCTCATCCGCCGTCGCCCGTCGTGATTGCGCGGAATGTGGCTCTGGTTGTAGGTGCGTGCAGGCGGCAGGGTGCTGCTCATGTTGTCACCTCTCGGCTGTCGAGCGTGGCCAGGTATCGCAGAGCACTGAGGCTCGGAAGGAAGAAGTACGCGCCGCCTCTGAGCGTGGTGAAGGCCGGCAGTCCCGCGAGCGTCTTGCGGATGGGCCGCTTGGGGATCGTGAAGTCGAGGGTGCCGTCCTGGGTGCCGCAGATGGGGTCGTGTTCGTTGCCGAGTTCGTGGAATGTCTTGTCGTTTATCCAGACGTTCTGGGCGAACTCGAACTGGCGTACCAGGCTGGCGCAGATGATGAATGCGGCGATCCCGCGGTCCACTCCGTCTTCGGGGGCATCGTCGGGTAGCGCGGGCCCGTAGGTGGCGCCGCGACGAATCATTCTGCGGCGGTTCATGTTCACCGCGGTGTCACGGGGATTCAGGCGCCGCGCATGCGCACCGAGCGGTACCGCGTAGCCGTGCGGGTCCATCTCCTTGTAGTTGAAGTCGTTGTTGCGCATGGGATCCGCGCCCAGCGCCGGATCATCCCGGTCCGGTGCCAGCACCAGGGGTGCGCCGCTGCGCCAGCGCCCCATGAGCTTCGCGGCGATCAAGTTCTGCCCGTCCGGGGTGTCCGCGTGCTCGCGCAGATAGTTCCGAAACGCGCCGACGTGTTCTTGTAGCCGCCGGTAGGCCATATAGCTTCCGTTGCGGAACAACACCTCCGGCTGAGGCAGCGCTCGCGCCTGCCCCTCCTCGTCGGGATAGCCCAGGATGAATTCTCCGGGTTGCAGCGCCGCCCCCGAGCCCGGGGTCGGTGCTTCGCCCGATCCGGCGATCACCGGCTGGGACAACCGATCTCGGAATCCGAAATGATCGTGGGCGTAGTCGAAGGGCGGCGTCGCGTTCAGGTCGAGGAACGACAACACGCGCACACCGGAGCAACGGGCGACCAGTTTGTGGTGTTCGGTGGTGCAGCGCTGGTGCTCGGCATCGGTGCGGGCGAACAGGATCGCGATGGCGTGCAGATCGTCACCGGCCAGCCCGCCTACCCAGTTCTCGGGAGAACAAGCGCCGGTGTCACCCAGGATGTCAGCGCGAGCGGCCATCCCTTCGCGGAACTCGTCCGGGAAGGTGGCGAGCGTTTCCTCCGGCACGCCGAGCGCCCGCAGCCCGCGCCAGGTGAAGGCCAGCGTGACCCAGCGGTCGGAACTGTCCATCGTGGCGCGCACGTCCGCCGCCGATTGCACGCGATCGACCAGCGGCGTCAACCAAGCCCGTGCCCCCGCGGGATCATCGAAGGACAGAAACTCGTAGCGGCCGGTCATCGCCGGGGTCCGGGTCAGCAGGATGTGCTGAATATCGTCGAGTTCCAGCATGGGCCAAGGGATTACTGCATCTGGTCGAGCATGTCGGAGAACGCCGCCTTCAGCCGCAGCGCTTTCTTGATCTCATCGGCGGTGACGTAGGGATACTCGCCGTATTCGAGGAAGCTCGGAAATTGATGTTCGCGAACAAATTTCACGAACGCCTCCGGATTTTCCTTCCAGTCCTCGGGAAATCCCTCGAGATTGGTGAAAACCGTGGTGATACCGGTCTGGGAGAACAGGGCCACGGCGTCTTCGGTGTATTTGTCGAAATCGGTATCGAAGATGCCTTGATACTGGAAATGCAGTCCCGATCCGACATCGAACAAAACCCACCGCAGATAGTGCAGCCGCAGCGGCGCCAGCACATCAGGACCAGCTGCAATCGCATCCTCGATCTGCTTGCCGTGCGCGCGAATGGCCTCGTCCCGACCCGGTTTCACCTTGGCGATGATCGAGAACCCGTAGCAGGCCGGCGTCCGGGGGTAGATCGGGCCGTATCGGCCCCGCTCGAGCTCGAAATAGCCCTCCGCCGGGATCGCCATCGCCGCCGGTTTACTCCAGTCGGGCTCGGTCTTCGGCATATCTGCACCCACCTTCCGCACGGCAGTAAGCTGGACTTTCAATATGCTATGCCTCGGCGCATCTCGCCGAAACCCCACACAGCACCGGCAATCAGGACGGAATTCGATCAACGACGTCGGTGCGATGAAATGTGCGCCGGGAGCACAACGGGGAATAGATCTGACCGGAAATCCAGCCCACTGGCGCTCGGATTTGACAGGATGGCGGCATGTCGACATCGCCGCAAAACACCGAGCCGGCGCCGACCCCACGCCGGTTGTCGACACCGCGAGCGGCCGCACTGGCCGGAGTGGTCTTCGCGGTGTTGTTCGGCACAACGCTGATCTTGATCCGTATCGACATGCCCGACGGCATCGAAGGCTCGACTCAGTGGCTGAACAGCCAGCGCAGCGCGATCCGAATAGCGACGGTGCTCATGCCCTTCGCCGGAATCAGCTTCTTATGGTTCATCGGCGTCGTCCGTGACGGATTCGGGCGCTACGAGGACCGGTTCTTCCTATCGGTATTCCTCGGCAGCGGGCTGCTGTTCCTGGCGATGATGTTCGTCGGCACCGCCGTCGCCGCCGGTCTGGTGTCCAGCGACACCGACGTCACCGACCCGGCCGCCCGCGCCGAAGTGGTCGACTTCGGCAAGATGATCGTGGTTTCGGCTTGCCAGACCTACGCACTGCGGATGGCGGCCGTGTTCATGATCTCGCTCGCGACGATTTGGCTGAAGACCGGGCTGATGCCCCGCTGGCTCACCGGTCTCAGCTATCTGGCGGCCGTGGCACTCCTGGTGGCCAGCGAAACGAGCAGATGGATGACGCTGGCTTTCCCGGCGTGGGTGCTCGTGGTCAGCGTCCTCATCCTGGTTCGCTCCGCATCCCGAACGTGACAAACATGCCACCAGGTCTGCGCGACTGTGCCACAGTACCCCTTGTGGACGAGCCAGCGCCTCGCCGTTCGGCCGATCTGGAGATGGTCTACCAGGCGGTGGCGGATCGACGTCTGCAATACGAGAACCTCCTCTGGCAGGTTCCCACCCTCAGTCTGACTGCCCAGGCATTCTTGTTCAGTATCTCGATGAGCGCCGGGAACGACTCAATCGCGCGGATAGCCTCGTCGCTACTCGCGCTGATCGTGTCGATCATTTCGATCATGCTCATGGCGAGCCATCGCCTCGCCGAACGCAAGGACGCCCGGTGGCTGGAGCGGTTCGAACAGCTGCAAATCGGCGCGGGCGCCTGGGGTGCGCACGGCACCGTCTTCGAGACGCAACAGGATGGCGTCGCTCTCGACGCCGGCTGGCTGGACGACTTCGTACCGATGCGGCAGATGTTCACGGTATGGGTCGTCGGACTGGGCTGTTTCGGCATGGCCGCAATTTTCATGATCATCCGGACACTGGTTGGTCTCGGGCACTGAGCTTTACAGCGACGACGGCTCGGCCGATCTGTCAGGTGTTTTCGACGAAGCGATACCAGGGACCGTGGAAGGGTTCGTAGCCGATGCCGCCGGGGCCGGCCGGCCCGGTACTCGGGGCGCTGTCCGGGAAGTAGGCGAAGCCTTCGGAATTGGTGGCTCCGCCACTGACGTAGAACAGGCAGGCGCCGTCGCGGCGGGTGATGTAGGTGACGGTGTAGACGCCGAGGCGAGTGTGGTGGCCCGGATTGGCGCAGGCGGTGGCCTGATCTTCGAGGATGGGGCGGGACAGGCGCCAACCGGTGGTTTCGGGTACTTCGTACCACACCAGCGCGGCGAGGGCGGCGATCAGTAGCGGTGCGGTAAGGCTGACGAGGACAGCGTGATAGCGGATCAGCCCGAGGATTGCGAAAACGATCGCGACCAAGCCGACCACCGAAAGTCCAACCCACAGCAGGACTTTGGCCGGAAAGCTGCCCTGAGCAGCCAATTCCCAACAAAGCGCGGCACAGAGCAACGCGATGACGGCGGTGATGGCGCCCATCCAGAGCTCGAACCACAATGGTGTCGGTCGGGGGCGGCTGCTCATGCCAAAGAAGATACGTCGATCCGCCCTGTCCCCGAAGGGAATCGGTTCACCGTCTCTGGAAATATCTCCCGGCGAAGGAAGACCCCCGGCCTCGGCATCCCATCGAGGGGCCGGGACCGGGGGTCGTCGTACCAGACGTTCAGCTCGGCTGTTACAGCGGCGGGAAACCGGCCGAACCGGTGGCCATCCAGTTCCAGAACATCGCCGCGCGATTCACAACCAGGGCGAATACATCAAGGACAACGCTTCCCATACAACTTCCTCACATCCGACGATCTCGTGCAGCGCCCAGGGTAACGGATCGTTATGTAGGTCGAAACCAGTCATCCGCCCCGCCGACGGCCGTCATGTGGTATGCGAATCCCCTGCCCGGCAACCTCCCGGGCAGGGGATTCACGAGTTACTCGGAACGTCTCAGACGCAAGCCAGCGCCTTGGCCTCCCGGCGACGGCGGTGCAGGATCGGCTCGGTGTAGCCGTTCGGCTGCTTGGTGCCCTCCAGCACCAGTTCCTTCGCGGCCTGGAACGCGATGCTGCCCGCGAAGTCCGCCGCCATCGGCCGGTAGTTCGGATCGCCCGCATTCTGCTTGTCGACCACCGGCGCCATCCGCTCCAGGCTGGCCACCACCTCATCGGCGGTGACCACACCGTGGCGCAGCCAGTTCGCCATCAGCTGGCTCGAAATGCGCAGGGTCGCACGGTCTTCCATGAGACCGATATCCCGGATGTCGGGCACCTTGGAGCAGCCGACGCCCTGGTCGATCCAGCGCACCACATAGCCGAGAATGCCCTGGGAGTTGTTGTCCAGCTCCTGGCGCTTCTCCTCCTCGGTCCAGTTCGGATCGGCCGCGAGCGGGATCTCCAGGATCTGATCGACGGTGGCGCGGCGGCCGCCGGCGGCGATCTCCTGCTGCCGCTCGAACACGTCGACCTGGTGGTAGTGCGTCGCATGCAGGGTGGCCGCGGTCGGCGAGGGCACCCAGGCGGTGTTGGCGCCCGCGCGCGGGTGGCCGATCTTCTGCTCGAGCATGTCGTGCATCAGATCCGGCATGGCCCACATGCCCTTACCGATCTGCGCCTTACCGGGCAGTCCGGCGGCCAGACCGGCATCGACGTTCCAGTCCTCGTAGGACAGGATCCACTGCTGGGTCTTCATCTCGGCCTTGCGGACCATCGGCCCGGCCTCCATGGAGGTGTGGATCTCGTCGCCGGTGCGGTCCAGGAAGCCGGTGTTGATGAACACCACGCGCTCGGCAGCGGCCTGAATACAGGCCTTCAGGTTGACCGTAGTGCGGCGCTCCTCGTCCATGATGCCGACCTTGAGGGTGTTGCGGGTCAGGCCGAGGACGTCCTCGATCCGGCCGAACAGCTCGTTGGTGAACGCGACCTCGTCCGGGCCGTGCATCTTCGGCTTCACGATGTAGACCGAACCGGAGCGGCTGTTCTTCAGCTCGGTATCGCCGAGCAGGCTGTGCTTGGCGATCAGCGAGGTGATCAGGCCGTCCATGATGCCCTCTGGCACCTCATTGCCCTCGGCATCGATGATCGCGTCGGAGGTCATCAGGTGACCGACATTGCGCACGAACAGCAGTGAACGGCCGTGCAGCACCAGTTCGCCGCCGCCGACCGCGGTGTAGACGCGGTCCGGGTTCATGGTGCGGGTGAAGGTCTTATCACCCTTGGTCACCTTCTCCGCCAACTCGCCCTTCATCAGGCCGAGCCAGTTGTGGTAGCAGAGCACCTTGTCCTCGGCGTCCACCGCGGCGACCGAATCCTCGAAGTCCATGATCGTGGTGACCGCGGACTCCAGCACCACATCTTTGACACCCGCCGGATCGGTCTTGCCGATCGGCGAGGCGGCGTCGATCTGGATGTCGATGTGCAAACCGTTGTGCTTCAACAGGATCGAGGTCGGCGAGGCCGGATCGCCCAGGTAGCCGACCAGTTCCGCACCATCGGCGGCCAGCGTGGTGACCCCGTCGTCGCTCAGCGTGACCGCCAGCTTCCCGCCATCGATCGCGTAGTGCGTCGAGGACCGGTGCGAGCCGTTGGCCAGCGGGGCGGCAGTATCGAGGAACTTGCGCGCGAACTCGATCACGCGGCCGCCGCGGACCGGGTTGTAACCGGTGCCCTTCTCGCCGCCGTCGGCCTCGGAGATGGCGTCGGTGCCGTAGAGGGCGTCGTAGAGCGAACCCCAGCGCGCATTCGCGGCATTGATCGCGAAGCGAGCGTTCATCACCGGCACCACCAGCTGCGGGCCCGCGGTGGTGGCGATCTCGTCGTCCACATTCTGGGTGGCGATCTTGAAGTCGGCCGGTTCCGCGCGCAGGTAGCCGATATCGCCGAGGAAGCTCTTGTAGGCGGCCTTGTCGTAGTTCGCGCCGGGGTGCTCGGCGTGCCAGGCATCGAGCTTGCCCTGGATCTCGTCGCGTTCGGCCAGCAGGACGCGGTTGCGCGGAGCGAGGTCATTGATGACCTGCTCGGCTCCGGCCCAGAACGCGGCGGAATCTACGCCGGTTCCGGGGAGCGCCTCGTTCTCGATGAACTCGTGGAGAACGCTGGCCACCTGGAGCCCGCCGACCTGAATCCGCTCTGTCATCTACTGCCTCACTTTTGAGAAAGCCGGGTGGGAAAAATCGCAACCAATGTTACCCATCGGTAGTGATGTGACGGTGTGTCGGGGCCTTGATTGTATCGCTCGGCGGAATTAATGTACTGATTGGAACATTACCGGCAGCCGGAGCAATGGAGCGCAATGCCAGGACAGTCGTTAGCGGATAAGGTCGCGCTGGTCACGGGCGGTAGCCGCGGGCTCGGTCGGGAGATGGTGCTGGCCTTCGCCGCGGCCGGTGCGGATGTGGTGATCGCCAGTCGCAAACTCGACGGGTGCGTCGAGCTGGCCGATGAGGTGAAGAACACCCATGGTCGGCGCGCATTGCCGGTGGCCTGCAATGTCAGCCATTGGGCACAGTGCGATGCACTGGTCGAGGCGGCCTACGCGGAATTCGGCAAGGTCGACGTGCTGGTCAACAATGCCGGGATGTCGCTGCTGTATCCGAGCCTGGATCAGGTGAGCGAGGACATGTTCGACAAGGTGATCGCGGTCAATCTCAAGGGCCCGTTCCGCTTGTCGACCTTGATCGGTACCCGGATGGTCGCCGCCGGTGGCGGGTCGATCATCAATATCTCCTCGATCGAAGCCGAACGTCCGGAACCGCTCGCGGTGCCCTATGCGGCCGCCAAGGCGGGATTGGCCAATCTCACCGGCGGACTCGCGCAGAGTTTCGCACCGACGGTGCGGGTCAACACGATTCGATGCGGTCCGTTCGAGACGGATATTTCCAAGGCGTGGCCCGATGAGTTGCGCACCGAGCTGACTCGGCATATGGCACTCGGGCGGATCGGCCGCCCGGATGAGATCGTCGGCGCGGCACTGTACTTCGCGACGGACGCCTCGGCGTATTGCACCGGCGCAACTCTGGCACTGGATGGTGGTTGGCGATGAAGGCATTGACTTACCAAGGCCCGCAACAGATCTCGTACACCGAGGTCCCCGATCCGGTGCTGCCGGGCCGCGACGGCGCCATCGTTCGGGTGACCGCCGCCGGAATCTGCGGCAGTGATCTGCACATCTACGCCGGGCACGGCTTCACCGACGGCACCGGATACAGCATCGGCCACGAGGCGGTCGGCGAGATCGTCGAATTGGGTTCGGACATACAGGGATTCTCGGTCGGTGACCGGGTGCTGGTCTCCGCATCCGTCGGCTGTAACCGCTGCGCGAAGTGCAAGGCCGGCATCGTGGCAGCCTGTGAACGCCATCCGATGCCTGCCGACGCCTGCTATGGACTCGGCGGATCGCTCGCTGGTGCGCAGGCGGAATATCTCGCGGTCCCCCACGCCGAGGGGAATCTGGTACGGCTGCCCGATTCGGTCAGCGACGAGGCCGCGATCGTGCTCACCGACAACGCGCCGACTGCCTGGTACGGCGCGCGCCGCACCCGAATTGCGCCCGGTGAGACCGTAGTGGTGATCGGGCTGGGACCGGTCGGGCTGATGGCCGTGCAGTCGGCATTCGCGATGGGCGCGGCGCGGGTGCTCGGGGTGGATCTGGTGGCCGAGCGCCGCAAGCGCGCCGCCGAATTGGGCGCGGAGATAGTCGAATCCGACGAACCCAAGACCGTCATCCGCGAAATGCTCAGCGGTGGTGCGGATGTCGCGATCGAGGCGGTCGGCGTCGATGCGACCATCAAACTCGCCATCAGCGCCGTCGGACATCGTGGCCGGGTCGGGGTGGTCGGCGTCAGTCATAATCGCGCCTTCCCGTTCCATATGCAGTTGGCACAGGTCAAGGAGCTCGAATTCCATATCGGACTCTGCTCGATCCAATACGAGCTGCCCGCACTGCTGCGGCTCACCGCGGCCGGCCGAATCCGGCCCGAAGCCGTTGTCACACACCGATTCCCGATGTCGGACGGCGCGAACGCCTACCGCATGTTCGCCGACCGTGCCGACGGGGTTTCCAAAGTCGTCTTGGATCCGCGCCGATGACCGCAGCATCGCGCAACGATTCGATGAGGGGTGGTAGCCGGGCGACGGGTGGGCCAGAGTTGGCCTCGCCTCGTCGCCGCGGTCGTCCACCGGCCGCGGAGACCACGGCGGAGGCGACCAGGGCGCGCATCGTGGCAGCCGCGGTGGAACTGTTCGCGGAACAGGGTTTTCACGGAACCGGCGTCGCGGAAATCGGTGATCGAGCCGGGGTACAGCGGGGTGCGCTGTATTACCACATCGGTTCCAAGGAAGAGCTGCTCTGGCAGATCCTGCGCGATTACATCCAGCTCATGCTCACCGATGCCCAGCGGATCTCCCGCGGCATCGACGACCCGATCGTCAAGTTGCGCAAGCTGATCCACAGCCACGTCGGGCTGATCATCGAGCACCGCCGCGAGGTCGCCATCCAATTGCGCGACGTCACCGCACTGACCGGTGAGCGCGGCGAAGAACTACAGGAAATGCGTGACGAAATACAGGCCTGCTGGCAGCGCGTCATCGACGCGGGGCATGCGGCGGGCCTGCTGCGCACCGACGACCACGTGGTCACCAACAGTGTGCTCGGCATGCTGAACATGGTGACCTTCTGGTATCGCCCGCACGGCGGGCGCTCCCCCGACGAAATCGCCGACATAGTGGCGTCCACCATTCTCGACGGCATCACCGACACGAAAGGCTGACCATGGCTTGGGATTTCGAAACCGACCCGGAATACCAGCAGAAGTTGGACTGGGCGGCGGAGTTCGTCCGCACCGAGGTGGAGCCCCTCGATCTGCTCTACCCGAATCCCTACGACCGCACCGATACCGAGGCGATGGCGCTGATGCGGCCGCTGAAGGAGAAGGTGAAGGAACAGGGACTGTGGGCCTGCCATCTCGGACCGGAACTGGGCGGCCCCGGCTACGGGCAGCTAAAGCTCGGCCTGCTCAACGAGGTGCTCGGCACCTCGGTGTGGGCTCCGTCGGTATTCGGTTGCCAGGCACCGGATTCCGGTAACGCGGAAATACTCGCGCACTACGGCACCGAGGAACAGCAGGCGAAGTACCTGGAGCCGCTGCTGGCCGGTGAGATCGGTTCCTGCTATGTCATGACCGAACCGACCGGCGGCTCGGATCCGACGCTGTTCAAGACCCGCGCCGTGCGCGACGGCGACTCCTGGGTCATCAACGGCGAGAAGTGGTTCAACTCGAACGCGCAGTTCGCCAGCTTCCATATCGTCATGGTGGTCACGAATCCGGATGTCAGCCCGTACCAGGGCATGTCGATGTTCATCGTGCCCGCCGACACCCCCGGCCTGGAGATCGTCAAGAACTTCCACGTGCACGGTTTCAGCGAGCACGAGGGACATCTGCGCTTCACCGATGTCCGGGTGCCCGCCGACCACCTGCTCGGCCGTGAGGGTATGGGCTTCATCGTCGCGCAGACCCGCCTCGGCGGCGGTCGGGTGCACCACGCGATGCGCACAGTCGCGCTGGTGCGCAAGGCCTTCGACATGATGGCCGAACGCGCGGTCTCCCGGCCGATGCGCAAAGGGCCGCTCGCGGGTCTGCAGATGACCCAGGAACGCATCGCCGACAGCTGGATCGAGATGGAGCAGTTCCGCCTGCTCGTCCTGCGCACCGCCTGGCGCATCGATAAGGAGCAGGACTATCTGAAGGTGCGCAAGGACATTGCCGCTATCAAGGTGGCGATGCCGAAGGTGATGCACGATATTGCCCAGCGCGCACTGCATCTGCACGGCGCCATCGGCGTCAGCCAGGACCTCCCGTTCGTCGACATGATGAACTACGCCGAGGTCATGGCGATCGCCGACGGCCCCACCGAGGTCCACAAGATCACCCTCGCCAAGGAAGTCCTCAAGGATTACACCCCCGGCGACCCGGTGTACCCCAGCGGCTACCGCCCCGCCCTGCGCGAACAGGCCCGAGAACTGGTGGCCCGCCGCCTGGAACACATTGTCGGCAACCTCTGAAATCGCTAGTGGGCGGTCACCGGGTGAACGCTCAGCGTGCAAGTGTCGATGGTGGTGCTTACCGCGTGCGTGTCGGTGGTGTCCGGGGCGGTGACCAGAAGCTTCGTATACGTGGGGCACTGGTTGCCTTCCGCATCGACCGCGCCACCCTCGACCACGGCCTCGGCATTGTGGTCGTGGTCCAGGACGACGGTCGGTGGCGTATCGATATCGGCCGGGAGGCCGCCCAGATAGCCGCGCAATGTGCGTTCGGCGTGCAGGAGCGGCCCGCCGGGGCCGGTATCCACGCCCGGGTATCCGGTCAGCGTGCACGCACCGCTGGCTCCCACGACCGAGAAATGCACGCGCACACCGCGGTGGCCCGCGCCGGGCGACATCGGTTCCACGCCGACTATGAGCTGGCTGCCGACGCACGCCGGTATCGGCGGTAACGGCGAAGCCGGTTCGCCGGTTGCTCCAGTTGGTCGGTCTGTGGCTGCCACGCTCGGCCCCGGCACGCGGCTGCCGGCGCTGGTCGGCACCGCACTCGTGCCTGCGGCCGTACCGTGGCGGTCATCACCACCCGCGCAACCGGCCAGCGCGAGAACCACGCAGCAGCCAAGCGGCACTAGATATTTCACCGTCGATATCGACATCGGAACACATCCCTTGCGTATTCGATTCGAACTGGTGCCCCCACCGATTCGTTGCGGACGCCACTTCCGGAACTCCCCATGCGACCCGCGGTCCCCCGAGCGGACGAGCCTGTCGAGCTGTTTATCGGCCGCACCCGGCGAACGTTATCGGTGCACACCGAACAACCAGGTCTAACCTGGATGCCCGGAGGTAACCAAGTGATCGCATACGAGGTGCGGCGGGTGCACAGCTGCGAGTTCTGCGGCACCGACGACCAGGCCCTCGGCACCGACAGCTCCTTGGACCGGGCGAAGTCGATGGCCGAACGCGACGCGGGCCTCGCTCTCGAATGGGCATGGTTCATCGCCGACGGCGAGTGGCCGCTGAGCGCCGATCCCGGGGACGGCGTCTACCGCTACTACATCTACGCGCGGGAGACTACTGCGTAATGGTCACGAGGCGCGTACAACCGGATCCGCATATCCCGCAACGGGACTCAGTCGCAGTACCGACGGCATCCGCCGGGTAAGCGCAGTCGGCCCGGTGAATTCCACTCGGCCGGTTCGCATCGCGTGCGAGAGCGGAATGCGTCCCAGCCAAACCTGGTACAGCGATTCGACATCGGAGCTGATGGTGACGTCGACCGGATAGCCGGGATCGGCATCACACACCGAAGGCACACCCGATTCGATGACGATCCAATAGCGGCGGAAGTCGTCGGTGAACCGCACGCACAACACGTGACGCTTACCCGGAAACGTGGACGTATCCAGCCGGGAGTGCATCCACCACACCAGCAGCCCGGCATCCAGCTCCTCGGGCTGCGGTTCGCCGAAGGTCCAGCGTGCACCCCATTCGCCGAGGCCGAACAGGATCGGCTCCAATTCCCGGCCGGCGGCGGTGAGCAGGTATTCGCTGCCCACCTTGTCGATCAATCCGGCCCGCTCGAATTGGCGCAGCCGCTTGGCCAGCAGACTGCGCGAAAGCCCGGGCAGACCGCGCGCCAGATCGTTGAAACGAGTCGTGCCGATGAGCAGATCACGCAGGATCAGCAGCGACCAGCGCTCGCCGAGCACATCGAGTGCACGGGAGATCGGACAATACTGGCCGTAGCTTGCGGTCGTGCTGGTCATGGTCACCTCGCGAACCGGGGTCCATTTTCTGGACCGTGGGAGTCCACTTTCTGGACTATTCGGTTATCGCGGCCGTTCCTAACTTCGAAACATGACGACTATCGCCCATGACATCACCACCACCGACTGGATCGCCCTGGCACGCCAGGTAGGGGAAACCCTGCGCGCCGATGTGGCCGCCCGCGACCGCACCGGCGACATCTCCGTCGCCGCCTTCGACCTGCTGCGGGCCACCGGACTGTCCGCAGCACTCGTTCCCATCGAGTTCGGCGGCGGCGGTGTGTCGCACCGCGAGATGGGCGAGATCCTGCGCGAACTCGGCCGCCACGATCCGTCCACCGCGGTCGCGTTCGCCATGCACACCCATCTGGTCGCCGCGCAGGTCTGGCGGCATAACCACGGCATCGACGCCTCGGCGGTCTTCGGCAAGGTGGCGGCGGGCGCGATCCTGGTCAGCACCGGTGCTTCGGACTGGGTCGAATCCAACGGCCGGGCCGAGCGCGTCGACGGCGGCTTCCGGGTGAGCGCGCGCAAGGCGCCCGCCAGCGGCTGTGAGGTCGGCAATGTGGTGGTGACCAGTATCCGCCGCGGGGATGCGCCGGAGGGACCCCAGGTGCTGCACTTCGCGGTGCCATTGGACGCCCCCGGTATTCGCATCGAAAAGACCTGGGACACTATCGGTTTGCGGGCCAGCGGCTCCCATACCGTGGTCTTCGAGGACGTCTTCGTCCCCGATGCCGCGATCTCGCTGACCCGCCCCGCCGACGTGTGGCCCCCGGTGCTGAATGTGGTGATCGGCGCGGCCATGCCGCTGGTGATGGCGGCCTATCTCGGCATCGCCGACGCCGCGGTCGAATCGACCGCCGCACTTGTCGCCGACCGCGCCGAACCGCATACCTTCCAGCTCGCGGGCGAAATGATGAACGCCTACACCACCGCCGCGGATCTGATCGCCGCCATGTTCACCGATTCGGACAATCTGCACTTCGACAATACCGATGGCTATGGTGCCCGCACCCTCAGCCGCAAGACCGTGGCCGCCGACGCACTCGTCGATACCGTCCGACTGGCCATCGAAACCGTTGGCGGCGTGGGCTTTTCGCGCGGCTGCGAGCTGGAGATGTGGTACCGCGACATCCACGGCTGCCTGTTCCACCCGCTGCCACGGGCCAAGCAGACCCGGTTCACCGGTCGAGTTCTGTTGGGCCACACGCCGATCGGCTGATCCGACCTTCTCGAACGGCATATGTTCGAAGCCGGGACGCACGAGTGTCGACCGGGGTTCAATGGATGGGCACACGATGATGCACGGGAGGCAGTCATCGGTGTCCTGATAACCACCACAACCGTGGACGAGGCGGTGACTGCCCCTCGGACACGATGAAGGAGTCGCGCACCCCCTCGCCCGCGGCTCCTTCATCCCGCCGCGCCGGGCGAATCGTCGGCATTGCGCATTGTGTTGAAAATGTTCGGCGTTTGTCACGGGGTGTTCCCGCATAAACCCCTGGTCAGACCGTACGGTTGTCTCCGACGCGACGGCAGGCAGTCGCGTACGGCCCCCGGCCGCTTCGGACCTAGCAAACCGAGGTGTGGACCATGTTTATGCGCAAGATGATCGGTGCCATGGCGGGAACCGTCATGGTAGGTGCGGCGGGCGCCGTCGGCGGTGCCGGCGCGGCGACGGCAGCGCCGGATGGTTGCCCCGACCTGTATGTCGTGGCGGTACCCGGCACGTGGGAGACCTCCGATGCCAATCCCGGCGAGGGCATGCTCGCGAGCGTCACCGATAACCTGCCGCGAAATACCAGGACCGACTATGTGACCTACGCGGCGACCGCTTTCCCCTGGGAGACCGATGTTTACGGCCGGTCCAAGCGGCAGGCCATCGATAACGCCCGCGGCCTGGTCACGGCCATGACCCAGCAATGCGCCGAGACCAAGATCGCGCTGATCGGCTACAGCCAGGGCGCGGATGCGGCAGGCGACCTCGCCGCCGAAATCGGTACCGGACTGAGTCCCGTTCGGCCCGAACGCATCGCCGCGGTCGGGCTCATCTCGGATCCGCGCCGCTCCCCGACCGATGCACTCGTCGGTCCGCCGGTCAACGGCGCCGGTGCGGGCGGCCCGCGCATCGGCGGCTTCGGCTTCCTCACCCAGCAGACCCGCACCATCTGCGCCGTCGGCGACCTCTACTGCGCCGCACCGCCCACCGACTTCGCGACCCGCTTCGCCGGATTCCTGGCCCAGGCCTCCGATCCCGACCCGGCTCAGCTGTGGCGCTATCAGCAGGAGGCGTACGCCATCTTCAACGACCTGATGGCGACCGGGGTGGCCCCGCTCATCCAGAACCAGCTCGCCGATCCGGAAATGAACGAGCGCAAGCAGGAATTCGAGCGGTTCTACAACTCGTTCGTACACCAGAAATATCCGACCTACGTCGTGGATTCCAACGGCGCCACCGCCACCTCGTGGCTACGGCAGTGGCTGGTCGGCCTGGCCTGAAAAACCCTTCGCCAGCGGTGGGTGCGCTGTGCCACCATGGATTTCGATGACGATCACCCGGTTCCGCGGGTGCCAACGAGCATGAGGAAGGAGGCGGCGGCCGTGACCATTGTCGTATCGAGCTCGCATCGGTGTGACGCGTGCGTCGAGCAGGGACTGCGCCGCCTCCCGGCCGGTAACTGACCGAGCCTCGCCTTCCGAATCCGCTCGCTCTCTCGAAACATGGTGACTCCCATGACGTTGCACCGTGCCACCGATCCGGTGGTGTCTACTGTCGACAACTGGATACACACCCGGGTACTGGTATTGAACGCCAGCTACGAGGCGCTCACCGAGATCACCGCCGACCGGGCCGTGGTGCTGCTCATGGGCGGCGCCGCGGAGTCGATCGCGGATCGGGAGCCGCACTTCCCGATTCGGTCCAAGCACCTGGAGCTCGCGTTGCCGGAGACGATCCGGCTGCTGCGGTACGTGTATCTCGACCATGTGACGCGAGTACACGACGGCAGTCGCGCGACGCTGGCCGGTGTGCTGCGCCGCGACCACCACCGGTGCGGGTACTGCGCGTCCTGGGCGCGCACCGTCGACCATATCCGGCCCCGCAGCCGGGGTGGTCCGAACACCTGGGACAACCTGATCGCCGCGTGCGCGCCGTGCAACTCGAGCAAGGCCGACCGGACGCCGGAGGAGGCGGGCATGCGTTTGCTGTGGCAGCCGAAGGCACCCGACCACCTGGCCAAGCGGCAGCAGCGGATCTGGAAGCAACTGGCCGCCACCTGAGCCGAGAGAGAAAGGAGAAGGCTCGAAATGACCGTCGAATTGGAGACCAGCACGGTTGTCGATCTGACCGACCTGCTCCCGCTCTCGGATTCCCGAGAGTGGCATCGGGCGGCCTGCCGCGGTGATCCGAATCACGAGGCGTGGTTCCCGTACCCGTCGCAGGACTTCGAGTACGCGCGTGCGGTGTGCGCCGGTTGCCCGATCCGGGATGCCTGTGGCGAATTCGCCGCGCGGACTGGACAGTCCGGAGTTTGGGGCGGACACGAGTTCGACCGCGGACGGATGATCCGCCCCTGATCGGACGTTCACGCCACGCCGTGCCGGTGCGCCGCACCGGACACACCGGCACGGCAAATCTCGCGTGAACATACACTGAGGATCGTGGGCACACATCGCAGCGGAACCAGGTCCCGGGGCGTCAGCAAAGGTCCGGTTATCGCAGTGGTTTCCGTTTTGCTGCTCGTCGCGGCGGTCTTCGCATTTTTTCAACTCAGTGATCGCGCCGCGAACCGGGACAAGTCGGCAGCGGCGGAATGTAAGGAGGGGCCGTCGACGCTGTTCGTGACGGTCGATCCGGATATCGCCGATCCGGTGCGGGCCGCGGCGGAGCGCTACAACGCGACCAATCCGAAGGTGCGCGATCATTGCGCGAAAGTAGTGGTGACCGCCCAACCGTCGGCGGCGATCGTCGCCGGGTTCACCGCGGGCACGCCGTGGAACGGTGCGCTCGGTCCGCAGCCGGGGCTGTGGATCGCCGATTCGATGCGGTCCATCGAATCCATGCGGGTGCCCGGCCTGATCGAGGGCACACCCGCGCCGGTTGCGATGAGCCCGATCGTGGTCGCCGTTCCCGAGGATCTGCGGGGCGCGCTCGAGCAAGCCAAGATCACCTGGGCGGATTTGCCACGGCTGCAACAGGGTTCGCTGGATGAACTCGGATTGTCCGGGTGGGGTGGGCTGCGGATGGCACTGCCCGCCGGGGACTCGACCTTGGCGGTGGCAGCAGCGGTCGGCTCCGCGGTTTCGGGAACCGATCCGCTCACCGATCAGGTCGCGCAGTCCGGTCAGGTTGTCGCGGCGATCTCCGGACTCGCCGCGAAAGCGCCACAGGCGGCGGACACCACGGCCGCATTGGCCGCGATCGGTGGGACGAATTCGCCTATTCATGCGGTGGCGGCTACCGAGCAGCAACTGAAAGCTGTTGGTAGTACGTCGGAATTTCGGCCCGCGGGGACGGCACCGGTCGCCGATCATCCTGCTGCGCTGATGTCCGGGGCGTGGGTGGACAAGACCCAGAATCTGATCGCATCGCTGTTCACCGACTACTTGCGCGCACCCCAACAGTCCTCGGCATTCACCGCCGCCGGATTCGCCGCGGCACCGGCCATCGCCGCACCCGCCGCGCCGCGGACCGCACTGGACAAGGTGCGTGCCACACTCGCCAATCCTGTTCTCGGCGTGCAGGCTACGGTGCTGCTCGACGTCTCGTCCTCGATGGGCAACAACGACGGATCGGTCACCCGGCTCTCGAATGCACTCGGCGCGCTGCGCTCCACGATGAATGTGATGCCGCCGGACTTCGGACTCGGCGTGTGGACGTTCGGAAAGAACCTCGACGGGACAACGCCGTACAAGACCCAAACGCCCACCGCACCACTGAACAATCAGCAGCGCACCGCGTTGGATACGGCGCTGGAGGCGGTGAAACCCACCGAATCTCGCACCGACCAGGCGTATCCGTCACTGATCGCCGCATACCGCTCGGCTGTTCGCGGATATACCGCCGGGCTGACCAACTCCGTTCTGCTCATCACCGACGGCCCGGATGACGACTCGACCATTACCGGAGCCAAGTTACTGACCGAACTGACCTCGGCCGCCGATCCGGCCCATCCGGTTCGCATCGATGTGATCGTCATCGGGGGCAATGGCACCGAGACCCTCCAAACCGCCGCTCAGCGAACGGGAGGGACGTACACGCGGCTGCCGACCACGGATGACGTCAGCTTCGGGACCGCGGTGATGCATGCTCTGACGACGCCGTGAGGACTGGCCGATATCGGTTCGTTCAGGACCCGACATTCGAACCGGTGACCACGCAAGACAGCCTCCGCGCGGCCGATGCCGAGCCGGCCGGCGCAGTCCGACGGCCGATCGGGGCACAGCGGAGCACCTCGCAATGCAATGATGACCCGGTGACTTCCTGGCTTCCGCTTCTCAGCTCGCTCATCGTCGCCGCCGCGGCGCTAATCGGCGTCCTGATCAACAACCGGACGAATCGCAACGCGATCACCGCGGCCGACGAGCGCAACCGGACCACACTCGATGCCGCACAGCGCAATATCGAGACGACCAACGCCGCCGTGCAACGCAACATCGACAACGCCAACGCCGCCGCGGAACGCCGCGAACAGGATAAATGGCGACGTGAGTCGGTTCTCACCGCGATCTCCTCGGTACTGCTCTCCACCGCCGACGTCCGCCAAACCCTGTGGGACACCCTCGATTGGAAGGCCGAATCCGTCGAGGAGGTGGACAGTTTCGGCAAGGAGGTGCACCAGAGCATCTCCGCTTGCAACCGCTACATCACCCGACTCCGCGTCCTGTCGAACCCCAAGATCCCGCACCGGTGCGAAGATCTTCTCCGCACCCTCACCGCAGCCGAGAGCATCACCGTGCAACGCCTCAAGGTCGAACTCGATCAGGAAGCAACCATGGACGACGTCAACGCGATCCGCGCACTGTGGCACAAGGCAATTGCCAATACCGTCCAAGACGAACGCGCTGTGATCGATGCAACACGCTCGGAACTCGGAATCGAAGCCCTCAGCGAGCTCCCCGACCTCGAACCCGAAGCGGCTCCGGACCCGGCGTAATCCCGCGTGGGGCGGCTAATTGCGTTCGAAAAGGCGCGCCGGATCGCGCAGACCAGACAAACCCGCTGCCCCACAGCAAGATCACGCGACTGCCGCACCGTGAAGACGGCTACCGAGCCGCACCTGCAATGGGGTCGAGGTGCGGCTCGGTAGCCGTCAGTACGCGTCCAGCGGCGGGCAGGAGCAGACGAGGTTGCGGTCACCGTAGGCGCCGTCGATGCGCCGCACCGCGGGCCACACCTTGCCCCGCGCCGGATCCAGACCCTGCGGGTACACCGCTACCTCCCGGCTGTACGGGTGGTCCCACTCCCCGACCAGGCAGGCCGCGGTATGCGGCGCACCGCGCAGCGGGTTGTCCTCGACCGGCCAGACACCCGCGGCGACCTGATCGATCTCGCCCCGGATCGCTGTCATCGCGAGGATGAATTCGTCCAGCTCGGCGAGGTTTTCGCTTTCGGTCGGCTCGACCATCAAGGTGCCCGCCACCGGGAAGCTCATGGTCGGCGCGTGGAATCCGTAGTCCGCCAACCGCTTTGCCACATCGTCGACGGTCACGCCGGTCCGCTTGGTGATCTCGCGCAGATCCAGAATGCACTCGTGCGCAACCATCGAATTCTCACCGGTGTACAGCACCGGGAAGTGCTCGTTCAACCGTCGCGCGATGTAGTTGGCCGAGGCGATCGCGGTCAACGTGGCCTTACGCAGGCCATCCGCACCCATCATCCGGATATAAGCCCAGGTGATCGGCAGGATCGACGCCGAACCGTACTTCGCAGCCGACACCGCGTGCGAACCCTGCTCGAGCGGGTCACCGGGCAGATACGGCGCCAGATGCGAGCGCACTGCCACCGGGCCGACGCCGGGACCGCCGCCGCCGTGCGGAATGCAGAAGGTCTTGTGCAGGTTCAAATGGCTGACATCGCCGCCGAACCGGCCCGGACGGGCAAGGCCCACAAGGGCATTCAGATTCGCGCCGTCGACGTACACCTGACCACCCGCATCATGCACCAGCGCGCACAACTCGGCGACCTCGTGCTCGTACACGCCGTGCGTGGATGGATAGGTGATCATGATGCAGGCCAGCCGGTCGGCGTGGTCGGCGATCTTGGCGCGCAGGTCGTCGAGGTCCACATCGCCGTTCTCCCGGCACTTCACGACCTCGACGCGCAGCCCCACCATGGTGGCCGAGGCCGCATTGGTGCCGTGCGCACTGGACGGAATGAGGCACGTATCCCGGTGTGTATCACCACGATCCAGGTGATAGCGCCGAATGGCCAGCAACCCGGCGTACTCACCCTGACTGCCCGCATTCGGCTGCAGGCTCACCTGGTCGTACCCGGTGATGGCCGAGAGCCAGCCCTCCAGATCGGTGATCACCCGTAGTAGACCGGGCGCATCCTCGACCGGCGCGTACGGATGGACCCGCGCGAAACCGGGCCAGGTGATGGCCTCCATCTCGGCGGTGGCATTGAGCTTCATGGTGCAGGAGCCGAGCGGAATCATGCTGCGGTCCAACGCGATGTCCTTATCGGAGAGCCTACGCAGATAGCGCAGCATCGCGGTTTCGGTGTGGTAGCTGGTGAAGGCCGGATGGGCGAGGAATTCCGAGGTGCGGGTCTCGATCGAACCGCCGGTCACGCTCGGCACACCGCCCGGATCGCTGACGCCCGATGGCAGTCCGGTACTGAAGGATTCGAGCACCGCGGTGACATGCGCCTCGGTGGTGGCCTCGTCACACGCGATGCCGACGTGATCGGCATCCACCAGCCGCAGGTTGATCCCGCTCGACTTCGCCTTCGCGACAACGGATTCCGCGCCACCGGGCACGCGCACCAGCAGGGTGTCGAAGAAATTCGCGTGCACCACGACACCATCGAGCCCCGCCGCGATGGCGGCCGCGCGGTCATGAACGCGGCGGGCGATCGCCCGCAGTCCGTCGGCACCGTGATAACTCGCATACATCGCGGCCACAATGGCCAGCAGCACCTGTGCGGTACAGATATTCGAGGTCGCCTTCTCCCGGCGAATGTGCTGCTCACGGGTCTGTAGTGCGAGCCGGTACGCCTTGGTGCGATCCGCGTCCACGGATACGCCGACCAACCGGCCGGGCAGCTGCCGCGCATGTTTGGTGTGCACCGACAGATATCCGGCATGCGGACCACCGAAACCCATCGGCACCCCGAAACGCTGTGTGGTGCCGAAACATACGTCCGCACCCTGCTCCCCCGGCGGCGTAATCAATGTCAGCGCAAGCAGATCCGCGCCGACCGCCACCAATGCACCACGCTCGTGCGCCGCCTCGATCACCGACCGCCAGTCCACGATCCGCCCCGACGCACCCGGAACCTGAACCAGCACGCCGAAGAACTCGCCCTCGGGCAACTCCCCGCCGGACAGATCCGCCGAGACGATCTCGATGCCCAGCGGCTCGGCCCGGGTGGACAGCACGGTCTTGGTCTGCGGGAACAGATCGTCATCGATGAGCAGACGTGCGGACTTGGACTTGCCCGCGCGACGCAGCAGCGTCATCGCCTCGGCGGCGGCGGTGGCCTCATCCAGCATGGACGCATTGGCCACCTCCATCCCGGTCAAATCCGACACCATGGTCTGGAAATTGAGCAGCGCCTCGAGCCGCCCCTGGCTGATCTCCGGCTGGTACGGCGTGTAGGCGGTGTACCAGGCCGGATTCTCCAGCAGGCTGCGCACCAGCACCGGCGGGGTCAGCGTGTCGTAGTAGCCGAGCCCGATCATCGAGGTGGCGACGGTATTGGAGTGCGCGAGCTCGGCGAGTTCGGTGAGCACCTCGTGCTCGGTGGCCGCGGGCGGCAGCACCTCGAGGCCGGAGCCGTCGAGAATGCTCGCGGGCAGTGCCGCGGCGGCGAGCTCGTCCAGCGAGCCGACGCCGACGACGTCCAGAATCCGGGCGAGTTCGTCCCGGTCGGGTCCGATATGGCGGTCGGCGAATGATCGAGTCACGGGTAGCTCCAAGGTCGGGCGGGTTCGACCAACAGTGGTCGACGGGTACCAGCCCTCCCCCTCTGTCGTGGAGCCTGAGAGATTCGGACGCCGCGAGACCCTGCCTCGAACAGACAGGGTTCAGGACCCCTTTCCCCATGGGCGGGCGATCGCCGCGTTGTGCGCCAAACACCACTTTCCAGAGACGTCGAAGCCCGTACGGTCCTTTTGCCTGAGAGATTGACGGGGAGGTGCTGCTCCTTCGGCGCCCGGACTCTTGTGAAGTCCGGAACTCTCCCGCACGGCGGCGACGCAAGGTTAGTTTATGCCGCGCGCGCAATAAATGACGCCACCGGACCCCGGATGGGCGTGTAGCGCTCGTCACTCCGGTGCATACGACAAGTGCCCGCCGCGGCAGCGACGGGCACTCGACACGATCTCTAGCCGGTCTTCCGGTTCATCCGAGCCTTACGACGGAAGGACAGTTCGTCCTCCGGACGTTCGCTCGCACTGCCGCTCACCGCCCGCTCGGCCGGGAAGTTGGCGATGGCTCCGGTCAGTTCCCGCATGGCGCCGCTGACCGCGATTCCGAAGACGCCCTGCCCACCCTGCAGTAAATCGACTACCTCCTCGGGCGAGGTGCATTCATACACCGAGGTGCCGTCGGAGAACAGCGTGATACCCGCCAGATCCTGCACGCCGCGGCTACGCAGATGATCGACCGCGATGCGGATGTTCTGCAGCGAGATGCCCGCGTCCAATAGTCGCTTCACGATTTTCAGGACCAGAATGTCCTTGAACGAATACAGCCGTTGGCTGCCCGATCCCGCGGCGCCTCGGATGGAGGGCACGACCAGTCCGGTCCGCGCCCAATAGTCGAGCTGCCGATACGTGATCCCGGCCACCTGGCATGCGCTGGGTACGCGGTAGCCGACCAAATCGTCGGGCACCGAATCATCCGGGAACAGGCCTGGCTGTACCACATCCTGCGATTGCTCTGCCACTGACCACTCCCTTGCTTCGCCGACGCCTTGCCTCATCGATGACCCGGCTCCGTAACGACCAACGACCGGCCTTAACGGACGTGGCCCAACTATCGAGATTACTCCCCCTGATTCTCCCGGGAGCGGCATCATCCGACCAAACGCGACGCGCGGTAAGAGTCTCGACCTCTACTTGAGGGCCAGTACTTCAGGGCCAGTACGCAATTCGTGTTCTCCAGAAAACTCGACCGCGACGGAGCGAGTCTTACGAGCGACCCGTTCGCGGCCCATCTCGCGTCCGCGCCGAAGGCGCGGCCATCGACTCAGCCGAGTCGTCGAAGCGCATACGCCGCAGGCGCAAGTCTCGACGGCGCCGCTAGCTACTTGCTTGCAGGTCGCTCAAAAGGGTCAGCCGCGAGACACCAGGGGCCGCGAACACGCCGCGCCGGAGGCGGCGGCCGAGAACTCAGCTATCGGTGGCCTTGAAATCGTCCGGCGAGACCGACTCGAGGAACTCCTTGAACTTCTCCACCTCGTCCTCGCGCTCGTCCGGCATAACCAGCCCCGCCTCCTCGAGCACCGGCTCCTCGGCATAGATCGGGCAACCCACCCGCAAGGCGATCGCTACCGAATCCGACGGCCGCGCCGAGATCCGCAGATCGTTCTCGAAGACCAGATCCGCGTAGAAGGTGCCCTCCTGCAGATCCACGATTCGCACTTCCTTGAGGGTGTGCCCGAGGTCGGCGATCAAGATCTTGATCAGATCGTGAGTCAGCGGACGGATCGGGGTCACCCCCTCTTGTTCGAGCACGATCGCGGTCGCCTCGGCCTGCCCGATCCAGATCGGCAGATACCTGTCTCCGGACGCCTCGCGGAGCAACAGCACGGGCTGGTTCTGTGGCTGCTCGACACGAATGCCGATTACGCGCATCTCACTCATCGCACTGCCTCCCAATGACTCGCCGGCCGCCCGGCATGACCGCTGCAGAGCTCGCCGTACCACGAGTCTAAGCGAACCTCGAGGCGTGCAGCATTCCCTGTGCACAGCCGAAATCGGCGTGTTGTCCGTCTGGAACGCAAAGCGAACTTCCGATGTACCCGCCGGAACTCAGCCGCCGAGCGATGATCGCACCGATGCCTTCACCAGGCAGGTGTGCAGTGTCAGCGACAAAGCCGCCAACTCGCGCACCGTCTCCTCGGCACGAGCCCGCGCACCGGCATCGCGACTCTTGGCGATCGGGGCGACGATCTGCGCCACCAGCGCGGCCTCGCGGTCCGCGGCCAGCTTGAAGGCGCGCAAATGCCGTGCCTCCAGGCCGAATTCGGCCATCGCCTTGGCGGTTTTGGCCAGCGTCACCGCGTCCTCGTCGAAGAAACCGGCGGCGCCGGGGGTGATCAGATTCGCTCGGATCAGATCGACGAGGAATTTCTCATCGATCTCGGCCCTGGCAAGCAGATCCGCCCGGGTGAGCCGGATTTCATGATCGAATCGCAGCTCCTCGGGCGAGATTTCACCCGGCACGACGCCGAGTTTGCGCGGCGCCGCGGCACGTGCGCCGTGGTGCGCTGCGGGTGTTGCGGTGAGCTCGGAGTCGGGCGTAGCTTGCCCCGACTCCGGCGCACCGTTGCGGCCGGAGTGCGCCCGGGCGCGGGCTTCCCGCACACCGAGCGTCGCCACACCGCTGTCGATCGCTTCGAGCTGCTCCTTGATCACCTTCAAGGGCAGGTACTGATCACGTTGTGCGGTCAGCACGAATCTGAGCCGCTCGCAGTCCGCGATCGAGAACCTGCGATAACCCGACGGTGTGCGCTCGGGTCGGATCAGCCCCTCGGCCTCGAGGAAACGGATCTTCGAGATGGTGATATCCGGAAAGTCCGGTCGCAGCAGGTCGAGCACGGAGCCGATCGACATGCCTCCGCGAGCCCACTGCGCCGCGCCCGTCATAGCACCGAGTCTTTCATGACACAGCGTTCTTCCCTGTCAACACTGCCGACACGCGAAATCCGTGCCGCTGATGTCACAGGCTGCCCGCACCCGCCGACGAATCGCTTTGCTGGACCCGGGGCCCAGTGAGGAAGACGAGGCGGAACTTGCCGATCTGAACCTCGTCACCGTTCTGCAACTCCGAGGAGTCCACCGGCTCCCGGTTGACGTAGGTGCCGTTGAGGCTGCCCACATCGACCACCTGGAAGGAATCGTCGTCCTGCCGGAATTCGGCATGCCGACGGCTGACGGTGACGTCATCGAGAAAGATGTCACTGTCGGGATGGCGGCCCGCCGACGTGGTCGGCTGATCGAGCAGGAACCGCGAGCCCGCATTCGGGCCTCGCTTCACGACCAAGAGGGCAGCACCAACCGGCAGACCCTCGACCCCTTGGACCGGCTGTTCGCCGGTCGCCTCAGCGGAGCGCGACGCGTCGACCTCGTTCAGGAAATCCGCGCGGAAGACCGACGTCGTCTCGGCCGCGGTCTCCCCGTAACCCGGGTCTTTGTTCTCGCTCACCGTTTCTCTCCTCCTCGAACCTGATTATCCATGCAAGCAGGTGCTGCCTTCACCGCCACGACCTGGGGATCCTGGCGCTAGAACACCGGCTGCCAAGCACCGGCACATCTGTTGGCATTGACCGTACCCTGCCAGGGCGTACCCGTGCAGGTAGAACTGGGAAGGCTGGGTCAGCCCCCGATAACTCCTTGATAACCTGCGGCATCCAGTAGTTCACCGAGCGCGGCATCCACGCCGGCCTCGTCGCTCAATTCGAGCTCGAAGATCCACCCGTCGCCATAGGGATCGGTGTTCAGCGTTTCCGGCGCCGAGTCCAGAACATCGTTCACCGCAACAACTTTCGCGGCCAGCGGAGCGTAGATATCGGACACGCTCTTGGTCGATTCCACCTCGGCGATGCTGTCCGCGGCTGCCACATCTTTGTCGACCTCCGGCAACTGCACGAACACAACGTCACCGAGTTGAGACTGGGCGTAGTCGGTGATACCCACCCGAACCCGGGTCGGGCCGATCCGCCGCACCCATTCGTGCTCTTCGGTGTAGCGCAGATCCTCGGGGGTCTGGGTCACAGGCCGTCCTTTCATCGTGCTGACCTTTTCGAGCGACCTACAAGCAGTCGCCAGCGGGTTCCACGCAACTCTAATCGCTACTCACTGCGGTGTGGCACAGCCGGTATCGCTCGCGCGACGGCGAAAGCCTTCCAGATGTAGAGCACGCCGGTCCACACATACACCGCCGTGCCCCAGACCAGGAATGCCCCGCCAAAGGCACGACCGAAACCTGCCAGCGCCCAATCCATCTGACCGGCCAGCAACCACGGCAGCGCCGACATCAGCGCGAAGGTGGCGGCTTTACCCAGGTAGATGACCTCGGGTGGATCCAGTTCGCGGCGTTTGTACACCGAAAGAGTCAAGGCCAGGACGGCGTCGCGGCCGATCAGGATCACCGCGACCCACCAGGGCAGCAAGCCGCGGATCACGAATGCGGCCAGCGTGGTCACCAGGTACAGCCGGTCTACGAACGGATCGAGCAGTGCGCCGAGTCGCGACGACTGGTCGAGCAGCCGGGCCAGCTTGCCGTCCAGGAAGTCGGTGACGCCGCTGAGCACCAGCAGCGTGAAAGCCCAGCCGTCGGCGCGCACCACCAGCAGCAACCACAGGAAAAGTGGTACGCCGGCCAGTCGCAACACGCTCAGGACATTGGGGACGGTGAAGATGCGGTCGGCGAAGACGCCGCCCGCGGCTGGATCGTCCGCATTTCCCGGGTTGCCCGCGCCGGAGCCGGCGCGTTCGCCCGGTTCCGTTTGCCCCGATTCGGTTGTCACAGCCCGTGCATACCGCACCGACCCCGGTTCACGCCATCCGGGCACGCCGGTCGCGCATACTTTCGGTACCTACCCGCTGTGCGATACGCCGCACCGACCCGGGTGACAGAATGAGTGTGAAACCATCTCACAGGGTTGTCGCACGGTTCAGAGAGGGAAACCATGCCAGCATTCGACTACGACGTGGTAGTGATCGGCTCCGGATTCGGCGGCAGCGTCAGTGCGCTGCGCCTGACCGAGAAGGGCTACCGGGTCGGAGTGCTCGAGGCCGGACGGCGCTGGCCCGCCGAGGATATTCCGAAGACGAATTGGAATGTGCGCAAATCGATCTGGGCGCCGCGGCTCGGTTTGACCGGACCGCAGCGGATCAGTGTTCTCGGTAAATGCGCGGTCTTCTCCGGCGCGGGCGTCGGCGGTGGTTCGCTCATCTACGGCAACACCCTCTACGAGCCGCTGCCGAACTTCTACACCGATAAGCAGTGGGCCCATATCACCGACTGGAAGGCCGAACTGGCGCCGTACTACGACCAGGCGCAGCGCATGCTCGGCGTGGCCCCGAATCCGCGGATGACACCCGCCGACGAGGTGATCAAGGAGATCGCCGACGATCTGGGCGTCGGCCATACCTTCCACCCGACCAATGTGGGTGTCTTCTTCAACGAGGCCGATCCGGGTACCGAGGTCGAGGATCCGTACTTCGGCGGCGCGGGTCCGCGCCGCCGCGGCTGTGTGCATTGCGCGCAATGTTTCACCGGCTGCCCGAACAATGCCAAGAACACCACCACGACGAATTACCTGTATCTGGCCGAAAAGGCGGGTGCCGAGGTACATCCGCTGACCACCGCGACCGCGGTCCGGCCGCTGTCCGGCGGTGGGTATGCGGTCGAGACCGAGCGCTCTGATCGCTGGATCCGCAAGCAGCGCAAGACATTTACCGCCGAGCAGGTAGTATTCGCCGGTGCGGCGCTTGGTACGCAGAAGTTGCTGCACAAGATGCGCGACGAGGCGATACTGCCGGATCTGTCGCCGCGCCTCGGTGAGCTGACCCGCAGCAATTCCGAGGCGATCCTCAATGTCGTGAGCCGCTCGCGCCGCGATTTCGCCGAGGGCATCGCGATCACCTCCTCGATCCATCCGGAGGCAGATACCCACATCGAGGTCTGCCATTACGGCAAGGGGCAGAACGCGCTGTTCCCGATGTCGGTGCCGATCGTGGACGGCGGGGCGTTCCGATTCCTGCGCCTCCTGCTGGCAATCGTGTTGCATCCGTTGGTTTTCCTGCGCAGTCTCAATGCCCGCCATGCTTCGGAGAAGTCGGTAATCCTGCTGGTGATGCAGTCACTGGACAATTCGCTGACCTCCTACCGCAAGCGCGGGCAATTGAAGACCAAACAGGGCACCGGCGAACCGAATCCGACCTGGATTCCGCTGGCGCACGATATCGGCCGACGGTTCGGCGCCAAGGTGACCGGCGATACCCACGGCCTGATCATGGATGTGCTGAATATCCCGGCCACCGCGCATTACATCGGCGGCTGTGTGATCGGCGAGAGTCCGGAGGCCGGCGTGGTCGACCCGTATCAGCGGGTATTCGGGCATCCCGGGCTGCATGTCGCGGACGGTTCGGCGGTGACGGCGAACCTCGGTGTCAATCCGTCGCTGACGATCACCGCGCAGGCCGAGCGCGCAATGGCCTTCTGGCCCAATAAGAACGAGGCCGATCCGCGCCCCGAACTGGGTTCGGCATATCAGCGGATCTCCCCCGTCGCCCCGAACCATCCGATGGTGCCCGCATCCGCCCCCGGCGCACTGCGACTGCCGATCGCCCCCGTCGATCCCGCGGTGCCCGCTACCTGAGCAGCCTGGGTGCGTTAGGCACCCCGATACCCATCTCGCTCGATCACCACGAGCGAGTCTTGCGAGCGACGTTCGCGGCCCGTCTCGCGTCCACGCCGTCGAAGCGCATACGGCGCAGACACGAATCTCGGTGCGCGCATCAGGCGCCGACGACCCACCATCACCGACCCCAACGGAGCGAGTCTTACGAGCGACCCGTTCGCGGCCCGTCTCGCGTCCGAGCCGTCGAAGCGCATGCGCCGCAGGCGCGAGTCTCGACGGCTCGGACGCGAGACACAGGGGGCCGCGAACACGCAGCGCCGAAGGCGCTGCAAAATGACACAGTGTTGGACGGTGGTATTGATCTTCGCTCGTATGTTCCTGCCGAGGATGTCCGCGCCCGCGGGCGGGCGCTGCGTCAGCGGGTTCCGGTCAGTGCCCGGGATCGAGCGGTCACCTGGTCCAAGCGACCGGATGTGCTCGACTTCATCGCCGCGAGCAATGCCGGTCGGTTGCCGCATCTGGTTCCGATGCGGGTCGGTCGCATGCTCGCCTCGCCGTTCACCTTCTATCGTGGTGCCGCCGGTTTGATGGCCGCCGATCTCGCGGGCAGTCCGGATACCGGTGTGCCCGCGCAGATCTGCGGTGACGCGCACGCCGCGAATTTCGGTCTGTACGGGACGCCGCGCGGCGAAATCGTCATGGACATCAATGATTTCGACGAAACGATCGTCGGTCCGTGGGAGTGGGATCTGGAGCGGCTCGCGGCCAGTCTGGTGCTGGCGGGCCGCGAAGGCGGTGCGGCGGAAGACGATTGCCTGCGGGCCGCGCGGGATGCGGCCCGGACCTATCGCCTCGCCATCGATCATCTCGCCGAGCAGCCGTTCATGGAATCGTGGAGCGCACTACCGGACGAGTCGATCATCAGTAGGGCCAGGGCCGATGATCTGCTCGACGACTTCAAGAAGGCCGCGAAGAAGGCGCGCAAGAACACCAGCGCCAAGGTGGTCGAGAAGTGGACCGAACATCTCGAGGACCACGAGACCGGGATCAGCAAACACCGATTCGTCAGTGACCCACCCATTCTCACGGCGATCGACGCCACGGTCGCCGAGGAGATCATCGACGGGCTGGAGCGCTACGGCGATACCTTACGCGAGTCCCGGCGCAATCTGCTGGCCCGATTCGCGGTGTCCGACACCGCCTTCCGCATTGTCGGGACCGGAAGCGTCGGACTGCACAGCTATGTGGCGCTGCTGCACGGCAATGCCGGCGAGGCGCTGGTGCTGCAGCTGAAACAGGCCAATCCGTCGGCCCTGGCGCCGTTCCTGCCCGCGCCGCCGCCGGCGCACGAGGGTGAGCGAATCGTGCAGGGCGCCAGGCTGGTTCAGTCCGAAACCGATATCCTGCTCGGCTGGACCACACTGCGCTTGGAGACCGGCGAACTGCCGTTCACGGTGCGCCAGTTCCGCAATATGAAGGGCAGTATCGATCCGGCGGAACTGTCCTCGGACGATCTCGACGATTACGGCAGGCTGGCCGGTGCGCTACTGGCTCGCGCACATTCGCGTTCCCTCGATCCGCGCTTGCTCGCCGGGTATTTCGACGGTGATGAGGCGTTCGAGGATGCCGTCGCGCGCTTCGCGGTTCGCTATGCCGATCGGACCGAGGCCGACCACGCCGAATTGGTCGATGCGGTGCGGGCTGGAAAGATCGCTGCGGAACTATCGCAGTGACACGCCGCGTCTGGTCGTAGGCACGGCGAACCGGGCAGTGTTGTCCGTATCCTTGCCACCATCGAGTGATGACGTGAAGGGCGGTCGCGAATGCTCGTGCGAGTACAGAACCCGGCAGGCACCAATGCCGAGCGGGCGCTGATCGACTGGCTGCGCACCTGGAAGGATCCGGCCAGCCCACATGGCGTCGCCACGGTGAATTGCAGTCTGTTCCACAACGATCGGCTGCATCAGTTCGACGCCGTGGTCTGGACCCCGACCAGTTGCGTGGTGATCGAGGCCGAGGCGCTGGTCGCGCGGCAGGACGGCGTGCTGGAAGTGCCGCTGAGCGGTCCGTGGACAATCTCCGGCGAACCGATCGCCAGCGAGGCCCGCGATCGCCGCACCCCGCTGGACAAATCGCGCGAACACACACTCGCACTGCAGAATTGGCTGGCCGCGCGCGGTCTCGGTCAGCGCGCGGTGCACGGTGTCGCGCTGATCGTGCCGCTGCGCGGTGCCGAGCTGTCGGTCAAACAGGAGTGGAGCGATCCGAGTTTCGATGTGATCCTCGGCACCGATCCGGAACGGCTGCGGCACTATTTCGAGACGCTGGCCGATGCCGAGAAGAACATCCATCTGTGGACGGCCAACGATGTCGCGGTGGCGTTCCGCAGCCTGGGCATCCTGCCCTATCTGCCCGCCCCGCAGGATCTGGTCAACGAGGGCTTCCTCGGCCCGATCGATATCACGCTGTGGCACGGCGGCCCGAACCAGGCGCAGGCGGAGGCCTATGCCGAGGAACTGGCGCAGGCCGAAAGGGATGCCAACGCGCCGGCCCTGGTACTCGAGGCGCCCTGGTACAGCCCGTGGAAGCTGTATCCGCGGCAGGCCGGCGATATGGATCTCGGGCGGGCGTTCATGCGCATCACGCTGGCGGCGGGCATGCTCATCGCCTTCGCGTGGGTGATCTGGTTCGTGATCACTGCCGTATTGACCTACGGGCCGGGGTGAGGACGGGCGTCGGCTGCGTGTGCCCGCGACCGATGGTGTCTGTTCGCGGGTGCCCTATCGTCGAGCGGTGATCGTCAAATGGGAGGTGTGGCTCGCCCGGATACGGGCGAACCTCGTCGCGCTGTGCGTGGTGCTCGTCTGCATCGGCATCGCGGTTACGCTGCCACTGACCTTCCCCGGCGACGGCGCGGCCACCGATTTGGATCGCGCGCTCGCCCAGCCGGTCCACTCGGCGCTGGACGACCATCCCGTTGGCTACGAGGCGCTGGTGATCCCGAGCAACGGCTACATCCTGATCCCGCTATTGCTCGCGGCCGCCGCCTGGTTCGGCTATCGGAGGCAGTGGCGGCGAGCTGTGGCGATGGTCGCGATTCCCGAGATCGTGGTCGGAATCAACAGCTGGGTGCTCAAAGCGCTGTGGGATCGACCGCTGCACGACTATCTCGCATATCCGAGCGGACATTCGGTGCATCTGGTCGCGATCGCCACCGCGTTCGTCGTGCTGACCGACTCGATGCGGGCGCGCGTCGGCACCATCGTGATCGCCACCGCCGCACTGGTCTGCGCTGCGGTCGGCATGATCGGCCTCGGCTATCACCTGCCCACCGATATTCTCGGCGGCACGGCGGTGGCGATCGCGCTGGTCGTCGGGTGCTGGAAGCTCACCGAACGTTTTCTCGCGGAGCAGCCGCGCACCGATTCCTAGATCCGCTACACCGTTGTACGAGTACTGGTCCGATCGAACACGCTCGAATCATCCAGCAGTGCCGCACGCAGCATGCTCTCCGGCACACCCATACCCTCGACCAGCGTCAGCGCCTCCGGTCGCAGCCGGTCGACCAGTTCATTGACACCGCGACGCACGGCCTTCGCACGTTCCACCGACATGAACCGGTGCATGATGAACCACGCCTGATTCTCCTCGAGTAGCGAGTAGACGTACAGATCGCAGACGGTCTCGGCGAGTTCGCGCGCCTCCGGATCCGCAATTCCGGCAATACCTTCGATGAACGCCTCGAGAATCAGTCGATCGATATGTGCGGCGCCCGCAGCGAGGATGTGGTCCTGCGCATTGTTGAACGCCTCGAACGGTGCGGTGTCCTTCGCACGGGCCCGCAGCCGGTGTCCGGCGGTGCGCACCAGATAGTCCTCGCGATCGGCGAACAACTGCAGCTGCACCGAGCGGCGGGACAGGTCGCCGTCGTCCACGGTGTCGTCACTGCGGTCGCGCAGCGTCTGGATCAGTTGGCGCACACCGGAACGCTTGCGGACCACATCACCGGCCATGGTGGCGGCGAAGCGCACCCAGCCGAGCGCGTCCAGATCGCGGATCTCATCGGAGTAGGCGGTGAGCAGTTCCTTGGCCACCAGCTGGGTCAGTACGACATTGTCGCCCTCGAAGGTGGTGAACACATCGGTATCGGCCTTCAGTGTGACGAGCCGATTCTCGGTGAGATAGCCCGCGCCGCCGCAGGCTTCGCGACATTCCTGGATGGCACGGGTGGCGAATCCGGTCTGTGCGACCTTTAGACCGGCGGCCCGCTTCTCCAGGGCGCGCTGTGCACCGGGATCGAGATCCTGACCGGTCTGCACCAGATGCATGCGGCGGACCAGATCGTTCTGCGCGAAGGCAAGCGCATACGACCGCGCGATCAAGGGCAGCAGCCGGCGCTGATGACTGCGATAGTCCAGCAGCAAGGTCTCCTGGCCGCTGTCCGGATCCGAGAATTGGCGGCGCTTCAGTGCGTATCGCGTGGCAATGCTCAATGCGACCCGCGCACCCGCCGCGGCCGCACCCCCGACGCTGACCCGCCCGCGCACCAAGGTGCCGAGCGTGGTGAAGAATCGGCGGCTGGGATTCTCGATATCCGAGCTGTAGGTGCCGTCCGGCGCGACGTCGGCGTACCGGTTGAGCAGGTTCTCCCGAGGGATGCGGACCTGATCGAAGACGATGCGGCCGTTGTCGACACCGAGCAGGCCGCCCTTGAGGCCGTCGTCGTAGGTGGTCACACCCGGCAGGTCGGCGCCGTGTTCATCCCGGATCGGCACCAGGAAGCAGTGCACGCCCTGACTCGTCTCCTCGGTGATCAACTGCGCGAAAACCGCTGCCATCCCGGCATGTTCGGCCGCACCCCCGATGTAGTCCTTGCGAGCCGACGGTGTCGGCGAATGGACGACGAACTCCTGGGTCTGCGGATCATAGGTCGCGGTCGTCTCCAGATTCGCGACATCGCTGCCGTGTCCGGATTCGGTCATCGCGAAACAGCCGAGCAGATCCAGTGATATCAACCGCTTGACCACATCGCGATGCCGTTCGGTCCCGAGGTTCTCCACGGCCCCGCCGAACAACCCCCACTGCACACCCGATTTCACCCACAGCGACAGGTCCGCGTAGGCCAACATCTCCAACCCGACCACCGCCTCACCGGGCTCCCCCGTGCCCCCGTTCTCGCGTCGGAAACCACGCTCGGCGTAGCCCATCGACGCGATCGCCCGCATCTGCTCGAGCACCCGTGCCCGCGCGGCGTGGTA
This sequence comes from Nocardia vinacea NBRC 16497, assembly GCF_000308835.1. Lineage (GTDB taxonomy): Bacteria > Actinomycetota > Actinomycetes > Mycobacteriales > Mycobacteriaceae > Nocardia > Nocardia vinacea. The sequence goes on along the minus strand of NZ_BAGN01000103.1, from coordinate 15,540 downwards.
GTCGAGATACGGATCGCCGGTGAACTGGTCTCCGGCAAGTTGCACCCTGGCCTCGGCGCGAACCGCGCGCCACGGGCCGTCGAGTGCGTCGCGAAGGTGGTCCGATGTCGAGGGATTCTCGGTGTCAGCCATAGCACCGACACTAGCGTTTCGCCGTCATCCGGCGGCCACATCGCGCCGATGGCGTTCCACCCTCAGCGCTCTCACCAGTGGTTTCGTCAGCGACAAAAATCGTGACACGACATCTTCGCCGCACACTTGCTTTGCGGTTGAACGAGTGTTTAATATACTAAACATGTGTTCAACCAGAGAGCCGTATCGCAAGGATCCGCCCGACTAGGATGCGCCGCATGACGTCGACCCCGAATTCGGATCTCACCACCGCCGCCCGCATTCGCGATATCGCGATCGAGGTGTTCGGCGACAACGGATTCCAGGTCGGAGTGCGCGCTATCGCCGCAGCGGCCGGTGTCTCCCCCGGACTGGTCAACCATCACTTCGGTTCCAAGGACGGCCTGCGGGCCGCCTGCGACGAGCGGGTGCTGGAGTTGATCCGGGACCAGAAGTGGAAGACCGCCACCGAGACGAACGTCGCGAAAAGCATGCTCGACGCGATGTCCGAGATCGAGGCTTACGGCCCGCTGGTCGCCTACATGGTGCGCAGCTTGCAGGCGGGCGGACCCTTGGCCGAATCATTGCTCGAACACATGATCTCGGATGCCGAGGACTACATCCAGGCAGGCGTCGAGGCGGGCACCCTCAAGCCGAGCCGTGATCCGGCCGCGCGGGCCAGATATCTGACGATGGTCAATGTCGGCGCGACCGTTCTGTACTTCACCCTGCTGCAGCAACGCGGCGAAAAGCTGGACTACCGCAAGCTCGTTCGCACCTTGACCGAGGAGTTCATGCTGCCCGCCGCGGAGCTCTACACCCAGGGATTCCTGACTGACCCAACGATTTTGGACACCCTTACCAAGGAGACCTGATGTCCGACATCATCGAAGTTCGCGACCTGCACAAGAACTTCGGTCACTTCGCCGCCCTCAACGGGCTGGATCTCGCGGTCCGCGAGGGCGAAATCCATGGCTTCCTCGGCCCGAACGGCGCGGGTAAGTCGACCACCATCCGTATCCTGCTGGGGATCCTGCGCGCCAGCTCCGGCGAGGCGCGGCTGCTCGGGCGCGACCCGTGGACCGATGCGGTCGAACTGCACCGCGAAATCGCTTATGTACCAGGCGATGTCACACTATGGCCATCTTTATCCGGCGGGGAAACCATCGACCTATTGGCGAGAATGCGCGGTGAAATCAACCCGCAGCGTCGCGCCGAATTGATCGAGCGGTTCGATCTGGATCCGCGCAAGAAGGCCCGCACCTACTCCAAGGGCAATCGGCAGAAGGTCGCATTGATCTCCGCGCTCGCCTCAGATGTGCGCCTGCTGCTGCTCGACGAACCGACCTCGGGCCTGGATCCCTTGATGGAGCAGGTATTTCGCGAATGCGTCGAGGAGGCCAACCAGCGCGGCACCACGGTGCTGCTGTCCAGCCACATCCTGTCCGAGGTAGAGGTGCTGTGCGACCGGGTGACCATCATCCGGGCCGGACGCACCGTCGAGAGCGGATCGCTGTCGGATATGCGACACCTCTCGCGGACCTCCATCACCGCCGAATTGCTCGGCGACCCAGGCGATCTCAGCCGGATACCGGGTGTCGAGGATATCGAGCTCGACGGGTCGACGCTGCGCTGCCAGGTGGAGGGTGAACATCTCGGTGAGTTGATCCGGGTCCTCGGCGATACCGGTGTGCGCAGCCTCACCAGTGCGCCGCCGACGCTGGAGGAGCTGTTCATGCGGCACTACCACGTCGACGGCGCGACCTCGGAGCAGGCGACCGCGACCATGCAGAAGGTGGGATCATGACAACCGCAACCGTGGGCGGCAGGCATTACGCCACGCCCGCCGTGCGCGGGTCGGCCGACTTCGCCGGTACCGCCCAATTGCTGCGACTGTTCCTGCGTCGCGACCGAATCGTATTGCCGCTGTGGGTATTCGCCTTCGGACTGCTGCCCGCCGCCTATGTCAGCAGCGCCAAGGCCGTCTACACCACGCAGGCCGACCTCGATCATGCGGCGAAGTCGGTCATGGAAAGTCCGGCGCTCATTGCCATGTACGGGCCGGTCTTCAGCACCGATCTCGGTTCGGTCGGGCTGTGGAAGGCCGGGCCGTTCTACGCGATGATCGCGATCGCGACGATCCTCTCCGTCATCCGGCACACTCGGGTCGAGGAGGAGTCCGGTCGCGCGGAGTTGGTCGGCGCCACCAGCGTCGGCCGCTACGCGGGGTTGACCGCCGCCATGATCATGACGGCGACCGGCTGTCTGATCGTCGCCATCCTGAGTGCTCTCGCGCTGTACGGCAGTGACCTGCCCGCCGCCGGTTCGCTGGCCTATGGCGCGACGCTCGGCGGGTCCGGTCTGGCCTGGGCCGGGGTCGCCGCCGTCGCGGCGCAGGTGAGCGTGGGTGCGCGGGTCGCGCGCGGAGTGGCATTCGGCGCACTCGGCACCGCCTTCGCGCTGCGCGCGGTCGGCGACGCCGGAAACGGTGTGCTGTCGTGGTTCTCGCCGCTCGGCTGGTGTATCAATATGCGGCCATACGCCGATGAGCGCTGGTGGGTGCTGATCCCGCTGCTCACCGTCGCCGTTGTGACCACCGCCGTCGCGTATGCACTACTGCGGCAACGTGATACCGGATCGGGCCTGCTCGCCGAGCGGCCCGGCGCACCGGTCGCTGCTCCCGCGCTTTCGGGTCCATCCGGACTGGCATGGCGACTGCAGCGCGGCTCGCTGCTGGCCTGGTCCATCGGCTTCGTGCTCTACGGATCGCTGATGGGCGGCGCCATCAACAGCGTCGGCGATATGCTCGACAACAGCAAGCAGGTGCGCGACGTGATCACCCGGATGGGCGGCACGGATGTGCTGCAGAATTCGTTCATCACCTTCGCCCTCGGCATGCTGGCCATCGCGGCCTCGGCCTACTCCATCTCGGCCGTACTGCGACTGCACGAGGAGGAGTCCGGCCAGCGCGCCGAGGCCACACTGGCCGGTTCGGTGAGCCGAGAACGCTACGCGCTCAGCCATATCGGCATCGCGCTGCTCGGACCGGTGGTGCTGTTGTTCCTCGCGGGTACGGCCGTCGGCGTCATCTACGGCATCTCGGATGGCGATCTGGCGGGCAAGCTCGGCGACTGCCTCGGCGCCGCGGCGGTACAACTGCCCGCGGTGTGGGTGCTCACCGCGATCACGGTGGCGATCTACGGGCTCGCGCCCCGCTACACGCCGGTCGCCTGGGGCGTGCTGAGCACGATGATCATCATCTTCGTCATCGGTGCGCTCGACGGACTCCCGCAGTGGGTCCGCGATCTGGTTCCCTTCGCACATCCGCCGAAGCTGCCCGGCGCATCCTTCGAGGCCACACCGATCCTGTGGCTGCTCGGGATCGTGACCGTGCTGCTCGGGGCCGGGATCGCGGGCTTCCGCCGCCGCGATCTGCGCTGAGATTCGGATAGCAGTGCCCCGCAACGAGTTTCACCGCTCGTTGCGGGGCACTGATCCATATTCTCAGCCGTCGAGGAGCCGCCATGTGGCGAGCGCGATTCTGGCCCGGAACAACCCGGTCGGGTCGGTCAGGTCGATGCCCAGCGCCCTTCCGATCTGATCAATTCGGCGCGAGACGCTGCTGTGGTGCAGGTGGAGCAGTTCGGCGGCCCGGCGCAGCGAGGCAGTGGCGCAGTAGGTATCCAGCGTCTCCAGATCCTCTGGGGTGCTTGCCAATCGGGCAATAGCGGCAACATCGGCATTGTCGCGCACGACGGTCTGGGGCACGTGCGCGAGCAAGGCCGACGCGCCCAAATCGTCGTAGTGCACGATCGGCTGGCGTGGGCTGGCGAAGCGCAGGGCGGTGCGGGCTTCCCGCCAGGACCGGTCGGGTCGGTCGGCGGGGCCGATGCCGGCGTGCACGCCTGCCGGAAACCGCGCCGGGTCGAGGCCGGTCGCCAGGATGACACCGACGTCGGCGATGGCTGCCGCTTTCACCGGGCGGGCCGGGCAAACGAGGCTGCCGACCTGGTCGAGCGGAAGCTGTGAGCGGACGGCCACGACGCGCACCGGCAGGTCGGCGGCAAAGCCCAAGAGCCGCAACGCCCGCTCCCTCGCCACTTCGTCGCTGTCGGCGCTGATCACCAGTTCGACGAGGGCGGGGTCGGCCATGGTGGTGCGGGCGGGGCCGTATCGATCCACGGTTGCCGCGACGGCGATGGCGAGCCGATCCAACAGCACTTCGTCGAGCTGGCCTGGCCCATCGGCGCGTTCCAGCCACACCGTGCCGATCTCCTCGTCGTCGAGGATGATCGGAGCCGTGGTGGTCTCGGGTGCCTGGGGGATGGACGCTTCCTTGCCCTCGGGCGAGACGCGGATCGCCCGGCCGGTGCCGTGCAGCCGGATCCCGGCCACACATTCGGCCAGCCCCGCCGAGGCTCGGGCGAGCGCCGGAAGATCCACTCGGCGGCGCATCAGCGTGTCGTAGAACGCGACGATGCGGATCACCCCTTCGGCGTACGAATCCAGTCCCGAGAGCCGTACGACCAGTGCCTCCATGGCAGCAGGATATATGCGCCGATCGGTGCGTGAATCGGAGCGGATGCCCAACGGATGGCGGATGATCTCCGGGGTGGCGGCCGTGAAGATGATCGCATGGACCCCGAACTGGAAGCATTCATCGCATTTCTCCCGGAGCTCGATCTGACCGATCCGGTTGCCGCGCGCAAACAGTACGCCGCGCACGTCACCGCGAGGCGCGCCTCGGACATCGTGGGCCTGGTGATCGATGAGCGCACAGTGCCCGCCGATCCAGACGTCTCCGTGCGGATCTACCGTCCACACCAGGCTCGAGGCGCCGTCGTTTGGATGCACGGCGGCGGATGGGTCATGGGCGACCTGGACACCGAGGACCCCTGGGCCGCCCGGATCGCGGAAGGCTCCGGCGCGGTGGTGATCTCGGTGAACTACCGCCTGTCTCCCGAGCATCGATTCCCAGCCGCCCTCGATGATGCCTATGCCGTGCTTACCTGGACGGCGGAGCACGCGGCCGAACTGGGTATCGATCCGGACCGGATCGCGGTCGGTGGTCACAGCGCAGGTGGCGGACTCGCGGCCCAGGTGGCGTTGCGGGCGCGGGACCGGCAAGGGCCGCCGATCCGCTTCCAGCTGCTCAACGAGCCCGAACTCGACGATCGGCAGCAGACATGGTCGGCGCGGCAGTTCACCGACACGCCCTGGGTGAATCGTGACGTGGTCACCGCCTCGTGGCGGCACTACCTCGGTTCCGCACCGGCCTCGCAGTACGCCGCGCCTGCTCGGGCCACCGATCTGTCCGGGCTGCCACCCGCCTACATCGCCACTGCGGAGTTCGACCCGAACCGCGACGAGGGTATCGACTACGCGCTGCGCCTGCTGCAAGCGGGCGTGCCGGTCGAATTGCACCAGTGGCCAGGAACATTCCACGGGTCACAGGCATTCCTGTCCGCCGAGGTGTCACAGCGCCAGATCGCCGCACTCGCCGCCGCACTGCGCCGCGCCACGGCCGAATCGCGATGAGTACCAACGACCTCGCCGAGACGAGGGAACAAGCCGCACCACCATCGGCGGCCGAGCCCGCGCGGGAACAGGGCCTGGCGGGGCTGCTGCGGCCGCATGTCCGTAGTTTCGCCGCCGTTGTCATCCTGCAGGTCATCGGTGCTGTCGCGGGTCTGGCGCCGCTGCTGGCGGTCGTCGAATTGGGGCGAATTCTGTTGTCGCCCGGCCCGATAGATCACGGTCACGTCCGGACCGTCGTGACAGCGGGTGCGATCGGCTTGTTGGTTCGACTGCTTTTCACGGCCGCATCGTCCGGAATCGGGCATATCGTCGACGGTCAGGTGCAACTGTCGTTCCGCAGGCACCTGGCAGCACGGTTGGGGCGCGTGCCGATCGGCTGGTTCTCCCGGCGCCGAACCGGTGAGCTGGCAAAGGTGGTGGGTGAGGACGTAAGCGCCGTGCACCCGTTCATCGCCCACACACCCGGCGCGCTCGTCGCCGCATTCGTCGTGCCATTGGTGTCGCTTATCTATCTGTTCACCATCGACTGGCGGCTCACGCTGATCACACTGATACCGGTGGTGTCGGCGGTGGCGCTGGTCCCGCTGATGATGACCCCGAAGCGGCAGCGCGAGCAGGAAGAGTTCGATGCTGCCATGGGGCGGATCTCGAATTCCGCCGTCGAATTCGTACAGGGCATCTCAGTCGTCAAGGCATTCGGCGGATCCGGGCGCGCCCACCGGAAATTCCGCACGGCCGCAGATGATTTCGTCGCCACCTTCTACCGATGGGTGCACGGTGTCTCCGCGATCGCCGCAGGAATGCAGCTGGCACTGTCACCACCGTTCGTGCTGCTGGTCGTGCTGATCGGCGGTGCGTTTCTGATCACGAATGGTGGCATGGCGCCGGCCGATCTGCTGCCGTTCCTGCTGCTCGGACTCGGCCTGACCGCTCCGGTGGCGGCCCTCGGCCACGGCTTCGACGATATGCAGGCGGCCGGGCGTGCGGTCGGACGGATCCGGGACGTGCTTGCGGTGCGGTCGCTTCCGGAGCCCGCGCACCCGATCGCGCCTCAGGGCCACCGGGTGGAACTGCGCGATGTTCGATTCGGTTACGACGATGAGCACGAGGTGCTGCGCGGCATCGACCTGGTGTTGGAGCCGGGGACGGTCACCGCGATCGTCGGGCCGTCGGGCAGCGGAAAGTCCACGCTGGTCCAGCTTTTGCCGCGGTTCTTCGACCCGACGCACGGTTCGGTCGTCCTCGGCGGTGTCGATCTGCGTGAACTCGGCAGTCGGGAGCTGTACCGGATGGTCTCCTTCGTCTTCCAGGATGTTCGTCTGCTGCGCGCGTCGGTCGCGGACAATATCGCGCTGGCGGTACCGCATGCCGACCGCGACGACGTGGTTCGCGCCGCCCGGCTGGCGAATATCCACGACCGAATTCTCGAGCTGCCGCACGGATACAACACGGTGATCGATGCGGAAGCCGGGCTGTCCGGCGGTGAGGCACAGCGGATTTCGATCGCTCGCGCATTGCTCGCCGATACGCCCGTGCTGGTGCTCGACGAAGCGACCGCCTTCGCCGACCCGCAGACCGAACAGGCGGTGCGTCAGGCATTGGCGGCGCTGGAAGGCGATCGGACGATTCTCGTCATCGCCCATCGCCTGGAGACGATCGCCGACGCCGACAACGTCGTGATGCTGGAACACGGGTCCATCGTCGAGCGTGGCAGGCCCGCCGAACTGCTCGCACCAGGTGGGAAGTTCGCGGCGTTCTGGCAATCCCAACGATCGGCAATCGACACCGAAAACCACCGCACCGCAATAGGAGACGAGCGATGATTCGAATGCTGCTGCGCGTGCTCGGGCCCGAGTACGCCAAGCCGGTGCGTCGCACCTTGGCCCTCATGACAACGACCGCGATAGCCGAAGGTCTGTCCTACGCACTGCTGGTTCCGGTACTTCGGGAACTGTTCGGGAGTACACCGGCAGATGCCCGGCCCTGGCTGATCGCGTTCGGGGCCGCGGTCGCGGTCTACGCGGCACTGCGCTATCGCAGCGACCTGTCCGGTTTCCGCGTGGGGACCACGCTGCTGCACGGCATGTATCAACGGCTCGGCGACCATCTGGCCCGATTGCCCCTCGGCTGGTTCGGCCCCGGCCGTGTCGGAGAGGTGTCCGTTCTGGCCAGCCGCGGTGTCCTGCAAGCGATGAGCGTCATCGCGCATCTACTGGCGCCGTTCATCTCCGCCGCGGTGACTCCCCTGACGATCGTCGTCGTGATCTTCGCCTTCAATTGGCAACTGGGGCTGGCCGCTCTACTGGCCGCCCCGATCGTTGCGGCGATCCAGATCTGGACCGGACGCTCGATGGCCGCCGACGATGCGCAGCGTCACGAACGCGACCACGAGGCCACCGGACGCGTCATCGAATACCTCCAGGCCCAGCCGGTGCTGCGGGCGGGCGGCCGGACCGTCGAACGCTTCCGGTTGCTCGACGACTCGCTGCGCGCGGTCCAGCGCACATCCCGCCGGACCGCTCTGTCAGCGCTACCCGGCGTATTGGGCCTGACACTCACAGTGCAGGCGACGTTCACCGCCCTGCTCACCCTGGGCGCCTATCTCGCACTCGGCGGAACTGGGGCCATCGGCGCGGCAGAGCTTTTGGCAATCCTGGTGCTGGCCGCCCGCTGCGCCGATCCACTGCTTTCGCTGTCGGAAATCGGTGGCAAACTCCGCGGCGCGCGTTCGGTGCTGGCCAGACTCGACACGGTGTTGCGCACCGAACCGCTGCCGGAAGCTCCCGACCCGATTCAACCGGTGGGCCATGACCTGGAGTTCGAATCCGTCACCTTCCGGCGTGGCGACCGCACGGTGTTCGACGACGTGTCACTGTCCGTACCGGCGGGCCGGCGCCTTGCTGTTGTCGGACCGTCGGGGGCGGGTAAGAGCAGCTTGCTGCAGTTGCTCGCGCGGTTCTACGACGTGGATGCGGGCGCGGTCCGGGTCGGTGGCGTGGACGTGCGCGCGATCGCCACCGATGTGCTGATGGACCAGATCGCCATCGTCTTCCAGGACGTCTATCTGTTCGACGGCACCATCGAGGAGAATGTGCGGCTCGGCCGTCCCGATGCCGATGACGCCGATGTGCGGGCGGCCGCGGCCGCGGCGCGCCTGGACGAGGTGATCGAGCGACTGCCCGGCGGCTGGGCGACGCATGTCGGCGAGGGCGGCGCACTGCTGTCCGGCGGTGAGCGCCAGCGGGTTTCGATCGCGCGAGCGCTGCTGAAGAATGCGCCCATCGTGCTGTTGGACGAGGTGACCTCGGCGCTGGATCCGGTGAACGAGGCGGCCGTCCACGAGGGCATCGAGCGCCTGATGGCGGGCCGGACAGTGGTGCTGGTCGCGCATCGGTTGCGGACGGTTCAGCGCGCCGAGCGCATCGTCTTCCTGGACGGCGGCCGGATCGTCGAACAGGGCACGCACGACGAACTCCTGCACCGCGATGGCCGCTACGCGGAATTCTGGAATGTCTCCCTGACAGCTTGACCAGCCGATACTGGCAATCGGTTATGCCAGTTCCCGTTTCACCAATGGGAACACCCACCCTCTATGGGTAACGTCTGCTCCGTTACCAAAGCGAAATAAGCAGACGAGGCATATGTCGAGAATTACCCAGTGCTTTACCCGACTGACCGCGGCCACTGCTGCGGGTTTGATCGGACTCACGGTGGCGGCGCTGCCCGCGCAGGCACAGCAGAGTCCGGACAACCCGCAGTACGCGCCGACCATGCTCATTCTGGACGCGTCCGGCTCAATGCAGCGCCCCGATCCGGCGGGCACCATGATGGATGCCGCCAAGAATGCCGTGCGCAACTTCGTCGGCTCCGCGCCCGCGGATGCCAAAGTGGGACTGACCGTTTACGGCACGAACACCGGAAATACCGAGGCGGAGAAGACATCCGGCTGCCGTGACGTGCGGGTGCTGCACAAACCCGAAACCCTGGACCGGAGTGCACTGACCAGCGCGGTCGACGGGATCAAGGCCAGTGGTTGGACGCCGATGGGCACCGCACTGCGCCAGGCCGCCGAGACACTGCCCAAATCGGGACCGCGCTCGATCGTCCTGGTCTCCGACGGCGACGACACCTGCTCCCCGCCCGAACCCTGTGAGGTCGCCCGCGAATTGAAAAAGCAAGGGCTCGATCTCATCGTGCACACCATCGGATTCGCTGTCGACGCCAAGGCCCGCGCGCAACTGACCTGCATGGCACAGGCCACCGGCGGTACCTACAGCGACGCCGCCGACGGTCCTGCACTCGAACGGACGCTGCCGCGCATATCGTCGGCCGCACTGCGCAATTACAAGGCCGTCGGCATCCCGATCACCGGCGCCCCGACCTACGGCGCGGCGCCGGTCGCCACCCCGGGCCAGTATCTGGACACCATCGGTCAGCGGGAAAAGCGTTACTGGGCAGTCGATGTCCCGGCAGGCGCGACCGCGTATTTCAGTGGCACCCTTTCCTTTCCGCGGCTGCATGATATCTCCCCGACCGACGATCTGAACACGCTGCAAATGCGGGTTTACGGTGCGGACGGCGAGGACTGCAATGTCTTCGAATCCGAGCTCTCCACCAAATCCAGCGACGGTGCCGCACTCACCGTGGCCAAGGCCTTCGACGGTGCGACCAAGGAACGCAAGAGCAACAGCGGCTCCGACAAATGCAAGGGCGGCGGCCGCTACTACTTCCAATTGACCTGGGAGAAGGTATCCGCCGGTGTGCCGGAGCGACTTCCGATCGAACTGATCGTCGGTATCGAGCCCGCGGTGACCGACGCCGGCCCGGTCGCGGTCGCAGCGCCGACGAGCTTCGTCGAACCCAGTGGTGCGGGCACACCGGTATCCGGCGGCTCGTCGTTCACCGTGGCCGGTACGCTGCCGGGCAGCGGTCGCTATACCGATACGCTGCAACCGGGTGAATTCGTGTTCTATCGCGTCAGATTGGACTGGGGTCAGGGCCTGGCGTATCGAGTTCGGTTCGGGGCCAATGGCGGTCGTGGACTCGACAACCTCTCCAATATCCGAACCAGCCTCTACAGCCCCATCCGCGAGGGGATCGATTCGGACTTCGCGTCCTATACCGGCACCGAGGGCGTACTGCCGACGAATAAGGCGATAGCCACCGTACCGATTCGGTACAACAACCGCAAGGCCGACCAGTTGGAGTCACGGCGGGAGGCGGTGGCCGGTTGGTATTACATTGCCGTCAAACTCGGCTCGACCTTCGAGCAGGGCGAAAACCGCCCGGTGTCGGTGCAATTGGATCTCACCGTCACCGATACCAAGGAGAGCGGTCCGACGTACGCGGGCACCGTCGGCGATGGCGTTTTCGGTGAGAATTCGACCGGTGTGAAGACACCGACGAGCCGCACACCCGGTGCGGCCCCCGCGGTGGCGGAATCGAGGGCGTCCGAATCGAATTCGTCGACCGGCTTGATCGCGGTCGCCGTGATCGGCGTTGCGATCATCGGCGTGGCCGGTGTGCTGATCGGATTACTCGTGGCACGCAGGCGACGCGGTTAGCGGAAGGCTCGCTGACACCCACGGAGACAGCAGCCGGCAAAGCCGGCGGGGTGGGTAAGTACGGGTGTCAGCGGGCTGCTTCGAGACCGAGCTTTCCGGCGAGGCGGGTCAAATATGCGCGCACGTCATCGGCTTCGCGGTCCGGCAGACCGAAAACCGCTTCGGTGACACCCAATTCGGCCCACTGCGCGAGCTGTGCCGCATCGTGACGTCCGGCCAGCGCGATGATCTCCGGGCTGCCCTCGCGCTCGTGTTCGCGCCAAACCCGGTGCAGCAGTTCGATCTTCTCCCCGAGGCCGTCCTCGGTGGGGGTGGTGAGCCAGGCGTCCGCATTCTTGGCCAGCCAGGTGAACGACTGCTCGGTCCCGGCCGCGCCGAGAATCACCGGAATCCGCTTCTGCACCGGCTTGGGCCAGGACCAACTCGGCCCGAAATTCACGAACTGCCCCGCGAAGCTGGCTTCCTCCTCCGACCACAACGCGCGCATGGCGTCGAGATGTTCACGCAATACCGTCCTGCGTTTGTTCGCGGGCACCCCGTGATGCGCCATTTCGTCGGTATTCCAACCGAAACCGACGCCGAGGCTGACCCGGCCGCCGGACAGATGATCCAGTGAGGCGAGGGTTTTGGCCAGGGTGATCGGATGATGTTCGGCGGGCAGCGCGACCGCGGTGGACAACGTGATCCGGCTGGTGACCGCCGCCGCGGTGGCCAGCGCGACCCACGGGTCCAGCGTGCGCAGATACCGATCGTCGGGCAGGCTCGCATCCCCGGTGCGCGGATGCGCCGCCGCCCGAACCACCGGGATATGAGTGTGTTCGGGCACGTAGAAGGTGTCGAATCCGGCTTGTTCGGCGGCCGCGGCCGCATCGGCGGGCGTAATGCCCCGGTCACTGGTGAACAAAACAATTCCGTACCGCACCGCGCACGCTCCCATCTGCAAAGTAGAACAAGTTCTATCACTTTTGGCGGCTTCGACCAAGTGTCCGGACAACCGTCCAGCCCTAGCGACGGTCCCTCGGACCACTGCGGATGCGAACCCGGGCCTCGGTTGACTACGGTCGCGCTCATGGGTCCGGACACATTTCCAGGAGGAGACGACACTGCCCCGGGCGATCAGGCGGCCAGACGGCCGCGACTGCGCTTCCTGCGAGCGCCCCGAGTTCCGGTCGTCAAACAGGCGGTCGATCTGCTGGTCGCCGACCGTCCGGCCACCGCCGATCACATCGTCGCCGCGCCGACGCCGCTGCAGCCGATCGATCTCACCGACGATGCCCGCGTCGCCGAGGTGCTCGATCTGGCCGTGCGGGTCGGCGAGGTGGTGCTCGCCTCGGGTACAGGTGTCAACGACACGATGACCCAGGTGCGCTTCATCGCCGCCACCTACGGACTGGCCCGCTGCGATATCGACGTCACCTATGACGCGATCAGGATATGGGCCGACCGCGGTCCCCTGCTGCCGCCCGCCAGCAGCATGCGGGTGGTCAAATACCGCTCACTGGACCTCACCCGCCTCGCCGCGGTCGACCGGCTCACCCGCCGCATCCGCAATGAGGTCGTCCCACCCGGGGACGCGCGTGCCCGCCTGGATGCGATCACCTCCGCGCCGCATCCGTATCACCGCTGGGTCGCGACCTTCGGCTGGTCGCTGCTCGCCGCATCGATCGCAGCGCTGCTCGGTGGCGGCTGGCTGGTCGCCGCGGTCAGCTTCGGCACCACCCTGGCCATCGACCGCGTCAATCGCGTCCTGAATCGTTACGGTCTGCCGTTCTTCTTCCAGCATGTGGTGGGCGGCGCCGTCGCGGCGACACCGGCACTGCTGCTGGCGACCCTGGCGGCAACCCTGCATATCGATGTCGACCCGACATTGGTCATCGCCGCCGGAATCACCGTGCTGCTCAGTGGGTTGCAGCTGGTCGGCGCGGTGCAGGACGCGATAACCGGCGCGCCGATCACCGCGACCGCCCGCATGCTCGAGGTCATGATGATGACCGGCGGCATTATCGCGGGCATCGCGATGGCACTGCGGGTCGGCGATATCCTCGGCGCCACGATCCCGCCGGTCTATCTGACCTCCAGCCGCGATATCACCGATCTACCGATCAAGATCGCGGCCGGTGCGGTGGCCGCACTGGCCTTCGCACTCGCCTGCTACGCCGAGCGTCGCGCGCTCGCCGCGGCCGCATTCGGCGGTGCTGCGGGCACCATCTGTTTTCTGCTCGTACAGCATCTCGGCTTCGGCCCGGTGATCTCCTCCGCGGTCGCCGCGACACTGGTCGGTCTGGCCGGTGGTCTGATGGCGCGGCGGGCGCTGACTCCCCCGCTGGTCGTCGCGCTCGCGGGCATCACCCCGCTGCTGCCGGGCCTGAAGGTGTATCGCGGGCTCTATGCCCTGCTCAACGACGAGCTGCTGATCGGAGCCAATCAGGTGCTCGCGGCGGTCGGCGTCGGTTGCGCGCTGGCCGCGGGCGTCACCCTCGGCGAGTGGTTCGACCGCACCGTGCGCAGGCCGCGCATCCTGAGCCGATTCGGCTCCATCCGCCGGCCGGTAATCGTGCGCATACGCCGGCTCCCGCGCCACCCGGGGCGTCGCGAATCCGGCCGTCGATCATGATGCGCAGGTAGCTGCCAGGGACAGCCGGTATGGTTATACGGATTAGTTAGGGTGCCCAAAGCTGTTGCGGCCCCCCGTCGGCATCGGTGAGGTGGTTCAGAAATGTCGGATACGGTCCCGTTCTCCACGGCGATCCGCACCGCCACCGCACAGCAGCACGAAGAGGCGGAGAACTCCTCGTTCATCAGTGACATGCTCGGCGGCGAACTCGGCATCGACTCCTACCACCGCTACACCGCCCAACTCTGGTTCATCTACCACGCCCTGGAAGACCGCTGGGACGCGCTGGCCGACGATCCGATCGCGGGTCCATTCATCCGTACCGAACTGGCCAGGACCGCGGAACTGGAACGCGACCTCGCGCACCTCATCGGCCCCGACTGGCGCGACGCCCTCGAAGCGCTGCCCGCCACCGCCGCCTACGCCGCCCGTATCGACGAATGCGCGCGCGAGTGGCCCGCCGGATATATCGCACACCACTACACCCGCTATCTCGGTGACCTCTCGGGCGGCCAGGTTATCCGGGGAACCGCCGAGAAGTTGTGGAATCTCCCGCATCGCGGAGACGGTGTGCGCTTCTACGTCTTCGACGCGGTCGGCAATCCGGCGGCCTTCAAACGCGAATACCGCGGTCTGCTCGACCAATTGCCGCTCGACGATCTCGAACGCCGCCGGGTGCTCGACGAGGGACAGCGGGCCTTCGCGCTGAATACCGCGGTATTCGCCGAACTCGCCGCCGAATTCCCGGCCCGCCGCCCAAGCTGAGTCTCAGTACGCACCCTCCCCGCGCGCGACCGCGCCGATCGTCTTGGCGATCAACAGCAGATCCAGGATCATCGACCAGTTCTCGACATAGGACAGATCGAGGCGCACCGCATCCTCGAGCGATAGATCCGAGCGTCCGCTCACCTGCCACAGACCCGTGACGCCCGGCTTCACCAGCAACCTGCGCCGCATATTGCCGTCGTAGGTGTCGACCTCACGCTGCACCTGCGGACGCGGGCCGACCACGCTCATCTCACCGCGCAGCACATTGAGGAACTGGGGCAGTTCGTCGAGGCTGAATTTGCGAATGATCTTGCCGATCGGAGTGATTCGTGGATCGTCCTTCATCTTGAAGAACACCGGATTGCCGCCATCCGCCTCGATGAGCGCCGCGATACTGCGGTCCGCGTCGACGTACATGCTGCGGAACTTGATCATCTGGAAAGGCTTGCCGCCGCGCCCGATTCGTTCCGAGCGGTAGAAAACCGGACCGGGACTCGTCAGCTTGACCAGCATCGCGATGCCCAGCATTGCGGGCAGGATCGCGAACAGCACCGCGCCGCCGAAGCACACATCGAAGACCGCCTTACCGGTCGACTTCGCCCGGTCGTACTGCGGTTTGGCGATGTGCTGCATCGGCATGCCCGCGACCTGCCGGTTGGTCAGCCGGGTGCCCGCGATATCGACGACCCCCGGCGCGACGATCAACTCGACGCCGAGCGGATCGAGATCCCATGCCATCCGGCGCAATTCGACGGGCCCGAGGTGATCGGTCGCGGTCACCGCGACCGTATCGGCCCCGCTGCGGCGCACCGCGTCGAGCACCGAGCGATCGTCGCCGACCACCGAGAAGGACCTTCCCGATGCCCGGATCGCGTAGTCGGTCGCGTCGGTGCCGCCTTCCGGAATGCATACACCGACAACCTGATATCCGGAGTCCGGATCGCG
>NZ_BAGN01000104.1 GCF_000308835.1 Nocardia vinacea NBRC 16497 | reverse complement strand
CGTGCGTCACGCCTCCGTCTCTGTCCTCGCCGCTGCGGCGATCCTGGTCCCCACTACCACCGCGCTGATTCCTTCGGCCTACGCGGCGCCTCCGGCCCATACACAGGGTTGCATCGCCGGTTTCGATTGCGATATGAGCAGTCGAATCGCCGCTGTCGACGCGTATTTGAAGAATCGGCCCGGCGTGACCGGCTACGTGGTCCGCGACCGAGTGAGCGGTGGGGTGTACGCGAGCGAGAATGCGGAGAACTCGGTCTGGACCGCCTCCACCATCAAACTGGCGATCGCCGCCGATCTGCTCAACCGCGCGCGGGCGGGCGTGATCGGTCTCGGTCCCGAGGACCGCGGCCTGATGGAATCGATGCTCGCCACCTCCAATGACCAGGCCGCCGACATCCTCTGGAACAAGTACGCCGGCCTCGATCGGATGGCCTATAACAATGCCTTCCGCGCCAGCGGCATGGTGAACCTGGTTCCGCAGCCGACGAATACCGCGATGTTCCCGGACTGGTCGTTCCAGAAGTGCACCCCCGCCGACCTGGATCGGCTGATGGATTCGATCTTCAGCAATATGCACCCGGACGACCGGAACTACCTGTTCGACCGTATGCGCGCGGTCGACAGCAACCAGCACTGGGGTGTGTGGGGCGCGGGCGCCGCGATGCGGCCCGGCCTCAAGAACGGCTGGTCCGAGGAGCAGGGCGGCTGGGTGGTGAACTCGGTCGGCTTCGCCGGACCCGGCGAGCGCTACACC
Source organism: Nocardia vinacea NBRC 16497 (assembly GCF_000308835.1). Classification (GTDB taxonomy): domain Bacteria; phylum Actinomycetota; class Actinomycetes; order Mycobacteriales; family Mycobacteriaceae; genus Nocardia; species Nocardia vinacea. Next base: position 10,490 of record NZ_BAGN01000104.1, on the reverse strand, counting down.
CTGGCCATCATGAGCTCGCTCGGCAGCGACGGCGGCTACACCGAAGGAGCCGCGACCGACACCAAGGTCGCCGAGCTCCTGTTCAGCGGGCGCTGAACTGATCCTATCGAGCGACCCGCAAGCGATCGCTACGGCGCAAATACACAGGCGCGCCATCCCGGGGGAACGGAATCGTCGTGAATCCCCACGGCATTCGGTAATCCCCCGGGAGCTCCCATTCGTAATCCCGCACCAGCGCGGCGACGATCGTCTTCACTTCGAATGTCCCGAAGTGCATCCCGATGCACTTGTGCGCCCCCGCACCGAAGGGCACCCAGGCGAGTCGATGCGATTTGTCCTCGCGCCGCGCTTCGCCGAAGCGTTCCGGATCGAACACCTCGGGCCGAGTCCACAGTTCCGGCAGGAAGTGATTGACCGTATACGCGCAATCGATCGGTGTGCCCGCCGGAATGTAATGCCCGAGAATTTCGGTGTCGCGCACCGCCCGTCTCGGCAGTCCTGGCACCGGCGGCATCAATCGCAAACTCTCCTTGATCACCAGATCCAGTTCGCGCATCCGGTCCAGATCGCCGATTGTCGGTGCGGCGCCGCCGATTTCGGCATCGACCGCGCACACCTCGGCGCGCACCCGCCGCTGCCATTCGGGATGTTTGCCGAGGTAGTAGGCCACGGCGGTGGCGGTGGTCGTGGTGGTGTCGTGCGCGGCCATGATCAGGAAGATCATGTGGTTGACCACATCCGCATCGCTGAATTCGGCGCCGTCCTCGGTGCGCGCATGGCACAGTCCGGAGAAGAAATCCGTCGACTCGGTCCGTCGCCTGCTCGGCAGCATGTCGGTGAAGTACTGCTCGAGCACCTTGCGCCCGTGCAGGCCGGCACGCCAATTGCCGCCGGGCACCGGATGTCGAATAACCGATAGTCCGGCATGGGTGCAGTCGATGAACGCATCGATGAGCTTGCGCCGCCGCACCCCGACATCGACGGCCATGAAGGTCTCGCCCGCGATCTCCAGCGTCAATTCCTTGATCGTCGGATAGAGCCGGATGGTGCCGCCGGTCCGCGGCACCCATCGTGCGACGGCGGCCCGCGCCACCGGCGTCAACGTCGCGAGATGCGCCTCCAGCCGCTCCCTGGTGAAGGCCTGCTGCATGATCCGGCGATGGAACATGTGCTCGTCGAATTCCAGCAGCAGCAGTCCGCGCCGGAAGAACGGACCGATGAAGTAGTCCCAGCCCTGACCGAAATCGCGACGCCGCTTTCCGAGCACCTCATCGATCGCCTCCGGACCGCAGACCAGCACCCGATCCAAGCCCAGCGACGAATTCAGCGAAACCGGACCGTAGCGGCGATACCGCTGCATCATTTCCGCCGGACCCCAGCGCAGGTAATGCAGGCCCCGGCCGAAATATGGAAGTCCGGCATCTCCTGTCACCGCGGTCGCGGTGCTGCCGCGCGGCGGTGAGGCCAACACATGGGGACGCTCGGGAACTCGGCGCAGCAGTCGATCTATCAGGTGGTCGTCCGGGACGTCGATGAGCGACGCATTCTCGGATTCATGCCGCACGCTGGGCTTTCCATTCCCACTGCGGATCTGGGCGACACGGCCACCGACGACCATGACAAACCTCCCTGAACGACAGGATCTATCGTATTCTCTTTTTCACATTCGTTCGCTCGAAAAGAATCGGCACATCAACAACCGGGATCTCGCCGCGACGGCCAGCCGAGCGCCGACTACCGTAAGTCGGGTCAACACCGTTCGAGGGGCCGCACCCCAGGTTTGAGGAGCACCGACGATGAGCACTCAGTCTGTCCAGGAGAACCATCGCCACCGGGTGGTGGTGATCGGCTCCGGATTCGGCGGCTTGTTCGGTACCAAGCACCTCAAGCATGCCGACGTCGATGTCACCTTGATCTCCAAGACCTCGACCCACCTGTTCCAGCCGCTGCTCTACCAGGTGGCCACCGGAATCCTGTCGGTTGGTGAGATCGCCCCAGCGACCCGGCTGGTGCTGCGCAAGCAGAAGAACGCCCAGGTGCTGCTCGGCGATGTCATCGATATCGACCTCGAGCACAAGACGGTCACCTCGCAGCTGCTCAACCAGAACACCGTCACCCCCTTCGACAGTCTGATCGTGGCGACCGGCGCGCAGCAGTCCTACTTCGGGAATGACCAGTTCGCCACCTACGCCCCCGGCATGAAAACCATCGACGACGCGCTGGAGCTACGCGCACGCATCCTTGGCTCATTCGAAGGCGCCGAACTGGCCACCACACAGGAAGTGCGGGACCGACTGCTCACCTTCGTGGTGATCGGCGCCGGACCCACCGGTGTCGAATTGGCCGGTCAGATCGCCGAACTGGCCGACCGCACCCTGGAGGGCACCTTTCACAACATCGATCCGCGCGATGCCAGGGTGATCCTGGTCGAGGGCGCGGGTGCGGTGCTGGGCCCGATGGGTCCGAAGCTGGGCGGTAAGGCCAAGCGGCGGCTGGAGAAGATGGGGGTGGAGATCCAGCTCAACGCCATGGTCACCAATGTCGACGCGCACGGGGTCACGGTGAAGGATGCCGACGGGACGGTGCGCCGGATCGAATCCTCGTGCAAGGTGTGGTCGGCCGGCGTGCAGGCCAGCCCGCTGGGCAAGATGCTCGCCGAACGCTCCGAGGGCACCGAGACCGACCGCGCCGGACGCGTGATCGTCGAACCCGATCTGACCATCAAGGGCCACCCGAATGTCTTCGTGGTCGGCGACCTGATGTCGGTGCCGAATGTGCCCGGTCAGGCGCAGGGCGCGATCCAGGGCGCGACGTATGCGGCCAAGCAGATCAAGGCCGGACTAAAAGGCCAAGCGCCGCAGGACCGCAAGCCGTTCAAGTACTTCAACAAGGGCAGCATGGCGACGGTGTCGCGATTCAGCGCCGTCTGCCAGGTCGGCAAGCTGGAGTTCGGCGGATTCATCGCCTGGCTGGCCTGGCTCGCGCTGCACCTCTACTACCTGGTCGGCTACCGCAGCCGGATCATCACCGTCATCCAGTGGTTCGTGACCTTCCTCGGCCGCACTCGCGGTCAGATGGCAGCCACGGAGCAGTGGGTCTTCGCCCGGCTCGCGGTGGAGGCGGTACAGGCCGATCAGCATGACGCCGACGAACTCGCGGCCGCGCTGGGGGCGCCGCCCGCAGAGAACGGGAAGGCCGCGCGCACCGAGAAGGCAGCCGACCGCAAGGTGGGCTAGCCGCCCAGTTGGCTAATCGTTAGCAACATCGCGCCCTGCAAGTTTTTCACCCATCCGCGAGTCCCTCGAATCCGAATGTCGGATGACATTTCTCCGGATGGAAGGCGATGTATGGGGACAGGCAAGCACAGAGCTCCTAACCCGCAGCGGCAGAAGATGGGGACGATGGTCGCGGCGGGTACAGTACCGCTCGTTCTGGCGCTGGTGGGCACCGGCACCGCGAATGCCGATCCCGCACAGTCGAATACAGTCACTCAGGAGCAGAGGCCGCAGTGGCCCGCGGCCGACGTCCCCAACGCGATGCCGTACGAGGGTCAGCACATCCCGGACGACACCCAGAGCTCGCTGCAGTGGTCGCGTCCCGCGCCGGATAAGAAGTACCTCGCGCCCGTCGGTGTGCTGCACCCGCCCGTCCCCGTGGCTCCGGTGCCGCCGATCGCGCCGCCGCCTGGCAAGTTTCGCTTCGGTGACGTAACCATCGACGCACCGGATTGGATCAACCAGGAGCAGGCAATCCAGATCAACGACAACTCCGCAATGGCCGAGGCCGATCTGGCGACATTCCTCGATTCGATCGGCATGGAGCGCAGCCGCTCGGACCGGATCGCCGGACAAACCATCGGCACCGCCACAATGGGTGCGCTGGCGGGCGCGGGGGTGGCGGTCCCTGTCACGGCAAGCTCCGCGATGGTCGGCGGTGTGCTGGGTCTGGTCATCGGACTGCCGCTCGTGCCCATCGGGCTCGTCGCGGGTCCGGCACTCGGGGCGGCGGTCGGTGCGGCCGTGATCACGGTCCCCGCGGCCGCCATCGGGGCGGCGGTCGGTGCGGTCGTCGGCGCGGTCAATGCGTTCAACGCGCCCTCGCGGGTCGTCGGTGACTGATCCAGCGCCGAACCGGGGTGGGAACCTGACGACGTTGTCGGGTTCCCACCTCTTTTCATTCCCCCGCCCGGCGCATCGCTACACCGTGTCGGTCCGGACAAAGCCCCGCTGTGATGGATGACACATTCCGCGGCAAATCGGGAGCTATCGCATACTGACGAGCAGCGGTCCCGTTCGGGTGGACAGGGTTCCGCCCAAAGCGAGCGGGAGGCGGGCCGAGGCCAGGCCGTCGGTTTCCACGGGGTGGTCGTCCGGATAGACGAGTTCGCTGTCCAATGCCCTTGGCGCGGCGAGATTGTCATCGGTGGCACTACCCGCACCGAGTTCGAGTCGATGCCGCAGCAGCGGCAGGGCGCCGATATCGGCGATCAGGTCGCCGCGCCAACCACCGTCGTCCTCACCGGTGCGCCCGATCTGTACGCGTTCGCGCAGCCGTAGCCGGGCGTCGGGGGTCAATCGCACCTCGGTCACGGTGTGGTGGTGCGCGCCGCCGGCCACGATCGTCGGCTCCGGATCGAAATCCAGCTCGCCCGCGACGTCGAAATGCCAGTGCGCCAACGACAATGGCGTGTGCGTGCTCGGTAGCGCGATGGTGGCCGCGACCGAGCGCACCACCAGACGCGCGCCCGCACCGACCACGATCTCGATATCGAGTTCATCGCCGCCGAGCGGAGTGGCCGCGGTGCCGATCAGGTGGACGGTGTCCGGACCGGTGCGCCGGGCCGACAGCCCACCGCTCGCGTGGATCTCGGGCAGCGTACCGACTGCCGCGACAATGCGAACCTCAGTGCGCAACAGCGGATTCGGTCGCCGGTTTGTCCTGTTCGGCAATGGCCCGCAGCTGTTCGCGCACCCAGGCGAGCACCGCGGTGGCGGCCGGATCCTCGGTCAGCGAGATCATCGCCGTGCGGCGGCCCTCGCGCACCTTCGCGGCATCGCGCTCCATAACGTCCAGGTCGGCGCCGACCAGCGGGGCCAGATCGGTCTTATTGATCACCAGCAGATCCGAGAATGTCACGCCGGGACCGCCCTTGCGCGGCACCTTGTCGCCGCCCGCGACATCGATGACGAAGATCTGTACGTCGATGAGGCCGGAGGAGAATGTGGCGGTGAGGTTGTCGCCACCGGATTCGACCAGAATCAGATCCAGGGGCGGATTGGCCGCGATCAGATCGTCGATGGCATCGAGATTCGCGGTGATGTCATCGCGAATGGCGGTATGCGGGCAGCCACCGGTCTGCACGGCGGTGATCCGCTCATCGGGTAGCACCGCGTGCCTGCGCAGGAAGTCGGCGTCCTCGGTGGTGTAGATGTCGTTGGTCAGCACCGCGAGCGAGAGTTCGTCACGCAGTTGTCGGCACAGGGCGGCCACCAGGGCGGTCTTGCCCGAACCGACCGGTCCGCCGATGCCGATGCGCAGCGCCTCGCCGGGCGTGCGCTCGCGCTTGGGCCGGTCGTGCGAGTGTTCGTGCGGCTCGCCGTCGATCAGATGGGGTGGCATATCGTGCTCCTTTCCGCTTCCATCCTTGCCGATTGCGTTCCTAGGACGCGAACAGGGGCATATCGCGTACGAGGTGTCGCTGTGCGAGTACGTCCTGTAGCGGATCCGAGAGCGCGGCGAGTTCGGTCGCGGCCGCGGCGGCGGTCCGGTCGCAGAGTTCGCCGAGCCGGATCGTGCAGGCGGCGACCGCGGCGGGATCCAGCGCCAGTAGCCGCTGGGCCGCCGTCGCCGCGCCGGTCATGGTCGTGTAGACGACGACCGCGGCGGCCTGCTCCGGAGTCGCACCGCAGATCTGCCCGACCACACCGAAGGCCGTCGACAGATGCGGCCGCACACCGAGAATCGTCCAATCCTCCCCCGGCCAAACCTGTTTCGCCAACCGCACCAGACCACGCCCCTGTGCCCGCGAGGCTGCCCGCGCAGCCGGCGCCGGTGTCCGCGCATCGGCCTCCGCTTCGGCCCGCTCGGCGGTCGACTTTCCCGCACACACCGCCGCCGCCAACGAGGCCGCCACCAGTCCGGACGTGCGGATCCGCCGCCGCAAATACAGCTCCACCGTCGCGACATCGCGCACCACGCCGGACGCCACCGCCTCCTCCACACCGCCGGAATGCACATGCCCCCCGATCGGCAGCCGCGAGTCCGCCAACGCGAACAACGTCGCCAACCCCGTGGTCCCCGCATCCGATCCATGCACCCGTCGATCCTATGCGTGACACGGCCGGGCTCCCTCACCCCGACCGGGCCACACATGATCTTCGGACCGGAGCGGGCTCGGGATGTCTCCTGCCACCGCTGGGGGTCTGGAAACATGGGCGCGATGGGGTTCGACGAGAGCATCATGCGCGTCGTATCGGTCCGGCGCGCCGATGCGGTGACGCAGGTGATTCAGGGCATCGGCAATGCCGGAATGCGCATCGAGGTGCTCGAGATCGTCGCGCTGGCCGGGGTATTGGCCGTGGTCGCGACGCGGAGCTGGCGGGTCGGCGGTATCGCGGCGGCGAGTCTGTTGCTGGGCGATTTCATCGCACATTGGTTGAAGCAGGTGGTCAGGCGCCCGCGCCCGGTTGGAGATCTGACCTTGTGGCCCGAAATCCACAGCTGGGCAATGCCTTCCACTCATGCTGCGGCTACGTCGGCACTGGCGACGGGCATATTCCTGGCGGTGGAGTGGCGCTCGCCCCGTATCCGCAGTGCGGCGGGCACCGTGCTCGTTGCGGCGGTGGTGTTCGTCGGCGGGTGCATGGTGTATCTAGGTGCGCACTGGCCGACCGATGTACTGGCCGGTTGGCTGCTCGGCGCGGGCGTCGGCGCTGCCGTCGCGTGGACGGCCGACAAGTTGCGCTCGAACCGCAATACCGCCAACCACTTACCGTCCGACACGCCCGGAGTGCGATGAGTTTCGGGGGCAGGCGCGGTCTATCTTCCTGAGGCCGTTCGGTCTCGCGGTTTCGAGGAGGACCGATGTCGGATAACGAACCAACGGGACAGCGACGATTCGCGGAGCATCCGACCGTCAAGCGGATGACCGAAATGGCGCGCACGACACCGGATCCGGTGCTGAACGCGGCGCGACTGCGCGAGCTCTGCCTCGCGGCCGGAGCCGACGATGTGGGCTTCGTACCGGTCGACGATCCCAGGGTGGCGGTCGAACTCGAGCATGCGCGCGAAATCCTGCCCTCCGCACGCACATTCGTGACCTTCTGTGTCCGGATGAACCGGGACAACCTGCGCAGCACCATGCGCAGCCTGGCCAATACCGAATTCAACCACGCCGACGACGAGACCAACGAGGTGTCGCGCCGCATTACCAGGGCCCTGCAGGATGCCGGGTACCGCGCCGTCTACCCCGCGCCCGGATATCCGATGGAGGTCGACAAGTTCCCGGGTCGGATCTGGGTGATCGCGCACAAGGTGGTGGCCGAGGCGGCCGGATTGGGCGTTATGGGTATCCACCGCAACGTGATTCACCCGAAGTTCGGCAATTTCATCCTGCTGGGCACGGTGGTCACCGATGCGGTGATCGACGAGCCGAGCGCCGCATTGGATTTCAATCCGTGCCTGGAATGCAAGCTGTGCGTATCGGCCTGTCCGGTCGGCGCGATCACCAATGACGGCGGCTTCGATTTCCAGGCCTGCTATACCCACAACTACCGAGAGTTCATGGGCGGCTTCACCGATTGGGCCGAAACCGTCGCCGACAGCGACAGCGCCGCCGAGTACCGCGAGCGCGTCACCACCGGCGAATCGTTCTCGATGTGGCAGAGCCTGTCGTTCAAACCCAACTACAAGGCCGGGTACTGCATGGCCGTCTGCCCGGCCGGCGAGGATGTGATCGGCGCCTACCTCGACGATCGCAAGACCCACCTCGACGATGTGGTGCGTCCGCTGCAGAACAAGACCGAACCCGTCTACGTCCTGCCCGGATCGGCCGCGGAGGAGCACGTCACGCGCCGATTCCCGAACAAGACGCCGAAGGCGGTGACCAATGGTTTCCCGGAGGAGGTCAATGTACTGCTCGATCAGATCGGTCCGCGTCCGCGCCGGACACGTGGCGAATAACGATCAGCGAGGAACGCATGTTCCATGAAGCGCTGCGCCCTTCCTCGGGTCAGATCGGACCAGGCCTGGACCCCCGGCGACCACCAGGGCGCGATCTTGCGTGGCTTGGCGGCCACGGCGTGACAGACCAGATCGGAGGCTTCGTCGACGGTAAGCCCGGGAACGCGGCTGAAGTCCGTCGGCGCGCTCATTCTGGTGTGCACGAGCGGCATGTAGATGCAGGTCGTCGTCACCTTGTCGGCGGCGATTTCCGCTGCGGCACTGCGCAACCAGACATCGAAGGCGGATTTGGAAGCACCGTAGGCGGCCCACCGCGGGGCGGGCGGCATGAGCACGCCCCAGGTGGAGATATTGACGATATGGCCCTGTTTGCGTTCGCGCATACTCGGCAGCAAGGAGAGCAGCAGCCGGACCGGCCCGAGATAGTTCACATCGATGGTGCGCGTGAAATCGTGGAAGCGGTCGTAGGATTCGTCGATCGAACGGCGAATCGACTTGCCCGCGTTATTGATCAGCACATCGATGTGACCGTGCTCCGCGAGTAGATCGCGCCCGAGTTTTTCGACGGCGTCCATATCGGTCATATCCGTCGGGTACACGTGCGCGGTACCGCCCTCGGCGGTGATCTCGGCCGCCACCTGCTCCAGAGCGTCGACGGAGCGCGCAACCAGCAGCACGATCCCACCGGCCGCGGCCAGTTTGCGCGCGCTCGCCTTGCCGATGCCGTGCGACGCGCCGGTCACCAGCACGGTCCGGCCCGCGACCTCCTCGCGCAGGGATTTCTCCCGCGGCCGGGAGGTCGGGTACAGCAGCCAGGACGCCACTCGCTCGGCGAGCGGGCGGCCATTGCTCGATTCGGGAGTGTCGTTCACCCTCTCGACTGTATGCGCCGGCCTGGCCTATTCGCGATCATTTGCCGAGGTGCGCAGGAGCTCGGGCAGATCCTGTCGGGGCAGGTAGGCCGCGATCCGCAACCCGTCTTCGGCACGGCGCACCAGGAAGTCGCTGTAGACGTCGAGGGACCGTTCGCCGAGCGACAGCGCCCACCGGGCCGAGCTCAGCCAGCAGTGTCCGCCCAGTTCGAAGGTGGTTTGCTCGACCAACCGAGTGCGCGGCGTCGACCCCGCGTCGAACTGGTCGGCCCGCGCTCGGGCGGCGGCCACGAACTCCTCCCGGCTCACACAGCGACTCGATGTCGGAGTGGTCACCAGGATCACCGGATCGAAAAGGCTTGGCAGTGTGGCGAAATCCGATGCCGCGACGATCTCGTCGTAGTTGCGGATGAAACCCTCGATCGAGGTGATGTCATGCGAAATCATGACATCTGATTATATCGCGAATCGCGGCCGAATCCGGGGAGGCGCGCCGGTCAGCGCCTGGGTGCGAATGCGGCGACCGCCGCCATCACCACCAACAGCAGCGCACCGGCCGAGGTCGCGACATGCATTCCGGAGACAAAGGATTCGCGTGCGGAATCGATCAGTGCGGAATTGTCGCCCGCATGCTGAATGGTCTCACCGAGCGTGTCCGCATAGCCGCCACCGGACCGGAAGACCAGTGCCGCAACCGAACCCAGCAGCGCGAGGCCGAGCGCGTTGCCCAATTCGAAACTGGTCTCGGAGATCCCGACCGCGGATCCGGCCCGCTCGGGTGGCACCGACGACACCGCCACATCCGACACCAGGGTGAACGCCAGGCCGTAACCGATGCCCGCGATCGTAGATCCCGCAAGGTACCAGGCGATTCCGCCGTCCACGCCGACACCGATCAGCATCAGATTGCCGATGGCCGAGGCCAGCAGCGCCAGCACGAAGGTGGGACGCACCCCGAGCTTGTGTCCGACCCGCGCACCACCCATCGAGCACACGAATACCGCGATCGCCATCGGAATCCCGAGCAGCGCGGCCGCGAGCGGGTCACGTCCGGTCACCGATTGCAGGTAGACACTGGTCAGATAGCTCATCGCGGCCAGCGACATCATGCCGACCAGGCTGGAGCCGATGGCGACCGAGAACTGCGCCCGCCGGAACAGTCGCAGATCCAGCAGCGGTTCGGCCAGCTGCCGCTGCCGCCGCACGAAGATCGCGAGCAGCACCGCACCGATGAGTCCGATTACGAGCGGTTCGACATCGAACCCTTCCGCGGCGATCTGTTTCACCGCGTACACCACCGGCAGAATGCCGCCGATCGACAGCAGCACACTCGGAATATCCAGCGGACCGACCACACCGGCGCGATGTTCCGGCAGCACGAGCGGACCGAAGGCGAGCAGGATCAGCAGCACCGGAATATTGATGAGGAATACCGAT
>NZ_BAGN01000105.1 GCF_000308835.1 Nocardia vinacea NBRC 16497 | reverse complement strand
CCGGTGATCTCATGCCCCGGTACGACCTCCGTCTCCGCCCATGCCGCCCGGTTTTCGTCACCCCAGAACTTCGATGCGCCGTGGTAGCACTTCAGGTCGCTCGCGCAAATGCCGACGGCCTCGACGCGGATGAGTGCCTCTCCTGGTCTCCGCGACGGGACCGGTAGCTTCTCCAGCCGGTAATCAGCGGGACCGTGACACACGACTGCCTGCATCGTGTCACCAGCGCAAACGGCTGACCGGGTATGTCGATCAGTCACGAGGGACTCCTTCTGCCTGCCGCCTCCCGGGGGAGGCGTGTTCTATGTCACTATAGACATCGGTGAACAAATGTACAGCACAAATGTTCAGACCCGATCGAATACTCTGAACATCTGCACACTGATTTGCACGGAAGGAGGATGCCGATGAGAGACCGAGCAGCCGGGAGTATCGATGCGGGCGCCCGCCGCCGGTTTCCTCCCGGGCTGGTGTACCAGGCGGCGCGGCTGTACTACCTGGACAACGCGACTCAGGCCGAGATCGCACACCAAATCGGCACCAGCCGTGCGACCGTGAGTCGTCTCCTCGCCGAGGCGCGCGAGACCGGAATCGTCCAGGTCACAGTCCGTAACCCGGAGAAGCGGGCGCTGACCGACCTCGAGCATGATCTCCGCCAGGCGCTTGGACTAACTGCGGCATACGTGACACCGGAGTCCCCAGGCGTCGAATTGGGGACGCTGCTCGCTCCCCGCGTCGCCGACGCGCTCACCGAATCGCAACTGCGCCCCGGAGACGCGCTTCTAGTGTCAACCGGCGCAACGGTATTCGCAGTCGCACGGCACGATCTCCCGCCGTTGCCCGGCGTCGTCCTGTGCCCGACAGTCGGGGGTATCGAAGAGCCGGAGGCGCACTACCAGTCGAACGAGATCACGCGGGCGCTGGCGCTGCGGGTCGGCGGAGTCCCCGTCATGCTGTACGCCCCCGCCATGCCGACCCCGACCCTGCACGAAGCGTTGATGAGCGACCCACAGATCCAACGGGTCCAGCAACTGTGGCGGTCTGCGCGCGCCGCACTGCTCGGGATCGGTGCTCCACCGCTGCACCGCTCGTCGCTGCCGAGCGTCATCTCGGCGCGGGAGGCAACACTCGAGCACGCCGTCGGTGACATCTGCGCCCGGCCCTACGGACCCGACGGAGCGCCGATCGAGTCCAGTGGGTTCGAGCGCCTCATCGCCATCCCGCTAGAGGACCTCCCGCGCATTCCGCACACGATCGGCGTCGCCATCGGCCAAGACAAGGTGGATTCCATCCTCGTGGCGGCTCGCGCCGGCTACGTGAACACCCTCGTGACCGACAGTCCGACGGCGGAGGGTCTCCTCAGAGCGGCTGCCGTCCGATAGACGACCACCACGACTCCCCCACGACCGGCACAGCACCCCCAGCACCCGGTTCCGTGCCACACCACCGGCCGCCGTGCCACACAGACACCACGCCACTCCCACACAACCCATCCGCACTTTCCACATCCATCCACAGCTGAGCTTCTCCCGGTCTTCGGGACACCGATAGTGAGGCTCGCCTCCAGCACATCCCCCGAAGTTCCGGCAGCGTGCGACCGAGCTGGCTCGTGCCGGTGACACGCACAACGCTCGCTCATGGATGACAAGTCGGCCCATGCCTGCTGGACCAGTCCTACCGTCCGCTCGGGCGCGTCTCGAACCATTGCGCCAGGGCCACCCGAAGTGAGGTGATGGCGGACTCGGTGGGTTGGTCGATATGTGCCGCCCAAGCGATATCAGGAGGTTACCGCCAGGGCACGACCCACCTAGCGGTAGCGCGGGTTCGTGTTATGCCATTCGAACGAGCCGCCCATCCAATCGCGAACGCCGTGCATGAACAGCTGGAGCTCGGGGGAGGGGATGGCGCGCAGGGCGCGATGGTCGGCTTCGAACTGGTGCACCATCCGGTTGTGCAGGTCGACGGTTACCTCGGTCGCTTCGGCCAGCGAGCACCCACGATCGGCGGCGATCTGCAGCACCATATTGCTGACGGGTACTTCGTCGGCGGCATCCTTCTTGATCGAGAACAGGTCGTTGACCAGGACGGCGGCGGTACCCGCGCGGAACACGGCCTGCCGGACCCGATCGTCGTAGAAGAGGTTCGCGGGCAGCTCGTACCCGGCGACGGGGTCGATCAGGGTCATCGAGGTGTAGAAGGTGTCGTGCTGGCGGGCGGCGAGATATTCCCACGCGGAAGGTGATTCGCCGGTGTGTCGCCACGCGGCGTAGGCGGTCCAGGACACGAACATCGTGAACGTCGCGTAGCAGGCGCGCTGCACCTGCCCCGGGGTGGCGTGGGCACGCAGATTCGCGATCGCGGAACCGAAAGCACGCAGCACCTTGTCTTCCCGCAGCACCTCCTCCAGCGGAGTGGTGAACTCGCCCGCGTCGGGCAACGGATCCAAGGCCGCCATCGCCAAGGTGAGTCGTTGCGGCAGCCGGGTCGGGTCCGCACCGAGCGCCGAATCGTCGGCGTAGTAGTCGTCGGCCATCCACCAGGCGGTGTTCATCTGGGCCGGGACCAGCAGCCGGTCGGGGTCGTCGGAATCGGTGTGGGTCAGCATGACCAGCCGTCCGTAGCCGGTCCGGCGCAGCTTCTCGAGCTCCTCGTCGGTGAACCCGATCGACTCCGCCCACGTGGTGAGGCGATCGTCGATTCGGTCGGCGAGATTGTCGTCGATCCGGGTGGCGGGCGGGCAGTACAGTGGCGGCGCGGAACCGTCACCCCAGGCAAGTTCTCGGTAGGGCTCGATCTCGGCCGTCGCGTGCCGCACCGGTATCCGAAACGCGCTCTCGCCCAGGAGAGTTCCAGTGCTGCGAAGGTGCCGTAAGCCGGCGCCGGGCAGTGTGGCCGCCGGCATCGTGCCGGGCGCGGGTGGTGCCGCCGGATCGGGCTCGGCCCGGGTCATCGTCGAGAAGCGTGCGGCGAGTTCGGTGCCCAGGCCGTGAGGCCCAGCCAGAAGGTGCGTGAGTCGTTCGCCGGGCGGTTCCGGATTGTCGGTAACCGTGTCGCGGTGGCTGGTCTGGTCGTTGTCGAGACTTGTCACAGCACTTCTCCCGTCGCAGGGGTCCATAGATGCAGACAACACGATGCACTCAAAACGACTATCGACCGTCTCGCCCAGTGCCGCAGGCGATTGCGTGATTCCGGTGGATTCGACACGCCGATCTCCGACATAGGGGTCGAGCTTCCGCCACGGCGACTCTGAACGAGCACTACACCACTCCGGATCGACTCGCGGGCCACTTCGCGCCTGGCACATGGAACGTGCTACTCACATTGCAGGCCTACCCATTCCTCGAACGAGCCCATTTCGGCCAGCCCCACGACCACACTCACCGGATGGGCGTTCTCATCGCGACGAAGTCCCCGGACAACCACACGAAAGGCGATCCAGCCTCGATGAAGCACGAGTACGAAGCCAAGTTCCTGGCGATCGACGTCGACGCCGTACGCACCAAGCTCACTGCCCTCGGCGCCACCCAGTCATTCCCACGAACACTATTGACCCGCAAGATATTCGAAAACGATGCACTTGCCCAAGGCGCGTGGGTGCGGCTCCGGAACGAGGGGTCCCGCTCAACGCTCACCCTCAAGCAGGTCACCGATGCCAGCACAATCGACGGCACCACCGAGATCGAAACGACCGTCGGTGATCTGCACGCCACGGCCGAAATCCTGACCAAGCTCGGCCTGCAAGAGCTCCGCTACCAGGAGAACTACCGCGAAGAATGGCAGCTGGGCGACGTGGTGTTCGACCTCGATACCTGGCCGGACCTGCCGACTTTCTTGGAGATCGAGGGACCGGACGAAGCAGCGGTCCGCCACGCAGCGGACCAACTTGGCCTCGACTACGCCGAGGCACGCTTCGGCAGCGTCGACGAAATCTACAAGACCGAGACCAGCCGCGACATTCTCACCGAACCGACACTGCTATTCAGCGATACCAACGGGGTCTAGCCCCAGGCTGGGGCGTCAGGGTCGAAAAGCCCTGGCGGAGTGGCGGCTTCGGCTTGCAATCCGGCACGGAACAACCTGAGCATCGATGACCGAGCTGGTGGCGCGCGGCCGGAACCATGAGGCAGGCATTTCGGGAAAGCCGTCGCTCGAGGAGCGCTCGGCGACGGGTGCGCCGACGTTGGGTGGCATGTCAAAGCTTCGGTGTGTCTTCGCGGTGCTCGCGTGCACCAGCATCGACGGTCGGCCCGTGGTTGTCACCGCTGGCTACGATCAGACCACGCGGATCTGGGATCTGACGACGATGACCCTCACAGCCGTGATCGACTACCCCGCGCTTGAACCCGTCGTCGCAGTAAGCCCGGGAGCCGACATCATCCTGGGCCTCGGCAACGACATCGCCGTCCTCACACGACAGCCATAACCGGCACAGACATCGCGGAACCGACCGACAGCACCAGCGGCGACCCCCATGCCCCGGCTGGCCATAGTCAATGAAAGTGACCTGTAATCAGCGTAAGTCGTTTTGTGTCAAGCGGTTCGGTCGGTGCCTCGACCGTCGTCGTCCCGGCATAACGGTGATGGGGTTGGTTCCTTCAGCGTGTAATCGGGTTGAGGTGACGACGGTCGGGGCTGCCCATGATTACAGGCGAGATCACGGTGTGTCTCTATGCCGCGTGGGGCTCGCCCCGACCGCCCGCTCGTTGGTCGCCGAAATATTCAGGCGGCCAACGGGATTGGGGTGATGGTGGCTCGGGTGCCGTGGGTGGCGGTGTGTGGGTCCCAGCGCTTGCCGGTGGTGATGACGGCGTGCAGGTGACCCAGGATGGTCGCGGTGATGGCGGCCTAGGCTTGGGTGGGGGTGAGTTTGTTGTCCTCGCGGCCGGTCAGATGCTGGTAACGGGCGGCATAGACAGGGTTCGCCCGTTGGGCGCCCCAGACCGCTCGCCACGCGGCCAGACGCAGGCTGGGTCGGCCTTGGCCGGTGAGTTCGGTGCGTCCGGTGAACGTGCCGGACAGCTTCTCCCGTGGCGCCAGACCAGCGTGTTCGACCAGGGCTCGGGCGGTGGTGAACCGGGCGGGGTCGCCGGTTCCGGCCAGGATCGCCGCTGCACCGACCGCCGAGAGTCAGGTGATGGAGGTGACCAGGTCGGTGAGCCGAAGCTCGTTGAGCACGTTGATCATTCGGGTCTCGGTGTCGGTGAGGCGTCGTTCCGGATCACCGCCGATCCCGCCGCGCAGCTCAGATCAGCGTGAAGACGAATTCGAATTCGCCGATGCGGATCACCGTACCTTCGATGAGTGTGACGCTGTCGATGATGCGCGCACCGTCGAGATACACCCCGTTGGACGACCACAGATCCTTGATCACGAAGTTCAGTCCGTTGTCCACGATCACTGCATGCTGACGGCTGACCTTGCCGTGTTCGAGCACGATATCGTTATCGGGCAGCCGCCCGATCCGGGTCACCGATCCGGTGATCGGATAGACCTCGCCCCGCCGATCGCGCAATCCGGCCCGCGCCCCGGCCGCGGCGTGCTCGACAATGGTGGTCGCCCGGGTCATCGTCACATCGGCGACCGCTCGGACGCTGAGCGGATCCTGGCGCAGGATCCGCGCCTCCAACTCTTGGATCGCCGGGCCGGGGTCGATGCCGAGTTCGTCGTCCAGTGTGGTCCGTAGCTGCCGGACCGCGCCTAGTGCGTCGGATTGCCGCCCGCTCAGATACAGCGCGGTGATCAGCTTCTCCCACAATGGTTCTCGCAAAGGATGCGCCCCCACGAGCAGGGCGAGTTCGGCCGCGACGGCGTCCGCGCGCCCGCGCGCGATATCGGCCGAGGCCCGCGTCTCGATGACACCGAGCCGTTCATCGTCGAGGGCGGCGGCGTAGGCGTCGGCGAATCCGAGCCCGCGCAGGTCCGACAGCACCGGGCCACGCCACTGTTCCAGTGCGCTCGACAGCGCTTCGGCGGCCACTGTGAAGCGACCCGCCGCCAGTTCCCGCAGGCCCGCTTCCTTGCGTGCCCGGAACCGCTGCACATCACTGGCCCCATCGGCCACCGTGATCCGGTATCCGGTGCCGACCTGGGCAAGTACGCCGCGAGCGTCGAGTCCGGCAGCGCGCAGCGGTTTGCGCAGATTCGAGGTGACAGCGTGCAGACTCGCCCGCACATCCGAGGGCGGACTCTCCTCCCACACCGCCTGCGCCAGCGCGTCCACCGAGACCGGATGATTGGCATTGATCACCAGATACGCCAGCACCGCGCGCTGTTTCGGCCCGCCGACCGGCTGCGCGACGCCATCGATCGACAGCTGCACCGGCCCGAGCACACCGAATTGCGCCCGCATTTCGGCCATCGTCGTACTCCTTACGACTGGGCCAGCCGCTGGCCCGCAAAAACATTAGCCCCGATACATCCTCGGCTACCCGCCGGACCGGGCGCGCCAGTACTCCAGGTTGCTACGGGTGAGCAGAGTGTGCGGATGGTCAGGACCGAGGACGCGGATCTGATCGGCGAGCAGCGGCTCGAATTCGCCAATGGCGGCGCCGATATCACCCGCCTCGCCATAGCAGCCCGCGAGGCAATTGCGGGTGTGCAGGGTATCCGGATGATCCGGCCCGAGAATGCGCAACTGATCCGTCCGCAGGGCGGCGTATTCGGTAATGGCCCTGGCCGTTTCGCCGCTCTCCCGCCGCCAGCGCGCCATACTGATGCGGGTGCGCAGGGTCTGGGCGTCATCCGGGCCGAGGATGCGGACCTGGTCGACGAGCAGCAATTCGAATTCGGTGAAGGCGCGGACCAACTCGCCCGCCATGGCACGGGAACGCGCGAGATGCAGTCGGGTGCGCAGGGTTTGCGGGTCGACGGGACCGAGGATGCGCTCCTGATCGGCGATCAACTGTTCGAATTCGATGACAGCGCGCCGCAGACTGCCGCGTTCACTGCGCCAGTAGGCCAGGCTGTTTCGCGCGCGCAGCGTCCACGGATGGTCGGCGCCGAGGATGCGGGCGTGATCGATGACGAGCCGTTCGAAATCCGCGACCGTCCGCTCGAGCTGGCCCATATGCCCGCGCCAATCCGCGATGTCGTAGCGGGTAGTGACGGTATCGAGATCATCCGCGCCGTGTACCCGCGTCTGATCGCGGGCCAGCTCTTCCAATTCGGTGACGGCGGTGGCGAATTCGCCACTGCGGCCACGGCAGTTCGCGAGATGATTGCGAACCAGCAGCGTGACGCGATGATCCGGCCCCATGGCGGCGGTGAAGCTCGGCAGCCAGGCCACCCACAGATCCCGATTGTCCACCACGCGTGTGGTTTCCAGCGATTCCAGGTAGCCGAAGGCGGCCGCCGCGTCGCCGTAGGCCAAGTAGTGACGCACCGCCGCACCACGGGCATAGTCGGCCACGCGCTCGGTGGTTCCCGCCTCGATGGCCGCGATCACCGCGCGGTGCGCATCCTCGCTGTGCACGCCGAGCCGGTCGCATTCACCGGCCAGTCCGGGGAGCAGGGCGGCGTGAGCGATACCGAGCGATTCGTCGGCCGTACCGGGGCGGCTGCGCGTGACCAGCACACCCAAACCCACGGTGAGATCGCGGATGCCGGCAATGCTCACCTCGGCCCCGAGTTCACGCATCGCCGCATCCAGCAGTTCCAGCGGCAGCACCGGACCGACACCTGCCGCGACCAGCACACCGAGGACCGCGCCGATCCCCCAGGCATCGGCGACATTCGGTGCGATATCCGGTCCGTCGCCCGCTGCGGCCCGGATGGCCGCGCCGACCCGCAACGCCACCAGACCGTCGACACCGATATCCTCGGCCACCACCCGATCGGTGACCTCGTCGGCGATCTCGGCCAGCAATCCGGCCAACAGCCAGCCCGCCGCAGCGGCAGGGGAATCGGCACGCGCCGTTGGTGTTTCGGCCAACCGCGCATCGATCCAGCCGACCCATTCCTGCTCGTCGACGGCGGCACGCTCATATCCCGCCGATTCCACAATCGCGGCGATATCCTCGGCCACCGGCTCGGCGACAACGATCCGATGCATATGCCGCAGTTCCGGATCGTTCTCGAAGCCGAGCCCCTCCCGGATGCCCACGATCACCCGGACATGCGCGAGCTCCGGTCGACGGGTCAACTCGGCGACGGCGGCCACCAGCAGTCGCTGGGTGCCCTCTTCCGGTTCGTTCAGTCCGTCCACGACGATGGTGACCCGTCGACCCCATCCGCCCAGGTCCGCCAGCGGTTGCCGCACCTCGACATCGAAAACATCGGGTGCGGTGACACTGTGCCGGGCCAGGCTGCGCGCCGCCGCGACCGCAGCTCGGAAGCCGGGAAGTCGGGTGCTCAACTGCGCGGACAACTCGGCGGCGACCGCCTCGATGGAACTGCTGACGGTCAAAAATACTGCGGCCGTGATGTATTCGGGTGCGACGGGCAGGGTGTCGACCAGGCTCGGCCGGATGAGCATTGCCAGTAGTGTCGATTTGCCGACACCGGGCGGTCCGATCACCCCGCGCAACCGGTAGCTGCCGGATCCGACGATATCGTCGAGCGTCTCGCGCACGGCCGGGGTCAGTAGCAGTCTGCGGGTGAGTTGATCGACGAAACCAGCTGCCGGACGGCCGGTTACGGCGTCGCGGTGACGGGCGATATTCGGCACCAGCCACAGGCCGGGATCACCGCCCTCGGCCGCGGATACCGTGCCCGAGGTGAACGACAGATGTTCCGGCTGCTGCCGGGTGCACGCAGCGGCGATCGGATCGACCAGATCCGACGGCAGCAGATTCTCCCCGCGCGCGGGCAGTCCGGCCGCGAAGGTGGACAGCAGCGTTCGGGTGAAGCAGCCCGCGTAAGCGGGACCGTCGCCGGCGGCGACAAGTAACTCCATCCGGCCCGCCGCCCGCGACAGCAGATCGGTCCAGCGACGGGCCGCGCCGAGCACGCCCTGTTCGGTCTCACACGCGTCGACGAGGACCACCAACCCGTCCAGCGACGATCGGTTCAACCGCTCCCGAATCTCCTGTGTCAGGTGGAAGGCCGTATGCGAGTTCGGCACCGCGGGCGAATCGTGGCCGAGCAGAAAGAAATCCTCCGCGCTGGTCGCGGTGCCGTGTCCGACGAATCCGATCAGCAGCGTCGCCTGCTCTCGCGCCGCCGCGTCGAAAGCCTCGTCCACTGCCGTAACCAGCTGTGCCACTGTCGGATTCAGCACCGGGCCCGGCACCTCCGTCGCCGCCCGCCAGCCGCCGGATCCGGTCAATGTCCCATACAGACCCGTCGCCAACTCATCGGTGAACCCCAGTTCCCCCAGTGCCTCGCACTCGGACCCGACTACCAGGGCGAGCCTTCCTCCCATTTCAGCACCACCATTCCCACCGTCGACTCCCCGACGACCCTCGACACCCCGACACCGGCCGCCCTGCGTGGTAGGAAGGTACCCGAAGGCACATCGGGGCAAATGACAACGGGGGCGGCTGATGGCAGCGATAGTGCTGGTGCACGGGATCGCACAGGAGCAGTACGGTGCGGATCTGCTGGAAGCGCAATGGCTTCCGGCGCTGGCGGCCGGTGTCCGCACGGCCGGCTACGGCGAACTCGCGGATCAGCTGTGGCGCGGCCAGCGCCCGGGCATACTCGAGGTTCGAATGGCGTTCTACGGCAATGCCTTTCTCGACCCGGGCGCTCAAGGCGGCGGCGGGCCGGTCGGTACCGAGGATGCCGAACTCACCGAGCAGATCGCCGAGGCGTGGTTGGCGACGGCTGCCGAGCAGGCGGCCGATCAACGCGATCGGCTGGAAGCGCAACGCTACCTGGATAATTCCGCGCTCGGCACCGAGGGCGCACAGGGCTTCGGCCGCAAGGCCAGACCTGCGGCGAATGCGCTGACCAAGCTGAAGTGGTTCGCGCCCTTCGGTTTCGGGATGGCCGGCAAATTCGTCAACCGGTCACTGGCTCAAGTCAGCAGATATCTGGCCGAAGATGCGGTGCGTGCCTACGCGCAGCAACAGGTGCTCGACCTGATCGGTCCGGAGACCCGGATCGTCATCGGACATTCGCTCGGCTCGGTGGTCGCCTATGAGGCACTGCATCGGACCGATCAGCCCGCGGCGCTGGTCACCCTCGGTTCGCCGCTGGCGTTGCAGTCCATCATCTATCCGCTGCTGCGCCCGCAGCCGCCCACGGTGCCCGCCGCGCTCACCCGCTGGGAGAATTTGGCCGATCGTGACGATATCGTCGCGGCGCATCTGGATCTGACGCCCTATTTCTCGCCCGCGCCGGGACGCGATGTGGTGCCGACGACCCATCCCGAACTCGACAATGGCTCCAGCCCGCACGATGCCGCGCACTATCTCACCAAGAAAACGGTCGGGTGCATCATCGCCGAGTCCCTCTCGTAACCGGAGCGATTCCGAATCGCGCGTACGCTGACAACTCTGGCACCGAGTGCGAGGAGTTCACCGCGATGACCGACCCCGTGCAAGGTTTGACGGGTACGCTCACCTCGCCGATCCGGGGCCCCGGAATGCTCGGCGAAGTATTGGTTGCGATTCGCGGGGGCACGGAGATATATATCGCGCGGGCGGCCGAGCCGATCTCGGCCGGCGAAACCGTCCTGATCATCGCGGTACAGCCGGGCCGCATCGTCGATGTGGTGCCGTGGATCCCGCTCGAACCCGTCCCGGTCGACGATATCTGACACCGCGACCGAAGTTATGAACTGCTAGGGAGGCACAGTGCTGGGTTATCACGTTCCGGATCCTGACGAGGCGATGCTGGTCAGCGGCGGTACGAGCAAGGACAACGCGCCGTTCGGCGTCGTTATCGGACGCGGCAAATGGGTGATGCCGTTCTTCCGCAAGGTGAGCTATCTGTCGCTGGCCATGTTCGAGGCCGAGATCAAGGAACGCTGCGTCACCAAGCAGGCCATCCAGCTCGAGGTGCGGGCGGTGATCGCGTTCAAGGTCGCCAACGACACCCAGTCGATCGTCAATGCGGCCCAACGCTTTCTGTCCGAACAGGAGCGGGAGATGTCGGTGCTGACCGGGCGCATCTTCTCCGGACACCTGCGCTCGATCGTCGGCTCGATGACGGTCGAGGAGATCATCCGCGAACGCCAGCGGCTGGCCGACGAGGTACTGGTGGCCTCCAAGGTGGAGATGAGCAATATCGGCCTGTGGGTGGATTCGTTCCAAATCCAATCCATCGATGACGGCAATCTGGGGTACATCACCGCACTGGCCGCACCGCATAACGCGGCCGTGCAGCGCGATGCGCAGATCGCGCAATCACAGGCCGCGCAGCGTGCCGCCGAGGCCGAACAGGAATCGCTGCGCCGCCGAGCCGAATATCAGCGTGAGACCGCCATTCTCCAGGCGCAGTATCAGCAGGATATCGATAAAGCCAATGCCGAAGCGGCACAGGCCGGTCCGCTGGCCGAGGCCAAGGCGATGCAGGAGGTGCTCACCGCGCAGGCCGAACAGGCACGCAAAGAGGCCGAGTTGCGTGAGCAGCAGTTGCAGGCCGAAGTCGTGAAACCCGCTCAGGCCGAAGCGGAGCGGGTACGCATCCTCGCCGAGGCCGAGGCCGATCGGACTCGGATCCAGGCCGAGGCGGCAGCCTCGAACAACCGGATCGCCTTGGACCAGTTGCTGATCGAGCAGCTGCCGGAAATCGTCAAGCAGGCCTCGAACGGCCTGGCGAACGCCAACCTGACGGTGCTCAACGGACCCGATGGTGTCGGCGAATTGGTCAACGGAATGGTCGGTCAGGGCCTCACTGTATTCAACTCGTTACAAAAGGCGCTTTCATCCAACGACGGGGATAATGCGGGCTAAAGTGGCCGAGTAGCGACGGCGCGAGGAGCGGGTGTTGGTGTCCATCGGGAAATTGGTGTCGTTCGACAGTTCGCGGGGATTCGGGTTCATTCGGCCCGACGATGGTGGCCCGGATGTGTTCGTTCATGTGAACGACATCGGACTGGACGAGGATGAACTGCGCCAGGGGCGGGTGTTCGAATTCGATGTGACCGAGGGTGATCGTGGTCCGAAGGCGGTCAACCTCGCCGTGGTCGGCGGTCAACCACTACCACCCACTCCTCGGCACAAAAAAGACAGATCCGGCTCCGGCCAACTGACCGCCACCGAACACAAACGCCTGATCACCGAGCTACTACTGGACGCGAGCCCCGCCCTCACCGCCGGTGAGATCCTCACCATCCGTGACCGCCTCACCGCCTTCGCCGATCAGCACGGCTGGCTGGAATAGCGCGCAAGCTCCCCGCCTCCCTGGGCCTTCAGGCGCCGGACTCAGTGCCACAAAAATTGCGTTGGCGCCTGGCACCAGTCAGCCCGTTCCCCGGTGAGTTACCCCTGTTCGCACCTGATCAGTTCTTGCGTGGTCGGCCATCTTCTCGGCGCTTCGGACGGTCCAGGCGAGGTTCACGACCTTGTCGGACCGGCGTTCTACGATCAAGCCACAGCCCCGGCCGCACCGATGAATCTGCGTCGACTGCGACGTCGATATGGGTGAGAGAACGGACCCCCGAGGAGGATGGTGTGGACCTACCCGTGATGCCGCCGGTCAGGCCGATGCTGGCGAAAACGGCGCCCTCGGTGCCGCACGAGCCGGGCCTGAGTTACGAACCGAAATGGGACGGCTTTCGCTGCGTGGTGTTCCGCGACGGCGACGAAGTGGAACTCGGTTCCCGCAACGACCGCCCCCTCACCCGCTATTTTCCCGAGGTCGCCGAACTACTGAAGGCGGCGCTGCCGGATAAATGCGTGGTGGACGGTGAAATCGTGGTGGTCACCGATGAGGGACTCGATTTCGACACCCTGCAGAACCGGTTGCATCCGGCGGCCTCGCGGGTCAACAAGTTGGCCAAGGAAACGCCGGCCAGCTTCGTCGCCTTCGATCTGCTCGCTCTCGGCGACAAGGATCTCACCGGTGAGCCGTTCGCCGAACGCCGACGACTGCTGGAGACCATTCTCGATACCGAACTCGCCCGGGTGCACCTGACCCCGATCACCCAGGATCCCGCCGTCGCCGAGGACTGGTTCACCCGCTTCGAGGGCGCGGGGTTCGACGGCGTCATGGTCAAGTCCAACGAGCTGGCGTATCTGCAGGACAAGCGGGTGATGCTCAAGGTCAAACACGAGCGCACCGCGGACTGCGTGGTGGCCGGTTTCCGCTGGCACAAGGATGGCGAGGGCGTCGGTTCGCTGCTGCTCGGACTCTTCGACGACGAGGGCAATATGCATCATGTCGGAGTCGCGAGCAGTTTCACCGCGGCCAAACGCAAGTCGCTGGTGGATGAGCTGAAACCGTTGCGGGAGAACGCATTGGTGAATCATCCGTGGCGGGAATGGGCCGATGCCGCGGCGCAGGCGAAGGCCGACGGCAAGATGCCGGGCGGGGTGAGCCGGTGGACCGGCGGCAAGGATCTGTCCTGGGAGGCGCTGCGTCCGGAGTTGGTCGCCGAGGTCCGCTACGAACATGTGCAGTCCGGACGATTGCGGCACGGCGGCAGGCTGGTGCGCTTCCGGTCCGATCGCACACCGGAATCGTGTACCTACGCCCAGCTCGACGAGGTCGCACCGGCCGAATTGAGCGCCATCTTCACCGAAGCCCGAGGCCAATGATGACCGAGTCGGTCGATATCGAGGTGGACGGCAGAACCGTCGCCATCAGCAATCCGAACAAGGTCTACTTCACCAAACGCGGTGAGACGAAACTCGATCTGGTGCGGTACTACCAGGCCGTGGCCGAACCGTTCCTGCAGGTGGTGCGCGATCGGCCGCTGCTGCTGGAGCGGTATCCCGATGGGGCGTCCGGTAAGTCGTGGTTCCAGAAGCGGGTGCCGAAATCCGCACCGGATTGGCTGCACACCGTCGAGGTCGCGACGCCCAACGGCACCACCAGCGACGCCCTGGTCGCCCACGATCTCGCGCACATTCTGTGGGCGGTGAACCAGGGCTGCCTCGGCTTCCACGTCTGGCCCAATCACGTCGACGATCTGAATATCGCCGATGAGCTGCGCATCGACCTGGATCCCTCGCCGGGCATCACCTTCGACGATCTCAAGCACGCCGCCGTACTCACCCGTGAGCTGTTCACCGAACTCGCCATCGACTCCCGCATCAAGACCTCCGGCTCGCGTGGATTGCACATTTACGTTGCGCTGGAACCGAAATGGGACGGCTATCAGGTGCGCGCGGCCGCGGTCGCGCTGGCTCGCGAACTGGAGCGGCGGCATCCGGATGAGATCACCGCGCAGTGGTGGAAGGAGGAGCGCGGCAACCGCGTCTTCGTCGACTTCAACCAAAATGCCCCGCACAAAACGGTTTTCGGCGCATGGTGTGTGCGACCGAAGGTCGGCGCGCAGGTCTCCACGCCGATCGCCTGGTCCGATCTGGATACCGTTGCCCCCGAGGAATTGACCATTGCCACCGTCCCCGCGCGGCTGGCCGAATCCGGTGACCCGTGGGCGGACCGACCGGCCCAGTCCATCGAGCCGCTGCTGAAAATGTCGGAGCGGGATATGGCATCCGGGCTCATGGACGCACCGTGGCCGCCGCAATATCCCAAGATGCCGAACGAGCCGCCCCGGGTACAGCCGAGCCGGGCCAAGAAGCCGGAAACGGAAGGCTAGCTACTGGGAGGCTATTCGGTCCAGAGCACCCAGACTTTGCTCTCACACGTCACTGCCCGCCCATCCGCGGTGCGGGCACTCTTCGCCGAACCGTCGCATTTGGTCCCCGGCTCCGCGACGGTGCCGCCGACGGTGTACGGACCGTTCCACTGGTAGACACCGCCGCTGGCCAGGCACAGCAGGGTGTTGCCGTCGGCCCCCGTGCCGATGCGGCCCGGCTCGGTGCACACCGTGCCCTTCTTCGGAGTCACCTGGCTCGTCGACGCTGCGGCCGAGGTCCCCGGGGGTGCGACGACGGTCGGAGCCACCGAGGGCTGCGGGATGGCGGTCTGGGCGATGGTGGAGGGCAGCGCGACACTCGATACGACCGGGGTCCGGTTCATCCCGGACAGCGCGTCGGAGAAGTTGCTGCCGGACAGCACGACGTATCCGGCGATAGCGACGACCTCGATCACACCGAGCAGCAGTGCGCACACCGCCATCGTCTTGCCACGCGGATGGCTGAAGGCGATGAACCCGAAGACGATCGCGACCGGAAAAAGGCCGAGCAGCGCGGCCACCAACGCGACGATCGCATACGGATTGACAATGGGCGGAACCTCGACCCGTAGGCGACCGGCCCGGGTAGCACGCCGGGCCGGCGGCTCGACCTCCGGCCAGCGGTCGTTGGGATCCGGATCCGGCCACCGGCCGATCGCTCCGGTCTCCGCCTCGTACTCCTCCGGCTGTGCCTCCGGCCAGCGTTCGCGCTCACGGTTATCCGTCCGTGCCATCCAGGTCCCTCTTCCACACCACCAAACCGCGCAGGAACCTCGAACTGCCCGGACCCGCCCCGATACCGACAAAGGATAGGGGCCGACGGCCGCAACATCATCCGAAACGGCCGATCAATTGTCATCAAACCGTAATCGCGAACGCCGCCATGTCAACTCGGCCTCTACTCGGCCCCGGGGCGACCGGATTCGGGACAGTGCGATTCGAGCACCGGAGTAACAAACCGGCAAACACCACTCGCGCCGCGCGCCGTCGAGGTACATGCTGGTCTCGGGACCGACCCCATGCGGTGACGTCAGCAGAGGAGGGATGCATGCGCGGTGAATCCGGTTCGAAAGGACAACAAGGGCGGCCGTGGCATTCTCACGCGGGCGATCTACTCGGTGACGACTACAACGTGCCCGGCATCATTCTGTGCGCGCTCGGCATCGTCGCCATGGCGTGCACACTCACCGCGGCCGGTTACGGCTTCATCGGCTGGACCCGGATCGGTGCGATAGTGACCGCCGCATTGTGGATCTCCGGAATCGGCGCACTGCTGGTCGAGCATCACCGCGAGGAAGTGATCGAGCGGAAGTACGGCCGCACCGGGCACGCCCCCGGGCATGTGCGGCGCGTCCGCTACAGCGCCACCGAGCGTCGGATCGCGCCGAGTAAAAGGCCTTCGGAATTGCCGAAACAGCCCACGCCGCACAGTTAGTGCCCGGGATCCACCTTCGGCATGGTTTCGGTCACCAGCGTCATCAGCATGTCGGACAGCAGCGCGTGCACCTGCTCGCGGGTGAGGGCGCCGCGGGTGATCCATTCTCGGCCCGCGACTTTCACCAACCCACCGAATGCGCGGACCATGGCGCGCAATTGCGCACTGTGGGCCGAATCCGCGCGCCCGACCATCAGCAGCATCCGCTCGGCGGCCGCGTCATCGGCCTGATCCAGGATCTGCTGCACCTCGGGATCGTCACCTACGCCCTCGTGACTGGTCACCTTGACCCAGGTGCTGCCGTGTTCGGAGATCACATCCAGCAGCCAGTGCACACTCGCATCGACGCGTTCGCGATCGGTGCCGGTCGGCGCGACCATATCGTCCAGGCGGGGCAGGGTGACCATCCGGCGCACGACCGCGAGATACAGGTCGCGCTTATTGCCGAAGTAATGGTTGATCAGCCCGCGCGCGACCCCGGCCCGCTGCGCGAGTTCCGCGGTGGAGACCGCCGCGTAGGGCCGCTCGCCGAACATGTCGATCGCGCACTCCAGGATCTGTGCGCGTCGCTCGTCCGGTTCCAGCCTGCGCCTGCGCGGCTGCGCCTCGGTGTCGTTTCGAGTGACCGGCAAGCGGTCGCTAGCGGTGACCTCAGAGTGACCTGGCAATGAGATCCTTCATAACCTCGTTGCTGCCCGCGAGGATGCGCAGCACGCGGGCACCAGTGTAGAGCTGGGAAATCGGATACTCCGTCATATAGCCGTAGCCGCCGAACAGTTGCAGGCAGCGATCGACCACAATACCGAGTTGGTCGGTCAGCCAGTACTTCGACATCGCAGCCGTGGGAATATCGAGTTCGCCGCGCAGATGTTTGCCGATGCAGTCGTCGAGGAAGATCCGGCTGACCTTGGCGATGGTCGCGCATTCGGCCATCTCGAATTTGGTGTTCTGCATCGCGAACAGCGGCTTGCCGAAGGCCTCGCGCCCCTTGGTGTAGTCGACGGTCAACTGCACCGCCTTCTCCATCATCGCGACAGCGATGATGGCGGTGACCAATCGTTCCTGGGCCAGCAGCTGCATCATCTGATAGAAGCCCTGGCCCTCGGCCTCGCCGAGCAGATTCGAGGCGGGCACGCGTAGTCCGTCGAAGAACAGCTCCGCGGTGTCCTGGGCCTTGCCGCCGATCTTGTTCAGGATGCGGCCGCGCTTGAAACCCGGAGTGTCGTCACCCACCTCGGCAAAGATCAGCGAAACACCTGCCGCGCCCTTGGTCGGATCGGTCTTGGCGGCGATGAGGATGCCGTCACAGAGCCAGCCGTTGGTGATGAAGATCTTCGAGCCGGTGATGACGTATTCGTCGCCCTCACGGACCGCGCGGGTCTTGATGTTCTGCAGATCCGAGCCGGTGCCCGGTTCGGTCATGCCGATGGAGAGCACCATTTCGCCGGTCGCGGCCTTGGGCAGCACCCGCCGCTTGAGGTCTTCGGTACCGAAGTGCTGGATATATGGCGCGATGATCGAGGTGTGCACGGCCATACCCATCGAGCCGTCACCCGCGAAGGCCTGTTCCTCGATGATGGCGGCCTCGTGCGCGAAAGTGCCGCCACCGCCGCCGTATTCGGTCGGGGTCGCGGTACACAGCAGGCCGAGTTCGCCGGCCCGGTTGTACAGGGCGCGGTCGGGATGTCCCTGCGCGACGAACTTCTCCTCGTGCGGGACGACTTCCTTCTCGAAGAAATTTCGCGCCAGCTCCCGGACCGCCTCGACCTCGTCGTCACTCCATGCCGCGCGTGCCATCGCAGAATCCTTTGCTCGATCGCGCGGGCCTGTCGCACCCGCGTCTCGTCATCAGATTGGCGCACTATTGGCATGATGTCAACAAAGCGGACGCACGGCGGGTCGAGGTGGGTTTACGAGGGCGGAAGCGGATCAGCCGGTCGGCCGCTGCGCCTGGTTTACGGCCGCGAGGGCGGTGAAGATCGGGGTGTCCGGATCGGCCGAGATGCCCTGGCGGCGCAGGAATCCATCGATCAGACCCCAGACGAATTCGGTTGCCTGGTCGACGAATTCGGCGGTGTCGTCGAGACGGCAGGGATCCGCGTCACCCAGCCACAGGTCGGTGATCGCGACGACTACGCCGACGACCGCGCGGGCCAGATAGTCGATGCCGGTGGCATCGATCGGAATGGATTCGGCGATCTCGCGCGCCTGGCCGGCGACGCGGCTCGCGGCCGCGCGGCCGAGATCGAATTGCAGTACCGAACCGTCGGAGTACTGGGTGATGTGCGCCTGGCCGAGGAACCGAAAGACGTTGGGGTGCTGGAGAATACTGTCGGCATAGCCGGCGAGCACGCGGTGCAGCGCGACCCGGGGCGGTTGCAGCATCAGCATCAGATCGCTGCCCGCGCCGGCGGCGACGGAACCGGCCATCCGGTCGCCGATTTCGGTGTAGAGATCAGCCTTGTCGGCGAACTGGCGGTACAGGCGCGGTTTGGTGATCCGGGCCTCGCGCGCGATGTCGTCCATGCTCGGGCGCGGACCATCCCGGTCGATCACCCGAATGGCGGCGTCGACAATCTCCTCGCGGGTGATCGTCCGCGGCGCTGATCCGGCAGATCTGTCCGAACGGGCCATGGCCGGAGCATACACGTACCGGCGGTACGCCCTGTTGAGCCGGAAGCACCCGGGTTATGGGTGACCGACCTCATAGCCGGTCGCGGTTTCAATCCATTGCTTCGGGCAATACGTACTGTCAGTATCGGATCACGTACCGGCGGTACACGCGGCACCCAGCGCATCGATCGAGGCAAGCAGATGACCGAACAGCTCGACTCCCCCGACCCGACCGGCATCCAGCGCCCACACCGCCACTGCACGGTGCCCGGCGCGAATGGTGAGCTGGCCGTCTTCGAATGGGGCGATCGCAGCGCGGAACCGCTCGTCTTGGTGCACGGGCTCTCCGATACCCACCTGGTCTGGTCCGCGGTGGCGACGCTGCTGGCCGACGGCTTCCGGGTCATCGCCTATGACGTGCGCGGGCACGGTGGATCGGCGAAACCCGGTGTGCCGCAGGACTATCGACTCGGTCACCTGGCCGAGGACTTCTTCGCGCTGATCGATGCGATCAGTCCGAAGCGGCCGGTGCACGTCTGCGGACACGGCTGGGGTGCGGTGCAGGTGTGGGAGGCGGTCTGCGATTCGCGCGCCAATACCCGGATCGCCTCGTTCACCGCCGTCGCGGGCCCGAATCTCGATCACGTCGGCATGACACTGCGCGAATTGGCCGGTCAACCGCGCCGAGCGCTGGAGCTGATCGCCGACCGGAAATTCTGGCGGCACGGAGTCGGAACGGCCCAGACCGCGGCGCGACGGATCGCTTATCCGCCGCGGGTGCGTACCTGGTTGATCGAACAGCTCGGCGGCGTCGCTCGGATGTACGCGCCGATCGCACCGACCTGGCGCACGGATCTGGCCGCGGGCGCCCGGATCGCCGTCGCCAACCTGGCGCATCATCTGCTGCGGCCGCGTGAGCGCACCACCGCGGTTCCGGTGCAACTCGTCGTGGACACCACCGACGTGCTGGTGCCCCCGTTCCTCTACTACGGCAGCGCACGTTGGGTGGATCGACTGTGGCGCTGCCCGATTCCGGCCGATCACTGGCTGCCGGTGACCGAGCCGCTGCTCGTGGCCGAGGCCATCGCGAACTTCGTCGAGGATCTGCGCGCGGCGAACGCCAGCATCCCGCAGTGACCGCGCATATCCCACCAACGGTGGGTGGCCGGGAAATCGGACGGGGTGGTACTTTGCGCGCATGACCGGACCGGGGGAACAACAGAACCAACCCAACGACGCGTGGTGGGCGCAGGAACAGCCCCAGCAGCAGGGACCGCAGTATTCACAATCGGATCCGACGATGGTCGGGCAGCCGGGGTATCAGCTGCCGTCACAGCCCGCGGTTCCGGTGGTGGGACCGCAAGGCCCAGCCGAGCAGCAGCCCGCTGATCCGACGATGGTTCGGCAGTCGTTCGATCAGCCGGGGGCCACACCCGCCGGATACCAATCGGGGACCGGATATCAGCAACCGGGATACCACCAGTCCTCGCCCGCATATCCGCAGCCGGGGACACCGCAGGCCGCGCCAGGATTCCAGCAGGCCGGAGCACCACAAGCCACACCCGCCGGATACCAATCAGGGACCGGATATCAGCAACCGGGATACCACCAGTCCTCGCCCGCATATCCGCAGCCGGTAACGCCGCAGGCCGCGCCTGGATTCCAGCAGGGTGGGGCGCCACAAGCCACACCCGGATTCCCGCAAGCCGGAGCACCACAGTCCGCACCGGGATTCCCGCAGCCCGGGTTCCAGCAACCCGGATTCGAGCAGCCCGCACCCGGATTCCCGCAGGGCGCATCGGGTTTCCAACAGCCCGGATACCAGCAACAGGCACCCGGATATCAGCAGCCGCCCAAATCCGGTGGCAAAGGCTGGCTTTGGGCGCTCGGCGCGGTCGTCGTCACCTCCGCGGTATGGGCGGGGGCGATGTTCGCGATCGGCGCCTTCGATGCCGGCAAGGCCGATATCAGCAAGGACGCCGATCTGCGCGGCTACAAGTACATCGCAAATCTCTGCGATATCACCGACACCTCGCCCTACACCAGTGCGGGCTTCACGCTGTCGAAGGCCGATTCCTCGGGCAATACCTACCCGAAGCACGACGGTTCCAAGCACGCGGCGGTAGATACGATGGGCTGCGATGTCCGCTTCACCCCGTCCGGATCGAGCGAGAAGTACGACTACGCCGCGATCTACACCAGCGCGCAGGTGCACAAGCAGACCAATCCGGGACCGGAGTTCACCGCGTCGTACGAGACCTGGACCCAGAGCGAATACGGCAAGGACGCGAAGGTCGACAAGATCTCCGGACTCGGCGACGAGGCGTATGTGATCACCGGTAAGCACAAGTCGGATGATCCGACGGCCGATGTCTCACTGGCCGTGCGCGACGGCTGGGCCACCTACCACATCAGCTGGTCGCAGTATTCGTCCAGTTCGTCGAAGTCTCCGGGCAAGATCCTCAGCGCGTCCGAGGTCACCGATCTGCTGAAGAAGACGGCTACCTCGACCTTGAGCAAGCTGCGCAAATAGGCGGCGTCCGGTCGGTGCGGGACCGCCCGCGCCGACCGGTCCGCATTCGAATGCGACAATGACTGGGTCAACCTCCCAGTTCACGAAGGATAAACCCGCATTCCGATGGTCGAGAACACCGCGTCGACGTCTACCGCACCAGCGCCGAGCGGCACCGCCATCGACCCCGATGAGCTGGCGATCTGCCTGCGGGTGCTGGAGCAGGCCGGGCAGTTGGACAAGGACGATCCGGCGTCGGTCACGGTGCAGCGCGCCGTCGGCCATATGTTCAAGAAATTGAAGCAGCGCAGGCGAACCGTGGCCAGGGATGCGGTCGCCGAGGCGGACCGAGCGGTGGTCGCGGCGACTGCGACCGGATCGCCGAATCGGATCGATGACGAAACCGCGGGCATTCCGCTGGCCTCGAATGCGGCGGGTGCGAGCGCGGGCACGCTGCTCCGGCCTCGGCCCTGCTATATCTGCAAACAGCGCTACACCCGGGTCGATGCGTTCTATCACCAGCTCTGCCCGGACTGCGCGGCCAGCAGCCATGCGAAACGAGACGCCCGTACCGATCTCGCCGGACGGCGTGCCCTGCTGACCGGCGGACGCGCCAAGATCGGCATGTATATCGCGCTGCGGCTACTGCGCGACGGGGCGCACACCACCATCACCACCCGCTTCCCGAACGATGCGATCCGCCGCTTCGCCGCCATGGACGACAGCGCCGACTGGCTGCACCGGCTGCGCATCGTCGGCATCGATCTGCGGGATCCGGCGCAGGTCGTCGCGCTCGCCGATGATGTCGCGGCACAGGGACCGCTGGATATCCTGATCAACAATGCCGCCCAGACCGTGCGCCGCTCCCCCGGTGCGTACAGCGCGCTGGTCGAGGCCGAATCCGGTCCGCTGCCCGCGGGCGCGCTGCCGGATGTGGTGACCTTCGGCAAGACCATGCAGGCGCACCCCACCGCACTCACCGCATCCCTGACCCCGACGCTGTCCTCGGCCGATGTGGCGGAGCTGGCGCTGGTCGCGGGATCGGCCACGCCGGAACGCATTTCGCGCGGTATCGCCATCGACGCCGGTGGTCTGGTGCCGGATCTCGCCCACACCAACAGCTGGGTGCAGACCGTCGCCGAGGTGGACCCGACCGAACTCCTCGAGGTCCAGCTGTGCAATTCGGTAGCGCCGTTCATTCTGGTTTCCCGCCTGCGCCCGGCAATGGCCGCCGCCGCGGCCCGCCGCAAATACGTCGTGAACGTCTCCGCGATGGAGGGCCAGTTCTCCCGCGCGTACAAGGGTGCCGGCCACCCCCATACGAATATGGCCAAGGCCGCGCTGAACATGTTGACCCGCACCAGCGCCCGCGAAATGTTCGAACAGGACGCCATCCTCATGACGGCCGTGGACACCGGCTGGATCACCGACGAACGCCCGCACTACACCAAACTCCGCCTCGCCGAAGAGGGCTTCCACGCGCCGCTGGACCTGGTGGACGGCGCCGCCCGCGTCTACGACCCCATCGTCCAAGGCGAAACCGGCACCGACCTCTACGGCTGCTTCCTCAAGGACTACCAGCCCTCGCCCTGGTGATCCAACGGGGACGAGCCCGCACGTATCCAGCGCTACGCTGACCATATGCTGTATCGGCTGCTGGCCGATGCCACAGCCGCGGTGCATTTCGTGTTCGTGGCGTATGTGGTGGTCGGCGGGTTCGTGGCGTGGCGGTGGCCGCGCACCATCTGGCTGCATCTGATCGCGTTCGGGTGGGGATTCAGCACGGTGCTGTTCGGATATGATTGTCCACTCACGTATTTGGAGAATTGGGCGCGGCATCGGGCCGGGATGGCGGGGCTGCCGCCGAGCGGGTTCATCGCCCATTATCTGACCGGGGTGATCTACCCCCAGAGTGCGCTTGGATTGGTGCGCGGGCTGGTCGCGGTGTGCGTGGCGGTGTCGTGGGCGGGCTATGTGTGGAGGGTGCGGACGATGAGGTCGGCGACCTCGGAGACCTTGTCATCCAGGTAGAAGTGACCGCCGGGGAACACCTTGTAGTCGAAGGAACCTGTGGTGTGCTCGCGCCATTCCTCGGCCTGCTCCGGCGTCATTGTCGGGTCCTCGGTGCTGACCAGCGCCGACACAGTACAGGTCAGCGGTGCGCCCTCGCGGTAGCGGTAGGTCTCGATGGCCTGGTAGTCGCTGCGCACCGCGGGCAGCACCAGTTCGGCGAGGCTCGGTTCGGCGCGCAGGATCTGGACGGACGCGGGATCGGTCGCCAGGCGCTCCAGATCACCGATCAGATCGTCGTCGGAGCCGAGATGCAGCCGGCTCTGCTCGACGAAAGTCGGTGCGGGACGACCGGATACGAACAGCACGGCGAGCGGTTGCCCCTTGCGTTCCAGGCGGCGTGCGGTTTCGAAGGCCACGGTCGCCCCCATGCTGTGGCCGAACAGCGAAAGTTGTTCCACCGGGCCCTGATTCAGCACCTCATCCACGATTCGATCGACGAGGGTGTCCATATCGCCGATGGTGGGCTCACCGAGCCGGTCCTGCCGCCCCGGATACTGCACGGCCGCAACGGCAATGCCGTTGTCGAAGCGTTCGGCCAGTGCCCGATATGCCGTGACCGCTCCCCCACCCGGCGGGAAACACAGCAGTTGATGGCTCGGCGCGGGATGTGCGCGCAACACCCGCAGCCAGTCCGTCGCGGCAATGGCCTTGCCCACGTCGCTCTCCTTCACCCGAGGTATGTGCCGTACCAGTCCAGGACCCGCTGCCACGCCTCCGCGGCGGCGGCCGGGTTGTAGCGGGGTCCGGTGTCGTTGAAGAAGGCGTGGTCCGCATTCGGTGCGACGTAGATCTCATGGGTGAGGCCCGCCCGGTCCAGGGCCGCTTCCGCGGTGGGGCGCGAAGCGATCACCCGCTCGTCCTTGGCGGCGTAAATTCCGAGCACCGCAGCCTTCGAACCGGACAGATCCCCGTTCTCCGGGAAGGGGCCGTAAAACGGTGTCGCCGCAGCGAGTTTCGGTGTTCCCGCGGCCAACAGCAGCCAGACCAGACCGCCGCCGAAGCAGAATCCGGTGGTGCCGATCTTCGTTCCCGGCACCCGGCGTTCCAACTCGGCGATCCCGGCCTGCAGATCGGCGATGAACTGTGCCGGCGCGATCTTGCCGAGTTCGGCGGTGGCCGCCGCCGGATCGGTGAAGGCGGCGGTCCCGCCGAGTTCGGACAGCAGGTCGACGGCGAGTGCGGAGTATCCCGCACCCGCGAAACGGCCTGTCACCGAGCGGATGTGGTCGGTGAGACCCTTGTTCTCATGGATGACGAGTACGCTGCCGCGCGGCTGTGGCGCGGCAGCCCACGCGGCTTGTAGCTGGCGACCGTCCGGTCCGGGAAAGGTGATCGCGGTGGCCGGGACCGCGCCGCTGGTACCCGGCGGAGCCGACAACGCCGCAGGTTTCGAGCCCGTCGACGCGGTATTCGCCTGGTCGCCGCTACTGGAGCAGGCGGCGAGCAATGCGACCGCGGCGGTGGCGCCGACCCCGAGCATTCCTAGTCGGCGCAGTGCTTCCCGGCGGCCGATCAATCCGTCGGCGTGGTCGGTGGCTATCTCTTCGGCGATATAACGCTGCAGCGGCGTCATGGCCCCGACCCTACTACTGCGGCGCAACAACTACTCTCGATCTCGTGATTGCGCACGAACAGCTGGTCCGCGACTACGAGGCCGGAATCGGTGTACCGGCCTCCGGCACCGTCCCCGCCGCCGATCCGGGCAGCTGTTTGGCTGCGGCGCTGCCGGTTTGGGCGCTGGCCGCCGGATCGGTGGCCGCGGTGACGGCGGCGGCGAACCGAATCCGCGACGCACACCACCTCAATCCGGTGCTGCACCGACTCGATCCGGTCCGGATCACCGCCGCCTTCTCCAGTGAACGCCTGCTGCGCGTCGGCGGTGCGCCCGCCAAGATATTCGCCGATCTGTCGGGATTCTTTCCCACCTTCGACGGCTGGGTCCGCACCCACGCCAACTATCCGCATCATCGCGCGCGATTGCTCGCCTCGCTCGGACTGCCCGACGACGCCCCCGTCGATCTTGCGGTCGCGCAGATGGCGATGAGCCGGGCCCGCGATATCGAGGAACACGCGGCCGCGCACGGCGCCATCGCGGTCCAGGTGCGTAGCGAGCAGGAGTGGGCGGACAGCCCACAGGGCCAGGCCGCCGCATCGGGTCCGCTGGTGGCGATCGACACCCGGATCGACCGTGGCGAACTCGGCCTGCCGATCGGTGCATCGCCATTGCAGCCGTTGCGCGGAGTCCGGGTACTCGATCTGACACGGGTGATCGCCGGACCCGTCGCGACCAGAACCCTGGCGCTACTCGGCGCCGAGGTGCTGCGGATCGACCCGCCGCACCTACCCGAGATCCCATGGCAATACCACGACACCTGCCAAGGCAAGCGCTCCACGCTGCTCGATCTGCACCGGCACCTGCCGCTGATCAACGAGCTGCTCGCCGCGGCCGATGTGCTGATCACCGGGTATCGACCCGGCGTACTGGAAAACGCCGGCCTAACTGCCGCCCGTCGCCCCGGCCTCGTGCACGGTCGGATATCGGCATGGGGCGAATCCGGCCCGTGGGGTCGGCGGCGCGGTTTCGACAGCATCGTGCAGGCCGCGGCCGGTATTTCGGTCGTCGAGGGCGCACCCTCGGTGCCGGGGACACTGCCCGCGCAGGCACTCGACCACGCCTCCGGCTATCTGCTCGCCGCCGGGGTGATCGACGCGCTGGTGGCCCGCGCACATGACGGTATCGGCCGCGATGTCCGAGTCGCATTGGCGCGCACCGCGTCCTGGCTGCTCACCGCGCCCGACCGGACCCCGCGTCATCCGCAGGCCACCCCACCGAGTCCGATAGCGGCGGTCACCCACGGCAATGTCACAACTGCCGCGCCGGTGCTCGCCGAATATCCGGATTACGCGTGGCCCGCACCACGATACGGCGCGGACCGGCCGATGTGGCCACTGCACACCCGATAGAACTCACACTGTTCGCCGGCAGGCACTGCCTGCCCGATCAGGACTCGCCGGCCAGGGCCGCAATGGCCTTGGCCAGTCGCGCGCCGTCGGGCAGGTTCCCGCCCTGGGTGATCGTCCACAGGATGCCGAGGCCCTGCGTCAGCACGAAGTACAGCTCGCCTATCGCCTGGGCGGTGTCCGCATCGAGATCAGGACGGGATTCCCTGAGCGCTCGACCGATGTCCTCGTAGGCACCGTTGAGGCTTTCGTCCATGAACGTCCGCGATTCCGGCGTCCGCGCGACGCGCACCAGATTCTCCAGACTGGCCAGCATGCCGTCCCGGTTGTCCTCGAAGACCTGCGGCATCGCGTTCCACATCTGTGTGAATGCCTCGAGCGGCGGCTGCCCACCGCCCGCGCGGATCAAGGCCTCCATCCGATCGCCGATATCGTTGCCGAGCGCCTCCGCGAGCGCCTCGGTGATCAGCCGATCCTTCGAACCGAAGTGGTAGCCGATCGCGGCCAGGCTGACACCCGCGGCCGCCGCGATATCGCGCGCGGTCGTCTTCGCCACGCCACGTTCGATGATGGCCTTACGCGCTCCCGCCAATAGATCTTCTCGGTTTCCCATGACCTCAGCTTACACTCGAATAAGACATTTGTACTAGACATTCGTGCCAACCTCGTGTTAGACATACGTCTGACACATTCGTTCGAGAGATTGGCCCGGTCATGATCAAATCCCTCCACATCCTCATCAGCGGCGGCGGCATCGCAGGCAACGCGCTCGCACTGCAATTGCTGCGGGCGGGCATTCGAACCACCGTCGTCGAGCGCGCTCCGAAGCCACGCCCGGGCGGGCAGGCCGTGGACCTGCGCGGCCCGAGCCGCGAAGTCGCCGAGCGGATGGGACTCATGCCGGGCATCCGCAAGTACCAGCTCGACGAGCGCGGCATGGCCTACGTCGACGAAAACGGCCGCGAGTTCGCCCGGATGCCCGCGGAGATGTTCGACGGCAAGGGTCCGGTGGCCGAAATCGAAATCACCCGAGGCGATTTGAATCAGGTACTGCTCACCGAACTGGCCAGCACGGCCGGCGAACTCGACTACCGCTACGGCGAATGGATCGTGGCGCTGCGCCAGGACGACACCGGCGTCGAGGTCGATTTCGCGTCCGGGCACACCGAGCGTTTCGATCTGGTCGTCGGCGCGGACGGCGTGCACTCGGCAACCCGGGAGCTGGCCTTCGGACCGGAGGAGCAGTTCGTCACCTATCTCGGCGGCTACATGTCGTTCTTCACCATTCCGACCCCGACCGGAACCGAGCCAGGGTGGTTCAAGATGCACACGGTGCCCAGCGCCGCGGTCGCGATTCGGCCGGATGCCGATCCGGCCACCTCGAAGGCGATCATCACCCTGCGCACCGAGGCCGATCCGGCGCTGCGTCGCGATGTCGCCGCGCAGCAGCGGCTCATCCACGACATGCTGGCCGAGGCCGGATGGGAGACCCCGGCCGTGCTCGACGCGATGACCACGACCCCGGACTTCTATTTCGACATGCTGGCGCGCGTCGATATGCCGTCGCTGTCGACCGGTCGGGTCACGCTACTCGGCGACTCCGGCTTCTGTGGCTCCCCGATGACCGGTATGGGCACCGCCATGGCCATCGTCGGCGCCTACGTCCTGGCCGGTGAAATCGCAGCGGCGCCAGATGATCTCGCGACAGCACTGATCCGCTATGAGGAGGTCGTCACACCCTTCCTGGACAAGGCCAAGGAACTGCCCGGTGGCGGTATCAAGATGATGCTGCCCACCTCTCGCCTCGGCACACGGATGGCCCGCACGAGCATGAAGGTCATGACCTCGCGGGTGATGCGTCCGGTGATGCTGCGGATGATGTCGAGTACCGACGACTACGTGCTGCCCACTTACTGAGCCGTCCCGGTCCGCTCGCTAGGCTCGACTGGTGCGGCAGAAGATCGTCATGGACGTCGATACCGGGATCGATGATTCACTCGCGCTGCTCTACCTGCTCGCCTCCCCGGAGGCCGAGATCGTGGGAATCGCCGCCACCGCGGGCAATGTGCCCGCACCGCAGGTGGCGGCGAACAATCTCGCCTGGCTGGATGTGTGCCGTGCACCCGATATCGAGGTCGCGCTGGGTGCCGCGGAACCGCTCGCGATCCCGCTGCGCACCACCGAGGACACGCATGGGCCGCAGGGGGTCGGATATGCGGAACTGCCGCAATCCGCTCGGCCGATCTCGGCCCGGTCGGCGGCCGAGATGTGGGTCGATCTGGTGCGCGGGGCTCCCGGCGAGATCGTCGGGCTCTGCACGGGACCGCTGACGAATCTGGCGCTCGCCCTTCGCCTCGAACCACGGCTGCCACTGCTACTGCGGCGGCTGGTGATCATGGGCGGAGCCTTCAATCACCCAGGCAACACCACGCCGACCAATGAATGGAATGTGCACGTGGATCCGGAGGCGGCCAAGAAGGTCTTCGACGCCTTCTCCGCCGCCCCCGCCGATCGGCGGCCGATCGTGTGCGCGCTCGATATCACCGAGACCATCGAGATGCGGCCCAAGCATGTGGCGCAGCTCGCCGAACGCGCGGGGAGTCTGCCGGTGGAGCTCGTTTCGGAGACCGATCCGACGGCGGCCAGGTCGGCGACGAGTAATCCGATCGTGCGTTACTTCACCGATGCGGTCCGGTTCTACTTCGATTTCCACAAACTCTACGACCAGGGCTATCTCGCGCATATGCACGATCCGTTCGCGGCGGCGGTCGCGCTGGATCCGGCGCTCGCCATAACGCGACCGGCCACCGTCGATGTCGAACTCGTCGGCGCCATCACCCGGGCAACCACGGTGGCGGACTGGGCGGGCATGTGGGGCCGAGAACCCAACGCCGACATCGTGGTCGGCACCGACCCGGAGGCGTTCTTCGAGCGATTGATCACCAGGGTCGGTGACTTCGCACGGTCGGCATACCCGCAGGAGGCTGCTCGATGATCGGTGACAGCGACGACAATACCTACCTGACCGATTTCCGCACCCGGCTGGAACTGCCCGGAATCATCGACGTCCATACACATTTCATGCCCGAGCAGGTCATGGCAAAGGTGTGGGCGTACTTCGATTCGGCCGGCCCGCTGGTCGGCCGGGAGTGGCCGATCGCCTATCGCGACGATGAACAGGTCCGGTTGAAGACATTGCGCGGCTTCGGTGTTCGCGCGTTCACCTCGCTGGTGTATCCGCACAAGCCGGATATGGCGGCGTGGCTCAACGAATGGACCGCCGATTTCGCCGAACGCACCCCGGACTGCCTGCACACGGCGACGTTCTATCCCGAACATTACGCCGACAGTTATGTGGAGGCGGCGATCGAGCGCGGTGCCCGAGTATTCAAGGTGCATGTGCAGGTCGGCGATTTCCATCCCGGTGACCCGCTGCTGAATCCGGTGTGGGGCATGCTCGAGGATGCCGGGATACCGGTGCTGATCCACTGCGGCTCCGGACCCGCGCCCGGCGAGTACACCGGACCGGAGCCCATTGCCGGTCTGCTGCAACGCTATCCGCGCCTACAGCTGATCATCGCGCATATGGGCACACCCGAGTATTCCGAATTCCTGGATCTTGCAGAGGAATACCCGGGTGTGCACCTGGACACGACAATGGTGTGGACCGATTTCACCGAGGCCACCGCACCCTTTCCGACCGCCGAGCACGGCAGGCTGCGTTCGTTGAGTGACCGCATTCTGTTCGGTAGCGACTTTCCGAATATCCCTTACTCCTACGGGCATTCGATCAGTGCGCTGGAGCGCCTGGAGCTGGGTGATTCATGGCTGCGGCAGGTCTGCTACCGAAATGCCGCACGGCTCTTCGAAATCGCGTAACACTCACACCGATGCGACGGTGAACCTGGTTCGCCGGTGTGCGGGCCGCTCGGCCTCGTCGAGCAGCGCTACCGCGAAATCTGCCATGGATATCGCCGAGACTCCGTCGGCATTCGTGAGCAGTTCGTCCGAGCCGAGCCGGTAGGTGCCGGTCCGCCGACCCGGCACCAGTTCGGCGGGCGGGCTCAGGTACGTCCAGTCGGCGGCGGTCTCGGCGCGGCAGATGGCGAGTTGGTCGGCACAGGCGCGGGCGATGGCACGCAGTTCGACCGGGAAATCCGGGCTTTCATGCAATGTCAGCGCGTCGGCGCCGGGTACGAGCAGGGTGGCCGCGCCGCCGACCACCAGCAGACGCGCGCCGGTGCGCGCCAACCCCGATAACAGCACCGAGGTGATGGCGGGCAGTTCGTGCTCGCGCCCCGGTGCTGGACGGGTCGCGGTGATCACCAGGTCCTGTCCGGCGCTCAGCGATACGACATCGTCGAGGTTCGCCGCATCACCCGTGCGCAACGTCGCCGCGGCGGGTACCCCACCGGCCCGTTCCAGGTCGCGGACCACCGCGGTGACTTCGTGCCCACGGTCCAGCGCCTCGGCCACCACTCGGCTGCCCACATCGCCCGCCGCTCCGAATACGGTGATACGCATGATGATTCGCCTTCCGTCCGGATCTGGATCAATTACTCAACCCTCAGGAACATAGCTTAGCGTTAAGCAATTCCCGCCTATGAGATACCTCACCGCTGAGGTATTCGCTAGGCTGCGGTCGTGACAGATCATGTCGAACGGGTGCTCGATCAATGGCGCGTACAGCGTCCGGACCTGGACGTCTCACCGATGGCCGTCCTCGGCAGATTGACCAGACTGTCCCAGGTGATCGGCGCCGAGCTACGCAAGACCTTCGCCGCGCACGAACTCGACGCCGCGTCCTTCGATGTGCTCGCCACCCTGCGCCGCAGCGACCCGCCCCATCGCCTCACCCCCACCGAACTCATGCGTTCTGCCATGATCACCTCCGGCGGTGTCACCCAGCGCCTGGACCGCCTCGAGGAACGCGGACTCGTCACCCGCGCACGCAGCGAACACGACGGGCGGGGCGTGCACGTCACACTCACCGAAGCGGGGCGCGAACTCATCGATGCGGCACTGCCCGACCACGTCGCCACAGAGGCCCGACTGC
Organism: Nocardia vinacea NBRC 16497; assembly: GCF_000308835.1. Classification (GTDB taxonomy): domain Bacteria; phylum Actinomycetota; class Actinomycetes; order Mycobacteriales; family Mycobacteriaceae; genus Nocardia; species Nocardia vinacea. The sequence continues at coordinate 9,706 of NZ_BAGN01000105.1, read as the reverse complement.
TCGAACCGCTGACGCCCGCACAACGCAAGCAGGTCGCGGCCGCCTTGCGCACCCTGCTCGAGGCACACGGCGATTCGGTCTGACGCCCCTCGGCCTGCCGTAAGCCGAGTGGCGTCGTCCGACCGGCAGAGCATGTCCCAGGTCGTTCGCGCTCGGCATGGATCGGATTTCGATCAACTCGTCTTGCGGTCGGAATCCCCACCACCGCAAGAGAATTGCAAATAAGCCGCGTCCGTACTCGATTGCCACATAGATAACCGCGTCGCATATCTTCCGCACTCGACGACAGCTCGCCACGATTCGTTATGTGAGCATTCTCGAATTTCGCGATCTACACGGAACTCGTTAACAGGTGCGACCGCTCGTTGTCAGGTCGGCCGACCGCGCGCATATCGCGGATTGCTGCCCGTTAACGGTTGACCTCCGACAGCAGAATTTAGTGGCAGTGGTCACAACCGAGAGGGAAGGCATGTCCGAGTCCGAGAACAATTTGCAAGCCGCTGGCACCCTGGCGGATAGCCCGATGCCACACGGCGCGCCCGCTGGCCGGCCGACGCCGAGCCGCCGTGGTCGCAGGGCTGTTGCGATCGGTGCCGTTTCGCTGCTGGCATTGGGGGGTATCGGGGCGGGCGCATACTTCCCGGTCCGGGCGCATATGGACCAGCCCACCGAAGCGGATCACGTACGAGCAGCGGTCCGATCCGCCACGGATGCACTGCAGGCGGGCGACGTCGGTCGGCTGCGCTCCATTTTCTGTGCCGAATATTCGGAGGAGCTGGCGCAATTCTCGCCCGGACAGTTTGCCGCGTTGGTTCGATTCGACAACGACAAGAACGGACGATTCACGATCGACGCATTCGACACGGTCGAGGTTTCGGGTGATCGCGCACGCGCCACTGTGTCCGGACATATGGATCGCGGCGATATCGGCATGCAACACACCAGCTTTGCGCTGACCCGAATCAGTGGCGACTGGAAGTTGTGCAAATGGCCGGAAGACGATCCGGCGACCAAAGCCAAGCAGGAGCAGGCGGCCGCCGAACAATCCGTACGTGACGTCGTCACGAAGTTCTACGACGCGGTCGAGGACCGCGATCGTGAGCAACTTGCCGCGTTGAGCGACGGCCCCGTCGCACAGTCGATCGTCGGCGCGCCACCGGACGAGTTCGCGCGCACTCTGCGCCGCTGGGGCACGCTCGAATCCGTCGACGAGGTCGTGATCCGCAGCGACTCGGCCAAGGTCACGGTCACCGGCAAGGACCGCGAGGGCAGGTACGTCACCGAGCTGACCCTGCAGCGGATCTTCGGCGAATGGAAGCTCTCCGACGCCACGGAGATCAGCCGATGAACCCGCACCCCAGCACGGACACCCCACTGACCCCCACCGACCTCGCAATGCCGAAAGGACCCATCATGTCGACTCCACCCTATCTCGCGGAGCCGCCGACGCCGGAGTACGTGCCAACGAATCCCATCGCGAAACCCGTTGCACGCAAAAGGAAGCGGGCGCTCATCGCGCTGGCCGGCATCGCTGTCGTCGCGGCCATGGGCGCCGCGGGCGGCGGTACCTACCTGGTCACCCACCCGACCGAGTCCGGGCCGACCGCCGAAGCTCGGGTGCGGGCCGCCATCGACGACTACTACGCCGACTGGCAGCGTGGCGATCTGGCGCAGGTCCGCGCCGACGTCACCGATGATGTGGCCAAGGCCGCATTCGACGTACAGCCGGCCGCCTTCGCCGACTACGTCAAACGGTTGACGGCCCAGAACGGCCGCTTCGTGGTCAATTGGTTCGACGACGTCGAGATCGACGGCGATCGTGCGCGGGTCGCCATGACCGGCCACTCGATCGGTGGCGACCTGTCCGACATCGGCGACGAGCACCCCCGAATCGAACTGACCCTGATCGACGGAACGTGGCGCATCAGTAAGCTGCCCAGCGATCCCGCTGCGGAACGCCAGCGGACCCAGATTATGGACGAGGCCGACGTACAGCAGACGGTCCAGAGCCTTTTCGATGCGGCGAGTACCGGTAATCTCGTTGCCGCACAAAAGATTACGAACATCGATGCGGCGACCTTGGCGACGCTGAAGGGCACCGTGATCCGCTCGGTCGACCGGACGGTCGTCAACAGCGATTCGGCAAGTATCACGGTGACCATTCAGCAGGCCGATGTGACGCAGCGCGTGACCTTCCTGCTCGAGCGCATCGGCGGGCAGTGGCGGATTGTCGCTTCCGCCGTGCTCAACGCGGTCCTGACCGGCGGTGCGCACTGATGAACACACGAACCTTCCGCCGATGTTTGCTGGCGACGCTCGTCCCGGTCACCGCGCTCGCATTGGTCGCCAGCTGCGGACATGAACCCGCCGCACCCGTGCACGCCGGGTACGACGCGACCAAGGTCGCGGGCCTGCCGGTCACGGACGGGCCCAGCGGTCTGCGCGAGCATCTGCCGCCACCCGCGATCACGGTGGACGGGTTCACCGGCACGCAGGTCGATCAGCTGGCAGCCAACGCGGTCGCCGACGTCGAGGACTTCTGGCGGGTCCAGTACCCCAAGATGTTCGGCCGCCAATTCGTTCCCGTCGACCACCGCGTCTCGTACGACTCCAGCGATGCGGGCGCAACCGTCTGCGGCGAATCCTTTGCGGGCGTACAGAACGCGTTCTACACCACCGAGTGCAAGCAGGGCACACTCATCGCGTGGGACCGAGAGCTGATGTCGATGTACGTTCAGCTCGGACCGGAGAGCGTCCCTTTCATTCTGGCCCATGAGTACGGACACGCGGTCCAGGATCAGGCCAGGCTGGTCAACGACTCCACGACGGCCATCGTGCGCGAACAGCAGGCCGACTGCTTCGCCGGCTCCTACTCGAGATCCGTCGCCGAAGGCAAGTCGACTCGCTTCACCCTCAACACTGCGGACGGTCTGAACAATGTAATCGTCGCGGCACTGACGTTGCGCGACAGCGACTACATCGGAACGATGCCGACCGAGCACGGAAACGGATTCGAGCGGGCAAGCGCCATGGAACTCGGCTTCACCGAGGGCGCGGACGCCTGCAGCAAGATCGACGATGCCGAAATCGCGGTACGGCGCGGCAACCTGCCGGCCATCTTCAGCTCCACCGAAACCGGCGAGCAGGAGATTACGCAGGATTCGGTGCAAGCCCAGATCGACTTTGCGGAAAGGCTGTTCAAGCTGAAGAACAAGCCCGAGGTGGAATACACCGGCGCGATCCGGGGCTGCCCGGACGCGCACGAAACCACACCGGTTTCGTACTGCCCGTCCACCAACACCATCGGCATCGACCTGCCCGGGCTGGTGAAACGAGGGCACCAGGACTGGGGGCTGATGCCCACCGGCGACTTCGATGCTTACGCACTGGTCGCCTCTCGCGTCCTGCTCGCGGTCGAAAAGGCTTCCGGCCGATCACTTTCCGAGCAGACGACCGCACTGCACGTCGCGTGCTACACCGGCGTCTACACCGATGCCCTGGCCAGGGGCGAGCTGGCGAAAAGCGTACTGTCCCAGGGCGATGTGGACGAGGCGCTGGCCGGGCTGCTGCGGGACGGCCTGGTCGCCAGCAATGTCGACGGCCTCTCGGTGCCGAGCGGTTTCGCTCGCATCGAGGCCTACCAGCTGGGCCTGAAGCACGGTCGGACGGCCTGCGACAACACATACACCGACGCGAGATAGGCCACGATGTCGCCGGTACGGTGGCCTGCCGTACCGGCGAGGTCAACCCTCACCATCGAAGGCGTCGAGAAGCTGTTCGGCGGCCAGTGCGGCGGTCAATGTTCCGTCGCGCACCTGCTTCTCCACTTGTGCGCGAATGGCTTTGACGCTCGAGTTCTCCGCGAGGCGGCGCAGCAGTTGGTCGTGCACCATGGTCCAGGTCCAGTCGACCTGTTGGCGACGCCGCTTTTCGGCGAATTCACCCGCCTCGGTGAGCACCCGGCGGTGTTCGAGGACGGTGTCCCAGAACTTCTCCAGCCCATGGCCTTCCAGACCGCTCATGGTCAGCACCGGCGGGCGCCAGAGCGCGTCGTGCGGATGAATGAGGCGCAGCGCCCCGGCCAATTCGCGGGCGGCGGCCTTGGCCTCGATCTCGTGCTTGCCGTCGGCCTTATTGACCGCGACCAGGTCGGCGAGTTCGAGGACACCCTTCTTGATGCCCTGCAACTGATCTCCGGTGCGGGCCAAGGTGAGGAAGCAGAAGACGTCGACCATGTTCGCGACCGTCACCTCGGACTGGCCGACGCCGACGGTCTCCACCAGGATCACGTCGTAGCCCGCGGCCTCGAGCAGCACGATGGTTTCGCGGGTCGCCTTGGCGACGCCGCCGAGGGTGCCCGCGGTCGGTGACGGACGGATATAGGCGTTGCGCTCCAACGACAGTCGCGCCATGCGGGTCTTGTCACCGAGGATAGAGCCGCCGGTACGGGTGGAGGACGGGTCGACGGCCAGCACCGCGACCCGATGCCCCTTGCCGATCAGATCCATGCCGAGCGCATCGATAAAGGTCGACTTGCCGACGCCCGGAACACCCGTGATACCAACACGATTCGAAGTGACCGTATCGGTGGGCGGGGTCAGTTTCAGCAGCAGCTGCTGTGCGAGCTCCCGATGGTCGGCCCTGGTCGACTCGACCAGGGTGATGGCCCGAGCCAAGGCGGCCCGCTCCTGAGAGCGGACCGCCTCCGCGAGTGCGTCTACGTCAATGACGCGCTTTGGCCCGCCCGTCGCCCGACCACCGCCCCTCATGGGATCGCTGCGCGATGCTGGATTCATTCGCCGCTGCCGCCGCCGATCTCGTGACCGAGTTCGCCCGCCAACTTTTTCAGCAGATCGATCGCGGCGTCCGCGATCACGGTGCCGGGCGGGAAGATCGCCGCCGCACCCGCCGCATACAGCTCTTCGAAATCACCGGGCGGGATCACACCGCCGACGATGACCATGATGTCGGGTCGCCCGACATCGGCCAGTGCCTGCCGCAGGGCCGGCACCAGCGTGAGATGGCCCGCCGCCAGCGAGGACACACCGACGACGTGCACGTCGTTGTCGGCCGCCTGCTGCGCCACCTCTTCCGGGGTCTGGAACAGCGGGCCCACATCGACGTCGAAGCCGAGGTCGGCGAAGGCCGTGGCGATCACCTTCTGACCTCGGTCGTGCCCGTCCTGGCCCATCTTGGCAACCAGGATGCGCGGGCGCCGTCCCTCCGCCTCGGCGAATTCCTCGACGAGTTCGATCGCCTTACTGATATTGGTCACCTTGCCGGCCTCGTCGCGGTACACACCGGAGAGCGTACGGATCTCGGCCTGGTGGCGGCCGTACACCTTTTCCAGCGCATCGGAGATCTCACCGACGGTGGCCTTGGCGCGCGCGGCATCGATGGCGAGCGCGAGCAGGTTGTTCTCCATGCCACCCTCCGAAGAGGCTGCCGCACGGGACAATTCGGCCAGCGCCCGCTCCACCTCGGCCGAATCACGTTCGGCGCGAAGCCGGTTCAGCTTCTCGATCTGTTCGGCTCGCACCCGCGAATTCTCGACCTTGAGGACCTCGACCTGCTGATCCTCTTCGACCTGGTACTTGTTCACGCCGATCACCGGCTGCTGACCGGTATCGATGCGCGCCTGCGTGCGAGCGGCGGCCTCCTCGATGCGCAGCTTCGGGATGCCCTCGCCGATCGCCTGCGCCATACCGCCGTGCGCCTCGACCTCGGCGATATGCGCGCGGGCGCGGTTGGCCAGCTGGTGGGTGAGCCATTCCACGTAGTACGAACCGCCCCAGGGGTCGATCGGGCGCGTGGTGTTGGACTCCTGCTGAATCAGCAGCTGGGTATTGCGGGCGATGCGCGCGGAGAAGTCCGTCGGCAGGGCCAGCGCCTCGTCGAGGGCGTTGGTGTGCAGCGACTGGGTGTGGCCCTGGGTCGCGGCCATCGCCTCGATGCAGGTACGCGCCACATTGTTGTAGGCGTCCTGCGCGGTCAGCGACCAACCCGAGGTCTGCGAATGCGTCCGCAGCGATAGCGATTTCGCGCTCTTGGGCTCGAACTTCGCGACCAGCTCACTCCAGAGCAGCCGTCCCGCACGGAGTTTGGCGACCTCCATGAAGAAGTTCATGCCGATGGCCCAGAAGAACGACAGGCGCGGCGCGAACTTGTCGACCTCCATGCCCGCGGCGACACCCGCACGAATGTACTCGACGCCGTCGGCGAGGGTGTAGGCCAATTCCAGATCGGCCGTGGCTCCGGCCTCCTGGATGTGGTAGCCGGAGATGGAGATCGAGTTGAACTTCGGCATCTTCGCGCTGGTGTAGGCAAAGATATCGGAGATGATCCGCATCGAGGGCTTGGGCGGGTAGATATAGGTATTGCGGACCATGAACTCCTTCAGAATGTCGTTCTGAATGGTTCCGGCCAGCTGTTCCGGTGCGACCCCCTGCTCCTCGGCCGCGACCACGTACAGCGCGAGGATCGGCAGCACCGCACCGTTCATGGTCATCGACACCGAGACCTGATCCAGCGGGATGTGGTCGAAGAGCTGACGCATGTCGAGGATGGAATCGATGGCCACACCGGCCATCCCGACGTCACCCTGGACGCGCGGGTGATCGGAGTCGTAGCCGCGGTGGGTGGCCAGGTCGAAGGCGACCGACAGCCCCTTCTGCCCCGCCTGCAGATTGCGGCGGTAGAAGGCATTCGAATCCGCGGCGGTGGAGAAGCCCGCGTACTGGCGAATGGTCCACGGCTGGTTCACATACATCGTCGGGTACGGACCGCGCAGGAACGGCGCGATGCCCGGCACGCTGTCGAGCGGATACCCCTCGGCCGCAATGGCATCGCGATCGGCCTTGGTGAAAACCGGTGGCACATCGATACCTTCGGGCGTCGACCACACCAGCTGTTCGGGGGTGTAGTTGTTCGCCTCGGCGGCGGCGCGCACGTAGGCATCGACCTGTGCGGAGTCGACGTCGGCGGGTTCGGCCGGACGTTCGGACAGCGGCACCTCGGCGAAACTACCGATCCGGTGCTCGATGCCGCCCGGCTCGTCGATTTCGCCCGGCTTGTCGATATGACTCAATGTCATCAGGCTCCCACCTTCTCCAGCAGGTCGGACAGTGCGGCCACGGCACCGATGCGGGCCGCGAGATAACCGTCGGGGCGCTGCGCGCCGCTCAGGTCGGCGACGGCCTTTTCCGCACCGGCCAGCAGCACCGTCTCGATTCCGGCGGCCCGCAACTGCTCGGCAGCCGGACCCGCCTGCTCGGCGTAACGCTTGTCCGAACCACATAATACGGCGATCGTGGCACCGGATTCGGTTACCGCCGTACCGATTCCGGTCACCTCGAGGGGACCGGGGTTGATCGACTCGATACCGCCCGAGGCCAGCAGGTTCGCGATGAAAGTGACCCGAACATTGTGTTCGGCCACCGTCCCGAGCGGCACCAGCAGCGCGCGCGGTCGCGCACCATTGGCGGCGAGGTAGGCATCCGAGCGGTTGCGCAGCGCCTCGAAGGCGGCGCCGTAGCGAACCACCTGTCCGGGCCGACGCGCGGCCTCGGACAGCGGCTGCTCGGCCAGGTTCGGGAATTCGTTGACACCGGTGACCGCCGTCTTGCGGTGTGCCACATCGGCATCCCGGACCGACCGGGTGGCGGCGATCCGCTCGGCGAGCAGGCCGGAGTCCAGTGCGGCCAGGTAACCGCCCGCGGTCTCGAGCTCCTGCATGAACTCCCATGCCTTGGCCGCGAGTGCGGCGGTGAGGTCCTCGACGTACCAGGAACCTGCACCCGGATCCTGCACATGACCCAGATGCGACTCCTCGAGCAGCAGCAGCTGGGTATTGCGAGCCATGCGGTCCGCGAACGACTTCGACACGCCGAGTTCGCCCAGCGGCAGCGCGGAATCGAAGGGCAGCACCGTAACCGTGTCCGCCCCACCGACTCCCGCGCCGAAGGCCGCGAGGGTGGTGCGCAGCATATTCACCCACGGGTCGCGCTGGGTCATCATCGCCGCGGAGGTCACCGCATGCTGTGGCGCGTCACCGAATGTGGGTGCGCCGCACACGTGCGCGACGCGAGCCCAGAGCTGGCGGGCCGCACGGAATTTCGCGATGGTGGCGAACTGGTCGTCGGTCGCGGCGAAGCGGAACTCCAACTGCTCGAAGGCATCCGCGATATCCTGGCCGTCTTCGGTGAGTGCGCGCAGGTAGGCCAGACCGGCCGCCACCGCCGCACCGAGCTCCTGCGCGTCCGAGGCGCCCGCATCGTGAAAGACGGTGCCATCCACTGTGATAGCGCGCACGGCCTCCGGTCGCTGCACTGCCTGACCGGCCAGGGCGATGGCCTCCGCCAGTTGGATATCGGCGGTTGCGGCGAAGCGACTGGTGAGCGGGGCCGCGCCCAGCGCGACTCGAATTTCGGTCCGGTCCGCCACCTGGTAATCGTCGAGCTGCGCGAAGACCTGTTGTGCCGCTGCGGAAACCGCGTCACCCGCGGCGAGTGTCAGTGGCGCCAGTTCGAACAGCAGACCCGACAGCGCCGCGGGCAGTTCGGCCACCGGCACACCGCGCTCGCCCGCGCCGAGCCACAGTGCACTGATCCCGTTCTCCAGCGCGGCCAGGATCTCGCGATTCGCCGCGGCGCCATCGGCCGCGCCGATGAAGGCACTGACATACCAGCCGCGATGCACATCCCTGGTGGCGTCACGGCCACGGACGAAGGGATATTCGCCCGGCAGCGGCAATTCGGGCCGCTCATCCCCGCGGGTGTACAGCGGGGCGATGGTCAGACCGTCGTAGGTCTGTTCCTCGAGCAGCTTTTCTGGCTCCTCCGGAAGTTCGGCGACGTCGACCCTGCGGGCCTTCGCCAGTACCCCCGCCACGCCCTTGCGCCATGCGGCGTAATCGGGCACCGGCTCTGAAGCAATCGGCATAGCTGCTGTCCCTCTTCTCCTCGACGCACATCTCGCGTGCGCCCGAAACCGTTGCATTCGCCCAGCTCAGCGAGCACATCGGTTAACGAGCATTCGTCCCGTTTCCTTCGATGCTAGCGGCAGCTCCGCAGCCGGTTGACCGTGGCCGCCACTACCAACGGGTAACCTTGCGCGGTGCTCAGGCTCATCCGTGACCCACGCATCCTCGCCTTGCTCGTCGGTGGCGCGGCGCTGTTCACCGCGGCAATGCTGGTCCCGCTACCGACACCGCAGCAGATGCAGGACTGGGCCACCTCGGTCGGCCCGATCTTCCCGCTGCTGTTCTTCGTGGTCCATGCGCTGGTCACGGTGGCCCCGATCCCACGGACCGTGCTGACGGTGAGCGCGGGCGTTCTGTTCGGTCCCGCGCTCGGCATCGTCCTGGCCGCCTCGGCGACCACGGTCAGCGCCGCACTGGCGATTCTGCTCGTCCGCGCGCTGGATCGCGATCGCGTGGCTGCCCACCTCACCCATCCGGCGGTCCGGTCCATCGATGAACGCCTCGAACGGCGCGGCTGGCTCGCCGTCGGCTCGCTGCGCCTGATCGCCTTCGCCCCGTTCTCGGTGATCAACTACTGCTGCGCCCTGTCCTCGATCCGCTTCTGGCCCTACCTGATCGCTACCGTCATCGGCATCCTCCCGGGGACCATCGGCACTGTCATCCTGGGCGATGCCCTCACCGGCCGTACCCACCCCGGCATGCTCATGGTCTCCGGGGTGCTCATCG
>NZ_BAGN01000106.1 GCF_000308835.1 Nocardia vinacea NBRC 16497 | reverse complement strand
AGGGACTGAGCGTCGACGCGGCCATCGCCAAATACCATGACGATCTCGATCTCATCTCCCGCCAGTACGCGCTGCTGCCCGCCAATACGCGCCCCTCTTGTCTGGCCGCCATGCCACATCACCTCGGCGGCGGGCACTACACGCTGTTGCCGCTGGTGGTGGACAAGTTCGTCGAGACCTTCGAGCAGCTCGCCGAGCGAATCCGGATAACCGAGACGAGTGCCGAACTGGACGAACTGACCGCCGACGCGCCTGCCAGCGCCGAGGATCAGATCTTCTACGTGCCGGATATGAGCTGTCAGCATTGTGTCCGCACGATCACCGGGGTGCTGGAGACGATGGGCATCAAGGTGATCGAGATAGATCTGCCCAGTAAACGGGTGGTCGCCGAATTCCGCAGTCCGCGCAATCGGGCTCGCGCCTTCGAGTCGATCCGCGACGGCGGCTACAACCCGGTGGCCGAGAAACCGGCGCGAACCGCGTTGGCGTCCACGCGGTCCCAGCCCACGGAAACCACCGTATGACGGCACCGCTACCGGCGCTTCCCGCGAAGATCCATCCGCTGGTGCGTTCCTTTTTCGATACCCGCGATGCCGTCGAGGAGACGCTGATTCGCTTCGGATCCCCGATCCACCTGGTGTTTCCGCAGGTCTTCGCGGAGAACCTGAAACAGTTGCGCGCCGTACTCGACAGCAGGGGCGCGCGCTACCGAATCTGCTACGCGCACAAGGTGAATCAATCCAGAGCCCTGGTATGCACCGCCGAACATGCTGGTATCGCCATCGATGTCGCGTCCCCGCAGGAGTTGGCCAGTGCCATCGGGGCCGGATTCGCTCCGATGCGGATCGAGGTGACCGGGCCGAAAGGTGAAGCGTTCCTGCGTGATCTGATCGACTGCGGCGTCACCATCAATGTCGACAATCTGTGGGAGCTGCGGCGGATCACCGAATTGGCCGGTGACCGCGCGAAAGTTCCGGTGCTGCTACGGGTTTCCGGATTCGACGAGACAGCGGTGAGCCGGTTCGGTGTGCCGCTGGCCCATGTGGACCAGGCCCTGGATCTGCTCTCGGCCAATCGCCGGCGAATCACGTTCCTCGGCTTCGCCTTTCATATCGACTCCGGTGACGCCGCGGAACGCATCCGAGCCATCGACGCCTGCCTCGAGCTGGTCGAGCGCGCCTACGACCGCGGACTCGGCCCGTCGGTGCTGAATATCGGCGGCGGCTTCCGACAAGTGTTCACCGCCGACGCGGACCGATTCGACGGGTATGTGCGGGCGCTGCGCGAATCGCTGCTCGGCCGCGGCGAATCGATGAGCTGGTCGAACAATACCTTCGGCTATCACGTGGATGACGGTGCGGTGCACGGGATTCCGGTCTTCCACAAGTACGCGAACACCGTGCCCGCGACAGCGATGTTGAACGATCTACTCGGCGCGCCGCTGGAGCGGCACGGTGGCCGCACCGTGGCCCAGGTGACCGGGGACAATATGCTCGATATCTGGTTGGAGCCGGGCAAGGCGCTGGTCGATCATGCGGGGGTGACTGTGTCACGGGTGGAGTTCGTCAAGGAACTCGCTGATGGCACGGTGCTGGTGAATCTGGATCTGAGCCGGGATCAGGTGACCCCGGCGGATCAGGAGGTCATGGTCGATCCGGTGATCCTGCCGAGTGTCGCGCATATGCCGAGCAGCGCTCCCGTTCGCAACGCCGTACCTGGCGATGACGTAACCCCGCTGCGCAGCGCCGCCGACACGATGCCGACCTTGGGTCCGGTGGTCGAATCCGGGCCGGTCGGTGTGTATTTCGCCGGACGCCTGTGCCTGGAACGCGACCTGATCACCAATCACAAAGTCTGGCTGCCCGAATGCCCGCGCCAGGGCGATCTGGTGGTGTTCCCGAATACCGGCGCCTATCACATGGACCTGTCCGCGGCCTCGGCGTCCATGCACGCACTGCCCGCGAAACTCGCTGTAGTGCACCGCGCGGGCAGTTTCCAGGTCTACCGCGATACCGATTACGAACCGCTCATACCCGTCGGTCTGCCGCCACCGCGCCGCACTCCCCCGCGCGGCCCGCTGCCGCGCCGCCCCTCCGGAGCGCCGTAATGCGCTACGACCACATCACCGAGCTGATCGGCAATACGCCGCTGCTGCGGCTGGACCCGGCCGTGCACGGCCTGGCCAATGTCGAGCTATACGCGAAACTGGAGTCGCACAATCCCTTCGGCTCGGTCAAGGACCGGGTGGCCTGGGGCATGATCCGCGACGATCTCGACGAGATCGGAGCGAGCGGGCAGACACTCATCGAGGCGTCGAGCGGCAATACCGCCAAGGCGCTGCGCATTCTCGGCGCGATACACGGTATCGGCCTGCGCGCGGTGACCAATCGGATCAAGGTTTCCGAAGTGCGAGATCTGCTGCAGCTGTTCGGCACCGAGATCGTGGAGTTGCCCGGGCTGTCCGAATGTCCGGATCCGACCACACCGAACGATGTGTATTCGGTGATCGAGTCGACCATGGCCAAGGAGCCGGGCGCCTACTATCACGCCTCGCAGTACACCAATGAGAAGAATATCGAGGCGCATCACCACGGCACCGGCCGCGAGATCCATGAGGATCTGGCCGCCGACGACATCACCCGCGTCGACTATCTGATCGGTGGGCTCGGCACCACCGGCTCCACCCGAGGCACCGCCACCTATCTGCGCAAGCACAATCCCGAATTGCGCTGTATCGCCGTAGTTTCCGATCGGTCGGACTTCATACCCGGTATCCGCTCGGAGAGCGAGATGTGGGATGTCGGGCTGTTCCAACCCGATTTCTACGACCGCATCGTCACCATTGATTCCACCCGCGCGGTGGATGCCACCCTGGCGCTGGCCACCGGGTACGGCGTCATGGCCGGTCCGACCAGCGGCGCGAGCTATGCCGCCGCGCTGGAAATCCTTGGTGAGCAGGCACTTTCATCGAACGAACCGATGGTCGCGGTCTTCATCGTCTGTGATCGGCTCGAGCCGTACCTGTCCTATATCAAGAAGCGCAAGCCGGGACTTTTCGACCGCGCCGATCGCCGCCGCGCACCCACCCCGGCCGAACTCGCGGCGACACCGGCGGTGTCCCCGCAGGAATTGGCCGAACTGGACCGCACCGCCCGGCCCACCATCGTGGACACCCGCGGCGCGATGGCCTATCGCATCGGCCATGTGCCGGGCGCGATCAATATTCGCGACGACCAACTCGACGATATGTTCACCCACGGCATCCCGTTCTCCCGATCGCGCCCGCTGGTCTTCGTCTGTCCGGTCGGCGAACTATCGCTGCGCTTCGCCGCCATCGCCCGCCAGGACGGCTTCGACGCCAGCAGCCTCGGCGGCGGGATCGTCGCCTGGCGCGATGCCGGATTCGCACTCGAACGCGGCGGCTGATCCCCGATCGGGGTGGCCCAGCCCTGAGCCGGTCAGTGCGGCCAGGCATTAGTGTGGGCGGGTGCAAAAAGGCCAGGAATCAGCTGACGATGCCGGTCCTCGGATCTGGGGCGGTACGACGCTCACCGAACGTCGAGAGGCACGCCGCTCCGCGCTGCTCGAGGCCGCGCTCGACCTGATCGGAGAATCGGGCGCGGGCGGTGTCACCATGCGCGCGGTATGCCGACGCGCCAATCTCACCGACCGGTACTTCTATGAGAGTTTCGCCAGCCGCGACGAACTGCTGGATGTGCTCTACCGGCAGGTCGCCGACGAATTCCTGGAGCCGATGACGGCGTTCGCCGCCGCCGACCCCTCCCGCGACCGCGTGCTGTCGGAGATCCTGGTCGACAAGGTGCTCGCCGATCCGCGCAAGTCCCGGCTGTTCCTGGTCGAACCGTACTCGAGTACCGGCCTCGGCCAGACCACCATCGCGGTCATGCCGGTCTTCACCAAGGTCCTGCAGGACCACCTGTTCGCGCATATCGATGATCCGGTGCGGCGCAGACTGGCCGCGCTCACCATGGCCAGCGGTAACGCGGGCATGTTCTCGGCGTGGTTGAACGGATCGCTGCGCGCCACCCGCGAGCAGGTGATCGACCACTGCGTGGCCACGCTCGCCGCCTACCGTTCGCTCTACCAGTCCTGATTGGTCCGCATTCGGCTCCCGCGCAGCGCGATTGGACGTTGCGCGGCTCACACCGGGTTGCGAGGCCGGCCATGCGGGTGTTTACTTGCTCACGCAAGGTGCCGATCGTTCGCTGAGGCTCCTTCACGGATATAGGCCAGCGACCCCGAACGTCGAGAGACGCCCCGGGTCAGGACAGATCTCCCCGGCCTAAGGGGTGATCCCGATTGGCTCCCGATGTTGTCGGGTTCACGCCGTGAAGTGCCAAAGGTCTTACGAGGAGAGGCTTTGACCGGCGATTTGTCGGATTCCTCCGATGTGCTCTGCGCACGATGACACACGATGCCCGGCTGTGCCGCGCGTCCGATCGGAGGAAGGAGGTGAGCCGGATGTCCGGCGGTGATAGTCCGATACCCCCATTAGCCGAATATTCACCCGGCGACACCTCCGCAGCGGCGCTCCGGAACGGGACCGGTCCGTAGCCTGCTGTTCGATGGTGCGCTCGACCTAGTCAGGAAGTGCGTGATGACAACGGTAGAGATGATCCTGCGGCTGCTGGCCGGTATCGGCTTGGGCGCGGTGATCGGATTCGAGCGGCAGTATCGGGCCAGGATGGCGGGGCTGCGCACCAATGCGCTCGTTGCGGCGGGTGCGACACTGTTCGTCTTGCTCTCGGCGAACGGTTTCCACGGCGGTGCCGCGGATCCGACCCGGGTGGCCGCGCAGATCGTCTCCGGTATCGGTTTCCTCGGCGCGGGTGTGATCATCCGCGACGGTTTGAATGTGCGCGGGCTCAATACCGCTGCGACACTGTGGTGTTCGGCCGCCGTCGGCGCGCTGGCCGGTGCGGGCATGTTCACCACTGCTGCCGCGGGCGCGGTGGCGGTAATGGTGGTCAATATCGCGCTGCGCGCCGCCGGACGTGCGGTGGACCGCCAACCCGATGCCGCCATCGAACAACCCGCGTCCTACGTGTTCGTCGCGGTGACCAACGATGAGCAGGAAGCCCACGTACGGGCGCTGCTGGTTCAGGCGTTGACCCGCACCGACTTTCGACTCCTCTCGGTGTCCAGCGCGAATACCGATATCGCGGGTCGGGTGGAGGTACGCGCCGAACTCACCGGTGATCAGCGCGACGACCGGCAGATGGAATCGGCAGTGAGCCGGCTCAGCCTGGAACCATCGGTGACCAGTGTCGGCTGGCATATTTCGGTCGACGACACCGCGGACGGAGCTCGGGCATGACTCCGCTGCGCTCCTATCCCTCTAGGGATGCCCTCGATCGGCGGCGGATGTGCCCTCGAGCGTCTCGATGAGTACGGATCCCCTTATGCCGCAGCGCAGGCCATCGCGCCGATGGTCGATGTGCACTACGAGACGCTGCGGATCTGGATAAGAAGGCCCTGGCCGAGGGTGCCCGGCCAGGTAAGTATGCAGCCTCGGAGAAGCCGCGGCAGTCGGGCCGCAAGCGACCTACTAGGCCACCGCCGTTCACTCGCAGCGCATCAACAACGAGCTCCGCATTCGCTCGGGGGACTATCTCGCTAACAGCTCTGGTGCACTTCCGGTGGCGGATGAGTCGTGGTGACGGCACGATGCGTCGGTGTCGCAGCGCGGCCACACCGCGACCATCAAACCATTCCCGCTGCGTCCCGCCGTCGCCGTCGGGTTCACCCTCGACGACTGTCGGCGAGCGCGCCGGGGACGTGCACGTCGCTGCCGAATGTGGCTGCGCGCCCGCCTTCTTCGCACCACCATTGCGGGTGTCCGTCGATATCCGGTGTGAAGAGAAATTGCTTCGGCCGGTCGGCTGGACTCCCGCACACGTTCGGGGGCTGACCCTGGCGGTGCTGCCCGAGGTGGCGACGGACCGAAGCAAAAGCAGGCGGGAACGGTCCGGTATCCGCCGCCCGACTCTATTACGCTGATGCTGAACGCGGGAATGATGTGGAAGTGCGGGTGACAGGGTTGTCGGATCTGCTGCTTGGTGTCGACATGGGTACGGGCAGCACCAAGGGGGTGCTGACAACCAGCGACGGCAGGATCCTCGCGACGGCGGTCCGAAAACACGGCATGAGCCTTCCGCGGCCGGGCTGGGCAGAGGTAGATGCAGAGACCATCTGGTGGGGCGATCTGGTCGAGGTATGCCGGGAACTCGTTCCCCATATCGCAGAGCATCGTCTAGCCGGCATATGTGTCAGTGGCGTCGGTCCGTGCCTGCTGCTGTGTGACCAGGATTTGCGCCCGGTCCGGTCGGCGATTCTCTACGGAATCGACATGCGGGCTACGGCGGAGATAACTGAACTCACCGACCGACTCGGTGCCGACAAAGTGCTGCAGCGTTGCGGTAAAGCTCTGTCGACGCAAGCAGTGGGACCGAAAATGCTGTGGGTGGCGCGGAACGAGCCCGACGTGTGGCGACGGGCCACCCGGTGGTACAACTCCAGCTCATATGCCGTCGCGAAACTGACCGGGTCCTATGTGCTCGACCACCATACGGCCAGCCAGAGTGACCCGCTGTACGACCTGCGCGGACAGGATTGGGCGCAGGATTGGATCGGCGATATCGTCGGGCATCTCGAGATGCCGCAGATCGTTTGGCCACATGAGGTTGTGGGCGCAATAACGTCAGCGGCTGCACGGGAGACGGGTCTGCCCGCCGGGACTCCCGTCTGCGCGGGGACCGTCGACGCCTGGAGTGAGGCTTTCAGCGCCGGGGTGCGGCAACCCGGGGACGTGATGCTGATGTACGGCTCGACGATGTTCTTCGTCCAGGTTCTTCCTACCCTCCAAACCCACCCGCTGCTATGGACAACCTCTGGCATCGAGCCGGGGCAGTTCACGCTCGCCGCGGGAATGTCGACCTCAGGGTCGCTCACGTCATGGGTTCAGCAGTTGACCGGGGACGTGCCGTTCGAACAGCTCATCGCCGAGGCGGCGGCTGTGCCGCCGGGATCCGACGGCCTGGTACTGCTGCCGTACTTCGCCGGTGAGCGCACGCCGATCTTCGACCCGAGAGCGCGTGGCGTCGTCGCCGGGCTCAGTCTGCGGCACGGGCGAGGCCACCTCTTCCGTGCTGCATACGAGGGCATCGCCTACGGCATCCGGCAGATCATCGAGTTTCTCGACAGCGAGCAGACCCCGATCGAGCGACTCGTGGCTGTCGGCGGCGGAACCCAGGGTGGCTTGTGGACTCAGATCGTGAGCGACGTCGTCGGCCGACCCCAAGTGGTACCGACCCAAACCGTCGGCGCGAGCTACGGCGACGCGCTGCTCGCCGCGATCGGAACCGGCCTGGTTCCACCGGAGACCGACTGGGCGACCGTCGGTCAGCTCATCGAACCGAACCCCCGCACCCGGGCACTTTACGACGACCTGTTCGGCGTCTACGACAGCCTGTACGGAGCGACGAAGCCGCTCGTGCACACGCTGTCCGCCATCCAGGAGTCCCCCTTCACCGAGTGACTCCGCACATGCCCGACGGATGTTCGCGCGACATGTAAGTCGGGCCGCAATCGGCCCTACTTACATCTCCGGAGGATGTTCCTCATGCCTGTCCGTGCGAGACGCGGGATCGACGCGCCAATGAATCGATGAGTACCGCCAGGGCAAGGACAGCACCGGTGATCATGAACCGTGGGGCCGACGACAGATTCAGCAATGTCAATCCATTCGAGATGGACTGGATCACGAGGATCCCCAGTAAGGCTGAATACGCCGATCCTCGACCACCGAACAGGCTGGTACCGCCGATGACGGCTGCGGCGATGGCGTTGAGATTGACGTCGCCGGTGCCGGCACTCTGGCTGGCCGAGGCCAGCCGGGCCGCCATGAAAATACCTCCGAGCGCCGCGAGCGTGCCGGTGAGGACGAACGCAGACGTATAGACCCGGTTGACGTTGATACCGGCCCGGCGCGCGGCCTCGACGCTGCCGCCGACCGCGAACATGTGCCTTCCCCAGCGGGTCCGGGTCAGGGCATAGTTTGCCGCCACGACCGCGATGACGAAGACCATGAACATCCACGGCACTCCATTGTCCTGGTTGAGATACCAAGTGGCGGTAAGGAAGACGACCAGGAGCGCACCGCTCTTGATCAGCAGGGACTGCATGGACGGCCGGGATAGATTGGCCCGTGCCCGTTCTCGGATGTTCGCCAGACCCGCGACGAGCACGCCGACCGCAGCGACGACGCAGATTACATAAGCCACAGCGGGTGGGAGGAACTGCTGCTGGCCGAAGGTCACCAGCTGCGAACCGTACGGGAGGTTGATCGACCCGTGGCTGCCGAGCAGCTGAAGCTGAAGTCCGAGAAAGGCGAGCAGGCCGGCCAGAGTCACAACGAAGCTCGGCATACCGAATCGGGTATAGACCAGTGAATAGAGCAGCCCGATCAGCGCACCACTGAGCAGAGCCGCTAGGACAGCCACCGGCATGGGCCAGCCCTTGTTGACCCACAGGACCCCGAGGAACGCCGCCGAGAGACCACTCAGGGAACCCACCGACAGGTCGATCTCCCCGAGAATCAGGACCAGCACGATGCCCAGGGAGATCATTCCGACGGCCGCACTGTCGTACAACAGATTGACCAGGTTCGTCGAGGTAAGGAAGACCGGGTTCAGAGTCTGGAAGACAACGGCGATGCCGACCAGACCGACGAGGACAGGGAGCGGTCCCAGATCACCGGAGCGCACGCGGCGACCGAATCCGGTGATCATCCCGCCGACGCCGCCCACACCCACGGTTACTCGGCTGTCCTGGCGGTCGAGTTCAGTGCGCTCGGCCGCATCGGACTTCGTGGACGTTTCCGTCTGACTCATGACAGCTCCTCTGCGGTGTTCGCAACAGCCGCGTCGACCTCGACCGCTCGCCGGGCCGATCGACGAGCGACGACGTTGTCCGTGGCGCCCGTGATTGCGGCGACAAGCTCGTGGTTGCTCACATCCGGACCGAAAGTTCCGCTGTTGCGGCCGAGCCGGAGCACCACGATCCTGTCCGCGACCGCCCGAACGTCCTCCATGTTGTGACTGATCATGATGATGCCGAGCCCCTTGGCGCGCACCCGTTCGATCAGGTTGAGGACTTCCGCGGTTTGCGCCACCCCCAGGGCGGCAGTCGGCTCGTCGAGCATGATGAGCCGGGGGTTGACCAGCAGCGACCGGGCGATAGCGACGGTTTGGCGCTGACCACCCGACAGCGACGCGATGGGAACGCGAACGCTCGGGATCCGAGCCGATAGCTCCCCGAGGAGCTCCCAGGACCGGGTCTCCATCTCGACCTCGCTGAGCCGCGTCCTACCGAGCTCTCGACCGAGAAACAGGTTGGCGACGACGTCGAGGTTCTCACAGAGCGCGAGATCCTGGAAGACGGTAGCGATGCCGAGTTCGAGTGCCGCGTTCGGCGAGGGAATCGTGACGGGCTTCCCGTCGAAGAAGAGCTCACCGGAGTCGGGCTGATGGACACCGGACAGAACCTTGACCAGGGTGGACTTACCGGCCCCGTTATCGCCGACGAGGGCGACCACCTCGCCGGCGTGGACTTCCATATCGATGTCGGTCAGCGCGGAGACCGCGCCGAAAGTCTTGCCGATACCGCGAAGGCTGAGCACCGGCGTCGTGGACGATGTTGCCGTGGCTGTCATAAGAACTCTATCGATGGCGTGAAGGCGGTGTCAGGAGATCCCCAGTGCCGTGCATCCGGTGGCATAGGCACCGGTACACAGCTCCGCTGCGGTGTTGATCTTGGCGTCGACGATGTCAGCCTTCAGGTTGTCCCGTGTGACGACCTTCGGCACGAAGAGCATGGTCGGGGCCTTGAAGACGGTTGTCAGGCTGCCGCCACCGACGGCCTCGACCTGCTTGCCCTCGACGAGATCGACGACGACTTCAGCTGCTGCGGCAGCAACTATCTCACTCGGCTTGGAGATCGTGTTGTACTGGTCACCCGAGATCACGAGCTGGAGCCCGGCGTTGGTTGCGTCGTTACCGGTAACCGGCGGGATAGGCTTGACGTTCGCCGCCTTCAACGCGGCAATGGCACCACCGGCCGTCCCGTCGTTGGCCGCGACGATCCCGCCGATCTGCCCCCCGAACCGGGAAACCTGGCCTGCGACCCACTGCTGAGCAGCGGTCGGCTCCCAGTCAGGGGTGTCGTACTCGGCGAGCGTCGCGTACCCGCCGCTGGCGAGCCCTTCGTGGATGCCCTTCTTGATCAGACCTGCTGCCGCGTCGGTCGGTGAGCCGTTGACCTCCAGGATCCCCTTGTCGGCCGGGACGCCGGTGTCCTTCATGTGCTTGACAAGCGATTCGGCGATCGCCTTGCCGATGGCCTCGTTATCGAAGGACACGTAGTAATCGACCTTCGCGTCCGGAATGGGCCGATCGTAGGCAACGACCTTGATTCCCCTGGCCTGAGCACGTGACACCATGGAGGCCGCGGCGGTGGAGTCGACCGGATCGATCACGATGGCCTTGACGCCCTGCGAGATGGCGGCGTCGAACTGCTGCTGCTGCTTCGCCGCGTCAGCGTTGGCGTTGTTGTAGAGCGCCGTACAGCTCGCGCACAACTTGCTGAGCGCAGCCTTGAAGCCCGGCGCATCGTGCTGCTCATACCGGGTCGATGCCTGGTCCGGCATGAGGAAGGCGACCTTCGCGCCATCGATACCGCCGGTAGCGGTTTTGGCGTTCTTACCCGAGCTACACGCCGCGAGCGGCAGTGTGAGGGCAATAGCGAGGACGATGGCGGCCCGGGTGGTCTTGGTAACGTTCATGTCTTTCCGATCTGATGTGATGTCCGGGTGGCAGTGGGCGACCATGGTTCGGCCAGTCGCGAGCCGATCGTTTCCGTCAGCCGAGCCGACCGATCAGGGAATGAGTGAGACCTTGATCGACTCCTTGCCCGACGCGACGAGGTCGAGTCCGCGCGCAAACTCCGCAATCGGCAGCTGGTGGGTGCAGATGTCGTCGAGCGGGAGCTTGCCGCCCTCGATCAGCCGGATCGCAGCAGGCCAGCAGTTCGGTCCCAGATGGGCGCCGCGCACGTCGAGTTCCTTGTCATCGCTGATGATCGTCCAATCGACGGTCACCGCCTCCTTGAAGACGCTGTATTCGATGAAGCGACCGAGCTTGCGCAGCAGGTTGAGGCCCTGGATCACCGCCGACGGGTGCCCGGTCGCCTCGAGGTAGACATCGGCGCCATAACCACCGGTAAGTTCTCGAACGCGGGCAACGGGATCTTGCTTGCTGATGTCTATCGTCATCGTGGCCCCGGCGCGCGCCGCAAGCTCCAGCTTGCGCGGCTCCATGTCCAGAGCAATGACCTGGGCCGGAGACTTCGCCGCCGCACCCGCGACCATGCCGAGGCCGATGGGCCCGCACCCGGCGACGACAACCACATCGGAGAACGTGATGTCGGCCCGTTCGACGGCGTGGAGTGCGCAAGACAGCGGCTCCGCGAAGGCCGCGTGCGCAGGGGGAATGTCAGCGCTGATCCGATGGACCAGAGAACCCTGCGTGATGACCATGTACTCCTGCATGCCGCCGTGGGTTGCGCGCTTGAAGCCGTAGATGTCGTGCACCTGACACATGTGGTAGTTGCCCTCGGCACAGTAGCGGCAGTTC
>NZ_BAGN01000107.1 GCF_000308835.1 Nocardia vinacea NBRC 16497 | reverse complement strand
GGGCGTTCGAATGGACCAACCACTTCACGGCGGCCGGCTCGGAATCGCCGAAGCCGCACTGGCCGACCAGCCAGCGAACGGTAGAACAACTATGAGCACACCGTCGACCCGAAGCGGACAACGCAGTACCGCGTACTCGCGAGAAACCGCAGTCGCTTTCGTCATCGATGCCGTCGAGTCAACCGGTGCGGCCACTCGACACGATTTCGATATCGACCGGATCGTCACCACCGCGCACGCGATGGCCGACGACTGGGACCTACAGGCCATGCAGCCGACCACCTTCTGGCGCATCGCCTCCAGCTTCATCAAGCAGTAACCGGCAAGCGCCAGCCACTGCATCCAATGATGTAGCAGCGCAACCGAATTGCGTTACGCCTCGGTCGGCGATGCCCACTGTGCCGTATAGGCCCGCAGTGCGACCTTGGCCTCGCGCAACAGATTCGGATCGCCGGCGGGATCGGATCGGAACGCCTCCTGCATGACCGCATCGCCCATGAGATGGGCGGCGCGGCAGGCGATATCGAGTCCTTCGATATCCGCGACGGCGCCTTGGGCGAGCATGACCTCCCGCAGCGTCACCGCCATCCGGCGTTTGTGCTCGCGATCGGCTGCCCGGGCAGCCTCGTTGAAATCCTTGCCGAACCACAGCGCGCGGAAGCCCGGCTCGTCCCGATAGACCTGGGCGAACGCGTCCACCAGCACGCCGATCGGATCGTCCCAGCGCTCGGCGCGCGCGAGCTCGAGCAGCAGGGCCGCCTTGGCCTCCAATTGCTCGATATAGGCCACGGCGAGGGTTTCGATGACGGCCTCGCGATCCGGCAGGTACTGGTACAGCGAGCCAACCGAAATCCGTGCCTCCGCAGCCACTCTGATCATGGTCAGCGCCTCGACGCCCTCCGTGGCGATCAGGCGATCGGCCACCTCGAGCACCCGCGCCAACCGCTCCCTGCTACGCGCCTGAATCGGCACGCGACGCAGGCCCGCCTCGGGTAGTGCACGGATCGGCACGGATTACCTCCGAACGTAATGTGAATCATATTCAGGTTTGGGTAGAGTATCCGGATGACCACCATCGCACCAACCGAACGCGCCGAGGTAGCGGCGGCCTGTCAGCGCCTGGCCGCACAGGGGCTGCTGATCGGCACCGCGGGCAATGTGAGCCTGCGCTGCGGTGATCTGGTCGCCGTCACGGCAACCGGTGCGGTGCTGGCGGAGGTCATCGCCGACGACGTCACGGTGGTCGACCTGGCGGGTCAGGTGGTCGCGGGACGCTACGCACCCACCTCCGAATTGGGTTTGCATCTCGATATCTATCGCACCTACGCCGCGCAGGCGGTCGTGCACACCCATGCGCCCAAGGCGACGGCCATCGCCTGTGTGCTCGACGAACTGCCGGTCATCCATTACCAGCAGCTGCTGCTCGGCGGTGGGACGAGGGTCGCCCCGTTCCATCCCTTCGGCACCGTCGAACTCGCGGACGCGGTGCGAACGGCGTTGCAGGGCAAGCAGTCCGCGTTGCTGGCCAATCACGGCGCAGTCACCATCGGCGCGTCGCTGGACCAAGCCGTCGAATCCGCGCTGCTGCTGGAATGGGCCTGCGCGCTGTATCTGGACGCCATGACGATCGGCAGGCCGCGCGAACTCACCGAACAGCAGCAGGCCGCGGTCGTCGAGGTGGCACTGCGCACCGGATACGGCACCCGCAAACCGCTGGAGAAAGACACCGAATGAACGTAATCGCTTTGGGCGCACATGTTTTGGATATCCTGATCCGCCCCGTCGCGGCCATACCGGACGGGCAGCAGACCGCGCTGGTCGAGGACATCCGCATAACCGCGGCGGGTACGGCCGCGGGCACCGCACTGACACTGGCCAAACTCGGCGCGAGCGTGCGGACCGCGGGTGCGATCGGAGCGGACGCCTCCGGCGATATCCTGCTCGGACTGCTCGCCAAGGCCGGCATCGATACGAAACTGGTCGTGCGCAAGGAAGATCAGCCCACCTCGTCGTCGGTGCTGCCGATCCGCCCCAATGGCGAGCGTCCCAGCCTGCATCTGTTGGGTGCCAACCCGTTCTACACCCTCGACGATGTCGATTGGACCGCGATCGCCGCCGCCGATCATCTGCACCTCGGCGGTCCGGAACTGATCGGTGCGGCAAATGCGGCGCGAATCCTGCGGCACGCCAAGGACAATGGCGTCAGCACCTCGGTCGATCTGATCGCACCCGGCGCACTCGGTAGCCTCGACGCCATCGCCGAAGTCCTCCCCCATACCGACTACTTCCTCCCGAATGACGAACAGGTGCTCGGCTTCACCGGCACCACCGACCTGGTGGCGGGTTGTGAGGTGCTCGAGGACGCGGGCGCTTGCATCCTGGCGGTTACGCGGGGCGCCGACGGCACCCTACTCGTCGGCCCCGACAACTATCAGGACATTCCTGCGTTCGCCGTCGACGTCGTCGACACCACCGGGTGCGGTGATGCCTTCTCCGCCGGATTCATCCGTGCGATCGCACTGGGCCGGAATCTGCGTGCCGCGGCAATCCTCGGCAATGCGGTCGCCGCACTGGTCGCCCGCGGACTCGGCAGCGACCACGGCGATTTCGATCTTGCCGCCGTGGACGCGTTCGCAGCCGAAACACGCACTATCGACCCGAACAAGCCGGGTCGATAGCGATATTCAGGCGTTCTTGGCGTACTCGGCGAGGATCTTCAGCGACTCGCCGGGCGCCTCGGCTTGCACACTCAGGCGGTCCATGACCGAGAGGTACAGCGCCAGATCCTGTTTCCGATCCAGGTACAGCGCACTGGTCAGATGTTCGAGATAGACGATGTCGGGCAGCTCGGTCTCGGCGAAACGCAAGATGCTGAACGAGCTACCCGCAGCAGCGTGTTCGCCTGCCGAATACGGCAGGACCTGCACCGTGACATTCGGGAGTTCCGCCAGCTCGATGAGGTGTTCCATCTGCTCCCGGTGCACCCGCGACCCACCGACCGGCCGATGCAGCGCGGCCTCGTCGATGATCGCCCAGATGATCGGCGGCTCGGCACGGCGCAGCACCTCCTGCCGACGGATGCGGACCTGCACGCGGCGGTCCATATCGGCGTCCTCGTACCCGAGTGACATTACGGCCCTGGCGTATTCGGGCGTCTGCAGCAACCCGGGCACCAGGTGCGCCTCGTAGGTACGGATCTTGGTCGCGGCCTGCTCCAAGCCGAGGTAGGTGCCGAACCAGGACGGCAGCAGATCGCTGTAGCGATGCCACCAGCCTGGTTCGTTCGCCTGCCTGGCCAGATCCAGGAAACGCTCCCGCTCCTCGGCATCGGTGACGCCATAGAAAGTCAGCAGATCGCGGATATCGCGTTCCTTGAATCCGGTGCGCCCCAACTCGAGACGACTGATCTTGGCGTGTGAACCGCGGATGGCGTCACCTGCGGCCTCACGGGTGATGCCATTCTTCACCCGCAGGTCACGCAACTGCCCACCCAGCGCGATCCGCAATACGGTCGGACCACGTTCCACCACAACCGATTGCACACGACCGTCGTCATCGGGTTCTGCGATCATGAAGTCATCTCCGATACTCGGGTTTGACCACAGTGTGTCACAAATACCACGTTTGGAAACACACCGCACCGATCGCCTATGTTACCGCTCAGCTAGTCAGGTCGTCGAACTCCCCGGCCTTCGCGCCGCGCACGAACGCGTCGATCTCCGGTCGAGTGTAGAACAGGATGCCACCTTCCGGGTCGCGTGAATTGCGAACGGCGATCGAACCATCCGACGCCTCGGCGACCTCGACGCAGTTACCGCCCGACGGACCGCTGAACGAGCTCTTGCGCCACGCGCCTTTGATCTTGGGTGTACCGGTGTCGAACATCTTCCCCACTCCTCGGCTGGTTCCAGTGTGAGATGTACGCTCGAGCGGCTTTGCAGATGTGCGCTCAAACGTTCTTGCATTTGCACCTACATCTGCAAGATAGCACGAAGCTCCCCCATGCGGCACAAAAGAATTCAGACCTGTCGGTCCCCTTCGTGACCCCTGTTCAACGCGTTACGCGAGTGCTGTACGCGGCTGCGCACGACGCGCCCGAAATGCGTGATCGACTACTCGATCCCGCAGGTCGAGTCGAGGCGAATCTTGTACTGTCACAGTGCACATCGGCCGTGCCAGCCAATCGCGACACCCGCCGCCTGAGCAGTCCGGTTCACCGTTTATCAGCTCGCCGAGGAGTCCAGCCCCATGTCCGACGATCAAACCCCGCTCATCCGGACCGACATCCCGCATTCCGCACGCATCTGGAACTACTGGATGGGCGGTAAGGACTATTACGAAATCGACCGGATCGCCGGTGATGCCGGCGTCGAGGTGGATCCGGACATCACCACCATGGCCGTGCAGTCGCGTCAGTTCCTCATTCGCGCGGTGCGTTACCTGGCGGGCGAGGAGGGCATCCGCCAGTTCCTCGATATCGGCACCGGCCTGCCGACCATGCAGAACACCCATGAGGTCGCCCAGGGCGTCGCGCCCGACTCGAAGGTCGTCTATGTCGACAACGATCCTCTGGTCCTCACCATGGCGCGGGCGCTGCTCACCAGCACCACTCCCGAGGGCGTAACCACTTACGTCGATTGCGATTACCACGATCCGGCGCAGATCATCGCCGACGCCCGCAACGTGCTCAATTTCAATGAGCCGATCGGCGTGATGTTCATGGGCGTGCTCGGCCACGCCAAGTCCTACGACGAGTTGCTGCGCATCGTGCACACGGTGCTCGACGCGGTGCCGTCGGGCAGCTTCCTGGTCATGTGGGACGGTACCGACGACAGCAAGGAGTATGTGACGCTGTGTGAGAACTACACCGGCACCGGCGGCGTACCCTATGTTCCCCGGCCCCAGGCCGAAATCCGTGCCGTATTCGACGGTTTGGAACTGGTCGAGCCCGGATTCGTATCGATCACCCAGTGGCGCACCGATGCCGCCGAGGTCGGCGAGGTCCGGCCGATCTCCGCCTACGGCTCGGTCGCACGCAAGCCCTGAAGCGCAAGCGGCACAACGGCGGTCATCGGCCACTCGGTCGACGACCGCCGTTCATATATCTGTTGGTCGTTCGTGCAAATGTACTTGCATCTGTAAGTGCCGACGGCCTAAACTCGGAACCAGATTCGGGGAGGTACGCAGGGAGTTCGCGCCGGCGTCACCACAATCACCTCCCCATCCGGCAGACGCGAGGGGCGGTCGAGATGAGTACGCCATTCCGAACTCCGCGCGGGGCCACGATCGCCGGCGGATCCGGGATCGACACCCTGCGGCAATACTCGGCGCCGGAGTATGCGCCACTCGATTGCGGTGTCGAACCGGGCGGCCTCACCTATCGGCAGGCCCGCGAGATCCTGCACCTGCACGAGGTGCACGGCCCGCAGTGCCGCCAGTGGCTTGCCGCCGCGGCCTACCTCTCCGCCGGACTGGACGACGAATAACGTTCGACCCCAACGGCTCCACTAGCACAGCCCCAAATCGCTTCGCACGCAGCGATGTTCGTACAGATGCACTTGCATCTGTACGACACGCCGCTCTAAACTCGTGCGCGACAAGGGAGTTTCGCACCCGAGAGCCCGTGCCGCTGTCGCCACCGGGATCTCTCGGTGCCACAGCCACAGGGGGCATTCGCATGAATCCACCACGCGCTGCCGGTCGACTCGGGATCGCCGATGTCGCCGCGGCCTACGGCACCGACGCACTGGAGCGACGCATTGCCGAATTGCGCGCCAGCGGCCAGCACTACGCCGCCATCGCGATCGAACACGAAATCCGCAGCGGCGCAGTGGTAATCGATTCGGAGCTGCGGAATCAGCAAGGCGCGGCCTAGATTCCGCTGCCCCCGCTGATTAATCGGGGGCTCACGGCGCACACGAGGTTCGGTTGTGCGGCCGGGTCGAGTGCTCGCAGCGCAATGGAGACCGTGCGCGGCGAGTCCACCGTCGTCAGGTGATCGAGCATGTCCTGATCGCACCCGTCCTGGAGGGTGACGTCGCTGTCGCATCTGGACCCGCGGCACGACGGCGTAGGCCGATCACGCGCAAACGATCAGCCCCAGCCCGACGTTAAGACGGCTGGTCACAGATTTTCGACAACTCGAGCCGGGCGCTGGAGCTTCCCACCACTGCACATGGCGCGCATGTGGGCAATGCACAACGTTGCCGCGCCGCAATAGATTTCGCGTAGTCTTCCCTGGTTCATAACCATTTCGTATAGTGATGCAACGATTCGGGCGCAGATCTATCACGTCCGATGTGGCACTGGAGCGACGCGTATGACCTTCTCCGCGCTGGATCTGTCCGTCGACCCGACGGACCCTGTCCTAGAGATCGGCGGCCAGCCCGCGTCGATTCCCCTACTCAATACCGACCGCGTCGCCTCGCGCATGGTCGGTTACTTCGCGACCTGTATGGCGCCGTGTCGCACGCTGCCCGGCGAGCAGCTACGCGGCGATGTCACCAAGCTGACCCGCAGCTGCCTGGCATTGGCCGCCGAAATGTTCGACAAGCGTACGGTTCCCGGCGACGAACAGCTCGGCGAGGTCAAGGAGGCGGCAGCGCAATGGGCCCGCGAGGCGGTGCCGCTGGGCACCATCCTGCGCGCTTATCACGAGGGGCTGCGCATCGCGTTCGGACTGGTGACCGCGCGTGCCAAGGCCGACGATATCGATGAACTACTGGTTGCCACCGACCTCATGCTCGAACTCCTGGAGGCGATCACCGCGGCGGTTTCGGACGCCTACGTCGAGGAACAGCATCTCGTCGCGCGCGAACACCAGACCGCGACGCAGACGCTGGCTTCGGCGCTGCTGAGCGGTCGCGGCAGTTCCGCACTCGCCCGCCAAGCCGGCATCCCGATCGCCGACTCGTATCAGGTGGTCGCGCTATCTATTCCCGAACATCCGGACGAGCGCGATCCACGCGTCGACAGCCATGTCGCCGCCCGCAGGAAACTGCGCCGCCTGCAATCGGAAATGGCCACCACTTTCGAATCCCGGGTGCTCGCGCTGCTGAGCACCAAGGGCGGCACGCTACTGGTCCCGATCGAGGACGATGCACCGGTCCTGACCGCCGAAACACTGCAACTGCTCGCCGAATCCGCCGAGGTCGCGCTCACCGCCACGCTGGTCACCAGCGAGACCGACCAGATACCCGACGCCGCCGATCAGGCCCACGAACTCCTCAATCTGGTGCGGGTCGGCGGACGCAATCCTGGCCTGTACCAGATGACCGACCTGGCCGTGGAGTATCAGCTCACCCGGGGCGGCCCGGCCACTCGACGCATCGCGACCATTCTCGATCCGCTCGACGCCCATCCCGAACTGTTCGACACCATGCGCGCCTACCTGGGCAACGATATGAATCGCCAGCTCACGGCACGTCAGCTCTATGTCCACCCGAATACCGTCGATTACCGGCTACGCCGCATCGCCCAGCTGACCTCGATCGATCTGGCCACCTCGGCAGGTATCTCACAGGCCGCCATCGCCCTGCTCGCGCGCGATCTGGACCGCAGCGTCGCCCGACGGCTGTAGATTCAGCCTGATGCGGATTTGTGCTGGTCACGAGATCACAAAGGCGTCATCCTGGTAGTGCTGCGACCTCTGGATGGTGGAATATGCGAATAGCGGAGATCTTGCACAGGAAGGGCAGCGACGTGGCGACCGTCGCGCCCGAGACCACGGTACGGACCCTGCTCGGCACGCTCGCCGAGCACAATATCGGGGCGGTGGTGGTATCGCCGGACGGCAGCCGGATCGCCGGCATTGTCTCCGAGCGCGATGTGGTGCGCAGTCTGCACGCACGCGGCGCCGCACTGCTCGATACGCCGGTCGCGGAGATCATGACCGTCGATGTGCGCACCTGCGCACCCGACGACCTGGTCGACGGACTGCGCGGCACCATGACCGAGCACCGCGTCCGGCACCTGCCCGTGGTCCGCGACGGCCGCCTGATCGGCATCGTCAGCATCGGCGATGTGGTCAAGAGCGCGATCTCCGAACTGGCTACCGAACGTCAGCATCTGGTCGAGTACGTACAGGGGCAGTACTGAACTGTCGCGGATATCCACGACAGGGCCCTTGGTAGCTGCGACTTGTCGAAAGACGTTGGCTACGAGAATCCTTCGAAGTCGTCACCGAAAGTGCGTATCGTTGGTGGCGTCCAGCGCGGTCCTCGGAGGGAGCGGCACCTTGCGGTCACCTGTGTCCGGGACGCACCCAGCCCGACCGGCCACCCCCCGGTCCACCCCGCGGATACCGGTGCCGTCGCCCCTCGCGACTGTGCGCGGACTCTTTCCGGCGCTGGCCGAATCCACGGAAATCTATTTGGACAGTGCGGCCACCACGCAGAAGCCGCTGCCGGTCATCGAGACCATCCACCGCTATCACACCTCGCGTACCGCCAACGCCGGTCGAGGAACCTACCCGTGGGCTACCAACCTCACCACCCGCCTGGCCGGGGTCCGCGATCGCATGGCGACCTTCATCGGCGCCGAATCGCCCGCGGAGGTGGTCTTCACCGGCGGCGCGACCGCGGCGCTCAATGCCGTCGCATTGTCCTGGGGGCTGGCCGAACTCGATGACGGCGACGAAATCCTCTACAACCCAAGCGATCACGCCTCGAATGTGCATCCGTGGCACCATCTGCGCCAGGTGCTCGCCCGCTTCGGTCGGCGCATCGAACTGGTGCCCTACCGGGTGACCGAACTCGGCGAAGCCGATACCGCCGACATCCTGGCCAAGGTCGGGCCGCGCACCCGGCTGATCACCACCAGCCATCTGCACCACGTCTTCGGCGGACTCACCACGCTCGAGGAGTTGCGCGGCAAACTCGATCCCCGGATTCTGCTGTGCTTCGACTGCAGTCAGAGCGGTGGGCATATGCCGCTGGATGTGACCGAACTCGGCGCCGACTTCGCGATCTTCGCCGCGCACAAGATGTTCGGTGCGCCAGGCACCGGAATCCTCTACTGCCACCGCAGAGTTCACGATCGGCTGCTGCCGTTCCTGCCCGGCGGCAATACCGGGGTCGACCTCACCGACACCGGATTGGCCTCGACCGGCATGCCGGAACTGCTCGAGGGCGGCACCCAGAACATTCCGGGCATCCTGGCTCTCGGCAGCGCACTGGAGGTGCTGGAATCGCTGGATGTCGGTGTGATCGCCGCACACAATCGCGAATTGACGCTGCGGCTCATCGACAATCTGCGTCCGGTGCCCGGGCTGGAATTCCTGCCCGGTCCGGCGCATGCGCCGTGCGCGATCGGCTACGGCATCGTGTCCTTCACGCTCGCAGGCATTTCCGCGACCGATCTCGGATTCGTCTTGAGCGAGTTGGGTTTTCTGGTCCGCACCGGCTTACACTGCTCACCCCGGGCAGGCGACGACGCCGTGGACTCGGTACGGGTCAGCACGCACATCTACAACACCGTCGAGGAGATCGACCGGTTCGCGACCTGCGTCAAGACGATCGCCGAGGAGGTCACATGAGAATGGACGACACCCCGCGCTATGACCGGCGGGCGGCGTCCCGGGTTCTGGCGGGCCTGGCCCAACCCGGGTTGTTCACCACTCCCATCGCGGTCCCGTCGAGTCGACGTATCGAATACACCTGCGCCGCACTGCGTCCCGAGCCCGACAGTCACCTCACCTATTCGCAGCGGCTGTACCTGCAGCAGTTCATGCGGCCGTGCCAGCCCGCGCAGGTCACCAGCGCGACACACCGCATCGCCTGGACCGATAGCGACGGCATCCCCAATACCGGGCACTTCCGCGCCGACGGCCTCGGCCCGTTGGTGCCCATCGCCATGCGCGAAACCGTCCTGATGCTGTGGCATGCGCTCGCCGCGAATTCCGCACTGACACAACGGATCGACCGCCTCGGCCCGCGCGAACACGCGGTGCTGGACGGAACCACCACCGATCACGATCCGATCGAAATCTTCCGCGTCGGCATCGAGGCCACCGGACGCGCACTCGCCCAGCACGCACTGCTGGCGCGGCAGACGCACTATCGCAGTGCCACCGAATTCGCCAGGGGCATACACGATTCCGGCATCTTCTCGGCGGTCGCCACCCGCTGGTTCTGGGAACTGCAGGCCTCCACCTACCGGCGCGGGATGATCCCGGTGACGCTGGCCGCCCAACCCGACGGCACGGTGCGCTACACCGCCGACACGGTGGCGACGCTGCGCGCGATGAAGGACGCCACCATC
>NZ_BAGN01000108.1 GCF_000308835.1 Nocardia vinacea NBRC 16497 | reverse complement strand
ACACCAGGGCGTGTCCGGAGCGGGCTTGAGCACCACCGTGTTTCCGGCGGCCAGCGCGGGCCCGACCTTCGCCAGGTTGATCTGATGCGGGAAGTTCCACGGCGTGATGGCCCCGACAACGCCCACCGCCTCGCGACGGACCACGCGACGGCTCGAGATGCCCATCTGCTCAGCGGTGCCGAGATCGGTTTCCCACAAGTAGGTTTCGGCTAGGTCGGCGGAGAAGGACAGATCGCCGATCGGTCCTTCCAGCTGTGGGCCACTGGTGAGCATGACGGGCGCGCCGACCTCGGCGACCGTGATCGCGCGCAACTCCTCGATGTGATCGCGCATGACGTCTCGCAACTGACGCAGGCAGTGCGCACGGAGGGCGGGATCACGGGACCAATCGGTCTCGGCGAAGGCGGTCTGTGCCGCGCCGATAGCCGCGTCCATGTCCTCGGCCGAGGCGTTGGCGGCGTGGCCGAGCACTTCCTCGGTCGCGGGATTGATCGTCGCGAAGACGCCCGAGCCGCCGGGGACCAGCTTGCCGCCGATAAGCAGAGGCGTGCCATCGGGAGGGACGAGGCCGTTCATAATGCAAGCTCCGATACATGTCTGGACAGGTGTTCGGAATATAGTTCGGATAGGCGACCGGACGCAAGACCACCTTCGGGGATAACCTCCTTCACTCCGGCGGCGAATGCCCCCAGGTCACGCCGAATGCCCGCGATATTCGGAGTTGACCGTTGTGATGGACGTAAGTCGATGATACCGTCCAGACACATGTCCAGCTATGTGTCTTCCTTGAGAGGGGCGTAATGACTTCAGCCGCACTGGAGCCGTTCACATTCGACCCTTACGACTATCGGTTCCACGACGATCCGTACCCGACCTACGAGCGCCTGCGCGCCGACGCCCCGCTTTACCACAATCGGGAGCTGAACTTCTGGGCACTGTCGCGGCACTCCGACGTCATCGCTGCCTTCCGGGACAACGTGCGGCTCTCCAGCGCCAATGGAGTGTCGCTGGATCCCGCCGCCTGGGGCCCGCATGCGCACAGGACGATGTCCTTTCTCGCCATGGACGATCCGCGGCACCTGCGCATGCGGCGGCTGGTCTACAAGGGCTTCACGCCGCGCCGGGTGACCGAAATGGACAGCCGGATACACGAACTGACTCTCGAGCACCTGGAACCGGCGCTGGCGCGCGGAACCTTCGATTGGATCGAGGATTTCGCCGGGAAGCTGCCCATGGACGTCATCTCCGAGCTCATGGGCGTGCCGGAATCCGATCGCGCCGAGGTACGCCGGCTCGCCGATCTGGTCGTCCACCGCGAGGAGGGCGTGCTCGATGTCCCGGTCGCGGCCATCGAAGCCGCGCTGAAACTGCTCGGCTACTACAGCGACATGGTCGCCGAACGGCGGCGCACGCCCACCGAGGATCTTACCTCCGCACTGTTGCACGCCGAGATCGATGGCGATCGACTCAGCGACGAAGAGATCATCGGATTCATGTTCCTGATGGTGGTGGCCGGGAACGAGACCACCACCAAACTGCTCGGCAACGCCCTGTACTGGTCGGCACGCAATCCCGGCGAATACGCCAAGGTTTTCGCCGACCCCGACCTGGTGCCGGACTGGGTCGAAGAGACACTGCGCTATGACACCTCGAGCCAGATCGTGGCGCGTAGCGCCGCGACCGATATCGACATCCACGGCTCGACGATTCCGGCCGGTTCGAAGGTACTGCTGCTCATCGGCTCCGCCAACCGTGACTCGGAGGTGTTCGAAGACGGCGACTCTTATCGGATCGACCGTCCCGACAAAGGCAACCTCGCCAGTTTCGGTGCGGGAGTGCACTTCTGCCTCGGCGCTCACCTGGCTCGGTTGGAGACCACGATCGCCCTGCGCGAATTCGCCTCTCGCGTCCGCGGTTACGACCTCGTCGAGGCCGGCATCGAACGCGTGCACTCGACGAACGTCCGTGGATTCGCCAAACTTCCCATCACCGTGGAGGTCCGGTAATGCCACGGTTCGAACCCCACCCCGACCGCCGGCCCGCCCTGATCGCCGGGGCCTCCTCCGGCATCGGCGCGGCAACTGCCGAAGCGCTTGCCGAACTCGGCTTTCCGGTGGCTCTGGGCGCCCGTCGCATCGAGCAGTGCGAGGCCCTCGCCGCGAAGATCGTGAGCAACGGCGGTGAAGCGTTCGCGCACTACCTCGACGTCGGCGACACCGCATCGGTCGACGCCTTCGTCACCGCCGCTGAAGCCGCGCTGGGCCCGGCCGAGATAGTGGTGTCCGGAGCCGGCGATCTGTCGTTCTCCCTTGTGCACGAGATGAGTCCCGAGCACTTCCTGCGACAGATCAACGTTCACCTGATCGGCGTACAACGGCTGGCCAACCGCGTCATCCCCGGCATGATCGCCAGACAGCGCGGCGATTTCGTGATCATCAGTTCCGACACCGCGAACAACCCCCGCCCGCGCATGGGGGCCTACCCCGCCGCCAAGACCGCGGTCGAGGTCATGGCCCGGCAGATGTGGATGGAGTTGGAAGGCACCGGCGTTCGGGCCTCGCTCGTGCGGCCCGGCCCGACTCTCACCGGCATGGGCATGGAAACCACCGCGGAGATCATCGGCCCGGTGCTCGAGGACTGGTCGAAGTGGGGTTTCGCGCGGCATCCCGAAATGCTGCGCGCCGCCCATCTGGCCACCTCCATCGTCGCGGTCGTCTCCGCACCGCGGGGCGCCCATATTCAGCTCACCGAAGTCCAACCCGAGGCCCGGGTGCTCTCCGGCGACGCAGGGAGCGGCTCATGAAGATCACCGTCGATCTGGATCTGTGCCAAGGCCACGCCGTGTGCCAGGCCGAGGCGCCGGAGGTCTTCACTGTGCCCAAGCACGGCAAGGTCGAAATCCTCGACCCGAATCCGGGTCCCGCTGCCCGTGCCGCCGTCGCAGAGGCCGTCCGCTACTGCCCCACCCAAGCGCTGTCGATCACCGACAGCGACGACTGACCACCGACCGAGAACCGAAAGGATCCCTGCCATGGCCGATTTCGACCGCGCCGAACTAGACGAGATGGTGCGCCGCTGGCTGCAGGCCAACCGAGACTGCGAAGCCGAGGGCGACTGGCGGGCCCTCGCGGAGTACTACACCGAAGACGCCACCTACGGCTGGAACTACGGCCCCAAACAGGAATTCATGGCCGTCGGACGCGACGAGATCCGCGACATCGCAATTGGTTTGGAGATGGACGGGCTCGAGGGCTGGACCTATCCCTACCAGGATTGGGTCATCGACGAGCGCAGCGGCAACCTCATCGGCCTGTGGAAGCAGGTCAGCGATAAGAAGCGACCCGACGGCCGCAACTACTCGCCGGAAGGCATCGGCGGCAGCTGGTTCCGCTACGGCGGCAACTTCCAATGGTCGTGGCAGCGCGACTTCTTCGACTTCGGCAACGTCAGCGCACTATTCCTCGACATGATCACCGACAACGCGCTGTCGGACGGTATGCAGAAGCGCATCGAACGGGCCACCTCGGGTGAGAAGCTGCCCGGCTGGTACACGATCGGCGAAGCGCCGGTGCCGCTGTGGTGAGCGCGAAGTCCGAGCGCGCCAGCGGTTTCGCGGACCTGACGCGGGCCGAGCTGGCGGTTCTGGTCCCCGAACTCCTGCTGAGCGGCCACCTGATCGACCGATCCGGGATGGCGCACAGCATCGCCGCCTTCGGCCGAGAGGGCATGACTGCCATCGCGATCGAGGAATGGCAGGTGGCAAGCCCCGTCTACACCCGGCGCATGCAGCGCGCATTCGGGTTCACCGGCGACAGCGTCGAGACGATCTTCAAAGGGCTGCAACTAGATGTCGGTGCGCCGCCCCAGTTCATGGACTTCCGCTTCCGGGTCGACGACCACGATCACGGCGAGTTCTGGCTCGACCACTGCGGTGCGCTGGCCGATGTGGAACCCATGGGTGAGACCTATGTGCGATCGATGTGTCACGACATCGAGGACCCGACCTTCGATGCCACCGCGCTCGCGACCAATCCGCATGCGCAGGTGCGGCCGATCCATCGCCCGCCCCGGGTGCCGGCCGACCGGCATCCGGTCTGCGCGTGGACGGTCACCATCGATCCTGCACACGTCCCACCGCCGATTCCGCCCAATGCCGATAAGGTCGCCGATTCCCACGCGGCCCGAGTGCATCTCGATCCGATCGACCCCGCCGATCCGGGCCGCGCCGACTACACCGGCCCGCTGCTCAGCGACCTGCGGTTCGCGGACTTCTCCCGCTCCGCCCTGATCCGCATGGCCGACGAAGTATGCCTGCAGCATCATCTGCTGACATTGGGTTTCCGCATCGCGGTCGGCAGCCGCACCGACGCGGTGGCCGACATCGTGCGCAAACAGTTCACCGGCATCGCGGGTCTCACCTCCGAGCGCATCCGCAACGCACTCGGTCTCGGTGACGACAATGCGGCGCTGGCCCGGGTGCTGGGACTGCACCCGGCGTGGAATCCGTTGCGCTACACCGGAGCACGCATTGATCTGAGCGAGATCGGAGTCCGCCTGCGGCTTCCGAAACGCAGCGGAGCCATCCACGACCAGGTGTGGCCGTCGGTGATCGACGCGGCGCATCTAGCGCCGTTGGAAGCCATGGCGCGCGGGGTCAACCCCCGGTACGCGGCTCATGTCGTCGGCGACACCGACGAGGAGCTGGCGATTTGTTTTCTCCGAGCCGACAAGCCCTTCGTCGAAGCCGGTGAGGTTGCGATCACCCGGTTCAGTACGGGCGCCGACTTCCGTTTCGCCGATCGCGGCATCCCGCTGCCCTTGACCGTGGTCTGAGCACCATTGAGAGACGAATTCCCATGGCGTGCAACTTCGCTGACCTGTTCGAACATTCCGTCGACGCGATGCCCAGACGCATTGCGCTGATCCACGGCGGTCGGCGTATCACCTTCGCCGAACTCGATGCCCGGGCCAATCGGCTGGCCGATCACCTCGCTTCGATCGGTGTGCGCACCGGCGCCCATATCGGTTTCCAGATGCACAACAGCATCGAGACTATGGAGACCCTCCTCGCCTGCTTCAAGCTGCGGGCGGTCCCGATCAATGTCAACTACCGCTACGGCGTCGAGGAGCTGTGCTACCTCTACGACAACGCCGACGTCGAAGTCCTGGTGTATCACCGCAGTTACGAACCCGCTGTGGCACAGGCACTCTCACGCGTGCCCGGAGTGCGCCACGCCATCGTGGTGGACGACGATCTGTGCAGCGAGCACCTCGACAGTACGGCCGGCTTCTACGAGGCGGCGCTCGCCGCCGGATCGCCCGCGCGTCGCGAGATCGAGCGCAGCGCCGACGACCTGTTCATGATGTACACCGGCGGCACCACCGGCATGCCCAAAGGCGTGATGTGGCGTCAGGAGGACATGTGGCGGGTCCTCGGCGGCGGCATCGATTTCTACACCGGCGATCCCGTCGCCGACGAATTCCAGCAATCCCGGCTCGGCGCGCAGACCGATCCCAGCACCTGGCTGATCCTGCCGCCGCTGATCCACGCCGCGGCGATGATGCCCACGTTCACCGCGCTGTGGACCGGCAATGCCATCGTGTTCGAGTCGAAGTTCGATGCGCGACAGGTGTGGCGAACGGTGGAACGCGAACGGCCCCAGGTCATGGTGATCACCGGCGACGCCATCGCCCGCCCGCTGCTCGACGCCTATGCCGCCGACCCGGTGGACGCGTCCTCGCTGCTGGCCATCGCCTCCGGCGCGGCGTTGCTTTCTCAGCCGGTGAAAAACGCTCTGCTGGAGAAGTTTCCGTCCACGGTGGTCTCCGACTCCATCGGATCATCCGAAACAGGCTTCGGCGGAATCGGTTTCGCCACCAAGGACGACGATCCGGGGCGCGGACCGCGCGTGCAGACCGGCCGCGGCGCGGTGGTGGTCGACGACTCCGGGCGGCCAGTCGCGGCCGGCGCGGAAGGCTGGCTAGCAAAAACCGGCTCGGTGCCGCTGGGTTACTACAAGGACAGCGCGAAGACAGAGCGCCTGTTCAAGACCGTCGACGGAGTCCGCATGGTGGTCACCGACGACCGCGCCCGTGCTGAAGCCGAAGGCTCCATCACCTTGCTCGGCCGCGGCAATATGGTGATCAACACCGGCGGCGAGAAGGTGTTCGTGGAGGAAGTCGAAGGCGTTCTGAAATCCCATGATTCGGTGTTCGACGCCGTGGTCGTCGGCATCGCGCACGAGCGATGGGGACAGCAGGTCGCCGCGGTGGTCTCCATCGCAGGCGACCGGCCGCTGGACTTCGGCGCGCTGACCGCCCATGTGCGCCATCACCTCGCCGGCTACAAGGTGCCTCGCACCATCTGGGTCGCCGATACCATCACCCGCTCCCCCAGCGGCAAACCCGACTACCGGTGGGCCAAGGACTATGTCGCCACCCGCAGCCCGGACCACCGGGTCGGATCGGGAAACGATCAGTAGTGAATCGCCCCGACAGGACACCTGCCCCACGTCAATTGTCCTGGTCATGAGACAGTAGGATCCAGACACATGTCCGAACTCGCATCTACCGGTATCGAAGCAACTCGACGGCGTCTCACCGGGAAGCAGGCCGACACCGTCGATCGCCTGACCGCCGCGGCAGTCGATGTGTTGTCCCGCGAGGGCTACTCCGGCACAACGATACGACTGGTCGCCGCCGCTGCGGGTGTCGGCACAGCCACCGCCTACACGTATTTCTCCTCCAAGGAGCATCTGATCTCGGAGGTGTACTGGCGCCGCCTGATCGCCGCTCCACCACTGGAAACTCGTGACGAGGACCCGGCCACACGCGTGGTCGCGGTCCTGCGTCAGATTTCCATGTTGGTGGCCAACGAACCAGCATTGGCGAGCGCGGTCAGCAATGCCCTGCTCGGCGACGATCCCGACGTACAGCATCTGCGGGTGCGCATCGGCAGGGAGATTCGCAGCCGACTCGCCGATGCGCTCGGATCCCAGGACTCCGAACGGCTCTCGATGCTGGAACTGCTCTACTCCGGCGCACTGTTGCAGGCAGGCATGGGCCTGCTCTCCTACGGAGAGGTCGCCGACCTGCTGGAAATCTCTGCGCGGCGCCTGCTGGCCGATCCAGGCGCCGGCAGCTGATCGCCGGACGGCGGCGACGACGACGAATCCTTCGTCCATCCGGCTCGTCGCGTCCGAATGCTCCCACCCGACGATGTTGAGCGTGGACAGTGTTGTCCAGGCGTAGAGAAATGATCCGCTCGCCGTTTCCACCTTCACTTGGCGCGCGGCAGCGAAACTTCCCGATTCGAAACGGTCGAACGCCGGGAACAAGCCAGTAAGTCGAGCAGCGCGCCCCCGAAAGACGCTGCGGCGCAAGCCGACATCGCCCTCCTCTCCCAACGACTAGTCGAACATGCGCAACG
This sequence comes from Nocardia vinacea NBRC 16497, assembly GCF_000308835.1. Taxonomy (GTDB): domain Bacteria; phylum Actinomycetota; class Actinomycetes; order Mycobacteriales; family Mycobacteriaceae; genus Nocardia; species Nocardia vinacea. Next base: position 45,443 of record NZ_BAGN01000108.1, on the reverse strand, counting down.
CGACGGCACATTCCGCGGCGATGTGGACGTCGTGCACGCCGCGCGCATCGCACAGGTACGTGTGCCCGACGGCATTCACAGCTGGGCCACGAGCGGACTTCGCGAACCGCTGCCCATCGATTCCCCGGACGACGAGATCAGCGCACTGCCAGCCGTGTCGAGCACCATTGGGCGGCACCGACCCGGCAAAACAGCGGGAGTCTTGTCGCGCAGCGGCAACCGTAGTACTGTCCAGACACATGTCCATCATGTGTCTGGACAGGTATTCCGGGAAGGATTTCCAATGACGCTGGTCAAGCCGCAGCGAGTGTCCGGGGGCGAGGACGAGTACGGGCACCTGGAGGAGTTCCGCACCGATCCGATCGCGCTGATGCGGCGAGTTCGCGCCGAATGCGGTGATGTCGGGTCGTTCGTGCTCGCAGGGCGCGATGTGATCCTGCTGTCGGGCGCGGAGGCCAACGAGTTCTTCTTCCGCGCGAGTGACGAGGACCTCGATCAGGGTGCGGCATACCCGTTCATGAAGCCGATCTTCGGCGAGGGCGTCGTCTTCGACGCTCCACCCGAACGCCGCAAAGAGATGCTGCATAATTCGGCCCTGCGTGCCGACCACATGCGCGGGCACGCCGTCACCATCGCCCGCGAAGTGGACCAGATGCTGGCTCAGTGGGACGACGAGGGCGAGATCGACCTGCTCGAATTCTTCGCCGAGTTGACCATCTACACCTCCTCGTCCTGCCTTATCGGTGTGAAGTTCCGCAACCAGCTCGACTCCCGGTTCGCGCATCTTTACCACGAACTCGAGCAGGGCACCGATGCCCTGGCCTACGTCGATCCCTACGCGCCGATCGAGAGCTTCCGTCGCCGCGATGAAGCCCGCACCAAGCTGGTCGAACTCGTGCAGGCGATCATGGATCAACGCGAGGCGAACCCGCCGACCGGCAAGGACGACCGCGACATGCTCGACGTCCTGATCTCAGTGAAGGACGAGAACGGGTCGCCGCGGTTCTCTGCCAGCGAGATCACCGGCATCTTCATCTCCATGATGTTCGCCGGCCACCACACCACCTCCGGCACCGCGGCCTGGACGATCATCGAGCTGTTGCGCCACCCGGAGACACTGGCGGCGGTCGTCACCGAGCTCGACGAGCTGTACGCGGACGGTTCGGAGGTCAGTCACAATGCGCTGCGGCAGATTCCGAACCTGGAGGCCGCACTCAAGGAGGCGCTGCGCCTGCATCCGCCGTTGATCATTCTGATGCGCATCGCGCGCGATGAATTCGAGGTGTGCGGCAACCGGATCGCTGCGGGCGATATGGTGGCCGCCACGCCCGCGATCTCCAACCGGATCGTGGAGGACTTCCCGAATCCGGACACCTTCGATCCGAGCCGCTACCTCGATCCGCGGCAAGAGGACATCGTCAATCGCTGGACCTGGATCCCCTTCGGCGCGGGGCGTCATCGCTGCGTCGGGGCGCCGTTCGCGCTCATGCAGCTCAAGGCGATCTTCTCCATTCTGTTGCGGGACTGGGAGTTCGAACTGGCCCAGCCCTCGGACACCTATCGCAACGATCACTCCAAAATGGTGGTGCAGCTGGAGCAGCCGTGCCGCGTCCGCTACCGTCGCCGGCGGCGATGAGTCCCGCACATTTCGGTCCACAAAGACGTCGGCCTTTCAGGAGGAAGCTGTGCCAGCGCCGTCCATTCCCGCCGGATTCGAGTGCGCGGAACCGCTGCGGGCGGAGGGTCGATGCGCGTAGCCCTGTTGTCCTACCGCAGCAAGACCCACTGTGGGGGGCAAGGGGTTTACGTCCGATATTTGAGTCAGGGGCTGGCGGAGCTCGGCCATGAGGTCGAGGTCTTCTCCGGCCAGCCCTATCCAGAACACCTCGATCCGCGCGTGCGGCTCACGGAGGTGCCCAGCCTGGACCTGTACCGCGACGACGATCCCTTTCGCACACCCCATCCGCGCGAGATCCGCGACCGGATCGATCTGCTCGAGCTCGCCACCATGTGGACCGCCGGCTTTCCCGAGCCCAGGACGTTCAGTCTGCGTGCCGCGCGGCTGTTATGGTCGCGCACACGGGATTTCGATGTCGTGCACGACAACCAGTGCCTCGGCTACGGGTTGCTCGATATCGCCCGGCACCTGCCTGTGGTGGCGACAATCCACCATCCCATCACCCGCGACCGGTCGGTGGATCTGGCGGCCGCACCGTGGCGGCGCAAGCCCTTCGTGCGGCGCTGGTACGGATTTCTCGGCATGCAGCAGCGGGTAGCACGGCAGATTCCGGACCTGATCACGGTGTCCTCGTCGTCGGCGACCGATATCGCCGAGGACTTCGGGGTGCCGCCACAGCAGTTGCACACGGTCCCGCTGGGCGTGGACACCGAGCTGTTCCAGCCGCGCGAGACGCCTCGGGTGCGGGGCCGCATCGTCGCGGTAGCCAGCGCGGACAAGCCGCTCAAGGGCATCGCGCATCTGCTCGAAGCCGTTGCCCGGCTGCGTCATACCCATGACATCGAGCTGCGGCTGGTGGCGAAGTTGGAGCCCAACGGGCCGACCGAGAAGCTCATCGCCGAACTGGGGCTGGCCGACATCGTCACCGCTGTCAGCGGATTGAGCGACGAGGGACTCGCCGAGCTGCTCGCCTCGGCGCAGGTCGCCTGTATTCCGTCCCTGTACGAGGGTTTCTCGCTGCCGGCCGTGGAGGCCATGGCCAGTGGCACGCCCCTGGTCGCCAGCCGGGCAGGGGCGCTGCCCGAGGTCACCGGCGCCTGCGCGGAGCTGGTCGAGCCCGGCGATGCGACGGCCCTGACCCACACGCTGGGCCAGCTGCTTCGCGATCCGGATCGCCTGCACCACATGGGAAATGCAGGACGGCGGCGTGCGTTGGAGGTGTTCAGCTGGGCCGCCGTCGGCGCACAGACCGTCGCGGTCTACGAGCAAGCGGTCGAGCGGCACGGCCGCCGAGCACCGGTCGTCGGAACAAACCGTTGATTCATTCTTCGACACCCATCACCAACAGACTGGAGGTCACATGCTGACCGTCGATTTCGATCGTCTGGGCGTAGGCCCGGGAGTACGCGTGATCGATGTCGGCTGCGGGGCCGGGCGGCACTCCTTCGAGGCGTATCGGCGCGGCGCGGACATCGTGGCCTTCGACCAGAACGCCACCGACCTCGCCGATGTCGGCGTCATGTTCGAGGCCATGGCCGCGGCCGGCGAGGTGCCGGAGTACGCGAAGGCCGAGACCGTGCGCGGCGACGCGCTCGACCTGCCCTACGGCGACGGCGAATTCGACGTGGTCATCGCCTCGGAGATCCTCGAGCACATCCCGCAGGACGAGCAGGCCATCAGTGAGCTGGTGCGCGTCCTCAAACCTGGTGGCGCACTGGCCGTCACGGTCCCCCGCTGGCTGCCCGAACGCGTCTGCTGGGCGCTTTCGGACAAGTACCACGCGAACGAAGGCGGCCACGTCCGCATCTACCGGGCAGACGAGCTGCGCGACAAGATCACCGCGCGCGGCGTGCGCCACATCCACCAGGAGTTCGCGCACGCCCTGCACTCCCCGTTCTGGTGGCTCAAGTGCGCGGTCGGGGTCGCCGACGACGCGCATCCGGCGGTGACGGCCTATCACCGGATGCTGGTGTGGGACATGATGTCCGCGCCCGCGCTCACCCGCACGGCCGAACGCATGCTCAACCCCTTCATCGGCAAGTCCGTCGCCCTCTACTTCACGAAACCGGCGGTGCGCAGTGCCGCATGCTGAGCTGCCCGCCGTGCCCGGCGTCCTAACTGGCCGCGAAGTCTTGCGCAGCGGTGAATCCATCGCCGCCGCACAAGAACCCGACGGTGCCCTGCCCTGGTTCACTGGCGGGCACACCGATCCCTGGGATCACGTCGAGTCGGCCATGGCGCTCACTGTCGCCGGGCTGTGGGATGAGGCTCGCGACGCCTACATCTGGTCGGCCAAGACCCAGCGCGACGACGGCTCATGGCCGATGCAGTTCCGGCAGGGCGTCATCGAGAACCACGACGCCGACACCAACTTCTGTGCTTACCTGGCCACCGGTGTGCTGCATTTCCTCACCGTCACCGGTGATTCCGGATTCGCCGCCGAGATGTGGCCCACCGTCCGCGCCTCGGTCGAGTTCGTGCTGGGCCTGCAGCAGGGTGAGCACGGCGAGATCCACTGGTCCGCAAGCGAATCCGGCAGCTCGGGCGAGGCCCTGCTCACCGGTTGCTCCAGCATCTTCCACAGCCTCGGCTGTGCGGTGACCCTGGCCGAGCGCCTCGGCGATCCCAGGCCGGACTGGGCCGCGGCCCGCCGCCGCCTCGGCAGCGCCCTGCGCGACCACCCGGAAGCCTTTCTGGACAAGAGCCGCTATTCCATGGACTGGTACTACCCGATTCTCGGTGGCGCGGTACGTGGTCCCCAGGGCCGCGACCGGATCCGGCGTCACTGGGACGAATTCGTAGTCCCCGGCCTGGGCATCCGCTGCGTCTCCGACGCGCCGTGGGTCACCGGCGCGGAAACCTGCGAACTGGTCTTGGCGCTCGACGCCGACGGTGACACCGCCACCGCCGCGACGCTCTTCACCGAGATGCAGCATCTGCGTGAATCGGACGGATCGTATTGGACCGGAATGGTGTTCACCGACGGCAAACGCTGGCCCGAGGAACGAACCACTTGGACCGCCGCCGCGGTCATCCTGGCCGCGGACGCGCTGTCGCGCACCACGGCCGGAAACGGGATCTTCCGCGATGCGCTCCCCCGCTGACGCCGACCACTCGCGCTGTGCGCGAAATGGCCGACAGAAGTGGGTCCGGGTCAGTGCCCGTTGTCCGCAACCCCCTGGTCAGGGCCAGCGACGCGCCGCAGGATCCGCAGCGAACCCGTCACCGAGACTTCTTGGAACTCACCGGAATCCAGAGCGCGGCAATAGATATCGAACGGGGCCCGGCCACCATCGGCCGGGTCCGGGAAGACGTCGTGGATGGCCAGCAGGCCGCCGATCGCCACCCAATGGGCCCACCCCTCGTAATCGCGCTGAGCGGCTTCCTCGGTGTGGCCGCCGTCGATGAACAGCACACGCAGCGGTGTGCGCCAGATGCGGGCGACGACCGTGGAGGAGCCGATGATGGCGATAACGGTCTCGGCGAGTCCGGCGCGCACGAGGCTGCGCCGGAAGGCCGTCACGGTGTCGAAGACGCCGGTCTCCGGATCCACCAGCGAGATGTCGTGGTACTCCCAGCCGGGCTGGTGCTCTTCGGACCCGTGGTGGTGGTCGACGGTGAAGACGGTGGCCCCGGTTTCCAAGGCGGCAGCACCCAGATAGATGGCGGATTTGCCGCAGTAGGTACCGATTTCGAGAATAGTGCCGTCACCGGCGTAAGCCCGGGCCGCGTCGTAGAGCGCGCGGCCTTCCCCGGGAGGCATGAATCCGGGGACCTGTTCGGCGAGAGCGAACAGGTCCCCGGCACGAGCGGCGAAATCGGCCTGGATCATGCGAAAACCTTTCTACGGATCACCATCCGCGGGCGATCCACTCGTCGAGGTGTGAACTCTCGGTCGCGAGATCGGTTCCCACCCCATGCCCGGTCAGCACGACGGCATCTCCGGCGAGGGTGAATACGCGGTCGCGTAGCGAATCGACGATGGTCGGAAAGTCCGAGTATGACCTGCCCGTCGCACCGGGTCCGCCAGCGAACAACGTATCGCCGCTGAAGAGAACCTTCAGCTCCGCGCCCCACAGGCACACCGATCCCGGTGAATGCCCGGGAGTGTGGATGACCTCGAGCTCGGTGCCCGCCAACGGAATACGACCGCGGTCCGCCAGTTCCGTGAACGCGAACTCCGGATACACACGCCGCCACAGCATTTCGTCACCGGGATGCAGAAGAACGGGCGCGTCCGTGCGAGCCGACAGCTCTTCGGCGGCTCCGATGTGGTCGTTGTGCCCGTGGGTACAGACGACCGCACGCACGGTCCGCCCGTCCACGGCCGCCAGGACCGACTCGGCGTCGTGTGCGGCGTCGATGACGACGACCTCGCTATCGTCGCCGATGATCCAGACGTTGTTCTCGACGTCCCAACTGCCGCCATCGAGTGCGAAGGTGCCCGACGTGACAACCCTATCGATACGGACCGCGCCGACGCTGCGGACGGATACCTCGGTCACAGCACGACCACCGATCGTAGTACCCGCCCCGATTTCATGGTGTCGAAGGACTTTTCGACCTCGCCGAGAGCTATGCGCTCGGAGACGAACAGTTCCAGCGGCAACCGTCCCTGCCGGTAGAGCTCGATCAGGGTCGGGAAGTCGCGCTCCGGCAGGCAGTCGCCGTACCACGAGGACTTCAAGGCTCCACCACGGGAGAAGAAGTCCAGCAGCGGCATGTCGATCCGCATGTCCGGCGTCGGCACGCCGACCAGCACCACCGTCCCCGCGAGGTCGCGCGCGTAGAACGCCTGCTCCCAGGTCTCGGGACGCCCTACCGCGTCGATGACGACATCGGCGCCGAAACCGTTGGTGTACTCCTGGATTCGAGCCACGGCGTCCTCGACGGACGCGTCGACCGTATGCGTAGCGCCGAACTCGGCCGCGGCAGCCAGTTTGGCCGGATCGCGATCGACGGCGATGATCGTCGTCGCTCCCGCCAGCACGGCCCCGGCGACGGCGGCCGCTCCGACTCCGCCGCAGCCGATGACCGCCACACTGTCGCCACGCCCCACCTGTCCGGTATGCAGCGCGGCTCCGAGTCCAGCCATCACGCCGCAGCCGAGCAGACCGGCGACCGCCGGATCGATCGTGGAATCCACTCTGGTGCACTGCCCCTCGTGCACCAGAGTCTTGTCGGCGAACGCTCCGATCCCGAGCGCGGGCGTCAGGACGGTCCCGTCGCCGAGAGTCATCTTCTGCTCGGCGTTGTAGGTGTCGAAGCAGTACCAGGGGCGGCCGCGACGGCACGCGCGGCACCGCCCGCACACCGCCCGCCAGTTCAGTACCACGAAGTCGCCGACCTCTACCTCGGTGACAGAATCGCCGATCCGGTCCACGATCCCGGCCGCCTCGTGTCCGAGCAGGAACGGGAACTCGTCGTTGATGCCGCCCTCGCGGTAGGTCAGATCCGTGTGGCACACCCCGCACGCCAGCACCCGCACGACCACATCGCGCGGCCCGGGATCCGGAATGGTGATGTCGGCCAATTCGACCGGCGCGCCCGCCGTCCGGGCGATAACGCCACACACGATCTCGCTCATGGTCACCGCCCCACCGGCAGTGTAGTGAAGTCAGGTTCGAGTCCGTGGGCGAAAGCCATCAGTTCCTCCGTATTCGCCGGGGCCGCCGATCAATTCGGCGAAGTACGCGTTCTCGTGTTCACGCGCCGCCATGATGCCGCCCCGTATCGATTCGATCATGGTCCAGGTCCGTCCGGCTGCTCGCTCTCAAGAGGTCTTGTGCGGTACGGCGGCGACCAGTCCGCCGTCCATGACGAACTCCGAGCCCGTCGCGTACGAGGATTCGTCACTGGCCAGGAAGAGCACGAACGTGGCGACCTCCGAGGGCTGCGCGGGCCGGCCCAACGGAATGGTCACCAAGTCGTCGGGAATGTTCTCCGTCATCGGCGTCCGGATCAGGCCCGGGTGCAGCGAGTTGACGCGAATGTTGTGCGGCGCCAACTCGAGTGCGGCAGACTTGGCCAAGCCGCGCACGCCCCACTTCGATGCGACGTAGCCGTGCGCCCAAGGCGCGCCGCGCAGTCCTTCGATCGAGGAGACGTTGATGATCGACCCGCCGCCCGCGGCGACCATCGGTTCCACGACGGCTCGCATCCCCAGGAAGGTGCCGGTCAAGTTCACGTCGATGATCTGACGCCATTTGACCAGATCGAACTTTCCCAACGGACCGCGGTTGACGATACCGGCATTGTTCACGAGGACATCGAGCTTCCCGAACGCGTCGAGCGCCTCGTTCACCGCTGTCTCCCAATGAACCGGCTCGGTGACATCGAGGTGGACGTAACGCGCTGCGTCGCCGAGTGATTCGGCGACCGCTTTACCGTCATCGTCCAGGATATCGCCGATGACGACTTTGGCACCTTCGGCCACGAGTAATTCCGCGTGCGCGGCGCCCATCCCGCGCGCCCCGCCACTGATAAGTGCAACTTTGCCGTCTACACGTCCCATGGCGGTCACGCTAACATACCAACTAGAACATGATCCAGACTACTGTCCGGAAATATGATCAGACTCTTGGACAGCACTTATTGACCAGCACTGATCCACGATTCGGAGGAGAATTCATGCCCATCCGTGCCGCCCACGTCGACACTGGGAATGTCGGCCGCCTTGCCCTCACCGGCCTCATCGAAAGCCCCCGCTATGAGCTGACCGGCGGGTACGTGTCGACACCCGGCGAGGTCGCGGATCTCGACACCTCGACCGGCACAGCGGGCGGCGGCGACCTCGATGCACTGCCCTCGACCGAACCGAAGTGCGTCGGCTACTACGCGATAGGAGACACCCGCCTGCAGGAGGCGATCGAGGACTGCCGGCGGATTCTCGCGGCGAGGGTATACATCGGGGGCTCGGCCCCCGGGTTGCTGCAATACCTGTGGCAGGTGCAGCCCCAAGAGTACATCGCTCGCGTCGAAGAGGCTGCGCGGCACGGTGATTCGAGCCTGTTCAGCACTGGCGGCGATCCCGGATTTGCCAATGACCTACGTCGCACTGACGGGAACGTGCCCCTCGAGCAGGTCGGCTGCATGGAAGTCGCCGACTACACCATCTACGACGGCTCGACGGTCATGTTCGAGGTCATGGGCTTCGGAAGGCCTCTCGACGAAACCTCCCGTGCTGCTGCGACCAGGGGCGCTGAGCATTGCGTGGGCTCCGCGATCCGGCAGCTCGCCGTCGGGCTGGGCATCACCGTGGACACGATCACCGAACGCTAAGAACGGATACCGGCTGCGGAGCCACTCGGTTCGGTCACCGCACCCGGCGTGTTCGCGGCACCGGTTCGGCAGCAGGACTCCCAATCGCCCAGGACTCGTGACCATTGCGGTCCAGCACAACCCGACGCCCAGCCTCACGGAGAGCACACATGCAGTTCTACATCAGCACAGGATTTCTGGAAACGCGCGAAATACTGCACATCGCTCGCGCCGCCGACAGTTTGGGATACGACGGCCTAGGTCTACCCGATCACGTGGTGAACCTCGCCGACCTGCACACACCCTACCCGTACACCAGAAACGGCGACCGACGCTGGAAGCCGTTCGCGGACTGGCCCGATCCCTGGGTTCTGATCGGCAGCCTGGCCCAGATCACCAACCGGCTGCGTTTCGTCACCACCGTGTACGTACCCGCCCTGCGTAATCCCTATTCCGCGGCCAAGGCGATCGGCACGGCCTCCTTGCTCGCCGACGGTCGAGTCGAGCTCGGCATCGGAGTCGGCTGGTGCAGAGAGGAATTCGAATTGCTGGATCAGCCGTTCGAGCACCGAGGCAAACGCACCGAGGAAATGATCGAGCTGATGCGGCTGCTGTGGCAGCCCGGTTGGACCGAATTCACCGGCGAATTCTTCCAAGCTCCGAAGCTGGAGATGAGCCCCCCAGCGCCCCCGATCCCGGTCTACATCGGCGGCCTCTCCGACCTAGCGCTGCGACGCGCCGCGCGATACGACGGCTGGATCGGCGACCTGACCACTATCGACAGGGCACTGGAAACCGCGGACCGGATACGCCGGTACCGGGCAGCAGCCGAGCTGTCCATGAACGACTACACGATCATGGCGCCCCTGACCGACGCCGTGACCGTAGCCGACTACGCCCGCGCCGAGAGCGGAGGCATCACTCACATCCTCACCATGCCCTGGATGTTCTACTCCGGGCCCGCCGCGACCACAGCCGAGAAAATCCGTGACATGGAGCGTTTCCGGCACGACCTGAAACTCGACCGGTGACGATCCGGCCGCAACGTGCGATCACCTATCCGACAAGACGGTCCCTTGCCTTGTACATCAGACAAGACTATCGTTCGGACATATGTCCGATCTACTGTCTGCTGCAGGTCAGCTGCCCGACCACCCCGAGACGGATCCGGCCGAGATATTCGATCGGCTACTCGATTCGGCTCGGACCGTCATCGCCCGAGAGGGCTTCGGGAGCCTCACCGTTCAGGCCATCGCCCGCCAGGCTGGCGTCAACCTCTCATCCGCGCACGCATACTTCGGATGCGATGCGCAATTGATCTCGGAAGTACTGTGGCGCCAACTGATCTCGGTGCCGCGTGCACGGGCGATATCCGGACATATGAATTCCGGGAGCGGGCACGATGTCAGATCCGACGCCCTCGATGTGCTTCGCCTGCGTGCGCGGACAGCGGGTGAGATACAGCGCAGAATCCGCGCCGCGCTGGGGCCGCTCCCCGACACCACGATCATCCAGAACCTGGAGGCGATCTACACCGCCGCCCTGTTCGACGCCGCAACCTGGTACGCCGCCGATTCTCGCGGCGAACGCTCACCCGAACAACTCGTACAGCGCATACTCGATCGCCGCTGACCGGACAAGGGCCGACCTGCACGGCAACCCGAGCACGTCAGACAAGGAGATGATGATGAAGAAGACTCGCCTCAGTTGCCCGTGCGGTGAGTACATCCGCGGCACAGACGAGGACGACCTTGTCGAGCAGGTTCGAGCCCACCTCGCTGAGAAACACCCAGAGCATCGGTACACCCGCGACGAAATCCTCTTCATCGCATACTGATTCGTGGGTCCGCGTCATCCGAAGGTGGATCCTGCGGTCATGCCGCCATCCCACGACGTACTCCGCTCCGTTGCAGTAACTGGATTCCGCACTGGCCAGAAAGACGACGAGGCTCGTGACCTCCTCGGGTAAACCCAGACGGGCCAGCGTGTTCCCATCCCGATCGACGGTGACGTCGCCGGCCATCGCGCCGATCATCGGGGTGAGGATCCCGCCCGGGTGGACCGAGTTGACACGTACGCCATGCGGAGCCAGTTCCAGGGCAGCGGATTTCGTGAATCCACGTAACCCGAACTTCGACGCTGTGTAGGCGTGCATTCCGGCGACGCCCTGGATCCCGGCGGCCGACGAAATGTTCACCACCGATGACGGCTGGGCAGCGACAAGTGCATCGCGCGCCGCCGTCAGACCAAGAAACGGGCCGGTGAGGTCGACCGCCAGCACCTGCTGCCACTGCTTCTCGGTGTAGGCGCCCAATGCTCCACCGTCCAAGATGCCCGCATTGTTCACCAGCACGTTCAGTGCGCCGAACCGCCGGACCGTCTCGGCGACGGCAATGTCCCAATCTTCGGACCGCGTCACATCGAGATGGACGTAGGCAGCCTGGTCACCAAGTTCATCCACCAGCCTGGCTCCGCCCTCGTCCGCGATATCGCCGATCACGACCGAAGCGCCTTCCGCGACGAAGGCCCGCGCATGAGAAGCGCCCATGCCCGAAGCGCCGCCGCTGATCAGGGCAACCCGCCCAGCCAACCGTCTCGTCATAATCCATTCCTTCCGTGGCGGTTACAGGTGAGTTCCACGTCCGGTCATCCGAACGGCTTGTGCGGCACGCCGACGATCAGACCGCCGTCGATGACGTGCTCCGCGCCCGTGACGTAACCGGATTCGTCGCTGGCGAGGTAAACGATGAGGTTTGCGACCTCGCTCGCGTCGGCGGCACGTCCGAGGGGTATCTGCAGGAAGTCTTCCGGGATGCCCTGAGTCATCGGCGTGCGGACCAACGCAATCGCCCAGATCCCGGGCCCGCTGAACGAAGGCGGCCTGCGGTTCGATCACCAAATTCGCGATACCTTCGTCGGCGAGCACATGCACGTGATCGTCCAGTCACCCATCGGGTGCAGTGCCGTATGCCGCCCGGCAACCTGACCGGCGCCGGTGAGCACCGTGTCGCCGAGCGTCATGACCGGGGCGCGGCGGTGCCGGCGCACAAGCCCGCGAGCAGGGCATGGCCGTTGTGCGTCGGCAGCCGCAGCCGGGCCGCGGCATCCACTGTGATCGCGGTTTCGATCATCTTTCCGATTCTCGGCGAAACCGGTGCCACTACCTCGCTCATCCGCGGTGAGACGGGCCGCCATGGTTACGACAGATCTAACGGGCTGTTACATCTTGTGCGGCTCCGCGGCGATCAGTCCGTCGTCAACCATGAATTCGGATCTGGCCGCGGAGGACTCGTCACACTGACGATGGCTCGCGCTCACGCCGGGGTTGATGCGAATTGCAAATCCGTTAATTTCCGTAGGTTACGCAGAAACCATCGGAAGGCCAGGTTCATCAATGGCCGGACAAGCTTGATCGACAAGTTTGTCACTGTGTCTCCGCTCATAGCCAGAGTCCAGGTCAGTCGGCATCCAGCTGTAGTGGGCACAATTCGATAGTCCTCGGCGAAGGCGGTGATCCCGCGGGTGGAGCATTCGTTGAACCGAAATGCCATGTGGCTGTCGGGCTCCCACGCCAGGAACTCCTCGTTGCCGGTGATGCCGGCCCGCATGGAAACTGTTCGAGTGGTGCCGACACCACGCGGCTCGGGGCTCGTCCAGCGCACCCCGGTGATCACCTTCGCCCATTTCGGCCAGGATCCGGCGTCACCGAGCACCTGAAACAGCTGCCCGGGAGTGATGTTCAGGTCGACGCTGTTGGAGAAGCGATGAGGAGCCACCTCGACAAAGCCGGTGTCGACGTGGATGCAGGGGTACAAACCGGACATGAGATCCCTTTCGTGAATCTGGTCGAATCTGGGCCCATTCGGCACCAGGTCGCGCTCGCGATAGTGAGGCCGCAGTGGCCGGTCAGGAGGTGAGCCACCGTCCTGATTCGGTGCCGGAGTCAAGAAGGAAAGACCAATACTGACTTGATAACTGCACCGCTCTCGGCTGCTGCGACAGCGTCGTTGATGTTGCCGAACGGATAAGTTCGCACGATCTTCTCCATCGGCAGCAGGCCCTCCCGATACCACTCGATCAGTTCGGGTATGAACCGTTGCGGCTCCGCGTCACCTTCGATGGCACCGCGAAGAGTCTTACCTTGACCGATCAACTTCGCGACCTCGATCGGCAGGGTCGGCTCGCCGAGCGCAACAACAGCCAACGTTCCCAGCGGAGCCAGCGAATCAATGGCGTGAGCGACCACCGAAGCCAGTCCGGTCGTATCCAGGGCGTGGGTGGCCCCTCCTTTGGTCGCGGCCGCGACTTGTCTGCCACATCGTCGGCATCGCCATCGATGGCGAAGTCGGCACCCAGCTCCCGCGCGAGGTCCAGTCGCGGAGCCGACAGATCCACCGCCACCACCGTTCCGACCCCGAGCGCTCTGGCCGCCATCACCGCGGCCATACCGACACCACCGACACCGAAGACCACCAGCGACGATTCCGAGCCTGGCCGCAGCACGTTGGCCACCGTGCCTGCACCGGTCTGGATCGCGCAGGCGAAGCCTGCGATCATCGCCAGATCGACGTCGCGATCAACGACCACGAGACTTCGCACCGAAGCAAGGACATGTGAGGCGAAACTGGACTGCCCGAAGAACCCGCCGACCACAGGCACTTCACCGTTCACCAGGGGGGATTCGGCACCGAATCGGCCCGCGTTCAAGCCGACCCAATCCTCGCAATATCCCGGTAGACCGCCTTCGCATCGCACACAGGAACCACAACTGTCGAATGTGACCACGACATGATCCCCCACCGTCACACCCTTGACGTTCGCACCTACCTGCTCGACAACTCCGGCACCCTCATGACCGAGAACGATCGGCATTTCGGCAGGGAAGTTCTTCTTCGCCGTCAAATCCGATGCGCAGATCCCCGAGGCGACGATCCGAACCAAAACTTCATCGGCTCCCGGCGGCATGAGCGTCAAACGCTCGACCGAGAAGGGCGCTGAGGCGCCCCGGGCCACTGCGGCGGTGATCTCCATATGCTCGATTCCTTCGACGAGTTCCGGCCCACCTCCTCGCTCCTGATGCGTTGTACGTCCTGCGGCGAACCGCGAATCGGACATGTGTACATACAGCAGACCGAACAACTGACCGATCTCACACCGTACACGAAAGCTCTTCACTGTATGGCCGATGCTGCTCCATCAGTTGAAGCCACCTGTGCGATCGCCGCGCCCCGTTGACGCCCCACCCGAGAGCCCGCACCCTCCAGAAGACCGATGCGCCAATCCATACACGCCCTGCGGCGAAGACTTCTGGTTCTCGGTCGCTACTCCGACATTGTCGCCGCGGCCACCACCGTCGAAACGGTCTCCCCCGAATCCGGCCGCGGCCGCGCCGGTGGCGGCACCAACCCACTGGCCAAGTCCGGCCGATAGGTCCACGCAGCGGATGTGTTTGCGACACACAACGGCTTCATAGAACGCCTCGGCAGCTACTACCGCCGAACGGGTCCATCGGACACGACGCGACCCGCCGTGATGTGACAGCCGTACAGCTGCCACGCCTCTGAACAGCTCAAAGAGAGAAACGGACCGGCCACCAACCGACCAGAGCACCTTTCTGGATACATGTCTGGAATGTGGTACAGGTCATATGGTACGTTCTGCCGCATAGCTCGGCGGACACGCGAAGAGGTTCGATGTCGACCACTGATCTGAATATGCGCCCCGTGGCGCAACAACCCCAGGCTCACGCGGCACTGCGCCGCAATTTCTCCGACACCGTCCTCTCCAGCCTCGCCACCTTCGGCCGCGCCTTGCGGATGGGGTGCCAGGCGGCCCGGATCGGCGTCACCGACGCGCTGCGGATGCGGTTCCGCACTCACGAAACGCTCGCGCAGGCATGGTTTTTGATCAAGGTCACCGCGATTCCGAGCGTGCTGATGGCCATTCCGTTCGGGGTCATCGTGTCCACCCAGGTCGGCAATATCGTGTCCCAGCTGGGCGCCGACTCGATGATCGGCGCCGCCGGGGGGCTGGGCGTGATCAAGCAGGGAGCACCCCTGGCGACCGCGATGATGCTCGGCGGCGCCGGGTCCGCCGCGATCGCCTCCGATCTGGGCGCACAGACAATCCGGGAAGAGGTCGATGCCATGCGCGTCATGGGTATCGACCCGGTCCAGCGCCTGGTCGTTCCCCGGCTCGTGGCGATGATGCTCATCGCTCCCCTGCTCAACGTCCTGATCGTCGCCGTCGGCATCGCGTCCGGCTTCGCCGTCGCCATCACTGCCCTCGATGTCACCCCGGGCAGCTACTGGCAGTCGTTCGGCGCGTTCACCACGCCGCTGGACATCTGGGTGTCGCTGATCAAGGCGTTGATCTTCGGCTTCCTGGTTGTTGTCATCGCCTGCCAGCGGGGACTCGAGGCGCGGGGCGGACCACGCGGGGTAGCCGATGGGGTCAACGCCGCCGTCGTCATGTCCGTTGCTGCGGTCACCGTCCTCAATACCGCCATCACCCAGGGGGTCACAATGTTCTTTCCGGTGAGGATGGCCTGATGACGGCGACGCCGTACACCCCGCCCGGCCTGCGGTGGGCCAACCGCATCCGGAAGCGGATCCGTCCGATGAGCCCGTTCGAGTCGATCGGATTTGTCCTCGGATTCGGCTGGCAGGTGCTGTCGTCGCTGCCGTACACCCTGGTGCACTACCGGCGCCAGACGCTCGCGGTGATCACCGATATGACCTGGGGCCGCGGGTCGGTGATCATCGGCGGCGGCGTGGTGCCGCTGATGCTGCTGATGGGCGCCGCGATGGGCGCATCCATCGGGATTGAGGCCTACAGCGCGCTCAATCTGTTGTCGCTGGGACAACTCAGCGGCCTGATCTCGGCCTTCGGCGTCACCCGCGAACTCGCGCCCATCGCAGCCGGAGTGGGATTCGCCGCCCAGGCCGGCTGCCGGATGACCGCGGAAATCGGCTCCATGCGCATCTCCGAGGAAATCGACGCACTCGAATCGCTCGGGGTGCGATCGGTGCCGTTTGTCGTCACCACCCGCGTCATCGCCGGAATCGTCTCGGTCGCACCGGCTTTCGTGGTGGCACTGATTCTCAGCTATCTGTCGTGCAAACTGATCGTGACCACGATCCACGGTACCCCGGCCGGAACCTACAACCACTACTTCGATCAATTCGTGCTGGGCTGGGACGTCGTCGCCGCCACAATCAAGGTGATGGTGTTCGCCCTCGCCGTGGTCCTGATCCATTGTTACCAAGGATTTTTCGCCACCGGCGGCCCCGAGGGCGTCGGAATCGCCTCCGGGCGCGCGATCCGAGCCAGCCTGGTCTCGATCATCGCCCTCGACATGCTCACAACCATCGTTCTCTGGGGATTCCAATCCCCCATCACGTTCACCGGATAACCTCATGCCTGCCTACGCCCTGCCCGGAACCGAAGTCGGGCCCCGCCGGGCCCGAATCCTCGGTTTCGGCGCCGTCGTGATCGTCGCGCTGACCGTCGTCGGCTGGCGCGTGATCCCCGACGGCCGACCAGCCGACGACATCCAGGTCACCCTCCTCACCCCACGTATCGGCGTCGGGGTCGCGCCCGGTACCGACGTCCGGCTCGACGGTGTCCGGGTCGGCTCGGTCACCTCGGTCGCCATCGCCGGATCCGGCCGCCAGCGCATCGGATTGGACCTGCAGCAATCCCAGCTGTTCGGTCTGACCGACGCGCTGACCATCGACTACGCACCCGGCAATCTCTTCGGAATCACCACGCTGCAACTGAACTCGATCGACGGCGGCAGACCCCTGAGCGACGGATCCCTGGTCGATCTGACCGGCCGCGATGCCGACCGAGTACGAGATGCCACACTGACCGCGCTACTCGAGTCCACCGGTCAGCTCACCGACGACGTACTCACCCCCAGGCTCACCGATCTGCTGCACAAGATGTCACACGACATCAGCGCCTTCACCCCGCTTTTGCAGGCGATCGGCACCACCCTTCGCTCTTACACCGAAACCCAACAGCTGCTCCCGTCGTTCCTGCTCGACCAGTACGGGTCAGCCCTCACCGGCGTACCCGCACTGCTGGCCGGAGCCGCGGAACTGTTGCATTCGGACCTGACGAACCAGCAGCTGCAAACCGAGGAAGACATCACTCGTTTCTCGGAGATGTTCGCCAAGGTGCAAACTCTCATGCTCCCGGCGGCGACCGACACGCTCTACACGTCGCAGCGCTATTTCGGCGGGTTGATGCCTATCGCCATCGCGATCCTCGATCAGGTGGCCGCTTCGGTCGACACACCGGAACCCTCCGGCAACGATATGCGTGAACTGTTCGCCCGGCTCCGCGCAGCATTCCACGACTCTCCTTCTGGTCCAGTGCTCGACGCTCGAATCGACCTCACCACCGTGCCCGGACTGTCGGCACCGCTGTCGGCGCTTCTCGCTCACCAACCCGGCGCAGGAGGGCGCTGATGTCGACACGTTGGCTCTGGATCCGCATCATGATTTCGGTCGTCGCCATGGCCGTCGTCCTGGTCGGCGTCTTCCGGCTGATCGAACGACCGGTCGGCGGCCGTACCGACACCTATACCGCAATCTTCACCGATGCGAACGGACTGCGACTCGGCGACGATGTCCGCCTGTACGGCGTGCAGGTCGGAAAGGTCCGCGATGTCGAGTTGGACGGTGCACTCGCCCGGGTCCATTTCACGGTGAGCACGAGCCACCCGCTGTACACCGAAAGCAAAGTCGCCGTTCGCTACCAGAACCTCACCGGCTTCCGCTATCTCGAAATTCAGCAGCCCGATCTGCCGGGTGACCGCCGCAAGCCGGCCTCGATTTTCGATACTGCGCATACTGTCCCGGCATTCGACATCACAACACTGTTCAACGGATTGCAGCCGGTGCTGACACAATTGTCGCCCGACGATCTGAACCAATTCGCGAACAGTATGCTCGCCGTCTTGCAGGGCGACGGCAACGGAATCGGACCGGCCCTCGATGCCATCGATAGATTGAGCCGGTATGCCTCCGATCGTCAGCAGGTGCTGTCAACCTTGGTCAATAATTTCGCGCAGGTTTCCGCCCACATGGCCGGAAAATCCGGCAATGCGATGAGACTGATGAATAACCTGACGGCATTGTTCATCACGATCACCGATAAATTACCCGGCCTCGTCCAATTCGGATTGGAAATCCCGCCGATGTTGCGGCCGCTCCTGGATCTGTTGAGCGTACTGGGCGTCACCGGCGAGAAGAACAAGGATCTCGATGAGCTGCTCCATCGGGTACTTCCGAATTCACACCAGGCCATCGAGGTGCTCGGCCGGCTGCCGGGGTTGATTCAGACCATGGCGTCGACCATCCCGCCAACCGGACCCGACGCGAATATGACCTGCTCGCATGGCATTGCGGTCGCACCTGAGCCGCTGCAGGTACTCATCGCCGGACAGAGGATCACGCTATGTCATCGATAGCCGCACGAATGCGACATCGCCTACAAGCACTGTTCACCAGCCGCAGCGAACGCGGCGCACAACTGCGTTGGGGTATTTCCGGAATAATCGCGGTACTGATTCTTGTCGCCACCATCGGGGTGGTCAATATCGTCGGAACCACACCGGAGCGTACGTATTCCGCGGAGCTGGCCGAGGCCGGTGCCGTCCGCATCGGCGACGATGTACGCATCGCCGGAATTCCCGCCGGTAAGGTGAAGTCTTTCGAATTGCTATCCGACCGGGTACGGATGACATTCACTGTCGAGAGCAATGTCTTCGTCGGCGATCAGACAACACTGGCCGTCCGCATGCTGACCATTGTCGGCGGATATTATCTGGCCGTACAACCGGCCGGGACCGGCCCGCTCGGCGACAAGGTCATCCCCATGCAGCGGGTTATTCTCCCCTATCGTCTGACGCAGGCATTTCAGGACGCCATCGAGCCCGTGCGAAACACCGACGGGGACGTCATCCGCCGGGACCTCGCCGTATTGTCGGATTCGATCGATAAGAGTCCGGACTCCGTTCGCAACGCGATCCGCGCGGTCGGCGACATCGTCGCCATCATGGACAAACAGAACGCGGACATATCCCAAACGCTGTCGCTGAGCGATGAATACCTGACGGCGCTCGACAAGAATTCCGACGTCCTCGTTCAGCTGATGACAACCTTCGGCACGCTGGAGAACATCGTGGCCAACAACCGCGATCAGCTCAGCTGGGCGCTGCACGGGCTCGCGCAGCTACTGCAGAAGTTCACCCCGCTCGGCCGGATCTGGGACGACTCGCTGCGCGATCAGACCCAGCCACTCGTCGACGCGATCCCGAAACTGCAGGAACTCGGCGGCCGCATGAACACACTCCTCGATTCCCTGCGCTCGTTCGAACAGCGCCTGCTGCCCTTCGTCCAGCCCGGCGGCGGCGTGACCGTCGACCAGTCCGCCGCCACTATCACCGGGATATGTGTGCCGGTGCCCGGAGGGGGATGTTGATGTCGAGCAGGATCCTCGGGTCGCGCGGGCTGATGTCGGCGGCGGTGATTCTCGTCCTCGTCCTGGCGCCCGGTATCGGACTGAAACTCACCAAGTCCGAGCCGGCCGTGCGCAGCTATTGCGCAGATATGCCCGACGCCATCGGCCTTTACCAGGACAGCGCGGTCACGATCATGGGAATTCAGGTCGGCAAGGTCACCGACGTCGAATCGCAGGGCGGAACGGCACGCGTACGGTTCACGGTTCGCGCTGACCGCAAGCTTGCGCCGGACGTGGGCGCGGTGACGGTGAGCAACACCATCCTCGCCGATCGGAATCTGGCACTCATCGGTCCCGAACCGAAAGGGGCGGGCTGGAATCCAGGCACCTGCATCACCAAAACCCTGACGCCCAAAAGCCTTTCGGAAACCTTCGATGCCCTGGCGAAACTGTCCGATCAGCTCAACTCCGATAAGGATCCGGCACAGCGCACCGCCCTCGGTGACGGCATCGATACCCTCGACCGCGCCACCGACGGCACCGGGGAACAGATCAACAGCCTGATCCTGCAGCTGAGCCGTGCGCTCGAATCCCCCGATGCGGCCGTCGGCCATCTCGGCCAACTCCTCGACGATCTCAGCAATCTGGCCCACCGTGCCCACAACGGCTGGTCCGATCTGGCGACCATCATCCCGCGGCTGACCCAGACCTTCAGCGATATCAACACTTTGGCCTTCCCGCCCGTGATCGATCTCGTGGCCGCACTCGCCGGGCTGCTGCCCGAACTGAACGAGGTGATCATGACCCTCGGGTCCCCCGCACTGCGGGCCCTGGACACCATCCCCGATCTACCACAACTGATTTCGTCCGGGGTCGGCTCACTCGCCGACATCATCCGCATGGCACCGAGTATCGCCGCCGGTTTCACCGGTGCGATCGATCCGGTCGGCGGACAGGTCACCATCGGTTACGCACCGCCGAAACTCGCCCTGCCCCAACAGCAGACCGACCAGATCTGCGCGGCCTTGAAAGCCGTTGCCGGGCAGCAGTGCCAGTCCACCGGCAACGGCGCGGTGACCGTTCCGGCACTCCCCGTACTGCTGGCGGCAGTGAGCGCGAAATGAAACGACCGTCCCTGACCACCCGCCGGATCGCCGCCCATGCGCTGATCGCCGCCACGATCGCGGTGCCGGCCACGGCGTGCGATTTCCAGCCTGCCGATATCCCCGTGCCCGGCACCGGTGTCGGCGGGCCGACCTATCACCTGCGCATCGAATTCGCCGATGTGCTCAATCTTCCGCAGGGCGCCAAGGTCATCGCGGACGGCGTGCGGGTGGGGCAGCTGACCGGTGTCATTCTCGTCGATCCGGTCCCCGCCACCGCTACCACACCGGCCCGCAAGGGCTACGTGATCGCCGATGTCGCCATCCGCACCTCGGTCCGGCTCCCGGTCGGCACCACCGCGCAACTGCGGCAGGAGACACCGCTCGGTGACGTCCACATCGCCCTGACCGAACCGCCCGCGCCGACCGCGGGCGAGATCGCGCCGGATGCCACCATCCCGCTCTCCGATACCCGGCAACAGCTGCCGATCGAAGACATCCTCGCCCAGCTGGCGACATTCGTCGGCAGTGGAGCCGTGAACGACATCCAGAACATCGTCCACAAGATGAACGGGATCATGCTCGAGAATCCGGCCGATACCGCGCGGATCGCCGATGTGCTGGGGAGGGACCTCGACGACCTGGCGGCACACACCGATTCGATCCACGCGGTGGTCGGTGGTATCCAGGCCACCGTCGACGATGGCCTGCTGAACCATATGCCGACGTGGGATCCGCTGCTCACCCCGGAGGGCGTACAGCACACCACCGATGTGATGAATGCCGAAATCGGCGTCATCTTCGTGCTCACCGCGCTGGGACCCTTCGCCCCATCCACGAAATGGCTCGGCCCCGTATTGGATTCGACCGACGGGGCGATGCGCGCGGTTGTCCCCGTATTGTTCGGCAGTGCGCCGCTGGACACCGGCTCACCGTCGAATTTCGCGAAACTGATCGATCTGATCCAGAACAAGATCATCCCGTTTGTCGACCACGGTCCGAAGATCAACCTGATCGGCGTCGACGTCGCACCGGAGCCCGTCGCGGGCATGAGTCCGGACGAACAGACCAGCCGCATCATCGACGCCCTGCGGATGATCGGAGCGGTCCGATGAAGATTCGTTCGATCGTTTCGCTCACCGCGATCGCCGCGGTCCTCGTTTTCGGTGTCGTCTACATGACGGTGGGAGTCCTGCATGTCGATCCGCGAAAGTCCTATTTCACCGCCACGCTGCATCTGGACAACTCCGGTAGGCTCGGACCGCATTCGCCGGTGCTGTTCGACGGCGTTCAGGTCGGCAACGCCGAGGCGGTGCGCAAGCAGGCATCCGGAGTGCTCGTCCAGCTGAAAATCGACAAGACCTATCACATCCCCGTCACCAGCGACGTCCATATCGAACAATTGTCGGCACTCGGCGAGCCGTACATCGAATTCGCGACGACCAGCGGCGGCGGAAAAGGTAATGCCGGACCGTACCTGAAGGACGGGCACGTCGTCACCACCGATCGGGTTCAGCTGCCGATGACCATCACTCAGCTTTCGTCGCGGGCAGTGGAGCTGCTGAATCAGATTCACCCCGAGTCGATTTCGCGTCTGGTCGGCACCTTCGACACTGCCCTGGCAGGCACGGACCAGGCGATGCAGACTCTGCAGCGCTCCTCCGACTTGCTCGCCGCCACCCTCCTCAGCCGCACGGACACCATCCGGCAACTGTTCGCCGATATGCAGGCCATGGGCGCGAACATGGACTGGCTCGGTCCCTCGCTGAGTACCGCCGGCCCGCAACTCGGCTTGTTCGGCACCTCGTTGACCGAGATCGTCGAATCGGGTTCCGTGCTGTCCAAGAAGCAGCCGGTGCCGAACTATTTCACCGGTGACGGACTCGTCCCGTTCCTCGACAACCTGACCGATCTGCTGAACAAGATCGGCCCGGGCCTCGCCCCACTGGCGCCCGTACTACAGCCCGTGGTGACCGATGCGGTCGCCCGCTCACCCCATGTCGATATCAGCGCTCTGATCAGCCAGGCACTCCAGAGTATCGATCCCGACGGGACCTTGCATTTCCGCATCCACGTCAAATAACTGAGCCGGACACTACCGGTCGGCACGGCAAGGAAGAAGAAAATGGGTACCGCAACAGATGAGAAGCACGCTCAGGTCGAGACCGAGGACGACCCGACGGCTGATGCCATATCCCGGAGGAGGACTATCACCCTGGCGATCCGGCTGTCCACCGTGCTCACCGCACTGGTGATCATCGTCCTCCTGACGCTCTCGATCGTTTTCGGCTGGTTGTACCTTTCGGCCCGATCCACGTTGTCGAACCGGGACGCGAGCGCAGCGGACGACAAACACGCCGAAGACATCGCGTCGAAGTACGGCGTCGACGCATCGACCATCGATTACCACGACGTCAAGGGTTGGATCGGCCGCCTCAAAGCGAACACCAGCCCGCAACTCGCAGCCAAATTCGATGCCACCGCACCACAGCTCGAACAGATCTTGCTTCCGCTGCAGTGGACATCGAAAGCGACGCCATTGTCTGCCGATGTCACGTCCGGATCCGGCGGTATCTACAAGGTCAACGCCTACCTCAACGTCAATTCCACCAGCGCCCAGAACCCCGACGGCGCACAAACCACTGTCACTTATTCCCTGACCATCGACCGCAACTCGGGCTGGAAGATCACCGACGTCGGAGGCCTGCAAAACGCGCTCCCCACCAAGTAGGCAATCCTGTGACGACCGCCTCTACACCAATGGATTTCAAATACCGAGTGCGGCCTCGGCGTGGGCCCGGACCGCCTTCTTATCGATCTTGCCCAGCCCGGTCAGCGGCAGTTCGTCGACGATGAGGACATGTTTCGGCGCCTGTACCGAACCCTTGCGGCGCTTGACTTCCGCCCCGATCTCCTCGATCACGGTCGCGACAGCGGCGGGGTCTTCCGAGGTGCCGGGGGCGAGGACGACCACGGCCGTGACCGCCTCGCCCCACCGCGGGTCTGCCACGCCGACGACCGCGACGCCGGATACTCGCGGGTGGGCTCCTACGACGTCTTCGACCTCACGCGGGAAGACGTTGAAGCCGCCGGTGACGATCATGTCCTTACTGCGGCCGACGATATGCCACAAGCCGTCCTCGTCCTCGCGGGCCAGGTCGCCGGTGTGCAGCCAGCCCTCGTGGAACGTCTCCGCGGTGACCTCCGGCAGATTGAGGTAACCGCCGGCCAGCAGCGGACCCGAGACACAGATCTCGCCGGCCTCGCCGCGCTCGACCGCGCGGCCGTCGGGTCCGAGCAGCGCCGTGCGCAGCGCGACCGACGGACGGCCACATGAGGTCAGGCGGGCCTGATCGTGCTCGCCCTTGGCGAGGTAGCTGATGGCCATCGGCGCCTCGGACTGTCCGTAGTACTGGGCGAAGATCGGACCGAAACGTTCGATCGCCTGGGCCAGCCGGGCGGGGTCGATGGCGGAGGCACCGTAGTAGACGGTCTCCAGCGACGACAGATCCCGGCTGTCGATATCGGGATGATCGAGCAGTGCGTACAGCATCGACGGCACCAGCATCGTCGCGCTGATGCGATGTTCCTCGATGGCACGCAACACTTCTCCGGCGTCGAAACGCGGCAGCACCACACACTGCCCGCCCAGGACGACGACCGGCAGGAAGAAGGCCGCACCGGCATGCGACAGCGGTGTGCAGATCAGGAATCGCGGGCGCTTCGGCCATTCCCATTCCGAGAGTTGGATCTGGGTCATGGTCGCCATCGTGGCGGCGGTGCCGATGACGCCCTTGGGCTTGCCGGTGGTTCCGCCGGTGTAGCTGATCGAGATGACGGCATCCGGTGCCAGGTCCACCGCTTCGATCGGCTGCGGCGCGAATTGTGCTGCGGCGGCGATCAAGTCGATGCCCACATCGGACAATTCCGCCGGTACCGGGCCCAGGACGAGCACCTTGTCCAGCGCGGGTACCCGATCGACCAGTTCTTGCGCCCGCTGGACGAACGCCAGTTGCGGGTCGATCACCAAGCTGGTGATGCCGGCGTCGTTGAGGACGTGGACGTGGTCGTCCAGCCCGCCTATCGGATGCAGCGCGGTCCGCCGGTGTCCGGCGACCTGACCGGCGCCGAGAATGAACAGCACCTCGGGGCGATTGAGCGCCAGCAGCGCGCTGGGGGTGCCGGTCACGACGCCGTGTTCGGCGAAGGCGGACACGTAGCGGCTGATGGCGTCGAGTACGTCGGCGCCGGTGAGCACGGTGTCGCGAAGTGTCATGACCGGCTCGCGGCGGTGCCGGCGGAGCCCGGCGAGCAGAGCGTGGCCGTTGTGGGTCGGCAGCCGCAGGCGGGTCGCGGAATCCATTGTGGTTCGTGCTGTTTCGATCATTTCTCTCCGATCCTCGGCGAATCCGGTGTTGCTGTGCTACTCACGACACCATGGCCGCCGTGTTGCCCTGCTCGCTCGATGTGACGATGATGTCGCGGCCGATCGGATCATCGACCGTGACGAGACTTTCGGGCGACATCGTCGCCAGGAACCGGCTGCCGTCGGCATGCAACCGCCCTATGACCACTCCGGTGCGCGGCTCGAATGCGTGGCGCACGGTATAGGTTTCGATCCGGGCCGGCCCGTCGGCCAGCGATCGATGAGCGGTGCCCGGAGCCGCCGCGACGGCGCTCTGCAATCGCAGACTGTTGTCGGGCTCCCAATCGGCGGATACGGTCGAGTGCACCCCGACGGAGTATTTGCTCATGATGCCGCCATTGGCCGCCACCAATCCGAACGCCCCCGGCTGGTCCCGCGTGCGGCCGACGGTTTCCGCGATGGCGTGCATCGAATAGTTGTTGCCGGGACCGCCGGTGACGGTGAGCCCGCGGGGATCCGTGGTTGACAGCCCGGTGCCGTCGCAGAGGTTGAAGACCGCGATCGGGAAACAGCTGTAGAGATCGAAGGTCGTGATCTCATCGAGCCCGAACGACTCGTATCCGAAACCGCGACCCTCCAATTGCCCCGGCACCTTTTCGGTGAAGTCGGGTCTGTCGTCACGACCGGAATAGAAGCGTTCGGTCGATACCGCATCCGAGCCCGCGATCAGTACCGAACCCAACCGTCCGGCCGCGATCGCACCCGCGAACTCGGTGACCAGAGGCTGTGGTCCCTGTCCGCCGACGACCTCGAGGACCGCGCGGGCCGGTTCGATGCCCAACCGCCGCGCGACCGAGCGCGGGTAGTTGTCGGAACGACCCAACGGCGCGGGCACCGGAGCCGAGATCTCGAACTGCCGGACATCCGCGATCAACTCGGTCGATGCGGCCACATCAGCGAACCCCGCACCGGTGTCCTCGAGTGCGCACCGAGCCGCCTCGGCGGCCAACTCGACCGACGACATCTGCCGATAGCCCGGACCGTCGACACTGTCGCCACCCTGTCAGGCACCGACGGTCACAGGCACGCGTGGATCAATCGACACCTATCGCCTCTTCTCGCACCGCGGTGCCGATCCACCAACTGTCGACGCTCGGATCGTGTTACCGGAATCAGGACGTCTTGTGCGGGACAACGGTGACCAGGCCGCCGTCCACCACGAATTCGGATCCGGTGGCGTAGGACGATTCGTCACTGGCCAGGAACAACACAAACGTCGCCACCTCTTCGAGCTTGCCGAAATCCTGCACCGCGGTCGTCACCGCGGATTTCCACTGCTCGGGCTCGGTGACATCGAGGTGCACGAACCTCGCCGCGGCGCCGAGCTCGCTGGCGAGCGCCTTGCCCTCGTCATCGAGGATATCGCCGATGACGACCGATGCCCCTTCGGCTACCAGCAACCTGGCGTGAGCGGCGCCCATCCCCCGTGATCCACCACTGATCAACGCGACTTTGCCGCCTACACGTCCCATGCCGGTGACGCTACCACGACAACTAGATACCAGTACAGACACCTGTACAGTTCAGTTCGGACGCCAGTCATGGACCACCGGACAGCCGCGTGGGCGCCACGGCGCAGTTGACGCGTTGTGAGACGGCATCAAGAAGAGCCTCATGTGGCCTTTGCGGGTCGCTTTCAGTTGTTCCTCGCGGTCTCGATTCGGTTGTCGTTCTCGCTGTCCAGGATCATGCCGACTGATGTTGCGCAGGCGTCGCTTTTCCAGGCTTCGATACCTTCGAGGAGGGCGAGGGCGGTGATGACGAGCTCGATCAGGTTTCTGGTCAGCGCATCATCCCTGCCATCCGTCGTCGCGGCCGATTCAGCAGGACGCGGCCCGGTCGAGCAGCAGCGTCCGCTCGGCTCTCCCTGTCGGCCGGACACGAGGGTGAGGGCGATGTCGACGATCATGTCCTCCTGCCCCCGACCAGGCGCCGCCGCCCGCACTCCATCAGGATGTCGCGCACGTCGACGTCGTACCGCGGCGAGGCGACCTCCGCGTGCCGCAGGAAGCTGGAGTACACGCCCGCGTAACCCAGCGTGAGGGTCTCGCGGTCGACTCGGACGGGCCGGGTCCTGCAGCGGCCGGACGATGTCGTCCACCGCGTCCTGCAGCTTGAACACATCGCAGTTGTGCTCGAAACCCGACAGGTTCGCGACCGCGACGAACGCCTCGATCGGGCAGTTCCCGGCGCCTGCGCCGTGTCCGGCCAGTGAGGCATCGACGCGGTAGACCCCAGCCTCGACCGCGACCACGGAGTTCGCGCCCGAAAGCGAGAGGTTCTCGTGGGCGTGGATGCCGATCTCGGTGGCCGGATCGAGAGCATCGCGATACGCGCGCACCCGGGCGGTCACGTCGTTCATCGTCAGCCGTCCGCCGGAGTCGGTGACGTAGACGCAGTGCGCGCCGTAGGACTCCATCAGCTTGGCTTGCCTGGCGAGCTGCTCGGGCTCGGTCATGACCGACACTGGCAGGGACCGCGCACACCCGCAGTTGTGGCGCAAACAGCCAGGATCGGCTTTTATGGATGTTGGGAGAATCAGTGGACAGGGTGCGAAAGAAGTGCCCCATGTCTTCGATGTTGGACTCCTGGCTTTTCGCCTCCGTCCTCCCAGAGATTCAACCCAGGTGCGGATTGCGGGTGAGTCCTCTGCTCCGTTACAGCCAAACCCCGCCGACGAGGTACTCGCCGCCCGATACGCCTACGACGAACGAGCAGAGCAGGACCCCGAACCAATCATCACAGCCTCCTAGGAAATTGCTGTTCAGCGCCGGGCATCGTGATACCGTCACGCCGCCGCTATTTGCCGATGAACAGCAGTTTTCGGTGTCGCAGCAGGTTGGCGTACTGGCCGATTCCCCCTCCGGACACAGACAGTACGTCACGTCACCCGTTCTACCTGCGGTTATGCAGAAAGGGTGGGTGACGGCGATCGAGCCGAATCAGTGCATAACCGCAGGTGGGGAGCCCTGTGGGGGTCCAATTCGGGTTCAGCTGAGAGAATCCTAAGAAACCGGCACGTCAGCCCGATGAATCATCGACAGTCATATCACGGAAGTCTTTCCAGCTCTGTAGATATCGGTCGAGGGCTTCACTCAATCTGGGATACGGCCCCGCTCGCCACGCCGATCAGAAGGGGCCTTATGCGGAATGTTCGCCCAGTCGACTCCTCGGTCGAGACCGCCCGGTCGACGCCCACATGCCTATCGCACGACAGCGCGAGATCAACGGAACTCAGAGTCGTCGTCCCGAAGGATCCACCTGACCTCACGCCGGCCGCTGCTCGCACCCTACTGCGCCTCATCCAAAATGTCGCGTCCGAGGCCGCGGCAACCCGGACGCCCGAGCATTGACCGGCGACTAGCACAGCCCGACAATGCATTCCGCGCGCCCATGTGGCTTCACGGCGCGCCGATCAAGACCAACCTCGCCGAACTTATCGTCCAGCTCGGCGGCTACCGTCCCACCCACATCCTGGTGCCCGCGGTCCACCGCAACCGCACCGAGATCCGCGACCTGTTCCGCCGCGCCATGCCCGGCCGTCCGCAGGAGTTGTCCGACGACCCCCATCGAACTGGCCGCCGCCGTCCGCCGGTGCCTGCGGGAGAAGTTCCTCAGCGCCCGCGTAGCGGTCAGCGGCGCGAACTTCGGTGTCGTGTTCACCACGATCCCCATCTGTAGGCATTCCCGCCGATGAACCGAATCTGCGACACAGACCGAGTAAACCAGCCGGACAAACGAATACCGCGGTTTGGCGGCGATGCGTTCGACGATACCGTTCGGGCAGGTCACCATGCCCGCCTCCTCGTCGACGGTGAAGTCGTCGATAGTGAATCCGCCCTCGACCGCGCGGCGTCTCCGCAGCGGTTTGATGATCGCGGTGTGACCGCGTCGTGCCAGTTCCGCACGCAGCTCGCCGGTGCCATAGGCACTGTCGCCCAACACTTCTCGCACACAATCGTCCTGATCGAGCAGGCCTGTCGCGACCACGGCCTCGTTGTCGGCTCCGGCGCCCTTGGTCAGGGTGGCAGCGGTGATCAAACCGGTGTCCGGTTCGACCGCGATGTGGGCCTTGTAGCCGTCCTGGCGTGAACTCACGGTCTTGTGGAGGTGACGAGCATCGGGGTCGATCACCGAGATCACACGGTCCTCGGCGACTTTGCGGGCGATGCCCCATCGTCCGTCGGTGCCATCGGAGCCCTCGGCCGGTTCGACATCCTGACCGACGATCAAGGCCAACAACGCCAACGCCTGCTCGGCCTTCATGGCCACGTCCTCGTCGAATGCGTTGCCCACCAACGCATTCACGACCGTGGTCGCATCGTTGACCAGCGCCGACATCAACTCTTCGTGTGCGGCCTTATCGTCCCAGGCGATCGTCGGCTTGCCGGGATCGTCGTAGTCGTGCGCCGAGCATCCCTCGGCGATCACCGCCGCCGCTCCAGGAACCTCGCGGCGAACCCGACGGACCGCAGCGATCAGCTGGGTGACGGTGTCCTGGGTGGCGACCGCGTCGTCGAGCACCACCGAATCCAGAGCCCGCTTCGTTTTGCCGTGCAGCACACCGGTTTCGGCGACCACCGCACGGACCGCGTCGAAGATCCGATTGCTCCGATTTCGCCAGCCGTCGCCGCCAATAGGTCAGCGTGGACGAATCGAACCCCTCATCGTCCAACGACAGGCCACACGCCACCTTCCACCGCAGGTCGCACCGCACCGCCTGCACCGTCTCGCGGTCGGACAGATCATGCAGCGCCTGCAACACCATCACCGAGGCGGCGACCTCACAAGGCAGACTCGGCCGCCCGGTCCTACTCGCGAACAGGTCCTCGAACATCACCGCCGGGAGCACCGCCCGGCGATGCTCGCCCAGGAACGCGAACGCGCTACCCACCGGCACCAGATGCCCCACCAACGCCGCAGCATCCATCAACTGCGGATCCGAGCCGCCCTCACCCTGCACCCCACCATCCGTGTTGACTCCGGCCACAGGGCCGGAGTCAACACGCCGCCCTATTCGGCAGCGTCCTAGGGATGCGCGAAGCCGAGCCACAGTACCGGCGCCCCGGGACGCCAGGCTCGAAGATCGTTTTACCTCTTCCGAACGCCACTGTTGATAACCGTCTGCACCACAGCCAGATACCTCAGGCGACTCGAACCTTCGGAAGGTGGCATTTACCCAGGTCAGAAGCGGTTCGAGGAGCCGAACAGCAGATCAATGTAAGAAGCCGCATGTCTCTGACATGCGGCTTCCCTGATTGTGCGCCTGACATACCAACATACGAACCGGGCGCTCTGGTAGACGGGCCGGACGTCATGATCCGCCCTGTCGGTACCCGGCAGATGACGGGCGGTAGTGCCCGATGACCGGACACGACGACAGGGCTGCCGATAGGTCGACGAATAGCGGTGCGTTTGGATCGCCGTCTGCTCGGCGTCCTATGGCCGCCACCCAAATGCCGAACATGGCTACGACATCCGCGCCGCTCGAACAGCAAATTCCTGCGCGGTACGCGGGCTACATGTAAGTGCGTTGGCATGTTCATTCACCGCGCGTCTCACCGGTGCTGAATCGTCTACCCGACATCGGTTGTCGGCCGCCGTCGTCCCACGGTCGAGTTCCGACCAGCGCATCGGCCGCGAAGCAAACGGGTTCAACTGCCGAAGATCACATGACTGGCCCATCTACTGGGCAGCGCAGGGTATTTGTTTCTCATTCGACGGACCACCGTGGTCAGCGCCTCCGCGCATCGTGAAACATCGATGGTTCCGGTGCCGGCGATGAGGATCTCGGAGTAGAAGTCGATGGCCAGTGTCGAAGCCGCCGCGTCGTCGATCGGCCACAGCGCCCCGACCACTTGACGGAACCCGGCCATGTGCACGGCAGCGGCGAGGTGGATCATTTCGTCAGGTAGGCGGCTGGTCGATTGCGCGCTGCTGCACGCCGACAGGTACGCCAGTTCTGCTCCGGGAAGGTCCAACTGGGCGATCGCTGCGACGGTCAGAGGCGTTGATCGGTGGTCGTGCAGCAGCAGTCTCCCGGCCGCGGGATCGTCCGGATCGGCGATGCCATGGCATGCGAAGTGCACGACAGCGTGGTGTGCGAGTTCGCTCGTCACCGATCGGTAGGTCGCATGTGCGCCTTCGAGCGAATGCGCGTTCGGCAGCAGTCTTTCCAGCAGGCGAACTTCCTGCTCCGCGTGTGCCAGCACCTCGGTGCCGTCGGCGTGGAACGTGCCCACGATCATCGAGGAGTTCACAGCAACGGGCGGGCGGGCGGCCGCGTGGACGGTTGCCCTGACTGTGGCCACGAAGGAGGAAACCACGCGATCCAACAGTGTTCCGCCCGGCGCGCCTCGGTGGTGTCCGGCAGCGTGGATCGGTAGCTGCGCCAGATTTTCGACCAGACACCACCGGATGTGCTCGACCTCACCCAGACGCCTCAGCACCGGCGCTGCGATCATGTCCCATTCCCACTCCAGCAACTCGTGCAGCGCCGATTCACCTCGGGCGCGACCTTCCAAATCGTCGCCGTCGCAGGCCTCCAGCGCGCCGCGCAGCACGGCCACCTGCTGCTTAACCGTGTCGGCGGTCAATCCCGGCAGCGGCACGAGATCGGGGGTGTCCTCCTCCGATCGCAGGATCACCGCGCCACCGTTTCGGATCCCGGCATACACCATGACGATCACCCCGCCTGGGATTCCGGTCCGAAGCTCGTCGTAATCCGGCGGTTGCAGGAACCTCCGGAATCCTTTTAGCGAGCGGATCTCGCGAACGAGGTCGTGCCACCTATTGTCGAGTCGGCGCCGTTCTGCGCCGATCTGGTATTTGTCGTCCCGGGAGGACTCCAGGGCAGTGAGCTGCCGGCGCAGGTCATGGAATCGCGCCGCCAGTTCCGGTGCGGCCGTGGAGAGATCGGAGACGTCACTGCGCTCGTCGATGGCTTGACCGATCAGGATTCCTCGGGTCTGCTCGAGCAGTTCGACTGCCCGGCGTGGTAGCCCGGCATCGATCGCCGCGATTGCCGCCAACGCAGCCAGACCCGTCGCTTCTTCGATACTTCGCTCGCGGTCGGACCGAGCCAGCGATCGGGGTGCGAGCCGGGGCAGCAGTTCAATCGTCTGTTCGAGCATCATCAGCACCCAGTCGGGCACTCCGGCTTCGATGTACAAGGTGCACAGCGTCTTACCGGCGGTGATACGCATCGTGAGGGTCGCGGAATCCGACGAGAATGCCGATATCAGATTGTCCGATATTTCATCGAGACAGTCCGGCGCGGTGGGTTCGCCCGTCTGAAGCAGACTGCGTACGAGTCGCCACCGAAAACCGGCGAGATTGGGATCGTTCTCACCGCCAGCCGTCACCGCCTCGCGGGCATATCGGATCGACTCGGCCAGGCAGGCCTGTGCTTGCGTGTGCCGGTGAAGAATCCGGAGCAGTTCGCCGAGATTGCTCAGCAGGATCACTCTGTCCGAGTCGTCGGCGTGAGTGCCGCGTAGCGCAGCACGTTCCAGCGTGATGGCTTCCTCCAACGCCGGCAACTGTTTCGTGCGCTGGTATCGGAGAACCAATGCCGCACTGAGACCGGATTGCACGACAGTCCGGAAGGGCGTGCCGACAACAGTGGCCGACAGCGACAGTCGGCCCCACCGGATCGCCTCATCGAGGGAGTCGAGAGAACCGGACCTCTGGTGGTCCTGAACCAGTGTCCTGCTCAACCTGTTCAGGTTGTAGGCACGTCTCGGCGAATCCTCGGGCGTGGCCGACGCGCCATCCCTGGCGAGGTCCACTGCCATGGCCAGCAGGTGGGAATCACCGCCGAGGTCGTACTGTTTGCGGAACTCCTCGGAAATGTCGCCCATCAACTGCGCCCACTCGGGGTGGTCGGCGCGGACATGACCGAGTGCCATATTGGTCGTGCGTATCGCTTCGTCGAGGACTTCCGCCCGACGAGTTCGTTCGTACTGCCGGCCCAGGACAATGGCCAGTGTCAGGTGAGCCGACGGGCACATCGATTCCGTGGACGACACGAGCTCGGTGGCCTGTCGCACGACCTGTATCGATTCATCGAGCGCACCTGCCATGCGGGTGCGGACGTACACCTGGTCCAGCGCTTGCCCCAAGCTCAGGCAGGCCAGCCCACGCTCACTGGTTCCCTCCCTCGTTTCGGCAACGGCAGCACGGGCTGCCGCGACCGCCTCGATCAGGACCGGATAGTCGCCGACCTCCGTGTAGAGGATCCTGCACAGGACGCTGAGTTCGGTGAGTTCGACTCCACGCTGCGGATGCCCGGCTGGCAACCGCTCGAGCGTGCGGGACGCCTCCATGATGGCGTTCTCGAGTGCGACCTGCGCCATCTTCCCCGCGGCGAGCACCCGCACCTGTTCGCCCGAATCCACCACGGTCGGATCGCCATCGATCACTGACAGGTCGAGATAGGCAATGGTTTGCCTGCCTGTTCGGACATCGTAGATCCGGCGTTTCGGTGCGAGAATTCGGTCGAGCTCCACTATTTCGTCGAAGTTCGAATAATCTCCGGTTGCGTTCTGCCACAACCGAAGTGCGTCGTAGAGAAATTCGATGAACTCCGTGCGGTCGGAGCGATCGGCCGGTAGGCGCCCTAGGGCATCTCGGCAGGCTGCGATGGTTTCGGCGAGGAGATCCCTGTTCCTGGTGATGCCGTACAACCCCCAGAGCGCCCTGAGCAACATGTCCAGGTGGTCGCGCGAACACAGGCCGTTCCCGCGCAGCAGATGGTGGAATTCACGGCACGTCACGACCCATTCGGTGGCGATGTCCGTCAGGTCGGCATCATCGATCTGCTCGGTGTCCTCGAGTTGCCGCTCGAGGGTGTAGGCCAGATTGAACAGATACTCGACGCGCTCCACGGGACCGGCGAAACGATCCGCGACCGCAATCCGCAACGACCTAGCGGCCTCGGGTAACAAGCCGAGATCGCCCGTCTGCGAATACTGCCGAAGTAACGCTACCGCAAGCTCGTTCTCCATCGCTGCGAAACTCACGCCACTCTCCCCCACCGCATTGGTTGCGCAATCGAACACCGTCAACGATAGTGGTGTTCTCTGCGGGATGACGCGGAATGAACTGGGGGCCAACATGATCAGGTGGAATCCGTTCAGCAGGAACAACAACGGTGCACAACCGGCAAAGCAGACCGGCCCCACCCAGCAGGCCCCCTCGCACACCGATACCGTTACTGCCGCGCGCACGGCGATCGCCGGATCCACCGCAGCCGATCCACGCCATATCGACCGTGTCCTCGACCTCGCCGAAGCATTGCAGCACAACTTCGAATCCACCTGCGAACCATCGGACCTGACCGCGGCCGCCGATCTGTTTCGCACCGCTCTGTACAACACAGCAGGATTCGCGCCACTCGCGGTGACGATCGGTGACAGGCCACTGGGCGAACTCGGCCATCCCGCCTATGGACGAATGAACGACTACGAACAGGAGCCGATCAAACAGTTCGAACAGTTCCTGCGCCGTGGGAGACAGAAGATCGGGCACGGGCCCGCGTGGCTCGCAGCCGGCCACACCCTCGGCGTGATCCTCGCCGACAGGGTGGACTCCATCTTCGAACCAGCGATCGCGATCGAAGCGGTCCGAACACTGCGGGAAGTGCTCGACGCACTGCCCGGCGACGACCCTCGCCGACCCGACTGCCTGGCAGACCTCGGCGATGCGCTCGGCACACAGTTCGAACGCGAAAACGGCCCCTTCAGCACAACTCCCGCAGACCCGGCGTTGCTCGACGACGCCGTCCGATACTGCCGTGAAGGGCTGTCCACCGCCGGCGACACCGATCCACAACACCGCCGACTCGCACTGTCGGGCACACTGCTCATTCGGTACATGCACACTTCACAGCGCAGTGACATCGAGGAATACGTCACCGTCCTGCGCACAGTCGTCGCATCGACCGACCCCACCCATCCCCATCGCGGGATGCTTGCCTGGAGACTACGCGTCGGCCTCGATTACCTTGCCGCACACAGCGATCCACACTGACAACGACACCGTGAGGACGTTCGACATGGACCCGTCTACCCCACCGGACGCTGCGATCACGCGTGCGCGGCTCGACCAGCTGTGCCGACGATACGAGGCGACAAACTTCGTCGAACTCGCTGCGAGATTCGATGCCACAGAACCGCTCACACACATCGTTGACGCCGTCCGCTGCGGACATCGCATCGCAGAGCTGGCCACCGCGCTCGACTCCCTCGACCACGCCTTCGCACTGAACGGCATCGACGGCCTCACCACACCCAGACGCACCTACCGGCCACTGCCCGGCAGCGGCCACACACATTCGACGTATCCGGTGTGGACCTGCCCTGCCCCACGGCCGTGCCACCGTAGAACCCTCGACATCGGCCTTACCCCGACCTGCGCGATGACCGGACTGCCGCTGATCGCCGGAACCGTCACCACATGACCACCTTCCTCGGCGAACTCAGCAAGAAACTGGCCGAACGCTGGTTGACGCTGCTCGTTCTGCCCGGACTGCTGTGGTGCGGCGCGGTGATCGCCGCAGCGGTCCTCGGACAGCGATCCGCGCTTGATCTCCACGCAGCCGACGCCTGGATCAACTCGCTCGCGAATCGAACCAGTGGACAACGTCCCACGGTAGCCGCGATCACGGTGGCGACGCTGCTCGGCGCAGCCGCTGTCGTCGGCCTGATCGCCGACTGGCTCGGAACTCTGGTCGATCGCGTGTGGACAGCACACGGAACCAGTTGGGCGACACGCTGGTTGGCGCAGCGACGCACCAACCGATGGGACAAGGCCTTCGATGAGTTCGAGCGATCGATCGCCGGCTCAGCCACCGATCCCGGGTCCAGCGCGGTCGCACGAGCGCGAGCGCGATGCATGGCGATCAGCCCTGTTCGGGCGGCGCGTCCGATGTGGATCGGTGACAGACTTCAGGCAGCCGACAAACGTGTTCATGAGAAATACGGCATCGATCTCTCGCCGACCTGGCCGCGGCTGTGGACCGTCCTTCCCGACAGCGCACGCTCCGATCTCGCCACCGCCTTGGACTCCTACGCTGCGGCTGCCCGGCTGGTCGGGTGGGGATTGTTGTACCTGGTGGTCACACCCTGGTGGTGGCCGGCCGCACCGATCGGGGGCGCCGTAGTTTTTCGTGGCTGGCGGTGCGGGCGCTCGGCGGCTCAGGTGCTGGCCGAGCTCACCGAAACCACCGTCGATCTGTATGGACCCACTCTCGCGCGCCAGTTCGGTATCGATTGCAATGGCCTGCTCACCACCGACATCGGAAACCGCGTCAGCGAGATCGCCCGCAAAGACTCCACGTTCTATTCCCATCGGCAGCCGCGACCTCCAGAGACCTGACAACAGGCCGCGGCATGACCGCGTTCCCCGAGCTCGGCGACAAGCCGATCGGTCGCCCGGTCGACAGCCTGACGTCGCGGGGTCAGGTGGTCATCGCAACACGTCTTCAAGTGCTTCTGATGGGTGCGAAATCGGAGGGTTTGCGTGGCCATCACGCCGACGGCCACCATGCGACCGTTCGGTTCGGGCTTGGCGAAGAACGACGGTAGATCCGCACCCGGCGACGATTGCGATGTGGCCGTGGCCGCGATGTACGTCATCGAGTACGTGCGTGTGCTGCTGCTGCGGGGACGCGGCGACTGTGTGGGCGCGTCGGCGCGCTGGCAGCGGCTGGTGTTGTGGAGCTGCCATGCGGTCCTGCTGGGTGTGGTCCTCGGCCCGATCTGGTCGAGCGCGCGTCGACCCCTTTTCGTTAATGGTGTCGTCGAGTCATCGTGGCATGGGACCTGATCACCGGACTGGCGCCTCGCCCGACCTAACGAACGATCTTTACCCCGGTAACGAGCAGGAAGCCGGGCTTTCACGGTTTGCGTCAGGCCGGTTCTGTCTGCGAGGCGATGGCGGGCAGCGCCTCGAGGCTGAAGCGGACGGCCTCGGCGCCGTATTCGAACATCTGGCGCTCGTAGTCGCCGACCGCGCCGAGGAGGTCGCGGCCTCCGGTGAGGCAGCGCCGGAGCAGGTCGGCGTCGCGCAGGGCGGTGTTGGCGCCGTTGCCGCCGGTCGGTGCGGTGGCGTGGATGGCGTCGCCGAGCAGCGTGACCGGACCCGGCGCCCAGCGTTCGCCGGGCTCGACCACCCGGATGGAGAGAAGGGTGCTGTTGTCCGGATCGGCCTGTTCGATCAGCGCCCGCAGGTCCGGGTGCCAGCCCGGCATCCTGGACAGCACGGCCTCCTGTGGGGTCGCGGTGCCGAGCGAGCCGTTCGGCGGCAGGATCATGGCCCAGCGCACATAGTCGCGGATATCGGGCAGGGTCACCTCGGGTGCCAGCGCCTCGGCCGCCTCCTTCGGCGGGGTACGGAACCGCATCGCGCCGAGCAGCAGGCTCACCCTGTCTCCGGCGATCTTCGAACCGAACGCCCGAGACAGTCCGGCAAACCGCCCGGTCAGCGGTGTGCGGCCGATGACGAACCGGACCCCGGTGGCGGTCGGGGTGGTCTGCGGGGACAGCACCGATCGGACGGCGGAGCCGACGCCGTCGGCTCCGACGAGCAGGTCTGCCGTTGCCGGGTCGCGGTCGGCGAACCGCGCTTCGACCTGGCCGTCCGGCAGCAGGTCGTAGCCGGTCAGCGCGGCCCCGGTGTGCACCGTCAGGCCGGTGAGCAGCAGGTGGCGGAGCACATGCCGGTCGACCACGATCCCGGTCCGGCTGGGGCCGAGCTCACCGACCTGGTTGAGCTGTGGGTCCAGGATCAGCCGCTCGCCGTAGGCGTCGCCGACAATGGCGTCCAGCAGTGGGTGCCAGCGCTGCGGTAGGCAGCTGCGCAGCGCCTCGAAGCCCACCGGGTTCAGGACCAGCCGGTAGCCCTGGAACCGGGCGGTGATCGCCGGGTCCCGCTCGTACACCGCGGCCTCGATCCCAGCCCCGCGCAGACCCTGCGCCAGGCACAGGCCACCAAGACCGGCTCCGGCAATGGAAACTCGCACCACACACCTCCATACGAACTTAGTTCTACTCTAACGAACTATGTTCTACTTGACGAACTAAGTTCGCGTCAAGCTATAGTGGCCGGCATGCCCGCCGATCCCCGACAACGCCGAGCGGCTCGTCACGCCCAATCCACCGAGGACGCCGCGGCGTCCTCACCCCGCAAGGAGCCCATCACGGTCGCCCGGATCACCGATGCCGCGCTGGAGGTCGTCGCCACCGAGGGTTACGACGCGTTGACCATCCGCCGGGTCGCCGCGGTGCTCGGCACCGGGCCCTCGTCGCTGTACGCACACATCGTCAACAAGGACGACATCGACGATCTGCTGGTCGGCAGGCTCAGCGCCGAGATCGCGCTTCCCGAACCGGACCCGGCCACGTGGCGCGGACAGCTCCTCGACGTGTTCACACAGATCCGCGACCAGTACCTGAAATACCCCGGGGTCTCGCGCGCTGCACTGGCCATGGTCCCCACCAACCTCGAGGCGCTGCGAGTCAGGGAGGGGATGTTCGCGATCCTGCTCGCGGGCGGAATCGAACCGCGGACCGCCGCCTGGGTGCTGGACGCGTTGTCCCTCTACGTCAGCGCTTACGCCCTAGAGCAGTCGCTGGTCCAGAATCGGCGGAAACACCCGGATCAGGAGTGGATCGTCAGCCGTGCGGAGCTGGTGCGCCGGTTCACCGCGCTGCCCGCCGACACGTTTCCGCAGACCCGGCGCTATGCCGCCGAGCTGACCTCCGGGACCGGGCCCGACCGGTTCGCGTTCACTCTCGGCCTGATCATGGACAACCTCAGCCCGTCAGCCTGACAGGTTCTCCAGCCGGTCCAGGATGCGGGCCAGCGTGGGCACGTCGTACCGGTCACCCCCGCAATGTGTTCGCGCAATGCCACACAATAGGGAAGCCGCAGGTCGATGACCTGCAGCTGCCATATTCAGTGGGCCTAACGCTCCACAACCCGAACACCCTGACGGCCGATGGACCAGAGATTCGGATCAGGCCGGTAGGCATTCGGCAGGTAAAAACCATGGCGTGAACTGCTGAAAGTCACCGAGTTGTCGGCGATCGGCGCTGCGCTAGCGCATCGGAGACCACCGCGCACCCCGCGTCGGCTGGGGTCGTTCGCTCGGTATGCGGCTATGAGCGGATGTCCAGTGGGCGGCCTTCCTTGCCCGATTACCCGCACTGAGCTCGCTGATCTTGTTGCCGAGCCTTGACTCAGGCCGGCACAGCGAGCTTGCGAGCCGGACCGGGACCCAGGATCTGCAAACGTCGTGGATGACCAGCAGCGAATCGCTTGCAACAATCGAAGTTTCAATCCGTGGCGATACCTGGGGCCTCGGAGTCCCGAAGCTGTCGGCGTGCCGGGTGCGGCGAACGTGCGGTAGCACTGTCAACTCGGCGATGCTGGTTTCTCCCCTGGGAAAAGGATCGGGCTGATCAAGTACGGTCTGCGGCCCGGCCCGGGCTGGTTCGCCGCGAGGGGTGCGACGAGGTCGCGGAAGCCGGTGAGCATGATGTCGAGCTCCTCGGGGCTGAGCCAGAGCGTGGCTTGGCGGTAGCCGACCGCGTCGGCGACGGGGTCGGCGTCGGCTTGATCGAGGTAGGCGTTGAACTCGGCGATCAGCACGGCCATGGCGGCCGCGAACCCTTGGCGGTGATCGTGCGGGGTCATCGCGCTGCCCGCCTCGGGGGAGACGGTCGGGCGGTCGGGTCGCAATCGGTAGGAGCGTTCCACCGCGCCGCGCACGCGTCGCTCGTCACCGATCTCGAGCATTCCGCCCTCCGTGAGCAGGCCGAGCTGCCGGTAGACGCTAGTCCGGGGCACATCGGGCATGCGGTCGCACAACTCTCCTGCGGTGCGTAATCGGCCGCCGGACAGTGCGTGGATGATGCGCAACCGCACCGGGTGGAGCAGCAACTCGGTCGGGTCCATACCGCAACTATCCCACATTTGGTATCATTCCCAAAGTTGGTATTGAATGGAAGGGTGACCGCGATGCGGGATGTTCCGGGGCGTCGAATGATGGTGAAAGGCACCGAGATCTACTTCGAAGAGTCCGGCACCGGGGACACCTGGGTGGTGTTCGAATCCGGTGGGGGCGCCGGGCGGACACTCTGGGATCGGGTGGTGCCGTTACTGGGGGACATCGCGCGTACCGTCGCCTACGACAGGGCCGGTCGCGGCCGCAGTGGCAGCGCCGCCGAACCGCAGACCATCGACGACATGGCGGCCACCCTGGTGGCGTTGGTCCAGGCGCTCACGCCGGGGCGGGTGATCCTGGTGGGCCACAGCATGGGTGGGCTGATCATCCGTCGCGCCGCCGAATCGCTGTCGCCAGCTGGGCTCGTCCTCATCGACCCGACACCGGAAGCCGCTCCGAACTACGACAATTGGGCGCCGACCGCCAAGAAGACCGACCGCATCCTCGCCGTGCAGCAGGCACTGAGCCACTTCCCACCGCTCATGCGGACGCTGACCCGCTCCTATGGGCGCAAGTTCCCCGCCGACAGCTACACGACCATGCTGGCCGAGGACTTCACCCCCGCCGGTCTCGCCACAACCCGGCATGAAATAGCGGCCGTCGCGGGGGCGATCGACGAATTCCGCCGCTGCCCACCAGAACCGCCGAAATCCGGCGTCATCGTCATCTCCGCGATCCACGCCGCCCGCTACCAGCGGCGCAATCTCGACCTCATGCGCGAATACCAGCACCGATACGCCGAACAGGTCGGCGGGCAATACGAGGATGCCGTCTCCGAGCACATCATCCCCGCCGAGCGACCCGAACAAGTCGCTGCCGCGGTTCGCCGACTCGTGAACGCTTAGCATCGCGGGAGCATTTATGAAGCAATCCGGCAAAGCCGAGGACCCACGACACCAATCACCCGAGTTCGAGAGCGAAACGCCCCTTCCGAGCTACATGGCCGGTCCCTACGCACCGATTGATGACGAGATCGACTCGACCGAATTGGAAGTGGCCGGTGCGTTGCCCGCCGAGCTGGATGGACGGTACTTCCGTAACGGGCCGAATCCGTTGCCGGGCGAGATAAGCCCCCACTGGTTCGTCGGCGACGGCATGCTGCACGGCGTGCGCCTGCGCACTGGACGGGCGCAGTGGTACCGCAATCGGTGGGTGCGCACACTGAAGTTCGACGGGGGTTCGCCACTACGCGAGGACGGCAGTCTCAATCGGGCCTACAGTACGGCCAACACGTCGATCATTCGCCACGGCGGACGGCTGTTTGCTCTGGTGGAGGGCAGCTTTCCGATCGAAGTCACGCCAGCTCTGGACACCGTCGGCGCGTGCGACTTCGCGGGCGGATTGACCACCGCCATGACGGCGCATCCGAAGCAAGACCCGATCACCGGGGAA
Source organism: Nocardia vinacea NBRC 16497 (assembly GCF_000308835.1). Classification (GTDB taxonomy): domain Bacteria; phylum Actinomycetota; class Actinomycetes; order Mycobacteriales; family Mycobacteriaceae; genus Nocardia; species Nocardia vinacea. The sequence continues at coordinate 4,101 of NZ_BAGN01000108.1, read as the reverse complement.
TTGCACTTCTTCGACTACGACACGCGGCCACCGTTCGTCACCTACCACCGGCTTTCCGCCGCTGGTGAATTGGTGTTCAGCACCCCGGTCGATGTGCCCCGGCCAACCATGATGCACGACTTCGCGATCACCGACAACCACGTAATCTGGCTGGATCTCCCTGTCACCCTTCAGTTCTCGGGAAAGGGCCTGCCTTTCGAGTGGAGCGACGACTATGGCGCGCGCATCGGTGTGATGAGCAAGAACGGCGGCCCGGTGCGCTGGTTCGAGGTGGAACCCTGCTATGTCTTCCACGTCGGCAACGCCTGTGAAGACGGCTCGGCCACGTCGGCCGCCCGAACCGTTACCTCTACGCGGTCGGCCGCGAAACCATCGTCAAGTATGACGTCGATAGCGACAAATCCACTGTGCACCAGCTCGGTTCGGGCTGGAACACGGGCGAAGCGGTGTTCGTCCCCGCGGCCGACGCGCGCAGCGAGGACGAGGGCTGGCTGATATCCCTCGCCATCCACGACGACACGAACGTGCCCTCGCAGCTGCGGATTCTCGACGCCACCGCCGTCGAAGCCGGGCCGGTAGCCGCCGTCCGCCTGCCCCGGCGGGTGCCGATCGGATTCCACGGCAACTGGATCACCGAGCAGTAGTTGGCGGGCGGTACCGGGTTCGCTCAACTCGGCACGAGCGAGCGTTTACCACCCCCGGCCTGCCCGGAGTGTGTCGGGGCCTTGAAGGCCCTGGATGCCTCGGAACGAGCGGCGCTGAATCACCGCAATGTGTTCGCGCAATGCCACACAATAGCGAAGCCGCAGATCGATGACCTGCGGCTTCGCTATTCAGTGGAGCTAAGGGGACTCGAACCCCTGACCCCCACTCAGGAGTTCGTGATGTCTCGTGATTCCCGCTAGGTCCCACTCCTGGGCAGAACGATCCCTCATCCCAAGTGCGCGAACGTTTCTTGGATTATCAGCGTTCCCCAGGGAACCGCCGGTCAGAACCGGTCCCATCCTTACAGTGCCCCACCGGGGCACGAACCTGCGCAAACCGGACCAGAACCGTCACGCCACCGCTATTTGCCGATGACCAGCAGTTTTCGGCGTTGCAGCAGGTTGGCGTACTGGTCGATACCCCTCCGGACACAACAACTACGACACGTCACCCGTTCTACCTGCGTATATGCAGGAGGCGGGTGCTAGCGCTGAGCAGAATCAACGTAGAACCGCAGGTAGGGGCCTGTGGGGTTCAATACGGGTTCAGCTGAGAAAATCCTGAGAAGCCGACAGGTCGGCCCGATAGATCGTAGACCGCGTCAGATCCCGAATGTCGTTCCAGCCCTGACGATATCGTCAAGGCCGTCCCTTGGGATGCTGCCCCGCTCGCCACACTAATTAGAAGATGGCTTCATGCACAACGCTCGCACGCTTGGTTGACATCCGATCAGGGATGAATTGGTTTCCAGTGTCTACAGAGGAATTTACGCAGTGACCACGTTGAGCTCAGAAAGCACGCCTTGGGGGTCACCGAGGTAGCGGTATCCCTCCACCGGGAGATGGAACTGGCCGAGCACGTTCGCCACGGCATCGCGTTCCGCTGCAGTGACCGGGATCTGGCGCTTGATGAGACTGGCACACAGCACGTCGACGAGCATCGCCCACTCACCCACGTTGCTATAGGTCCGGTAGCTTTCGACCAGGTCAGAAGGCAGGCGGTCGGCGACGCTCTCGAGCAGGTCTCGCGAGTCCTTGCTCATCTTGTCGAGCCGACGGTTACGAGCTTCGATGGCTTGTGGGTCTCGCTGGCGCTTTCGCTCTTCTCGTGCCGCCCTGTCCGGATGTCCCACATGCGGCTCCCAAGATGGGCGACTTCGACCTCGGAGCATCTGCCAGCTGGCATTAACGGAAAGTTGACGTCCCCGACGAAAGCGTCTGGTCGGCCGTCGCGAGCGCGGGATCGACGAGTTCCCCGCGCTCGCCTCGCCGCATGGCCTGGTACTTGACGCGGTGACCGACCTGACCGATCAACGCCTTCTTCTGTCCGCGTCGATCACGGCCTTCATGAAGCCGCGCGCATCGGGAGCTTCGCCACCCGAAGCACGCGTCCTTGCGCCCTGGCCTCGCACTCGGTCATGCCGGGCGAGTCCGGCGAGACACCCATCGAAAGAACACAAAGAGCAACAATGTTCCGTCAGCGGGCCGGCGCAGGGCGAGCGGACGAGAATAAGGCCGCGAACAGCGGAAGTAGAACGCACTTGCGTGAGCCAACCACGGCGCTGTCGGCGAGGTGGCTGTCGCGTCTGCTGCGCCGGGTTGGCGACGGTTGTCGAGACCGCACTGGAGTTGTTCGCACACATGCGTCAGCGCGGCAAGGTGTCGTTCAAGGTCACGACAGATCAGTACGAGAATCTCGCCTCCTCGAAGAATCTGCCGTCCTTCAAGGCTTCTTGGCAGACCTCGGGTGCATTCGGCCATATGTGAAGCAGTTGCCGCTCTGAATCTGACTGCGGCGTAGAAGAAACAGGACTGGAAGTTGCAAGAGCTCTCGCTCATCACCCGTGCGGGTTTGGTCAAGGCTGCCGGTACTGCAGTTTTGACCTTATTGGCGGCAACGTCGATCGTGCCGACCGCTAAGGCAGAGCCGGGGATCGGACTGCCCGCTGCACCCGCCACATCGAAGATGGCGCCGGATGGTTCTCGGATCACCGAAGTTCACGTCGTCAACGACCGGCACCTGTTGCTCACCGTTTACTCCTCGGCGATGAACAGCGAATATCGGGTCAAGGTCGATCGTGCAGCCGACACCTCGGTGCCGCGGCCCGTGCTGTATCTGCTGAGCGGCGGAAGTGGAGGAATCGGTCAGGCGTCGTGGGACCGCGAGACCGGTGCATCCGAGTTCCTGACCGCGAGAAATGTCAATGTGGTACAGCCTCTGGGCGGCGCGGGCTCTTACTACACGGACTGGCGCATGCCAGATCCACATCTCGGAGTGCAGAAGTGGAGGACGTATCTGACCGAGGAGTTGCCCCCGCTTATCGACGGTGAACTCGGCACCACCGGGGTGAATGCCATTGCCGGAGTGTCGATGTCGGGTACCTCGGTTCTGCAATTGCCGATCGCCAAGCCCGGCTTGTACAAAGCGGTCGCCTCCTACAGTGGCTGCGCGGCGATCTCCGACCCGCTAGGCCAGGCCTACGTCCGTCTCACCTCGGCCTATAGCGGCGGCAACGTGGCGAACATGTACGGCCCGCCCGATGATCCGATGTGGATCGCCAACGATCCCTATGTCAATGCCGCCGGCCTGCGAGGCATGGACATTTATCTCTCGAGCGGCAACGGCATACCCGGCCCCTACGACCACGTCGGCGATCGCCACCTGGTCGGCGGTGGTGGGGAAATCGCCCTGGCGAACCAGATCCTGGTCGGCGGCGTCGTCGAACTGGCGGTCGATCAGTGCACCCAGAACTTGGCTGCCCGCCTCGCGGACCTAGGAATACCCGCTACAGTGGAACGCCGCCCCTACGGCACTCACTCCTGGGGTTATTGGGATGACGAACTGAAGGCATCCTGGCCGGTATTGGCGCACGGACTCGGGCTGTAGTTCGTGCCGATCGTGGGCTGGCCGAGGTCCTCGGGCCGTGCGGGGAGGTGCTCGGCATGGCGCCCGCGCCGATCGCGGTGGTGTCGGACAACGGCCTGTGCTTTCGCGGTGAGGTGCTCGAGACCGCGTTCGCCGAACCGGACCCGCTGCTGCGACACGTCCGCACGCGGGTGCGATCACCCCAAACCAACGGTGTGATCGAGCGGTTCTTCGGCACCTTGAAATACGAGCACTTGTTCCGCGGCGTGATCGCCGACGGCGATGCCTGGACATAGAGGTTCACCGCTCCGGGTCATCTACAGCACGATCAGGCCACACCAGGCCATCGACGACCAGGTACTCAGCAGCCTATCGAACACTGTGCCAGCAGTGATATCGGTTCACGATCACCCGCGACCGCCGGCAACCGGTCATTGAGGTCTAACCGGTGCAAACCCGATCCGCCTCGGCGATCGGGTTAGTTTCCATGGAAACCAAAATTGCGGGTCGGCGATCAGGCCGGCACCGACC
>NZ_BAGN01000109.1 GCF_000308835.1 Nocardia vinacea NBRC 16497 | reverse complement strand
CTCTGCTGGCGGAAATCGCCGCAATGCCAGAAAGGCACAACAGCATCGACGATCTCGTCGCCGACATATTCGTCACGGTCGTCACGCGCTGGCGTACCCATCCGATGGTCGAACGAATGCTGGCGATCGAACCCGAGCGAGTGATCATGAAGCTCACGGTCGATGGCGCCGCTACCTTCACCATGTGTGTCGCCGCGACCGCCACCACACTCGAACGCGCGGTCCAGCGCGGACTACTCGCCGAGTTCGGCGACCTGATGACCCGCGCCGAAATCGTCTGCCGCGTAGTCCATTCACTCATCCTGGCCCCGCACGGCACAACACCGCTACGGTCCGACGACGAGCTCGCCGAGTTCGCGCGCGGGTACCTGGTGCCAGTCGTCACCAATGCCCGCGGCTGACGCACCGAGCTCGATCGGCAGTGACCGACTCTGCTGACACGGGATCGGTCCAGGGCGACAACCCGTAGTCACCGACGCCTCGGACCTTCGTCCACTCGCGCTGTGGGACTGCACAGTCGATGGCTTCGAAGCATCGTGCACTGCGTCGAGAATTCGGCATACCCAGTCGGTTCGGCATTTGATTCGCGGACCATTGGCTGGAGCCGAGGGGGATGCGTGGTTTCCGAGGTCGTCGAGGTCGTCGAGGAATTCTTGATTCCCCGGCATGCGTTGTGGGCCGTGCTGGTCGATCCGCGGCTGTATCCGAGACTGTGGTCGGGCGTCGGTGCGTGTGAACAGGTGGATATGGTCGATGGTCACCCGATTCTCTCCGTCCGTATCGGCACTCCGGACACTGGGATCGCCACGGTGCGTGTGCAACTGATGGTCGGCCGCAAATACGAGGGCTTCGACCTGCTGTGCGATGAGCTGGGTTGCTTTGTGACGGTGGGTATACGCAGCGAGGGCGCCGTTACCCGCGTTGGCGTCACGTTTTTCGGGCCCGGCCGCGTTCATCCCGGGCTCGGGCGGTTAGGTAACGCGGCCGTCGTGCGGTGGACGAAGGCGGGGCTGGAACGGGTCGCCGATCACGCGGGATGGGTGCCGACGTCGGTGTTGTGCGCTGATCAGCGGTCACAGCTTCGTCGGCGTGCCTATGTGGCCCGGCGAATCCTGGCGACCGGAATGCTGCGATGGCGGCCGGACCTCGCCGTCCGGCAGTTGGCGGGGTTGGCTTGGTGGGGGTGCACGCCGACCGGCGGCTACGCGGTCGCGGCTTTGCGCGCGCCGGATCGGGCCGCGATTGTCGATGACTGGGGTGTCTGCACCTTCGTCGAGATGCACCGGCGCGGTCGCAAGCTGGCCGCGGCGCTGACGGCACTCGGTCTGGGACCAAGGGACACGGTCGGTCTGCTGTCGCGCAACCACCTCGAGATGGTGGAATGTATCGTCGCCGCCGGTCGGGTCGGGGTCGACCTGGTGTTGTTGCACCAGAGGCTTGCCCCGGATCGGATCGCGGCGATCGTCGAAAATGGCTCGGTATCGGCGCTATTCGTCGACGGTGACCTCGAGCCGATGGTCCACGCGGTGAATTCGGACGTTCCTGTGTACAGCTGCGACGGACGCTCCGGGGTGCCGGGACGGGTTTCGGTCGAAAACCTCATCGCATTGGGGCACAGAGGTTTCGGTGGACCACTGCGGCGGGGTCGGTTGGTCGTACCGACTTCGGGAACCGGTGGCCCACCCAAGGGCGCGTGGACGCCGCGAGCGCGGGGTTGTCGCGCGGTCGCGGCCCTGCTGTCGCGGATTCCGTTGCGGCCGACCGAGACGATGTTGATCGCGGCGCCCCTCTCGCACAGCTGGGGTCTGGCCGGGCTCCAGGTCGGTATCACCTTGCGTGCCACGGTGGTGCTGCCGGAACGGGTCGGGCCGGAGGATTGTCTGCGGCACATCGCCGAAAACCGGGTCACCGCAATGGTTGTCGTACCCTCGCTGCTACGGGGACTGCTGGATCTGCCGTTCGAGGTGCTCACCCGATACGACATTTCGAGTTTGCGGACGGTGGTCAGCTGCGGTGCGGCGCTATCGGGCGAGACGACACTACGGTTCATGGACACTTTCGGCGACATCCTCTACAACGTGTATGGATCCGCCGAGGCCGCCCTGGTATCGATTGCCGACCCGGTCGATCTCCAGATTTCTCCGGGCACCGTGGGCAGGCCGCCTCGCGGTACGACGGTGGCAGTACTCGGGCCGGATCTGCGGCCGGTCCCGATCGGCGCCATCGGACGGATCTTCGTGCGAAATCACATGTTGTTCAACGGATATGCCGATGCGCCGCCACCCGAGCATTGCGCGGGCCTGATCGACAGCGGTGACCTCGGGTTCATGGATGTCGCGGGTCGCCTGTTCGTCGTCGGTCGGGCCACCGACATGATCGTGTCTCGCGGCGAAACCATGTTTGCGCGTCCGGTGGAGGAAGCGCTGGAAGCGCTGCCGCAGGTCCGTGAGGCCGCGGTGGTTGGAGTGCCGGATGGCGACCTCGGCCAGCGCGTGGCCGCCTTCGTGGTGCGTTGGGATGGCGCGGGCCTGGATCCGGATGCGGTCCGGCATTACATCCGGCACCGGCTCGGCCGCCTATCGGTGCCGCAGGACGTGCACTTCTTGGACACGTTGCCTCGCAGTGAAATCGGAACCGTACTCAAACACCTACTTTCATGACACGTGGGTCAGGATATGGTGGCTTCGGGAATGTGCCAAACGATTTCGTCGAGTCGTTCGGGTGCCTTCACAGAGTTCCGCGTACTCGGTTGTGGACCGCTCTGGACGCTGCGTATGGTCACGAATGTCCAGTCGATACAACATATTTGGAGGGGTAATGACCACTCAACCGCTGTTCGATACCGGTTCCGGAATTATCGATACCGTCGGCAACGGCATGCTGAAAATGCTGTACGGAGTTATCGGTCTGCTCTCGTCCGGCTCGTCATAGGCGTGCCAAAAAACGAATCGGGACCATCGGAGGCAGAAAATGCTCCCGATGATCCCGTTTTCGATCGAGTGCCGGGGACTTATCGCTGCAGGGCACATCGGGCCAGTCGCTCCAGCATTGACCCAATGTAACGGTGTTGGTATCTTTGATGCACGATGGTGAGTCGCGATGCGCTCGAAGGGGAGCAACTATGAATCAACCAGTTCCACTACGGCATCCCGCGGCACCGCGCGGCGTTCCGGGCCTACGGCCGTTCGCGCTGTTGCTGGGTCTGCGCAAACCGTCAACCGAACAGTGGTGCGAGTTGGGTGAATCGCTGCTGGTCGGCGACGAACCGATGGACTCGCTGGTCGATTGGATGTTCCGCGAGGGGATGGATCGGACCCGCCCGCTTTTCGAGCAGGCGCTCGCCGGTGGCATCGCGAGCGTGTCCGATGCGCCGGAACCGCTGCGCGAGTTCTTCGTTCGAGTCGAGAATCCGCCGGGGTGGTTGGACTGGGACAAGGTCCACCATGGTGAGCGCGTTTTCCGGATGGGTGGCGCGGACGGTCTCTACATCGCTCGTGATGTCTCGTTCCTCGGTGGGTATCTCGCATCCGGATTCAATAAGACGCTGATCCGCACCGGCGCGCTGGAAAAGGGGCCCGCGCGCCGGTTCGCCGAGACATTGCAATGGGCACTTGACGTGACCTCCGATGGTGGCATGGCACCGTTGGGGCAGGGCTATCGGTCCACCATTCACGTTCGGCTGATTCATGCCTTCGTGCGCCGACATGTCGCGGCGATGCCGGACTGGGACGGTGTGGAGTGGGGACTGCCTATCAACCAGACCGATATGGCCGCAACGCTTGTCGGTGCGCTGATAGCGCCGTTTGTGGGGGCCATGCCGATGGGTATCGTTCCGATGCCGCGCGATCTCGATGCCGCGGCACACTTGACTCGGTATGTCGGCTGGCTCATCGGGGTACAGGATCAGTTCCTGCCCACGGGATTTCGTGACGCGGTGCGAATTCTCTACCACTCGCTGATGGCCATTACCAATCCCGACGAGACCACGCCACAGTTGGCCGTCCCGATGGCAGACGATCCACTGTCCTGGCATTATCGGAATTTGCCCGGACTGCGTGGCAGATTCGCACGCGCTCAGCACCTTTCGATAGCGAGTACCTTCCTCGGCCCGAATGCGATGCGCCAGCTCGGCCTGTCCGCCTATATGCCGCCGTGGTATCCGCTGGCGCGCATACCTGCGAATGCTGTGCGCAGTCTGCTCGCGCGCATTCTGCCCGGCGGGATCGATCGGGCCGCCGCCCATGGCCGCCGCGCACAAGAAGCGTTCCTGCACACCTTGATCGGTACGGAGAAGGCCGTCATCGGGGCTTCCGCCCCGCATGCCAACCACGCTGCCTGAGCTGTTCGCCTGCGACGTGACAATTCATTGTCGTTCGCCTGGCGGCTCTTGGAAATTCGCCGATAGATACGGCGTTTCGGCCGGATCGTTTCACAAGAAAATAACCGAGATGTATTCAGCGCGATAGCATTTCACTGTTGTGCCGCCACGAGGCCTGGAAAGGTGTTGGAGGACTTTGTATCGTGGGACGCCATCGCAGAAATTCGCCTCGGTTCGCACGCCGCAGCTCGGTAATAGCGCTGACCGGATTAGTGCCCACCGGATTAATGGCGGCCGGAACCTCACCGGACGTCGTGCAGACCGATACCGCTGGAATTTCGTTCGTTGTCCGGTCGCCGGCGCGAACGCTGACAGTTGCGGCGGCACCATTTCCGGAACTCGAGCCGCTGCGCGAAGTCAGGCAAACACCCGAACCGCCGACTTCGGAGCCGGCCGCGATCCCCGCCGATCCGCCACTCGGTAGGCACCCGGTTGCCGCCGTAGCCGGGTCGTCGACAATTCCGGAAATCGCCGCGGCCGCCTATATGAATGCCGAACGCATACTCGCGATCGAGCGCCCTACCTGCGAACTGCCATGGTCGCTGCTGGCCGCGATCGGCCGCATCGAATCCGGCCATGCCTTCGGCGGGACCATGGACACCGCGGGTGATCCGTTGACGCCGATCTACGGCCCCGCTCTGGACGGCAATCTGGCCGGTAATGCCGTCATTGTGGACTCGGACGGCGGTGCATTGGACGGGCTGACGGGTTACGACCGCGCGATCGGTCCGATGCAGTTCATCCCACAGACCTGGCAGCAGTACGCGGCCGACGGCAACGGCGACGGCATCGCCGATCCGCAGAATCTGTACGACGCGACCCTGGCCGCAGGCAGGTATCTGTGCGAAGGCGGTCTGAATATGCGCGATTCCGATCAACTGACCCGCGCGATCCTTCGGTACAACAACTCGATGGCCTATGCGGTGAATGTGATGGCGTGGGAGGCGACTTACCGCACCGGTGGCGCGAACGATGCGGCGGTGTGAGTTTGCCGCACAGGCAGCGCTGGTCGTTCGGCAGGTTTCCAGTGTCGTGTTCTAAATATCCTCTGCAGCAATGGATTACGTACATTGAGGAGGTGGAGCTACGGTCCGCGGCCGACGCCACAGCTCGCTCGGCGGATCCCACCACATCATCAAGGGCTCCAGTCGGTGCGCCGAGCGAGCTTCCGCGGACCGACCGGAGCCCGATGATCTCCGCTCGGCGGCGAAATCGGAAGGTGTTTCTTCCGCAACTGCCCGATTCGCCGGCTGCCCCGAGCGGATCTGGTTCCGGTGCCATTCGCATCCCAGCCGGAGCCGGAGTGGAGGCCCGGAAGTCGGTTCCGGGCCTTCCATTTTCGGTTACGACCGCGGATTCGCAATCGTCGCTCGATAGGTACGTACCAAGAGCGCGGATTGCAGATACCAGTTGCCGCCCGGTTCCCCTGGGTCGAATCCGGTGAGCTGCTTGATGCGTTTGAGTCGGTAGTCGATGGTGTTGGCGTGCACGTGCAACGCGCGGGCGGTGCGCTGCCGGTTGTTCTTATTGGCGAGATGCAGCCGAAGCGTCTGCATCAGATCGGGGAATTGGTCGAGTGGGTCGAGAAGTACGGCCAATTCGTCGTTCGCCGGGCCAGGGCGGGTCAGTTGATATTCCAATGCCAGATCTTGGGAGCGGTACAGACCCGGGGCGTATCGGAGGCGATGGACGATGTCGAGCAGTTCGTGTGCCCGATCCGCGCCCGCTGGGACCTCGTGGTGCGGAACATTCACCGCGGTCGCGGTGATCGGCACCTCGGCGCTTGCGGATAGGCGCGCGGTGAGCGTGAACAGTTCGGGTGTATGCGGTGCGGGGACCAGGATCGTGCCGCCACGGCTACCGAGCATCGACAATGCGTGCTGTCTGCCGTGCCTGGTCAGTTCCGCGTGCACGCGGTCGAGCCTCGTTCTGGCCGCCTGTTGCAGTTCGAGTGGGGTTTGCCTCTCCTCCGGGTGCATCGGGATATCGACTGCCAGTACCGAATACCAGTCGGCGATAGTCATACCGTTGAGGCGTAGCACCGCCGAGGCATTGCGGCCCTCGAGCAGAGCCGTCATGATCGCACTCATCATTTCGTGCTCGTGCGCGATCGACGCGCAGGTTCGCTCGTTGCGCGTGACCGTCACAGTTGATGGGATCGAGTCCATCGTCGTCACTCGAGTCCCCCTCCCGTGTCCGAAGCTTCAGCCGTGGTGAAGGGTTCTGCACACCATACCGCGAGCTGTAACACTGTATCAACATAAGGTGCATTGTTGGCCGCGATCGATGCAGTTGTGACGCTATCGCATTCGAGGTACTTGCCGAATCGGCCAACATTTTGACCCAATGAAACGTACTCTGTACCTTTGATACATGATGCGGGAGAGCGACGAAGTGGACGAGCGGATCATGGACGCGGCGTTGCAGCGGATTCTCCAGGTAGGTATTCGACGGAGCAGTCTGGATGACATCGCGCGCCGATCCGGAGTGAACCGGGTAACCATCTACCGTCGCTTCTCGGGCAAGGACAATCTGGTCGAGGCCGTGCTGTCGCGTGAGATACAGCGAATACTCGCCGAGGCGACGGTCATCGCGACCACCGCCTCCGGTGTCGAAGCGCAAATCGAAGAGACAGTCCTCTACATTCTGCGTCTCACGCGGACTCATCCGCTGGTGACGCAGCTGATCGACGTCGCGCCGGAAGAAGCACTGAGCTTCTATACGGTCCGTGGTTCCGATGTTGTATCGCTGGGCGTCGAATACATCACGAGCATTCTGCAAGCCGCGCAGGAGCGCGGTGAGATCGAGTCATACGATCCGGTACCGGTCGCCGAATTGATTGCCCGCCTTGCCCATTCGCTACTGCTGACGCCCGCCGCCGGCATAGACTTCGGTGATGTCGACGCGGCCCGCGACTTCGTCAGAGCGGCCATTGTTCCGCTGATGCTGCGTGGTCCCGGTAGTGCGGCGACGCCCGGCAAGAGGCCCCGCGCCACCACGGGAATCCGTCGCACGCGCAAGAAGTCGGGCGCGTCGACCTGAGGCGAAAGTTGTGGTGGCGGCGTAGTGTGCGTTTGCTTCACGGGTCAGTACGGCATCGACCAAACACTCCTTGCCGGGGAATCGACGATGGAAAATGGGGCGGTCCACGCCGCTGGCCTGGGCTATGTCATCCAAAGTGGTGCGCCGAATACCCATCTGGAGGAATCGCTCCAGTGCGGCATCGATGACCTCGTCGTCGAGTCCGTCGCATCCGGCGCCCATGTAACAAAAGTACGAAAGTAGTTACATCGTGTCAATAGGTCGCTGTGTTTCGGCCACCCGATGACTACCGGCGATCCATGCGCCAATCAGCTGGGGCGATAGTCGCGCAGATCCACATCCCTTGTGCGCCGCCGGTATTCGCGCATCGAGCCGGGCCAATTATTGGTATTGGCGGGTCCGTTGACGGTGGCGGCGACGTACCAGCTGTGACAGCCACCGGTGTTCCACACCGTCGTCGCCAATCGGCGCTGCGTCCTGTTGTCGGATTCCTCGAGCACATCGGGATGCACCTCGAGGGTGCCGTGGCGCGCCACGTGTCGGGCGGCGTCGACGATGTAGTTCATCTGACTTTCGAGCATGTGGACGATCGATCCGGAACCGACATTGGTATTGGGTCCGTACATCAGAAAGAAATTGGGGAACCCTGGAACGGTCAGCCCGAGATGGGCGCGCGGGCGCTCATGCCAGGCATGGGTGAGATTTCGCCCGTCGGATCCGGTGATGCGCATCGGCGCAACGAAGTCGTGCGAGCGGAAACCCGTGGCGAAGACGATGGTGTCGGCCAGATATTTGTGCCCGTCGTCTGTGATCAGCGCATCGGTTTCGATTCGATCGATCTGGCAGGTGGCGAGTGTGGTGTTCTCCCGGTTGAGTGTGTCGTAGTAGTCGTTCGAGGTCAGGATCCGGTTGCAGCCCAGCTCATATGACGGCACCAAGGCGCGTCGCGCTTGTGGATCGTGAACGCGACGTAGATTCCATCGACACCACATCCGGATCGGCCAGGACAGCACCTTTCGGCCGATCGGTGAGACCAGCATGGGGTTGAGGACCGTTTCGAACCACAGGAAGATCGCCAGGCGCGGCAGCTTCTGGAGTATCGGGAACAACCGGTTGGCGCGTTTGCGTAGCCGTGGGTATACGTAGTCGGGTTTGGGGCTGATCCAGTGCGCCTGTCGTTGGAACACGGTCAGCGAACGGGCCTGTGCGGCGATGTGCGGAACGAACTGAATGGCGCTCGCGCCGTTGCCGATTACCGCGACGTCGCGGTCGCGAAGGTCGTGCTCGTGGTTCCAGGTGGCCGAGTGGAACACCGTGCCGGTGAAGGTGTCGAGGCCGGGTACATCCGGAATCGACGGGCGGCTGAGCTGACCGCATGCGGTGACCAGCACGTCGGCACGGGCCACCGTGCCGTCTTGCATCGTCAACGTCCAGGCGTGCTCGGCCGCGTCGTAGTCCGCGCCGACCACCTCGGTATTGGTCCGGATATGACGAAGGACGTCGTACTTGGTCGCGCAGTGCCGAAGGTACCGCAGGATTTCCGGCTGCTCGGCGAAGCGGCGTGACCAGTCCGGATTCGGTTCGAACGAATACGAATACAAGTGTGACGGTGCATCGCAGGCGGCGCCGGGGTAGGAGTTGTCGCGCCACACGCCGCCGATATCGGCAGCCTTCTCATAGACCGTCATGTCGGTGAATCCGGCCTGGATCAGCCGGATCGCCAACCCGATCCCGCTGAAGCCGCTGCCTACGATCGCAATCGATGGCCGGTGGCGGTGGTTGTTGCTCAAAGTGGCTCCTGTTGGGCAGTCGCGGAGGGGGCACGCCTCCGAGGGGTGAATGTAGTCCACAAGCATCGGTGCAACAAGAGTTGCATCTTCGATGCATTCGAACTGTGCTGGCTGGTCTGTTTCCGGAAAAGTCACTAGGTCAACAGGATTCGTTGTTCACAAGCTCTGATGGCGAGTTCGTTCCAAGTTTGTATTTGTTGACCCAATGAAACAGAACTTGTATCTTCGGTGCATCGAATGGGTTGGGCTGCCGGGAAAGGGATACGGCGATGCCAGGCGTGCCGAGACGGATACGCGTGCGGCGGTCCCGCCCGCATTGCTCCCGAATCGTTGCTCGAACGACTGAAAAGGCGAATGCATGACTGCGACTATCCCCACTCGGCACCCGACCGCGCCGCGTAGGGTTCCAGGGCTGCGACCGTTTGCGCTGTTGCTGGGACTGCGGCTGCCCGCGCCCGAGCAATGGGACCACCTCGGCTCCTCGCTCGTCGTCGGCGATGCGCCGATGGACGACCTGGTCGAGTGGATGTACAGCGAGGGGATCGTCCACACTCGCCCGCTGTTCGACAGCGCGCTGGAGCACGGTATCGACAGCATTGCCGATGCCCCGGAACCGTTGCGCGAGTTCTTCGTTCGGATCGAGACGCCGCCGCCGTGGCTGGATCGGGACAAACTCCGTCGCGGCGCCCGGGTATTCCGGATGGGCGGCCCCGACGGGGTCTACGTCGCGCGCGACGTGTCGTTCCTCGGCGGATACCTGGCCTCCGGGTTCAACAAAACCTTGATCCGCACCGGAGCGCTGGAAAAGGGCCCGGCCCAGCGCTTCGCCGAAACCCTGCAGTGGGCACTGGATGTGACCGTCGAGGACGGCTTGGCGACGGGCGGACGCGGTTACCGGTCCACGATCCACGTGCGCCTGATTCACGCATTTGTGCGGCGGCATGTCGCCGCGATGCCCGACTGGCGGGGCGCTGACTGGGGCTTGCCGATCAACCAAACCGATATGGCCGCGACCTTGGTCGGGGCATTGATCGCGCCGTTCGTCGGCGCCTTCGCGATGGGTGTCGTGCCCTCGCGCACCGACCTGGATGCCGCCGCGCACCTGACCCGCTACGTCGGATGGCTCATCGGCGTCGAGGATTGCTTCCTGCCCAACAGTTTTCGAGACGCGGTGCGGGTGCTGTACCACTCCCTGTCGGCGATCACCAATCCGGACGAAACCACACCGCAACTGGCGCTGCCGATGGCCGACGATCCGCTGCGCTGGCATTACCGCAACTTCCCGTGGTTGCGTGGCAGGATCGCCCGGGCCCAGCATCTGTCGATCGCCGCGACGTTCCTGGGGCCCAGGGCGATGCGCCGACTAGGTCTGCCCGCCTATGTGCTGCCCTGGTATCCGATCCTGCGCGCACCGAGCAACCTCACGCGCTCGCTTATCGCCCGCACCGTTCCGGGTGGTCTCGACCGTGCCGCAAGGCGAGGGCGAAAGGCGCAGGAGGCGTTCCTGAGCACCCTGATCGGTGGCCGGCCCGCTGTCATCGGCGCTTCGGTCGCACAGACACGCCACGCCGCCTGACGAAGGGAGACACAGTGAGTCATTTCAAGACCAATCTTCGCGATATCGAATTCAATCTGTTCGAGGTTCTCGGTGTCGGGCGGCAGTTGGAACGCAAGATCTATCCGATGCTCAATGTCGAAGTCGCGCGAAACTTGTTGGCGGGGGCATACGAACTGGCCGTGGGGCCGGTGGCCGCGTCCTATGTCGACTCCGATCGCGACCCGGTGTTCTTCGATCACGTCCGACGTGTGGTCGTTGTGCCCGATTCGCTGCGCAAGTCGGTGGCCGCACTGAATGAAGCGGGATTCGCCGCGCTGGGCATGCCCCATGCCATGGGTGGTGTGGACGCACCCGCCCCGTTGCGCTGGGCGATTCAGGAGATGCTGATGTCGGCCAACCGGGCCGCGCACTTCTTCAATCTCGGTCCGCTGATGCACACGGTGCTGTATCACGAGGGCACGCCCCGCCAGCAGCAGTGGGCGATCCGGGCGTGGGAAAAGCGTTGGGGCGCAACCATGGTGCTGACCGAACCGGACGCCGGATCCGATGTGGGCATGGGGCGCACCGTCGCGGTCGGACAAGCCGATGGCAGCTGGCATATCAATGGTGTCAAGCGCTTCATCTCCGGCGGCGATCTCGGCGATACGACCGACAACGTGCTGCATTTGGTGCTGGCGCGACCCGAGGGGGCGCGCCGGGGCACGAAGGGGCTGTCGTTGTTCATGGTGCCGAAATTCCTATTCGACCCGGCGACAATGGCATTGGGTGACCGCAACGGCGTGTACGTCACGGGCCTCGAGCGCAAGATGGGGCTCAAGTCCGCCCCGACCTGCGAGCTGACTTTCGGCGCCGAACATCCCGCGGTCGGCTATCTGGTCGGTGAGGTTCACAACGGAATCGCGCAGATGTTCCGGGCGATCGAAAGCTCGCGGATGGGCGTAGGCGCGATGGCCACCGGTACCCTTTCATCCGGCTATCTGCACGCCCTCGACTACGCCGAACACCGTGTGCAGGGCGCGGATATGCTGCGAATCGTCG
The DNA here is from genome assembly GCF_000308835.1 of Nocardia vinacea NBRC 16497. GTDB lineage: Bacteria > Actinomycetota > Actinomycetes > Mycobacteriales > Mycobacteriaceae > Nocardia > Nocardia vinacea. Next base: position 58,274 of record NZ_BAGN01000109.1, on the reverse strand, counting down.
ATAGATCCGCGCCACGGGTGACCATCTTCCATCACCCCGATATCCGTCGAAGTCTGATGCGGCAGAAGGCTTACGCCGAAGGATTGCGGGCCCTTTATCTGTATTGTGCGGTCTACCAGGACGCCGAGCTGGCCAACGCCGAATTCGGCGTCGACGCGGAATCGGCCGGGCGGGTGAGCGATCTGCTGTTGCCGATCGTGAAAGGGGTGTGTTCCGAGCGCGCCTACGAGGTACTGGCCGAATCGCTGCAGACCTTCGGCGGCTCCGGCTATCTGCAGGATTATCCGGTCGAGCAATACGTTCGCGACGTCAGGGTCGATTCCCTCTACGAAGGCACCACCGCGATCCAGGCGCAGGATTTCTTCTTCCGCAAGATCATTCGGGACGACGGCGCGACGCTACGACTTGTCACCTCCCAGATCGCCCGATTCGCCTACAGCGAGCAAGTCGGCAGCCGACTGCAGACAGAACAGGATCTGCTCGGATTCGCGCTGATGGAATTCCACGCCATGATGACCGCGTTGCGCTCATATCTCACCGCGGCACCGTACGAGCCCACCGAGATCTACAAGGTCGGGCTGGTGCTGGTGCGGTTCCTGCACGCGACCGGCGACCTGCTCATCGCATGGCGTCTGCTCGAACAGGCGCAGATCGCGCTGCGCGCGCTCGACCAGGGGCCGATAGCCATCGATCGGCCCTTCTACACCGGAAAGATCGCCGTCGCGCAGTGGTTCACCAGGAACACCCTGCCGTCGATGACCGCGGTGCGCACCGTTATCGAGAACATCGACACCGACATCATGCACCTCGACGAAGCCGCCTTCTGACCGACGCGATGGCGCGAGCCAAAGGAGAATTCCCATGTTGCACACTCGATTCACCGAAATGTTCGGAATCGAGCATCCGATTGTTCAGGGCGGCATGATGTGGGTCGGCCGAGCCGAACTGGTTGCCGCGGTCGCCAACGGCGGCGGCCTCGGCTTCATTACCGCGCTCACCCAGCCGACACCGGAGGCACTACGCGAGGAGATCGCGCGCACTCGCGCACTCACCGATAAGCCGTTCGGGGTGAACCTGACAATCCTGCCGGCGATCAATCCGCCGCCCTACTTGGAATACGCCCGCGCGATCATCGACTCCGGTGTGTCGATCGTGGAGACCGCGGGCAGCAATCCGGAACCGTTCTTACCGTTGTTCAAGGCCGCAGGCGTCAAGGTGCTGCACAAATGCACCAGCGTCCGGCACGCGGTGAAAGCGCAGAAGATCGGTGTCGACGCGATATCGATCGACGGCTTCGAATGTGCGGGCCATCCGGGCGAAGACGATGTGCCGGGCCTGATCCTCATCCCGGCGGCGGCGAATGTGATCGATATCCCGATGATCGCCTCGGGTGGTTTCGCCGACGCCCGCGGTCTGCTCGCGGCCCTGGCGCTCGGGGCCGACGGCATCAATATGGGCACCCGGTTCATGTGCACCGAAGAGGCCCCGATCCACCCCAAGATCAAAGAACAGATCGTGGCGAACTCCGAGCGCGACACGCGCCTGCTCTTTCGTACCATGCACAACACCGCGCGGGTCGCGAACAACGAAATCAGCCGCAAGGTCGTCGAGATCGAGCGTGCCGGGGGAGTGTTCGACGATGTGCGCGATCTGGTCGCGGGAGTTCGGGGACGGCGCGTACTCGAGGACGGTGATCTCGATGCCGGTATCTGGACCGCGGGACAGGTCCAGGGCCTCATCGACGACATTCCGTCCTGCGCGGATCTGATCGCGAGCATCGTGCAGGGGGCCGAGGACATGATCACTTGCGGGTTGACGCGTTTGCTCAGGCCGCATCCGTTTCGATGAACGCGACAGTGACGATCCACTAGCGGGTGCTGGGTCGACGCTGTGTCCTGTCCAGCCGCATCGGATTTCGTCGTGACCCGGCCGGTGCCGCCCTAGCGTTCGGTGATGTCGCGCGGCAGTGGTGCCGGCCGATCGGAGGGCGGGTACGTGGTTACCGACATCATCGAATCGACCCAGGATGTGTCGATCGGCCGCCACGCGATGTGGGCGGCGCTCATCGACCCGCGAACCTATCTACGGCTGTTTGCCGGGATCGGCGGCTGCGAATTCTTGCAGAGCGACTCGACCCCGACCTTGCTGTTCCGGGTAGGAACCGTGCATACCGGCGTCAGCGTTGTTCGGGTGCAGTTGATCGTGGGGCGCTGGTACGACGGTTTCGAATTGTATTGTCCCGCATCGGGGAGTTTGGCCTCGGTTCGATTGCGCACCAAGCAGGACCGGACGCGGGTGACCGTCACATTCCTCTCGCCTGGTCGTGTCCATCCGGTCGTGGCGGCCGCACCCAACTCGGCGGTGGTCGCATGGCTGCGAGCGGGACTGCAACGTATCGTCGAGCGCTGCGCCGCCACACCCAACGCGGTATTGAGCGACAGCGCCGCCACCCCGGTTATCCGGCAGCTCGGCGTGGTTCGGCAGCTGGTGTCGACGGGGGTGATCCGGCCGCGTCGGCCCGACCACGGCCTGAAACAGATGGCCGGTCTCGCGAAGTGGGGGCTCAGTCTGGCGGGCGGCTACGCCGCGGCCGCGGCCTGTACGCCGGAACGTGTTGCCGTCATCGACAACTCGGGACAGCGAACCTTTGCCGAGGTGCACAGCCGCAGCGATGCGTTCGCTCGGGCGTTGACCGCGCTCGGGCTCCGCGGTCAGCACAGCGCCGGTCTGCTGGCCCGCAATCACGCCGGGATGCTGGAAACGATGGTGGCAGCCGGAAAGGTCGGACTCGACCTGATATTGCTCAATGCGGGACTGTCCGGTCGCCAGCTCGAGGATATCGCCCAGCGCGAACGGCTTTCGGCGCTATTCGTAGACGGTGAGCTCGAATCGCTGGTCCGCTACCTACATCCGGGAATCTGCCGCTTCACCACCGACGCTCGGCCGCCCTCGCCGGAGCGGACGACCATCGAGGATCTGGTCGTGCTCTCGCCGGGAAGAGCCGCGCGCGCTACCCACCCGGGGCGGCTCATAGTGCTCACATCCGGCACCAGTGGAATGCCCAAGGGCGCCCGCCGACCACATCTCGAGAGCCTGGACCCGGTTGCCGCGGTGCTGGCGCGGATTCCGCTGCGGATGGAGGAGAAGATATTGATCGCTTCTCCGCTGTTTCACACCTGGGGGCTGGGCATGCTGCAGCTGAGTACCGCACTGCGTGCCACTGTGGTGCTCGAGGAGCGGTTCGACGCCGAGCAGTGTCTGCGACTGATCGCCGAACATCGCATCGACGCCCTGGTCGTCGTCCCGACCATGTTGCAGCGGATTCTCGACCTGCCTGCCGCGGTGCGCGCCCGTTACGACACCTCGACGCTGCGCGTCGTGGCCTGCGGTGGCGCGCCCTTGCCAGGTGCCGCGGTGCTGCGATTCATCGATGCCTTCGGCGACATTCTCTACAACGTCTACGGGTCCACAGAGGTGTCGTGGGCGACGATCGCGACGCCGGAGGATCTGCGGGCCGCACCGGCCACGGTGGGCCGACCGCCGGCAGGTACGCGAGTAGCCGTGCTCGGACCGGACCTGCGCCCGGTGGCGATCGGTACGACCGGCCGCATATTCGTCGGAAACCACATGCTGTTCGACGGCTATGTCAACGCCGCCCCGCCGACGGAGGCCAACGGCATGCTCGACACCGGGGATGTCGGCTATATCGATGCCGCAGGTCGGTTGTTCATCGACGGTCGGGGTGACGAGATGATCATCTCCGGCGGGGAGAAGCTGTTCCCGCGGCCGGTGGAGGAGGCGTTGGAGCATCTGCCACAGGTGCGTGAGGCTGCCGTGGTCGGTGTCGCCGACCCTGAATTCGGTCAGCGGGTAGTCGCGTTTGTCGTCAAACGTGAAGGGGCGGGTCTGGATTCGCAAATGGTGCGCGACTACATCCGAAACCGGCTCGGCCGTGTCGCAGTGCCGCGTGATGTTTCGTTCCTGCCATCGCTGCCACGAGGTGAAACCGGAAAGATCATCAAACGGTTCCTTGTCGCCCCCGACCCGACTAGCCCGCAGGCTCCGTGACACTAGAGTGTGCGGTGGGGTGATGGTGGTGTGGCATGGCGGTCGGCGTGCTCGTGCTCCATCGAGTGGATGGGTACGCCGTATTTCACGAGTGGTACCACGGCCGTACGGACGAAATCGCGCATCTGCTCTTCGATCCCGAAATCGACACCGCCGTCGGGAGTCAGCAAGACCGAATGCGCGAACCGTGCGAGTAACTCCGCGACCGGCACGGGATCGTAGCGGTCGATGGCGCCGACCTCCTGGGCGCGGTCGAGTAGCTGGGTGATCGAGTGGATACCGAACGAAACCATCTCCCGTCCACGAATCGTGTAGAAGCCCACGATTTCATCGGAGGTCGATTCGAGTAGGAAGGGCACCAACGGGTGGGTCCGGGTCTGCTGGAGCACGAACATGACTGTCAGCTCTATCTGTGTATCGATTCCTGTTGTGGTGGAGACGATTTCGGCGACCTGGGCCAGGATCCGTGCGATCTCTCGCGACAGCACCGCGTCGATCAGGTTCTCCTTGCTGGTGAACCTGCGATAGATGGTGACCCGGTTGACCTGCGCGCGACGGGCGATGTCGTCGAGGCTGGCCCGCCGGATGCCGACGTGCAGAATACGCGCGAGGGCCGCGTCGAGTATTCGTTCGCCGAGCTTGTCATGGACATCCTTGTGATCACGGACCATGTATCAAATTTACAGATATCATTTCATTGATGCGAAGGTTGTGTCGATCATTGCCGCGAGGCACAGGGACGGCACGAAGGTGGTTGTGCCGCTGCACATCTCGGCCTCGGTGCGCTGACTATGCGCAAGATCTCGATCACGTGGCGTCCGGATCGATCGGCGGCACCGTCTCGCCGTGCGGTCTGATCGCATCGAAGGATCCACAATTTGTGGCGGGACCGGGATTCGGGAGATGCGGCGCAATGTCTTCGGGTGTGAGATGCGGCGTTGTCGGCTCCGACACGCCCTCGAATTTTCCGGTCAGTACCGAATCATCGCCGTCGAGCAGAAACTTCGTGAGCGCCGATCGAGGTGTCATCGCGCGCAGTTCGTCGAGTCTCCGGAGGGGTTCGCGTAGCTCATCGAACTCCGTTCCGAATTCCTGACGCACTTGCCCGGTGGCCTCGTCGGCATATTCTCGTATTCGCCGCATTGCGCCCGTCGTCCAGCGGATTGCTCCGGGCAGCCGTTCTGGTCCCAGGATTACCAATGCCGCCGCGAGAAGTACGATCATCTCCGCCCAGCCGATACCTAACAAAGGTCACCCCCAAAGTCCGCGGCATGGCAGTGGGCGCAGGTCGGGCCGCAACTTTCGGTCGACGGTGACCGCTAACCCGCTTCGCAGCGCCGCTGCCGCGAATTCGCAGGCTTCCACGAATGTCGCCGCGTACTCCAGAGCGAGATCGCTACCGCGGCCGACACCTTCGAAATAGATGACAATGCGGCGAGTCGGAGTTTCCTGGTATCCGCACCGATCGTGCGCGGGGCGTCCCGATCCCGTCATGCCATGCTCCTTTGCACTTGTATCGAAGCGTCAGTCGTGAAGCAACTGCGCCACTACAGACGATAAGGGTGGGCGCGGGAGCAGTTCAGATATCGATCCTTCGTTTTGATACGTCACAGCCATCGTCGATCCGGGGTAGTGCAAGTGAACATGGTCGCCGGCGAAGGCGGGACTTGCCCCGGTTTCATGGTCGCGTGACCTTGTTGTGATATCGACGTAATGAAGGATTAAAAGGATCGTCAGATATCCATCGTTACCGATAATTGGTTACCGAAGGAGCCGGTACGGATATCGTTTGAGCCGTGACGCATTCGGTGTCACGGCTCGCTCGGCGATTCCAAACCATATGAAACGCAGGCCAACGGTCGGGTCGCCGAGCGAGCTATCCGATATCGTATCACGTCAATTATTCTCCCGGGCGTGCTGCTTTTCGCTTTCGAGGAAAACGAGGGGCGCGGCCAGGAGAATATCCTGGCCGCGCCCCTCATTCGTATTGTGCGGCTATGGGTCGTCGTGCGAGTTCAGCGGGTTTTACGCCGTGATCTCGAGGCCGATCGCCGGTGCGTCGCCCGCGGACTTCCGATAGGTGCGCACGACCAGTGCACAACGCAGATACCAAATCCCGGAAGGGATGGAGGGGTCGTATCCGGTGAGTTCCTCGATACGATTCAATCGGTAATCGATGGTGTTGCGGTGAAGGTTCAACAACCGTGCGGTGATCCGGCGAGTCATATTCGTGTGGATATACAGAGTCAATGTGTGCAGCAGCTCCGGGTGGTCGTCGAGCGGATCGAGCGCGTGGGCGAGTTTTTCGCGGGCCGGGGTGGGGCGGGTCAGCTGATATTCGAGAGCGAGGTCGGGAAAACGGTATAAGCCGCCCGCGAACCCGAGGCCCTGTGCGACGTTCAGCAAGTCATGGGCCAGGTCGGAAAGTCTTCGAACCCATGCGCCCGATCCCCTGAGCGTTATCGCTGTAACGGGCACCTGTGCGGCCCACGACAGCCGACTGACGAGTTCGTCGAGGCTGCTTTCCGTGACAGTATGGGCGGGTAGCACGATTGTTCCACCGCGTGGACTCAACGCTATTCTGGCGGTGGGTTCCAATCGCTCGCGTAGCAGGGCCTGTACGCGATGAAGTTTGCGCTGCCCGGCCAGTTTTCGATCGTGTTCCGGATCCTGCTCGTCGATGTGCTGTGGGATAGCGAGGGCCAACACCACGTGGGAAGCGGTCGGAGAAGTGATCTCCATGCTCGGCGCTCTGTCCTCGGTGGGCGCAACGGTGATTTTCGGCGCGGCATTTCTCGGCTCGCCGATGCGATCGAGATTTTCGCCGGCCAAGCTACCGCAGATCACATCGACGACCGCTGAGGAGACCGCGCAGGTGATCGTCTCGTGTATCTCGCGCAGCCGGCACAGCGTGGCCGCGATATCGGTCGGGGTGGTACGGGTGGATTTCTGAGCAATTCGACCGAAGGCATCATCGAAAGCGGTTCGGACGGCGCGGTTGATCGCGGCAAGGGAACAACCTCGGCGGGTCAGGGATTGTGCCATCTGGCGTAATTGTGACAACTCGGTTGTGTCACTCTGCGCGCCGAGTGCGATCGAGATGACTTCTCCGCATCGCTGGGTAAGCATTCGGAATTCGTTGCCTTCGTCGTTGTTCCGGTGAGCCCCCGCCTGCCCGACGCGGGGTGTGTTTTGTGGGCGCGGCGCGATTCGGCCACTGCTCGAACCGGTCGTTGTGGGGCGGCGGAGGGGCGGGACATCGGCTTCGGCGGTGACGTCGGCGGTGACGGACATCGATGTGCTCCATTCGATCTGCGGATCGCGTCGTGCGCCGGTGTCGTTTCGAGTGATCGTTCGAAGTGCTCGGTGTGACGTACCGAGTTCGTGGCGGAAGCTGTTTCGAAATCACTTGTGGTGCAAAGGATTACGATTCAAGCCGCGCGGGTGACCACGGGTTGTTCGTCGATCAGTAGCCAGCTGTGACCGTCCTCGGATGACGACATCGGGTGAGGGACAACGATAGCGCTGATGCGACAAAGCATCAATATCGGGTACACAGTTGACCTTGCCGCATGGAAGTGCTTAGAGTGACATCCACTCGACCGCTGGCCTGCTGTCGATGAGGACGTGATCCCATGGTGGAGTCCGACCTGTCCCGCCGCACCGTTTTGAAGGGTGCTGCTGCGGGATCCATTGCACTAGCTGCCGCGACCGCGACAAGTAGCGGTCTGGTAGGAATCGGTCCGGCGCGCTCGGCGCCGGCGCAGAATCGAGTCGTGGTGGTCGGCGGCGGTGTCGCCGGTCTGACCACGGCCCATGAATTGGCCGAACGCGGCTTCAAGGTAACGGTTTTCGAGAAGCGTGCCTGGGGCGGCAAAGCGCGGAGCATGGATTCCGCGCTGCCCGTTGCCGATGGTCGCAGGCCGCTACCCGGTGAGCACGGATTCCGCTTCTTCCCCGGCTACTACCAGGCAGTGCCAGACACGATGAAACGTATCCCGTTCCCGGGCAATGCGAATGGGGTGTACGACAACCTGACGAGCGCGCCGACGCTCACGGCGGCGCAGTCGGGCGCGGATATCACCCTGCCGTTCGGTATCCAACCCGACCAGATCGGCGCGGCAATCGATCTCAAGTGGATCATCAAGACCTTGGCCGGGGCGGCGCAATGGATTCCGAAGCTTCCCTACTCGGACCTGCTCACCTTCGCCAATCGCTTGTTCGTTTACTTCACAAGCTGTGATGCTCGCCGCATCGGGCAGTGGGAGCAGACATCGTTCTTGGACTTCGCGAAGGTCACCCCGAATTCCAACCCCCAATACATGCTGCTCATCTCGACCCTGACGCGCACGCTGGTCGCCGCCAAGGAGGAGATCGCCAGCAGCCGCACCATGTGCACGCAGGCTGAGAACTTCCTGCTCAACATCCTCAACCGCAACAATGACGGCCGCGAAACCGACAATCTGTTGAACGGACCGACGAACGAGCGGTGGATCGATCCGTGGATGAACTACCTGAAGTCGCAGAATGTCGACTTCCAGCTCGGATTCACGATCCAGTCGCTCAATATGGAGGGCGGCAAGATCAAGTCCGCGACGGTGCAGGATCAGAATGGGGCGACCTCGACGATCGAGGCGGACTGGTTCGTCACCGCGGTTGCGCCCGAGCAGGTGAGCAACATCTGCACGCCGGACATCTACAACGCCGATCCCGGTCTGGCCAAGATCAAGGACCTGTTCGTGGACTGGATGACCGGCATCCAGTTCTTTGTGAACACCGACAAGCAACTCGCGCCCGGCCACATCGGCTGGATCGAATCCCCTTGGCGGCTCACCGGTATCCAGCAGGGACAGCACTGGAAGCCCTACAACATCTCCCGTGACTTCGGTGATGGGAAAGCCAAAGAAATTCTGTCCGTGGACATCTCGGACTGGCACACCCCGGGCGAACTGATCAAGAAGGCGGCGAAGGACTGCAGCCCGGAAGAAGTCGCACGGGAGAGCTGGCATCAGGTCACCAAGACGCTCGATACCGTCAAGGAGAGCGATCTGGTGTATTGGCACCTCGACCCGGGCATCAAATGGGACGGCAGCGCGAACACCAACGACGATCCGTTGATGATCAACACCGCGAAGTCCTGGGGCAACCGTCCCACCTCGGTGACGAAGATCCCGAATCTGTTCCTCGCGGGGGACTTCTGCCAGAGCAATATCGACCTCGCCACTATGGAGGGCGCCTGCGAGGGCGGTCGCAATGCCGCGAACGCCATCCTCGACGCGTCCGGGTCCACGGCGAGCAAGGCCAAGCTCTGGCCGCACGTGACCATTAGCGAATTCGACGGGCTGCGGGCGCTGGACGAAACGCGTTGGCGTAACGGTCAGAAGAATCTGTTCGACAACTGACCCCACTTCCGGCAGGTGGCCCGGTTTCCGGCAACCCGGGCCGCCCGTACCTCTCGCAGAAACGGAGTCCTCGCATGGGAACTTTGAGCCCCACCCACTGGCTGATAATCGTGGGAGCTTTCGTAATTCTGTTCGGCGCCCGGCGATTGCCGGATGCCGCACGGAGCATGGGACGTTCATTGCGCATCTTCAAGAGCGAGATGCGCGAGTTGCACTCGGATGGCGACGGAATATCAAAGGCGCCAACCGAATCGGAGAATTCGGTGGCCGCGGTGGCGGTCGTGCGGCCGGAGAGCGACGGGGCGGGACGGATGAGTCCAGAGCCTCGCCGTGTCGCGAGCGCATAGCGCAGACGGACGGCCGATTTCAAATTTCAGGTAACACAGGAAGGTTTCGCTATGTCCAAATTAGCACGAGTCGCGGGTGTCGCCGTGCTGGTGGGTTCTTCATGGCTGGTCGGTGTGTCGGCCAATGCCGCCCCGTCGGACACCGAGCCGGCTCCGACGACGAGCAGCTCGCCGACCACATCGGTACAGGTCACGCCTCCCCAGGAAGCGCCGCCCACATCGACGGAGCCGAGCACCTCGGCCCCGTCTACCTCGACTGAGGCACCGCCGTCGTCCAGCGTCCCGCCATCGTCGGAGACTTCCACTCCGTCGACGACGCCCTCGACATCGGTCGAGCCGTCTCCGACCGAGGTTCCGTCCACCTCGGTGGTACCGCCCACCTCTGGCGACCCGACCACGTCCGCCCCGCAACCCACCACGGCTCCGCCCGCGTTGACAGGGGACTCCATGGTTATGCTGGCCGCGATCTCGGAGGGCGAAAAGCCCGAGGTTCGATCGGCGACATTGGCGTGCCAGCCGACGGAGGGCAACACCCACCCGAAAGCCCAGGAGGCATGTTCCGAATTGGCCACTGCTGGTGGCGATTTCGCGAAACTGACGGCTGATGATTCCGCCTCGTGCTCGGGTGGAGACCAGAAAGTGACGCTGCTGGTGTCGGGCGTCTGGAACGGCGCGGACGTGTTGTACGCGCATGAATTCCCGAACTGGTGCGCGCTCGAGAAGTCGGCGAAGGCCGTATACAGGTTCTGATGCCCGTCATCGCCCTCGCGCTAGTACGCCGATTCTCCGAATGCCGAGGCGGATAGTAGCGCGAGGGCGTTCGCAAGTTCTCCATTACTCATGGCACTGATGCTCGGCGACCGAGGCGAGCTCCTGACACACGGTCGCCGAGCGCGACTTTCGACACCGGGGTGGTCATATGCGAATCCCATTCGATATTCGGCGTAAGGCGCAGCGGCGGAATCCCGACGGCGCCATGTCGCTGATCGAGCACTTGGAAGAATTGCGGAATCGGCTACTGAAGTCGCTCGGCGCTATCGCGATAACCACTGTGATCGGCTTCCTCTGGTACTCACACTCGTTCCTGGGAATCGAGAGCCTCGGCGGTATCCTTCGGGGTCCGTACTGTGCGTTGCCGCCGGACGCGCGTGCCGCACTTGCCGCCGATGGCTCTTGCCGGCTGCTGGCCACCGCGCCATTCGAGCAGTTCATGCTCCGGCTTCAGGTCGCCCTTACCGCGGGCATCGTGCTCGCCGTACCGGTCTGGCTGTATCAGCTGTGGGCGTTCATCACGCCCGGGCTCCTCGTCAAGGAGCGCAGGTACGCCATCGGGTTCGTGAGCTGCGGGAGCATACTTTTCTCCACCGGTGCGGTATTGGCGTATGTAGTTGTCGCCCATGCACTCGGCTTCCTGCTCTCCGTCGGCGACAACGTTCAGATCACTGCGCTGAGTGGTGCACAGTACTTCGGATTCCTGGTTCGGCTGTTGGTCATCTTCGGTGTGAGCTTCGAAACCCCTGCGCTGATCGTGGGTTTGAATCTCATCGGGGTGCTGCCCTATGCGAAGCTCAGGGCTTGGCGGCGCGGGTTGATCTTCGGGCTCTTCGTATTCGCGGCCATCGTGACCCCACAGGACCCGTTCTCGATGATGGCCCTGGCCGCAGCGCTCACGATCCTGTTCGAATGCGCGGTTCAGATCGTGCGGATCAGCGATAAGCGTCGGGCTCTGCGCGCAGCGATTACGCTCGCCGCATTACCTGATGACGAGGCCGGTTCGATTGCCGCACCTGAGCCCATCCTGCAGTCCGAGCGGATCGGCGAAAATAGGCACGCCATTGGCCGATAACGGCCGTTGCTCCAATGGCGGCAGAGTCAGGTGATCCGATAGGACCGGGCAAGTAGGGCCGAGCGCAAATACCACAGGCCGGATACCTGCGTCGGGTCGAAACCGGTGAGCCGACCGATCCGTCTGAGGCGGTAGTCGACGGTGTTGGCGTGGACGTGCAGGCTGTGAGCGGTGCGCTGGCGATTGAGGTCGTTCGCGATGTGCCGTTCGAGGGTTTCCAGCAGTTCCGGATGCTCATCCAGTGAGTCGAGCAGTGAGCCGAGGTACTCGCGCCCGGGCCCGGGACGGGTGAGCTGGTACTCGAGAACGAGGTCGTCGAAGCGATACAGTCCGGGCGTACAGCCCATGCGCACAACCATATCGAGCAATTCGTGAGCTTGGGACGCGGCGCTCGGCAGGTCCGGTGGGGCAGCGGCGGTGACGGTGGCGGTAATGGGTATCTCGGCGGCCCGGGACAGGTGCCGCACCAACTCGTCCAGGCCACCGGCAGCAGGTTGGGTATCGGGGACGAGCGCGGTACCGCCCATCGAATTCCACAGCACGAGTGCGGTTTCCCCACATCGGGTGATCAGTTCGGAGCGGATTCGGCGGAGCCTTCGATGTTTCATCTCCCTGCCGTCCAATGCGGCATCGCGCTCATCATGGTGTCTCGGAATCGATAGTGCGAGAATAGAATACGACTGGGCGATTTCGATTCCGCATTCTCGTGCCATGGTGGACGTCGGTCTGCCGTCGAGCAGTGCCGCGGTGAGATTGTGTACATCCTCGTGGTATTCGCCCACGATTGTGCGCAACTCGCGGACGTAGGCCTGTGAGATGACCGAGCTCATGCGGTCGATCACTCTCATGATGAGCTCGGCCTCGTCGAGCAGGTTTTCGCGGCCCTGCGGAGTCGTTGTCGACGATTGCTGTGTGCTGCGGTCGTCGGATTCGGCGGCGCGGTGATCGAGGGCGATCTGCACTCCATCGCGGATGGCACGGTGGATCGTGTCGATGGGGACGGATTCGCGCGCCCACCGCGCGGCGGCTGCCTGCAGTCGCTCATTCGTGGCTGAAATGTCTTGGCCGTAGAGCATGTTCGCGGCGAACGTGTGGCATATGCGGGCAATGGGGGATTCGGTCATCGATGACTCCTTCCGCGCTGCGGGATGGATCACGGTATCCAGTGCCGCAGCCCGCGCAGGCGAATTCGCGGCGTTCTGTGGGATCGGCGAGAAACCTCCGATTCGGCAACTGTGCCGGATCACAAGACGCTGTCTTCCGTGTACTGCCAGTGCCTCCCGCACTGTGATATCGCGACCATGCGGTTGCCCGACGTCGTCGCTTCGATTACCGCCACGCGCGGCTCGGCGACCGCAAACAAGACGACCGAGGGCATCGTCATGGCGATCGCGATGGAAGTGTCTCGATGACCTTGCTGTAGCGCACGGCCGACATCGCCGGAAGTTGTTCCCCTTTGCACCACCTCGATGTCCAGGTCGATCTTTACCGTGGTACCGATGGCGGCTATGTCCGCGCGGACCACTGAACTTTCAACCAGCAGAAGCAGATTGGCGAACAGAATCCGGCGCTGCCGAACATGTCGCCGAGGCGGCCGCAATCACATGTGTACGACACATAACGTATGTATCATGCATAAGGTTGCGCCGATCGTACTCGATCCTGTCGCCGCCGCGCCGACATGATGTTTCAGTACGCCCGACCTGGGCTTCCGTGGGCGTGGGTGACGGGACTGGGATCGTCGTACGATTGGTGGATCGGTTGACCTACGCGGTATTTCGGCGTGGTGCGCTTTCGTTCCGGACTACCGGGGCCGCACCGGGTTCGAGAAGATCATGAGGCGCGGGCCGAATCGTCCGGATGGGATTCTGGATTCGTGGGCAAGACGATGTCGTACCGTTCGGTGAGATCGACGCCGATAGATATGGATTCGACGACAAACGGAATCTCGGTGACTACGAGTGTGAGCGGTTCGGCGGGGAGGGCGGCGAACCGGTAGGTTCCGTCCGGATCTGTCACGGTGCTGGACAAGAGTTCGCCGTTGGCGCGAAACGCCGTGACGGTTACCGCTGGATTAGGTGATTGCGCGGCGCCGATGACCGTGCCCTCGACACTTCGAGTGTTGGTCGAGCCGGGGGGTTCGGATTCGGGCTGGATGGGGCGATGGCGATAGGGGACCATGGCTGCGGCGATCACTGCGACGACGGCGACCGCACCTGATACCAGGAAAGCCAGGTTGTAGGCGTCCAAAGTCGGCAGCGGTGTGCCCGGAATAGTGTGGGTGGTAATGATTGCCGTGGCGATGGCAGTGCCGATCGAGCCGCCGACCGAGCGCAGCGTCTGATTCACGCTATTGGCGACACTGGTCTGCTCGGGGGAGACGCCGCTGTTGAGCAATGTGGGCATGGCGCCCATCGCGAGGCCCAGCCCGAGTCCGAGCAGGCAGGTAGCGACATAGAACTGCCAGTGTTCGGTGTGGAACAGCAGAAGGAAACCGAATGTCAGAGTCGCCACGATCGTGCCGAGGACCATCGGAAACTTGGCGCCGACGACGCTGATGAGCTTCGACACGGCGGCGGCGGCGATGAGGGTGCCGGCAGTCAGGGGAAGCAGGGTCAGGCCGGCGCCGAGCGCATCGGAATCGAAGCCGTAACCGAACCGGCTCGGTGTCTGCACGAACTGGATTACCAGTACGAATGCGCCGAACATTCCGGCGCCCACGAGCAGGGCGGTGGTATTCGTCCCGAGCACAACGGGAGTACGCATCATGCGCATGTCGATAAGCGGTTCGCTCACTCGCTGTTCGATGAAATAGCACCCGATCAGCAACAGCGCCGCACCGGCGAACAAACTCACCACGGTGGGGGAGGTCCAGCCCCAACTGGAGCCGCGGTTGATAGCGAGCACGAGGCATACCAGGCCACCGCCAAGAGTCAGCAGGCCGCCGATGTCGACGCGAAACGGCTTGGCTTGCTCGCGAATTCGAATCAGGGCGACTACACCGAAGAGACCGAGGGCGGTAGCTGCGGCCGAGATCCAGAACATGCCCTGCGCACTCATACCAGCCTTAACGAGGAGTCCGGAAACCAGTAGTCCGGCTCCAGCTCCGATCCCGGTCAGTGCACTCAGCAAGGCGATGCTGGACGGTACGCGTTCCGTTGGGAAGATGGATCGCACGATGCCGATTGCCAGCGGCATCGCCGCGAAGCCCATGCCTTGCAGTGCCCGGCCGAGTAATACCAACGCCATCAGGTGGGACGTGGCGATAAGTACTGAGCCGATGGTTGTCAGAGCCAGCGTGACTATCAGGACTCGCTTGCGGCCCAGCGCATCTCCGAGCGAGCCCAGAACCGGCGTGAACACCGCGGCCGACAGCATGCTGACCGTAATGATCCACGAGGCATCGGCAAGGGACACGTGCAGCGAGTTCGCCAGCCGGCTGAGGATTGGCATCACCATGCTCTGCATGGCCACGATTGCGAATGTCGACAGTGCGAGCACCAGTAGGACGGCCGTCGGGTGGGAGTCCGGTCGTCGCTCGGGTTGAGCGGCGGACACCGCCGCGGCGCTGGGCTGCGGTGGCGTGACAAGGATTTGGGGCACCGCTACCTCCTATGTAGTCAGTTGATGACTTACACGCTAGATTGGGCTATCGCATAAGTCAACGATTGACTACATGTGGAGGAGTGATCGCTGTCACTGCAGTTCAGTGGCCCTTCTACACTGAACTGGTCATTTGACGATCAAGGAGTGATGGCTGATGGTGGACACCGGAAAACGGCAATCGCGGCGACGCGATGCGGCAGCCACCCGCATGGCGTTACTCGAGGCTGCGCGGGCATTGATGGCGCAGCGTGGTGTCGAAGGCACGAGTACCCGTGACGTCGCCTCGACCGCCGGTGTGAACCAGGCGTTGGTCTACCGTTACTTCGGGTCCAAAGAGAAATTATTCGCAGAGGCTGCCGGCACGTCAGCACCCAATGCGATCATCAATGGCACGCCGTTGGCCGACTTGGCCGTAACTTTGCTCGACCACACGCTGGATGTGAGCGTTGCCCCCGCCGCCGACGAGGTCGGGGGGATCGCCCGGTTTCTCGGCGCGGCCAACGACGATACCGTCCGGGCGATCATTCGGGATCGCATCGACATCACTTTTGGGTCATTGCTGGCAGCTCGCCTGGACGGTCCCGATGCGGCGCTGCGCGCCGAGTTGCTCGCCGCGTTGATTACGGGCATCGCGTTCCTGCGGAACAAGGTCGAAACGCGGTCGCTGTCGAGTGCCGATCGCGCCACCCTCGGCGCGTATGTAGCTTCGATGGCTGCTCCGATCCTCGAGGTCGAACCCAAGGCTGCCGCTGATGGATTTTCGGCGCTCGACGGCGATCTCACTGCTCGGCAAAACCCTCTGCAACCAGAAGCAGGGCCTGCTCCAGGATGACGCGAGTGTCGTCGCCGTACTCGTCTCCATGCCTGACATATTCCTCGGCCATGATCTGAATCGCACCCGTGATCATGGCTGCCTGCACCCGGATGGCCATGCCATGTGAGGCGGCACCGAGTCGGCGAGCGATCGCGTCGACCAGCCGAGCTTCCATGTCGCCCGGTCGGTGCAGGGCACCCCTACTAATGATCTTGGCCGGGGTGCCGTGCGTAGCGCGAGAAGCGTTGCTGGAGTTGACGGGTTAGAGCAATCTGGAATCGGCAGTTATCTGGTACTCGCTCCACCGTCGACTACCAGCTCCTGCCCGTTTACGTTTCGGCCTTCCGCTGAGGCGAGGAACAGAACCGTGTTAGCGATGTCGACCGCATCGCTCATTCCAGCCTCGATGATCCGTGTCATCGCCTCGTCGGCGTCCGCCATACCTTGCCGCAGCATCGGGGTGTCGTGCGCGCCCGGTGCGACGGCGTTCACCCGGACCGGATAGCCCTGCTCCTTACAATGCACGGCTAGTGACCGCGTTAGGCCTGCGAGTCCCGCCTTCATCGTCGAGTACGCCGGGAGGGCACCGACACCGCGGACACCCGCCAGTGCGGTGATATTGATAATCGCGCCGCCGCCGGATGCCGTGATAAGTGGCAGGCCGTACTTACACCCGAGGAACCCTCCGTCGAGCAGCACCCGCTGGTGGAAGTGGAAGTCGTCCGGAGTCGCATCTTCGATGGCACCGATTCGCACGGCGCCTGCGTTGTTGACCAGCACATGCAGGCCGCCGAACCGGTCCTTGATTTCGGCCAGTACGGTCTGCCAACGCGCCTCGTCGCTGACGTCTTGTTCGAGGAACAGTGCGCCCGGGATCGACTCAGCAGTCGCGCGGCCTTCATTCACCAGCACGTCGGTCAGCGCGACCGAGGCGCCTTCGTCAGCCAACCGTCGAGCGGTCGCGGCGCCCAAACCCCGCGCGGCGCCGGTTACCAGCGCCACCTTCCGTCGACTCGTCCCATTTCGAACTCTCCTTTTGTCAGGTTCATAGACCGGGGACAGTGAATTCCCTTATGAGCGCTTGTCCTGTCTCATTTCGCCAGCAGCCGAGCCAGCCAGTCGTTGCGGGCTCGGATTGTTGCCCGCGATATGGCTGCTTCGGGAGCGGCCACCTCGTACCCGTGGAAACCGCCTGGCCAGACGTGTAGTTCAGCGGATCCACCGGCTTGCCAGATTCTGGAGGCGTAGGTGACCGCTTCGTCGCGGAATATTTCCGCGGATCCGACATCGATCAGGGTGGGGGGCAGCCCGGACAGATCGGTGGCGCGCGCTGGGGCGGCGTAAGGGGAGACATCTTGTCCACCCTGGCGCTCACCGAGGAGCGCCTGCCAGCCGGTGCGGTTGGCGGTCCGGTCCCAAACGCCGCTGCCGTCCATTTGCAGTGCCGATGCCGTGTCGTTGCGGTCGTCGAGCATCGGGCACATCAGCAGCTGGCCGAGCAGAGGCGAATTACCGCGGTCCCGTGCCAGCAATGCGACACCGGCAGCGAGGCCGCCACCTGCGCTACCGCCGACGATGATGATCTGACTGGGATCGATTCCGAGTGCGCTCGCGTGTTCGGCGGTCCACGCAAGCCCGGCGTAGCAGTCTTCGACGGGTGCGGGATCAGGGTGCTCGGGCGCGAGCCGGTATTCGACCGAGATGACGGCAGCGCCCAATGGCGCGGCCAAGTCGAGTACGGTTTGGACTCCGGTGCGGCGATTGGCCATGATCATTCCGCCGCCATGCACGTTATAGATCGCCGGCACCGGTCCCTGTGATGAGGACGGCATGCAGATCAATAGTGTGATAGCCGGCGCGCCTGACGGCCCGGGCACCTCGCGTTCCGAGAAAGTGTAGGTACCATTGCGACGCAAATCCTCATCCGTTGCCGTTGCTAATGTCGTAGTTATTTCTCTGCAATTAGCGATAGTTTCCGGAATGATAGTTTTGGGCATGATCTCCTGCAGTGCGGCGAGACCGGCCGTGCACTCGGGATCGAGTGTCGGCTGTGGGCCTACGACTGGTGGTTCGGGTGGGCGTGGGACCCCGCCATCAGTATTGGCACCGATGTTTCCGGTCAAAGTCATTCAAACCTCGCAATACGCACACCTGCCGCCTCGTCGCGGCTGGTCGCAATAAGTTTGCCGCCGCGTTATGGCCAGCAATAGCAGCCGAGCGGCGGTCATCACCCGCCATGCGGCGGTCTGAAGGCTGAACGCCGTCGGCTGGTAGCTGATCTACATAGACGGCTGCGGGACCCGCCAACCCGGTCAGGTTGATCCGGCGGAGGACTTAGTCGTATCGACCACAGGCAGGCCCGCTCATCCTGGGGTTTTCCCCGGGTGGTTGAGAAGTGCTGTCCGGGAACGCGTTCACGGGAGGCGCCTGAATTCCATGTCTCCGGAACGAATTTCTTCGCGTCGTCGTCGTTCATCGGTCCGGGACAGATCGTCGTCGTCCCAGATGCGGTTCAGGTCCGGGCTCAGTCGCAGCACGGCTTTCCGATGGAAGTCGAGCACTGTGCGGTTGTCTTGGTTGACGGTGTGGATCGCCAGCTCACTGGTAACGGTTACCGGCGGTGCCCCGCCGAAGATCTGACCGACGACCAGGTCGTCGAAACCAGTTGATGTTGACGCGTTCGGGATTGATGCCCAGAGTTAACCGATGCGGGGGCGCGCAGTCCGCGAGGTCAAGTCTGCGGCGAGACGCTCAGCCAGATGATGCGACCGAGCGCTCGCGCAAGTTGTTGCGGGTCCAGGGACGGTGCGGTAGCGAAGTAAACGTCGATGGATCGCTCGACCATGCAGGTGAGTGCGAGAGCAGTTGCCGCGGTATCGGCTTGGTCGGGCAGATATCCGGCGTCGCGGTCGGTGTCGAGCCGGTTTCGGACCAGGTCGATGAACCGCCGCAAACGCGCATGCCAGTAGGCCGCGACATCGGAGTCATAGGCCGAGACCTCGATAAGGGCGCGCAGCAGCCGATGATGCTGTTCCGTGGCGTCGATCATCATGCGCATCGCCTCGATAACGCCGGCTTCACCGTCGGCATGGTTGGCCGCCCACCATCGTTCCGCGGTCCGGAACTGATCGTCGGTCGCCAATTCGGCCATGCGGATGAGTAATCGGCTCTTGTCGGGAAAGTAGCGATAGAAGGTCGACCGTGCGATATCGGCCTCGGTGGCAATGCGCTGGACAGCCAGTTCGGTGTACGACGTCCCGTCGGCGAGCAGTCTGTCGACGGCTGCCAGGACGCGGTGCTCTACCGCGTCTCGGCGTTCGTCACGCTCGGCTCGGTCACGTCCGGGTGTACGCGTCAGCGACGCCATGACAACCGCGCTTTCTGCTCAGTCATGCCGACATTGTGCCGCAGACAGTGCCGCAGTCGATCGATGGTCTCGGACGCGAATCCCTTGACAATCGGGTGACGACCACCGGATGCTCATTGCATCGGACATAGTGTCCGAACACATTGACCCACAATGGGAGGCTCAGGGTGCCCATCGAAACCGTGGATGCCGTGGTCGTCGGAACCCGCTGCGCCGGTAGCAGCGTTGCGGCCGCACTGGCGCGAGCGGGACGTCGGGTGGTCGGACTCGACAGCTCGGCATTTCCGTCCGACACGTTGTCGACTCATCTGCTATGGCCTTCAGGTGTCGCCGAATTGGAGAGGTTGGGGGCGCTGGAGCGGGTGCGCGCGATCGGCGCTCCACCGTTGACCACTGCCTACGCTGTCGGTGCCGGTCATGTCGTGCGGGCACCCTTCACGGCCTACCGCGGGGTGGACTTCGGGATGTGTGTGCGTCGCCCGGGGTTGGACGCCGCGCTGGTGGCGACGGCCAGAGAGGCGGGAGCGGAGCTGCGCGAGCGATGCCGTGTCGTCGACCTGGTTCGCGACGGCAATCGTGTAGTCGGCGTTCACTACGTCGATAGGTCCGGCGACGAGCATGAACTACGTGCGCGGATAGTGGTCGGCGCCGATGGCCGGCGCAGCACCGTCGCGCGGCTGGTCGGGGTCGGCGAGCCGTATCGAAGCAAACCCAGTGGTCGCGCCTGCTACTTCGGGTATTGGCACGACGGCCGGGACGAATGGCGCGACGTCGCCGCACAGTGGCGCAGTGGTACCTCGCTGGGCACGGCGTTTCCTTGTGACGGGGGTTTGTTATTGTGCCTGATCCAGCCTGCGGCGCAGGAACCCCGGCACGTCGTAGGGCGTGCGGATGCCGCTTACCAGGAGATGATCGCCGATATTCCAGGATTGTCCGAGCGGCTGCGCGGGTGCACGATGGCTGGGCGAGTTCGGTCGGCGGTCGGCATCACTTCGTATTTCCGGCGCTCGAGCGGACCGGGGTGGGCTCTGCCCGGCGATGCTGGGCATTTCAAGGATCCGGTTACCGCACAAGGCATTCGTGATGCTCTGCGGTACGGCCGGTTGCTCGGTGAAATAATCGCTCCCGTGCTCGAGGACTCAGCGGCCTTAGACGTGGCGCTGCGGGGCTGGGAGCGTCGGCGTGAACTCGACTGTCTCGATATGTATCAGTGGACGAATCGGCTCGCTCGTGGCGAAGGGATGACAGCTTTGGAGGTCGAGTTGTATCGGGCCGCCGCCTCGGATCCGGATCTGGCGCGTGCGGTGGTGGAGGTGATGTCGCGCGTTCGCGCACCACATTCTGTGATGGACCTGAGTACCAGGGCTCGACTGGCCGCGGCCGCGATGCTGCGGGGCACCGGGGGGCGGGTGGCGGCTGGTCGCGATGTAGCGCGCGACATCGGTGACACCTTCGATGAGTGGCATGAACGTCAGTCGGTGCGTTTGGATGGCATCCTGCGAGTCCAGGCGTCGGCAGTGGGGTACCGACCCAGCCGGTCATCGGCAACTCCCGTGCCCAGTCACATCTTGTATTAGATTCCGCCGCAGAGTCTTTCGCTCCTTTGCGCCCGGGTCGTGAATGCCGCGCCACGCGTCCAGGTCGACGACCCGGTAGCACAGGAGGAAAAGCTCGGACTGCACTGGCGAGCATGTGTTCACATACCCTGCCGAGCTGAGTGGTGGGCAATTTCAGAAGTGTTCGGCGGAGCCTATTTCACTTGCTCGGATGTAGTGCGTATGCGTCGACTTGTCGTGTGCCGTCGATGGCGATTTTGTCCTCGGCGTAGTGCAGCAGGTCGAGGCTTTCGGGTGCGATGTCGTTTTCCACCCAGTTCATCAGTGCCACCATCCCGGTTGCCAGATCGAGTCCGAAATTCTGCTCGAGTCGGAAGCTGTGTCCGTCGCCGGGGCAGAGGAAGAATCGTGCGAAGTTACTTGTGCCGGCGACTCCGCCCATATGGTCGAGTACACGATCGAAGTAGTGAACTGTTCCTTGGGAGAAGATCACTTGGTCGTCCGCACCGTGCGTGAGGAGCAGCTTGGCACCGCCGTCACGCAGACCAATAAGGTCGGGGTCGTCGATGGCCGTATCCGCGAACTCCTCGACTCCTTTTTTGAACAGACGGGCGAACTCTTCGAACGTCAGAGTTGTCCAGTCCCACTGCGGGTCACGAAGCATCCAGGTGCCAAACCACGCCAGAGCACCCAAGAACGGGTCGGGTTTGCGCTGTCCGTTGTCGTCTTCGACCGTGACGCACAGTCCGACACCGGGCATCATCTCGCCCCAGGTTTCTGCGCCGGGGCGTAGTCCGAACCAGAGCTGCTCGCCGGAGGGCGTTTTCGGTCCCTCCCAGATCATGTTCATGACCGCGGCGTCGGTTTCGGTGATGTCCCCGGCAGAAGTTGACTGTCCGACCAGTCGCTTCGCGTCGAAGGTCGGCGGTTCGACGCTGGTAATGAAAGGTTCTGATGTTCCATTGCGCTGGTTGAAATCCTCGACCGCCGCGGTCCGGAATGCTTCGAGTTTCGCTGGTGCAAGGGCGTTGTCGAGTTCTTTCATTACCAGAGCCGGCCACAGCTCTGCGGGGATGAAGCGAGGCCAATTGATCGCCGGGTCAGCTGCCCATACTCCGTCGTAGTCGTTCGGATACCGCTGAACTTGCGTGAGTGCTTGCCGGCCACCGCCGGAGCTGCCTTGAAAATAGGAGAAGCGGGGTGTGGTTCCGTGGATCGCTGTGGTGACGGCCTTGCCGATCAGTGTCATCTCGTGGGTGCTGCGGTGAATCCAGTTCTCGATCAGCTCACCATCGAGTTCTCCGGTTTCCTCGATGAGCTGCCAATCCCATAGGCGTGGGTCGCCTCCGACCCCGCCATCTGTACCTGCCGCCGCGAAGCCGTTACGTACAGCGTTCGGCAACGTTGTGTTTCGTACGTCGTCACCCGGTATGAATCCGAAAGTGGTCCGATTACCCCCGCCCCCGGTTCCGAGGAACCGGCCGTTCCACACCAAGGGAACCCACACCCGGACCTCAGCGATATGACCGCCGGGGCTGGCCTGATGAACGAGCACTTCGCAGTAGTCAGGGAGATTTTCCTCCACATAAACTGGGAATCCGAATACGCTTGGAGGAGTATGGAATTGACCGGTCCGGTTGATGGTGACCGACTCGATCGATACACCTTCCAGATCGGCAACGGCCGCGCTGATGGCATGCTTCGTGCACTGCTCCACAACCTGCGGGTCGGGGTCGCTCGGTGGCATCGTGACCCACTGATGCCGTGCAACGCGCTCTACTTTTTCAGTCGATTGCACTAGTTGGCCCTTCATTAGATATTTTGGAGACGTTTTCGTTGGACGGATGCCCGTTCTATCGCTGCATTGTTCGGCGCCCTCTCGGCGCTTTATCGATGTTGCTGCGCGTCCCGGGCTGATGCCTTGCCACGAATTCCGTTGCCTTGGTGATGCATTGGACTGCGACCGAGTGCGTCGGCACTGTTGTATCGGTGTGACTGCGGAATACGATGGCGGTGCGGTAACTCCTGGACCTCTGGAGGCATTGGCGCTCTATTGTCTGATGGCGACCGTGTCAGCAATTGCAGCGTATGGCCGTTCGGGCGTTGAGCACACCCCGCAAACCGTGAGCCGTTGTCCGCCAGATGGCGGTTGACAACCGATCGTACTTTCGAACGGCGACCGCTCAGAGTCGACGAGCGCAGATGATCGATCGGCTCCATGGTTGGACTCCGTGTCTGACTGGGCGTGGTCGGGCTGGACTACTTGCTCTGTGGGCGGACGCCGATTAGTTGGCAGTGGATTCGTCGGCGGTGCGACCGGCCTGAGCCGGTCGCACCGCCATGCACCCTGGAGTTGAATCGGGCGGTCGTGAGTGTCGGCGCGACACTCACGACAGGCATCTCATCGGTTAACCACCGGCGGCTTTGACCGCTGCACTTTCGACGGGGGCGATCGCGGCGGCGGGGGCGCAGGTGGAGGATGTTCCGTTGGGTGCTGTGTAATTCCCCCCGGACACCTTCCAGACGAAATAGCAGTTGACAGTCGAGGTTTGACCTTTGGTGAAGGTCACCGGCGGTACTAGCCCGCCGAGTGTCTCGTCTTTGACGCTGTACAAGGCGTTCTGCAGGGATTCCGGCGTAATTTCGGTGCTGATTGTTGGGACGACGGTGGCGATAAGCTGCGCGGCCGCCCAGACGAAGGTCCCTGTCGAGCTGGACTCGACAAGGCTTGGAGCGTACTTGCCCAGCGCATCGCGGTAGGCTTTCTGGCCTGGCACCGATGTGTCGAAAAAGGGTGCGACGCCGTCGATTACGGGACTACCGTCGTACGCGGCGTCGGTCTTCCATGCGGGCACCGCTACCGGACCGCTCAATAATTGGGGTATGCGTACGCCCTGTTGGAAGCATTGGTCGGTGATCTTCTGTGCTGTCGCGGTAGCGAATCCGAGAAAATAGGAATTGGCACCGGAGTCGCGCAACTGCTGACAGAACACAGTATAGTCCGCAGCCGAGGAAGAGAGTTTGACTGCGGTTGCCAGTGTCAGCCCGAGCCCGTCGCCGAATGTTTGCATCATCGCAACGATTTGTCCGCCCTCCGCGGACTCCGCTGCGTACGCAATGCCGATCTTGTCGCCCAATTTCCTGGCTTCGGCTGCGGCGCCGTAAGCGAGTGCAATCGGCGACGTGACGATGGAGAAGACGTTAGGGCTCAGCAGGCTGCCGAGACTCGAGAATGCGGCGATGACCGGAACTGACTTGGCGGCGGCGAGACGGACCCAGGTCGTGTCGCTGGGATCGAAGTCGAGGATGGCTGTGACGTGTTCCTTGTTGATGAGTTCTTGTACTGCGGTTACGCCGGCTCCGGTCGTCATGCCGACGTCCTTGGTGATGACGCGAACCTTATGCCCATTCAGTCCGCCGGCCGCATTGACCGACTCGGCCCACGCGTCGATGACTTGTGGAACAAAACCCGAGGTGGATGCGAATGCGCCCGAGTATGCGCCGATATTGCCGATGACGATCTCACCAGGTGATCCTCCGCCGCTCGAGGACGAGCTGCCGCAAGCGGCGGCCGACAACGCGAGTGCGCACGTTGCGACGATCGTGGAAAACCGGTGATTAGGGAACTTCATAGTTCGCCTCCTGCAAATGATTTGGATGATCGACCGGCGCGCGACGGGTCTAGAAAGGTACCCAGAAGGGATGCTTACTCTTCAGATGGTTGACGTATCGACACGCAAATGTCGCATAATAGTGCAATGTGATCTGAGTTACGTCAAGGCCTGATCTGGATTGGCTGCGGCCAATCGAGGCGGACGCGTCGTCATGGCGGGGGCCCGTCTGCGGCTTGATGCAGATGTGGTTCCGGTTCGTCAGGCGAGTTGGTAGCGGCGCCTTGTGGCAGTCGCCGAGTGGGTGTCGATGGCTGGCATCGGCGATCGCGTATGTCGGAGGGGTTGTGATCCGCAGGTGCGCTGGTGAAGGCGGGGGGTGTCACGTCCTCGTGGCGCCCATCGTCCCTGCGAAGAGCATCTCGACGTGTACGACTGAGTGCATCGTGCCGGGACGTCCCACTGCTCGACGTGCTTCGCTGTCGGCGGCCCCGTGATGTCGGAACCGAATCTCCGGGTGTTGACCGAAAACTGGGCCAAGTCTTGACGTACTGCACACTTTGGCCCACCATTGGTGCGTCAATAATCTGACGTTTCGCTGCTATGTCGAAGAATGATTCGATAGGTCTCGTGGACGTCGCGGCGCAGTGTGATGCCGCATTCTGCGATCGCACATGCAATCCCAAGCGAATCGGCTCTTCCGCCGATCCGCCGGTCCAACAGGGACAGGCAGGACAGATATGCAAGGTCACCCGACCCTCCAACAACCACGTCAGGACGGGTGAGGCTGGTGCTGCCCTTCATCGTTGCGGGGCTGACAACCGGCTCGATCTTCGCGCTTGCCGGAGTCGGACTCGTTCTCACCTATAAGACGTCGGGAATCTTCAATTTCGGACACGGCGCACTGGCCAGTGCTTCGGCATTCCTTTTCTATTTTCTGCACGATCAGCACGATCTGCCATGGCCGGTCGCCGCCGGGATCTGCATTGTGCTCGGCGGCCCATTGGTCGGGCTGCTGCTGGAGTGGATTGCTCGACACTTGGCGATGGTGAGCCTCTCGATGAAGGTTCTGGCCACCGTTGGGGTGCTGCTATTCGTTCAAGGCGGACTGGAGCTGCTGTTTCCGCCGGGACCCAGTCGTCAGGTTCGTCAATTCCTGCCGACGGCCGGGGTGCATTTGGGTGATACCGCAATAGCGGGATACCAGTTGATCATCTTCGGTATCGGCGTGTCATGCGTCGTAGCACTCACGGCCTTTTTGCGGTACAGCAGGACCGGGCTGGCCATGCGAGCGGTCGTCGACAATGCCGAACTGCTCGACGTGATGGGTATACCACCCGTACGCATCCGGCGGCTGGCTTGGGCGATCGGCTCGACGATGGCCGCCGCCTCCGGTGTGCTGCTGGCTCCGCTGCTGCCATTGGATGCCACCACGATGACGTTCCTGGTTGTGACAGCCTTCGGCGCGGCGGCCGTTGGTGCGTTCACCAACCTGCCCGTGACCTACCTGGGAGGGTTGGGCATCGGCGTCGGCCAGGCGCTGTTGCAGAAGTATTTTGTCGCCTCGACTGGGCTGGCGGGCGGTCTGTCCAGCAGCCTGCCGTTCCTGATCCTGTTCGGGCTCTTGCTGGTTGCTCCTCGGCTGCGCAGACCGAGTATCAGCGGTCATCCGCACATGGCTGCTCGCTCGTCGTGGCGCGCGCCGTGGACAGTCAGGACGGGAGGGACGGTCGCATTGTTGGCGGCGTTGGTCGCCGTGCCGCAATTCGCCGGGTTCCACATGGTGGAATGGACGAGGTTCCTTGCCTATGTTGTGCTGTTCCTGTCACTGGGTCTATTGGTGCGGATGTCGGGGCAGGTGTCGCTGGCTCACGTCAGTTTCATGGCCATCGGCGTCGCCGCCTTTTCGCATATTGCGGTCGATCGCGACTGGCCCTGGTTTGTCGCGCTGCTCGCTGCCGCATCGATCGCCGCACCCATCGGAGCGGTACTCGCGATTCCCGCGATTCGCTTTCCAGGGCTCTACCTGGCACTGGCCACTCTCGGATTCGGAATTCTGCTCCAGCAGATGTTCTATACACAGCCTTATATGTTCGGAACTCTGGGTTTCGGTCTGTCCATTCCACGGCCGCATCTGAGCTGGATCGATATCGACAGCGATCGCGGCTACTACTACTTTGTCCTGGCAGTCACGGTCGTCATCGCCGCCATAGTCGTTGTTCTGACGCGAAGCCGTTTGGGCCGGCTTCTGCGGGCGATGGCCGACAGTTCGACGGGACTGGCTGCCACGGGCGCTTCGATCAACGTCAGCCGGGTACTGGTGTTCTGCTTATCCGCGTCGCTGGCTGCGGTGGCTGGAGTCCTTGACGGTGCGGCAATCGGCATTGTCGGCGGAGACGGATACCAGCCGATGTTGTCACTGCTGCTGTTCGCATTGATTCTGCTGACTGTTGGGCCGCCGTTGTGGTATTCGGTGCTCGCTGCCGCAGGTCAAGTGGTTGTGCCGGCTTATATCTCCACCGGACCGACTGTCGGTTACGCGTTCACGGCACTCTTCGGTGTCGGCGCGGTGCTGCTCAGCATTGCGCCCGAGAACGTCCGTCAGCTCCCGCTGACCATTCGACAGCTCATCGACCGACTGGGGCCCGCTGCGAAGACTCCGAGTAGCGCGTCACCCGTGGGCATACCGCACCGATCAAATGCGGACCCAGCGTCCGTGAATGGACGAGGATCTGGGCTCGCCGTGGAGAAGTTGATCGTGCGATATGGCGGGGTAGTGGCTGTGGACCAAGTCGACCTCATCGCTCCACCCGGAAAGATCACGGGTTTGATCGGCCCGAACGGTGCTGGCAAGTCCACTGTGTTCAACGCCTGCTCCGGGTTGCTGGATCCTGATGGCGGCGAAATTCTGCTCGATAACCGCCGTATTCGCCGGTTGGGGCCACCGGCCCGGGCGCGCCGCGGCATCGGGCGAACGTTCCAGCACATGGAACTATTCGACTCCCTGACCACTCGTCAGAATCTGGAGATGGGTTGCGAAGGAGCGTTCGCGGGGTGGAACCCGGCCAACCATTTGGTGAGCCGACCTGGGCAGCAGGCATTGGTCCGCAGCCGTGGCGATCATGCGCTCGAGCTGTGCGGATTGGCTGACGTCGCCGACGATCGCGTCGGTACGCTGTCGACTGGCCAGCGACGGCTGGTCGAGTTGGCACGATGTGTCGCGGGCTCCTATGAGGTGCTGTTGCTCGATGAGCCTTCCTCGGGTCTGGACAGAATCGAAACCGAGCGTTTCGGTGCCATCCTCAAACGCATAGTCCGCGAGCAGCGGGTCGGCATTCTGCTCATCGAGCACGACATGGCATTGGTGAATAGCTTGTGCGATTACGTCTATGTCATCGACTTCGGTAAACCCATCTTCGAGGGGACCGTGCGCGAGACCCAGTTGTCGCCGATCGTACGAAAGGCTTACCTGGGCGAGGACGACTTGCCCGAGGTTCGTAGTCTCGAGCTGGGAGGGCAGCCGGCATGACCAATCGACCACTGGCGCAACGAGATACGCTTCATGGCGACGTATCGTCGAACGCGGTACTGGAGCTGAGCAATGTGAGCGCCGGCTACGGTTCGACCACAATCCTTCGCAATGTCTCGTTCAGTATCCCGCCTGGGCAGGTAGTTGCTTTGCTCGGATCGAATGGAGCGGGAAAAACAACGACACTGCGAACCGCCGCAGGAGTGCTGCGCCCTACGGTGGGCGCCGTCAGACTCGAAGGTGTCGACGTAACCGACGACGCACCGTATCGGCGAGCCGCCCAGGGGGTTTGCCTCATACCAGAAGGCCGCGGCGTTTTCCGAAGCCTCACTGTCCGCGAGAATCTTCGTCTTCAACTCGGCGAGGGGCGCTCGAACCTTGCCGAGGCGTTCGAGCGCGCATTTGCTGTCTTCCCCGCGCTGTCCTCACGGATGAACGATATTGCCGGGCGCTTGTCGGGTGGGCAACAGCAGATGCTGGCGCTGGCCCGCGCCTATGTCGGTGAGCCAAAGGTAATTTTGCTCGACGAGGTGTCGATGGGCCTTGCGCCCCGAATCGTCGATGAGATCTTCGCGGCCCTTCACGAACTCGCCGAGCGGGGTATCGCCATGCTCCTTGTCGAACAGTATGTGACCAGGGCAATGGAGATGGCGGATGCGGTGGTGCTGCTGAACAAAGGTGTGGTGACCTACGACGGCCCGCCTGGGGAACTCGACGAGGAAGAGGTGCTGCGGGGTTATCTCGGTGGTGATTTCACTATGGGGCCGGGGGATTGAGGCCTATAGGCGGTGCGTTCCCAAGGAATATCTGGCGAGGACCACGTGGGTTGGCTAACCGTCGGGGAGATGTCCGTCGGTATTGATTCAGAGGCGAGCAGAGGTGCTGACATGCGGTTGACATAGGTTCGCAACGTTTCGCGGTCGGCGCAAGAAAGCGCACCGGTGCCAACTTTTTCTCGGAGGAAGCTGATGCCGGTAATGATCGCGGCGGTTAGTTCGGCGCGCAGCGCGGCGTCGGGACCGTCTAGTCGGGCCATCTCCGCCGGAATTTGTGCGCTCGCCATCATCGCCGCCTTCGCCGTTCCATACCGCCACCGGACAGCGAATACCGACACCATAGAACCGGCTGAGCTGCGGAAACCTGATTGACGGGACCCCAGGGATCGGTCCACCGGTGGTGAGAGTCGGTTATCGGTGGATGCAGGCAGCAGCGTAGTCCGCCGGGGCGCGGTAGCCCAGTGCGGAATGTCTTCGGCGGTGGTTGTATTCATCCTTCCAATCGCTGATCACAACTCGAGCCTGGGTGAGCGACCAGAAGCTGTTGATGTTCAAGCATTCATCGCGTAACCGGCCGTTGAACGATTCGATGTAGCCGTTGCGCCAGGGCTGACCGGGCGGGATGAACGCCAGCCCGATGCGTTCTCCTGCCCAATCCCGCATCGCCGCGCACGCCAGTTCGGGGCCGTTGTCGCAGCGCAGCACGTCTGGGTAGCCGCGGGCGGTGGCCAGGCGGTCGAGCTCGTCGATGAGCCGATCGGCGGTGATCGATCGTTCCACCAGGCCGCCGAGGCATTCTCGGGTGTGCTCGTCGACGATCGAGACGATCTTGACCGGGCGGCCGTCGTCGGTGGCATCGAACTGAAAGTCCACCGCCCACACCCGATTCGGTGCGTCCGCGGTCACCGCGGTGACCGTCGAGGTCCCGATGCGTTTGCGGCGGCGCCGCACCGGAACCCGCAGGCCCTCCTCACGCCAGAGCCGTTGGACCTTCTTGTGATTGACCGTCCAGCCTTCGCCGCGCGCGTCATGGTAAGCGCGTCGGAATCCCTGCCGGGGATGCCGGCGCGCCCAGTCCCGCAACCAGGCGCGAAGCGCCGCATCCGGATCCACCGATGACTGCGCAGAGACGCTGCGCCGCTGGGTACTTCGATGCTGCCCGGTGACCCGGCATGCGAACCGCTCGCTCACCTCGAGAACACGCATCAGGTGTGCCACGGCCGCCCGTCGGCGTTCCGGGTCTAGAAGTTTCCCTTCGCGATCTCCTTCAAGGCGGCCTTCTCCAGCTCCGCTTCCGCGAGAAGCCTTTTGAGGGTGGCGTTTTCGCGTTCGAGGTCCTTTAGTTTCTTGGCGTCATCGGCCTTCAACCCGCCGAACTGGTTGCGCCACCGATAGTAGGTGGCTTCGGTGATCTGCAACGTCCGGCACACATCGGCGACGTCCTTGCCCTCACCAAGCAGCCGATCGGCCTCGGTCAGCTTGCGCACCACCTGCTCCGGGGTGTGCCTCTTCCTGGTGGTCATCGGTATCGAGCCTTCCCGCCCACAGCGTGGGCAACAAGACTCTCACATCAGCCGGACCGAACCAGCGGGGTCACGTCATGATTGCTTCTAATACAGAACTCGAACGAGAGGTGGCATGAACAATGGCTCCGACATTCAGCGAAATCGGCTGGTTGTTCAGCCAATACACGAAGTTGCGCGGTCTCGATGGCAAAATACATCCCCATCGAGTCGAGTCGAAGTCGGCGAATTCAGATGGATAGTGGCCACCCTGTAGTAGCGCGGGCCACGGAGGTGGGCTGCACCATCACCGACGACACCGGCAGCCGGTGCACCATGGCGAGCATCGTCTCGGCAGCGCGCATACCCATCTCCCGAATCGGGCAGCCGACGGTCGACAGCGGCACAGTCAACTCGCGGCTGATCGGAATGTCGTTGTAGCCCAAGACCGATACCTCACGTCCCGGGGTGAGCCCGCGCTCGCGCAGCACACCCATCGCGCAGTCGTCGTTCGTCGCGAAGATCGCGGTGGGGGCGTCGGGACGGTCCAGTAGCCACTGCGCTCCGCGGCGACCAGCCGCGACATCGAAGCCTTCTTCGTAGATTCGTTCCGATGGCAGCACCACCCCGCCGGCGGCCAGCGCGGCCCGGAATCCGTCGAGTCGATCGGCGGCGGTGCTGGCATACAGGGGACCGCAGACCAGCCCGATCCGCTGATGTCCCAGCGCGACAAGATGTTCCCCGGCGATTCGGCCACCTGCAACATCGTCGATCGTGACCGACTCCGCGTCCGGGCTTCGACGACTCAGCAGCACGATGTCCGCTCCGTGTTCACGCATGCGGGCGATATTGTCGTTGTCGAGACGGGCATCGCCGATGATGAGCCCGTCCACGGCGCGACCGAGCAGCAGCGATACGAGGCGCCGCTGCTCCTCCGGGTCGTCGTGGGTGTTGGAGACGAACGTGGCGTAGCCAGCCCGGTTGGCGGTCTCCTCGAGCGCGTCGTACACCGTTGCGAGCACGGTGTCGGTCAGGCGCGGCACCAGCACGTGCAATCGGTTGCGCAAGCTATTGCGATGTTGCCGATCGCGACGAAAGGTTTTGGCACAGTGGATGTTTCAGCAGCGACGCGGGCTGACGATGGTCGCGCCTATGCGATCGCCGATCTCGACGACGCCCAGGTGTACACACTGTTGTCGGCCGCCGTGCAACCTCGTCCTATCGCCTGGGTCGCAACAGTGGACCGAGACGGGCTGCGCAACCTGGCCCCCTTCAGCTTCTTCAACGTCGCCTCACGAAAACCGCCGACACTGATGCTGTCCATCGGCGAGCGCATCGGATTACCGCAGGGCGGTGAGGCGGTCGATATCGATCAGGTCCGAAGAGCGGGAGCAGGTCACGGTCTGACCTCGCCGCGCCGAAATTGATGGCCTGCTGGGAGGATCCGCACTGACGGTCGATCGTCACCCCTGGAACTTCCTCCGGGTAACCCTCGGTCAGCCAGGCGGTGCGGCCGATATGGCCCGCCTGCGGGCCGATGTTGTTGACACAGCCGACGATCACATCGTCGACAACGGCGGGGCTGATCGTGGTGCGGTCCAGTAGATTGCGCAGCGCGGCGGCACGTCCGAGTCCAGGGAACTATGGTAGGTGCTGCTGAACTGCCCGGTGCCTACCGGTTCGGCGTCGAAGCCACGCGCTTTCGCGCCGAGCACGTCTGCCAGTCAGGTGCTGGTGAGGTCATCGATGGTGCGTACAAGGGGCGGCCTTGTCATGTGGGCGCATCGCCCGTGGTCTTGATGCGGGAGGCGTTGGCGGAGAACAGTTTACGCGATCGCGCGAATGCCGCGCTGCGCGGTTTGTTGCGACCACGTCGATGCAGTTGGTCACGACGCGTGATATCGCCGTAACGACCCCGTCCTGCTTCGACTCGATGACAGCGCGCTGGCGGGAACGGTTAGTTCAGCTGCCGCTCGACTGGAGCGGAGGGACGTCTCGCCGTGACGGGCGATCAGCTCGTGGCTGGTGGCACCGACACCATTGCTGACATGGTCCGTCGGCGCGAGGTGCGAACCTGACCGCGGTGCGACGCGGGCGATGGATCGGTGGGTCGGCACGAGACCGGCGAGCGCTATTGCCGCGCTCGCCGGGACGGCATCAATCGCGCGGTGTTCCGTAGGCGCTGACGCGGCGTGTGCCGTCGACAGTGACTTTGTCTTGCGCGAGGTGCACGAGGTCGAGGTGGTCTGGTGCGATGCCGTTTTCCACCCAGTTCATCAGTGTGACCATCCCGGTCGCCAGATCGAGGCCGAAGTTCTTCTCGATTCGGGCGCTGTGCCCGTCTCCGAGGCAGAAGAAGAACCGTGCGAAGTTACGCGTGCCGGCGAAGCCGCCCATGCGGTCGAGTACGCGATCGAAGTAGTGAACTGTGCCTTGGGAGAAGATCACCTGGTCGTCGGTACCGTGGGTGAGGAGTAGTTTGTTTCCGCTGTCGCGGAGCCCGGTCAGGTCCGGGTCGTCGACGGCCACCTCCGCGAATTCCTCGACCCCCTTTTTGAACAGGAGGGCGTACTCCTCGAAGGTCAGAGTTGTCCAGTCCCACTGCGGATCACGCAGCAGCCAGGTGGCGAACCACGACGTAACGACGAAAAACGGATCTGGCTTCCGGCGGCCGTCCTCATCTTCGGTTGTGACGCACAGTCCGACACCGGGGGTGACCTCGCCCCAGGTTTCGGCGCCCGGGCGCAGTCCGAACCAGAGTTGCTCGCCGGAGGGGGTTTTTGGTCCTTCCCAGATCATGTTCATGACCGTGGCGTCGGCTTCGGTGATGTCCCCAGCGTCGGTCGCCTGTCCGACGATTCGTTTCGCGTCGAAGACGGGTGGTTCGATGCTGGTGGTGAAGGGTTCCGAGGTGCCGTTGCGATGGTTGAAGTCTTCGACGGCCGCGGTGCGGAATGCCTCGAGTTTCGCTGGCGGCAGGGCGTTGTCGAGTTCCTTCATCACCAGGGCGGGCCAAAGTTCGGCGGGGATGAAGCGGTTGTAGTTGATTGCGGGATCTGTCGCCCAGACGCCGTCGTAGTCGTTCGGATACCGTTGGACTTGGGCGAGTGCTTGCCGCCCGCCGCCGGAGCTGCCTTGAAAGTAGGAGAAGCGCGGTTCCGTTCCGTGGATTGCGGCGGTAACTGCTTTGCCGATGATTGTCATCTCGTGGGTGCTGCGGTGCACCCAATTCTCGATCAGTTCGCGATCGTGTTCTCTGGTTTCCTCGATGAACTGCCAGTCGGCCAAGCGCGGGTCGTGCCCGTAGCCGCCGTCGGTACTCGCGGACGCGAAACCATTGCGAAGACCACTTGATATTGCCGCATTCCGTAGTTGGTCACCTTCAACGAATCCGAAAGTGGTCCGGTTACCGCCGCCCCCGGTTCCGAGGAATCGGCCGTTCCATACCAGGGGTACCCACACCAGGACCTCTGCGATGTGATCGCCGGGGTTGGCTTGGTGGACGAGCACTTCGCAGTAGTCGGGGAGGTTTTCTTCCACGTATTGCGGAAATCCGAATGGGCTTGGGGGAACATGGTATTGGCCGGTCCGGTTGATGGTCACCGACTCGATCGATACACCTTCCAGATCGGCGACGGCGGCGCTGATGGCGTGCTTTGTGCACCGCTGCAGAACCTGCGGATCGGGCTCATTAGGCGGCATCGTGACCCACTGATGTGATGAGACACGTTCAATTCGCTCGGTCGCTTGCATTGATGAACCTTTCGTCTGACATTCTGGAAGTTAGGTTTGAAACTTATTGAATAATTGAAGGCTATGGAGATCTATTAGGCTGACCTTGATCTGTCAACTAATGCAGCGTAGGCTGCATAAGAATTCATTGCATCCGCCAACCGTTGGTCTTTGTCCGACATATGGCGGTAGACAACCAGCCGGACTATCGCGTGGCGATCGCACGCGACGAGTGCTCGGCGTAGACGATGGGCTGCCGCCGTTGGGAACCGCCGACTGCCTTGATAGCGGCACGCTCGATAGGGGCGATCGCGTCGGTGGGGGCACAGGTGGGCGTCGATCCGTTGGGGGCAACGTAATTTCCACCGGACACCTTCCAGGCGAAATAGCAGTTGACAGCAGAGGTTTCCCCTTGGTGGAGGTCAAAGGCGGAACGAGACCGCCGAGGGTTTCGCCTTTGATGCCGAACAGGGCATTCTGCATCGATTCTGCGTGTTTCGGTGCTGATAGTGGAGGCGGCAACAGCGATCAGCTGTGCGGACGCCCAGGCGAAGGTCCCCGTCGAGCTGGACTCACCGGCCTCAGCAAGGGCGGGAGCGTACTTGCTCAGTGCATCGCGGTACGCCTTCTGTCCTGCTATCGAGGTATAGAAAAAGGGTGCGACACCATCGATTACCGGACCGCAATCATACCCGGCATCGGGCTTCCAGGCAGGCACTGCCGCCGGATCGCTCAATAGTTGGGGAATTCGTGTGCCCTGTTGGAAACATTGGTTCGTGATCTTTTGTGATGTCACGGACGCGAATGCGAGAAAATAGGAGTTGGCGCCGGATTCCTGCAATTGCTGGCAGAAGACGGTGTAGTCCGCGGCCGAGGAGGAGAGTTTGACCGTGCTGGCGAGTTTCAGTCCGAGGCCGTCACAGAATGTGTGCATCATCGCGACGACTTGTCCGCCCGCCGCTGCCTCCGCCGCGTAGGCGATGCCGAGCTTGTCGCCCATTTTCTTGGCCTCCGCTGCGGCACCGTACGAGAGCGCGATCGGCGAGGTGATGACGGAGAACACGTCAGGGCTCAACAGGCTGCCGAGGCTGGCAAATGCGGCGATGACGGGTACGGACTTGTCGGCGGCGAGGCGGATCCAGGTGGGTCGCCGGGTCGAAGTCGAGGATTGCCGCGACGTGTTCCTTGTTGATGAGTTCTTGCGCCGCGGTAAGGCCGGCGCCTGTCGTCGTGCCGACGTCCTTGGCGATGATGCGAACCTTGCGTCCATTCAGACCGCCGGTCGAATTGACCGAATCGGCCCACGCGTCGACAACCCGCGGGATGTGACCCGAGGTGGAGGCGAATCTCACGAGTACGTGCCGATGTTGCCGATGGCGATTTCGCCGGGTGATCCTCCGTCGCTGGAGGCGGAGTTGCCGCGCGCGGCAGCCGACAGCGTGAGCGCGCACGTGGCGATGACCGTGGAAAGCCGGTGATTGGGGAACTTCATCGTTCGTCTCCTGCAACTGACCAGATGGTCGAGGGGTGTGCGTCGGCAGAGAAATGTCCCCAATAGAAGTCCACTCTTCACGTGTCCGAGGTATCGACACTTAATTGTCGCATAATGGTGCAGCGTGATCCAGGCTACGTCAAGGTCTGATCGGCATGTGCTTGTCGTCGAGGCGTGTTGGAGCGCCGCGACCAGGGGCGGCCCCATCCGTCGACGCTTGGCTGTTCATGGGCCTCTGTTGGCGCTGATCCAGTCCGGTCATGGCGAGGTTGAATGTTCGTATCGGCCGAGGAAATTGATCCTAGTCTTGACGAGCTGCGCACTGTAGACCAACTATGAATGTGACATCATTTTGGTGATTCGCAGTGATGTCGAAGAATGAATTGCCGCGTTTCGTCGTTGCACAGGCAACCCCGGCGAATCGGCTCGTCGGCCGATCTGCTGGTCAATCCGGACAGGTAGGACGAGCTATGCAGCAAGACCAGCCGACACACCACCATCCACGTCAGGGCGGGTGAACTGGTGCGGCCCTTCATCGTCGCCGGGTTGAATCAGCCTGCGCTGTACGGCATTCCTTGCAGACGCTTCGCCGAACTTATCCTGTTCGATCCACAGGCACTCGCAACCAAGGACGCCACGATCGACTCGCGCAATAAACAGTGTCGATACGCCCTCGGTCCTCACAGTGTTCCTGTCTGTCTGCCTGTCGCAAGCTGCGCCGTCGCTGCCACTATCGCTGGTTCGTGAATTTGAGAATGGATCGCCGAACGGCTCTCACGTAGCGACCTACCGGGTCGGCCTTCGCGCGTGGCGATGATCTCTGCCGCGATGGAGATCGCCGTCTCCGCTGGCGTTTTGCCCCCGATGTCAAGTCCGATCGGTGCGTGTAACCGGCGGAGTTCCGTGTCATTGAGGCCAAGCAGTCGGAGTTCTCGTTCGCGGTTCAGACAAGTGCGGCGGGACCCCATCGCGCCCACATATCCCACGTCGAGACGAAGCGCTCGCTCGAGAAGTGGGACGTCGAACTTTTCATCGTGCGTCAGGATGCAGAGCGCCGTTCTCGAATCGAGAAGCTGTGATTGCAGATAACGGTGGGGCCAGTCGACGACTATTTCGTCTGCCTCGGGAAAACGCGCCCGGGTGGCGAATACCGGCCGCGCGTCGCACAGCGTGACGAAATATCCCATGAGCTTGCCGACTTGCACGACTGCACGAGCGAAGTCGATTGCCCCGAAGACGATCATCCGTGGCGGTGGGGAGAAGCTGTTCACGAAGAGCCTGACGGACGACTGGCAGCGGTGCCCAGCACTGCATTCAGCGACGGCACTCGAGCCGACGGCGAGTAGACCAGCCATACGGGTTTCGATGGCGCGATCAACCTCGGGAGATTCGGTGGATCCGTGCAGATCGCCGTCGAAGAGAAGGAAAGTAGGCTTCGGTCCTTCCAGTGTGGTGCCGAAGGCGATGGGCACCTGAGCGCGGACGGCCTGACACACCCTTGCCAGCATCTGGGCGAACTCGGAGGAGTGCGGGACGACGAAGACTTCGATGGTGCCGCCGCAGGTCAGTCCTACGGCGAAGGCGTCGTCGTCGGACACGCCGAATCGCTGGTAAGACGCCCTTCCACTTGCGATTACATCGTGGGCGACTTCGACGACTGCTGACTCGACGCAACCTCCGGAGATGCTGCCTACGATGGCGCCAGTCTGGGAGACGGCCATCGCCGCACCCGGAGCTCGCGGGGCGCTGCCGAACGTTTGAATCACGGTCGCGACCGCGTAGGGGATTTCCTCACGGTTCCAGCTCATGAGTTGATCCAGAATCTCTAGCACGTGACACCTCTTCCTGCGACACGGGTCATGCGTAGGGATCTGCGAGGCCGACGTACCGGGTATCGAGGTACTCCTCAATCCCCTCTGAACCGCCTTCTCTGCCTAGTCCCGATTGCTTGATCCCACCGAACGGTGCGGCAGGGTTGGACACGACACCCGCGTTGATTCCCAGCATTCCGGACTCGAGTTCTTCGCTCATGCGGAGTGCGCGGGCGGTGTCGCGGGTATAGACGTACGCAACGAGTCCGTATTCCGTGTCGTTGGCGAGCCGGACGGCTTCCTCTTCGTCCCGGAAGGTCGTGATCGGCGCCACGGGCCCGAAGACCTCTTCGCGCAGGATGCGCGCGGCCGCTCCCACCCCGCTGAGAACAGTTGGAAGGTAGAAGTATCCGTCGCCGGGCATTGGCTGACCGCCGGTCACAATTGACGCACCCGTGGTTACGGCGTCCTGGACCAGATCATGGACCTTGTCCCGGGATTTCTGGTCGATCAGCGGGCCTAGCTCAGAGTCCGGATCGATGCCCGGTCCCACAGTAAGGCGCTGCATTTTACGTGCGAGCTTTGCCGCAAACTCGTCCGCGACAAACTCGTGAACGATGAACCGGTTCGCAGCGGTGCAGGCTTCACCCATGTTGCGAAGTTTTGCGACCACGGCACCTTCGACTGCTGCATCGATGTCGGCATCGGCGAACACGAGGAAGGGTGCGTTGCCGCCGAGTTCCATGGATGTGCGAAGAACCTGCTGTGCCGAGTCCGCGAGCAGTTGCCGACCGATTTCGGTGGATCCGGTGAAGGATAGTTTTCGGAGCCGCGGATCTGCGATGAGCGGGCCGGTAACGGCTCCGGCACGCGAGGTGGGGATGACGTTCAACACGCCCGGGGGCAGGCCGACCTCTTCGAGTATCTGCGCGAACAGCAGGGTGGTCAGGGGCGTCAATGCGGCGGGTTTGATCACCATTGTGCAGCCGGCAGCAATAGCCGGGGCGACCTTGCGGGTGGCCATTGCCAGCGGGAAGTTCCATGGTGTGATGAGCAAGCAGGGGCCGACCGGACGCTTGTGGACCAGCAGTCGCATCCTTCCGTCGGGGGCCGTCGAGTAGCGGCCGGACACGCGGACGGCCTCTTCGGAGAACCACCGGAGGAATTCGGCGCCGTACGCGACTTCCCCGCGTGCCTCTGCCAGGGGCTTCCCCATCTCGAGGGTCATCAGCAGAGCAAAGTCCTCCGATCGGGCGATCAAGGCGTCGAAGGCTGCCCGCAGAAGTTCGGCCCGTTCGCGCGGAGCTGTTCGGGCCCAGGACTTTTGGGCGTCGACGGCCGCATCGAGCGCAGCTGATCCGTCGGCCGCGGTCGCGTCGGCGACAGCAGCGAGTTCCGAACCGGTGGCGGGGTCGTGAACTACAAAGGTCCCAGCGTCGGTCGATGCGCGCCACTGCCCGTCGATGTAGAGCGCGGTGGGCACAGAGTCGAGCAGCGTCTGCTGGCTTGTTCGGGTGATCGTCACTATATTCTCAGTTCTCGTCGAAGACGATGACCTGCCGGACAGCATTGCCATCGGCGAGTTGGTCCATCGCAGAGTTGATGTCCCACAAGGAGATTCGGGATGAAATGAGTTTCTCGACCGGCAGTCTTCCTTCGCGCCACAGCTGCGCGTACACCGGAATGTCGCGTGCCGGCACTGCGGAGCCGAGGTAGCTCCCGATGATGGTTCGTGCTTCGGCCACCACCCTCAAGGGTGAGATGGAGGACCGGGCGTCCGGGGCGGGGAGCCCGACTGTGACAGTTGTACCTCCGGGAGCAGTGGCCTCGACGGCCGTCTCGAAGGCGCGCGGGTGGCCGGCGGCTTCGATGACGATAGGTGCCTGAATCCCTAGTTCAACTATCTCTTGCGGCGTGTAGGTCGACGACGCACCCAACTTTGTTGCCTGGATGAGCTTGTCGGGGTTCGAGTCGACTCCGATCACTTCGCCCTCACCGAGTGAAAGAGCGGTGATCAGCGCTGCCATGCCGACACCACCCAGCCCGACGACCATAAGGGTCTGGCCTCGTTCCGGCCGGCCGGCATTGATGACGGCGCCGCCCCCCGTCAGCACAGCGCATCCGAGTACGGCGGCGATGTCCGGTGGGACGTCGTTCCCGACCGGAACGACTGAATGCTGGTCGACCACAGCATGAGTGGCGAAACCGGAGACCCCGAGATGGTGTTTTATGTCGACGTGGTCGCGGTGCAGACGGATGTCGCCGCCGAGGAGGGTTCCTGCATTGTTCGCTGCGCTGCCGGGAGCGCAGGGGAGTTTGCCATCGGTTCGGCATTCGGCGCATTCGTTGCAACGGGGGAGGAAAACCATCACAACGCGCTGACCGATCGTCAAACCGGAAACGTCGGCGCCGATCTGTTCGATCCGGCCTGCTGCCTCGTGACCGAGCAGCATCGGCAGCGGTCGCGAACGATTGCCGTCGATGACAGACAGGTCGGAATGGCAGATTCCTGCCGCCTCGATGCGTACGAGAACTTCGCTGGGCCCAGGCGGATCTAGTTCCAGGTCGGCAATGGAAATTGGGACGGATGTCGCGTACGGCCGCGGAAGGCCGCTCGACTCGAGGACTGCTCCGCGAATCTTCATAACAAGGGGGTTCCCTTCGTCGGCGTCGAGTAAGGATGCCTGTCAGGTGGCGGACGATTTCGGCCGACGCAACCGGTGGCGCTGGATCTTTCCCGAGGGAGTGCGCGGGATCTCGGCCACCGCGATGAACTCCGAGGGCACCTTGAAGTAGGAAAGCGTGTTAGCACAGTGGATCCGGAGGTCGTCTTCATCGATGCCTGTGTCGTCTGCCGCGACGACGAACGCGATGGGAACCTCACCGAGCGCGTCATGCGGCTCGGCGACCACGGCCGCGTCGGCCACGCTCTCGCATTGGATGAGGATGTCCTCGATCTCCGCGGGGTAGATGTTCTCGCCGCCGCGAATGATCAGTTCTTTGACCCGCCCGCTGATGCGGATGAACCCGTTCTCGTCGCGACGGGCCAGATCACCGGTGTGGTACCAACCGTGCGTCAGAACATCGGCGGTCGCCTCCGGTAGGTTGTGATACCCGAGCATCACATTGGGTCCCTGGACCCACAGTTCACCTTCATCGCCGGGCGCGGCGTCGGTTCCCGTAGCCGGGTCGATCAGACGGACGGTCAAACCGGGCAGCGGAAGGCCGCAGGAGCCGCGGACTCTGCCGCCGGTCGGCGAGTTCATCGTGACCATGGTGGATGTTTCGGTGATTCCGTATCCGTCGAGTAGCGGAACGCCGGCGAACTCCTCGAATGTTTCGTTGAGGGCGGTCGGCATCAGGGCACCGGCGGAGACGCACAGGCGCAGTGCGGGCGCCACGAGTCGGGTGTCGGTCGCGGAGTTCATGAGGTACCGGAACATCGTGGGTACGCCCGGTACGAACGTCACGTTGTCTTCGGCGAGCGCCGAAAGTACCTCGGAGGGGGAAAATCTCGGCAGGAGTCGCGCGGACGCGCCGGTGGCGGCGACTCCCAGTACGCATAGTACGAGGGCATAGGAGTGGAAGAGAGGGAGAGCTGACAGGATCATGTCGGTGTGGGTCAGTCCGGCGATCGGCACCCAGCACGCCCCGACGACCCACAAGCAGCTGCGCTGGGAAAGGCGGACCCCTTTCGGTCGACCGGTGGTTCCCGAGGTGTAAAGCATCCAGCACCAGGCGTCGAGGGGCGTGGAGTCCGGTGCGTTGTGCGCTGGTTCGGTGGCGATCAGATCGTCGTAGAACACCACCGTTGTTGCGTCCGAGTGGGCAACGTCGCCGGGTGGGCCGGTGACGATAACGACATTCACGTTTGTGAAGTCGGGAGCCTCGCTATCGATGAGCCCGAGAACGGTCGGCAGATGTGCGCCATCGGTGAGAACCGCGACGGCACCGGAATCCCTGAGGACCTGCTCGAGCTCATATCGTGTCCCGCTCGGATTCGTGCATACGGTGATGACGTCGGCGCGCGGGGCGACCAGATACCCCTCCGCCACTTCGACGCAATTGTCCAGATACATCAGCAATCGGTCGCCCGCTCGCAGGCCGAGATCTATGAGGTGACCGGCAAGGCGGGCGGTTCGAGAATCGAGCTGGGAGTACGTCACGGCCTGCCTCGGGTCGCGAAAGGCGATCTGGTCCGGCCGTTCGTCGGCATGCTTGGCCAACAATTGGGGGATGGGCACGATGACATTGGTGTGCAGCACGATGTCTCCGTTCGACTAATTATTGTTAGTTAGATTAGCGGATCCTTGTAGCGGACGGAAGGGGTGTGCCGTCACGCGAGGCGATGTCGGACGGGGCGTCCTGGCGCGTTGACGTGAGGGGGATCACACTTCATACTAACGCATGTTAGTTAGGTGATGGCGCGGCTGTTGCTGTGTCGGTCAGCTCGAGAGGAAGAGTCATGCAA
Source organism: Nocardia vinacea NBRC 16497 (assembly GCF_000308835.1). GTDB lineage: Bacteria > Actinomycetota > Actinomycetes > Mycobacteriales > Mycobacteriaceae > Nocardia > Nocardia vinacea. Next base: position 16,344 of record NZ_BAGN01000109.1, on the reverse strand, counting down.
GTGGATCACTCCGCGGATGGGCGTACCCGATACCTACCGGTCGACCCCGGCGTCCAACAGGTTGCGGCCTCGCCATACTTCGCAGAATTGAGCGCTCGCAGGTCACGCTTCGTTCGACTGACGCTAACGGCCGCAAGTCTGTGGTTCGGCTCGTTCGTCGTGTTGACTGCCTACGCCCATGAATTCATGGGGTACTTCGTTGCCCCCGGCCTCACTGTGGCCTATGTCCTCGGTCTGTCACAGTTCGCACTTGTGTGGATCGTGACCGGCGCCTACCTCCGCGCGTCGACACGCGTCTTTCTTCCTCTCGAAGAGCAAGCCCTGGGTTCGATCTCGAATCGCGTGACACCGGGAGGCATCGCATGAACGTGACACGACTGCTGTTCTTCGCCGGCGTACTGGCCATCACCGTCGTCGTAACGTTCTGGGCCGCTCGCCGCACAAGCACCCAGTCGGACTTCTATGCCGCGGGCCGCAGCGTTACCGGAGTCCAGAACGGGTTCGCGATCTCCGGCGACCTCATGTCCGCGGCCACGTTCCTCGGCTTCACCGGACTGATCTTTCTCACCGGTTTCGATGGCTGGGTACTGGCAACGGCCGCGATCTTCGCGTTTCTGTTGATTCTGTTGCTGTTCGCGGAAAAAATGCGCAATGCAGGCCAGTACACCATCGCGGACGTACTCTCGTTTCGCTTCAGTAAGCGACCTGTGCGCGCAGTTACCTCGCTGGCCACGCTGGTAGTGGTGGTCTTCTACCTCATTGCCCAACTCGTCGGTGCTGGAGTGCTGATCCGAGCCTTGACCGGGATGAATTTCATACCCGCCGTGATCCTTACGGGTGCCGCAATGCTGATCTACGTCGTTTTCGGAGGCATGCTCGCGACCACCTGGGTCCAGATCATCAAGGCCGTGTTGCTATTGATCGTCGGCGCCGTCATGTGCCTAGGCGTCCTGTGGAAGTTCAACTTCAACCCCCTGAGCTTGTTCGAGGCGGCCGCCGACAACCACCCTGACGGCGACGCGTACCTTGCCCCAGGTGGATCCAACGCGAACCCGCTCAACACCCTCTCTGCGGCGGTCGCTTACGGCATCGGCACGGCCGCCCTTCCGCATATCCTGATCAGATTCTTCACAGTCCCCGACGCACGAGCCGCACGACGCTCGGTGGGATGGGCTGTCGGCATCATCGGCATCTTCTTCATCATGACCTCGATCATCGGATACGGAGCTCGCGCGATTCTGCCCGCTGGATCGGAAAAGGCCACTGCCGGAGGCAACCTGACGGCTCCGCTGCTCGCGCAACACCTCGGCGGTGGTGAAGGAAGCTTCGGCGGCGACGTATTCATCGCGCTGGTCAGCGCCGTCGCGTTCGCGACGATACTTGCCGTGGTTGCTGGGCTGGTTCTGTCCGCTTCGGGTGCACTGTCGCACGACCTGTGGTTCAACGTCGTCAAGCGACGGCCCGCGAGCGAACGCGAAGGCGCCGTCGTTGCCAGGGTTGCTGCTGCGGTTGTCGGAGCAGTTGCGATCATGTTGACTCTTCTACTCGGGCCGGGGATCAACGTCGCGCTACTCGTTGGATTGGCATTGTCCATCGCGGCGAGTGCGAACTTTCCTGCACTCGCGCTCAGCCTGAGTTGGAAACGCTTCAACACCCTCGGCGCCGTGATCGGAATCGGAGCAGGCCTGGTCACCTCCGTTATCCTGATCATCCTCGGCCCCCAGGTGTGGCCCGGAGGCGCCGCGAATGCTCCGTTCCCGCTGACCTTTCCGGTGCTGATATCGATTCCCGTAGGTTTCGTGGCCTGCTGGATCGGGACCATGATCGGAAAACCAGATCCTCGGCAGGCCGATGTCTTCACCGAACTGCGGGTGCGCTCACAGGTCGGGCTCGGCGCGGAAACATCCTAGAAGGAGGGGTTTCCGTGGCCGACGATCTCCGTCGCCACGGAACTCCTATCCGTTGGCCGACTCGAAAAGTCGGCGCAAGTCGGCGGGGATCATTACCGGGCGGCGCGTACCACGGTCAACGTAGACATGTACCCACCGGCCTTGTGCGGCGACGGCCGTCCTCTCGGGCATCTCGGCGGGAAATATCCCGAGGTCGTAGGTGACACTGGTACGGCCCAACCTGGCCACACGGATACCTACCTCGAGCGCTTGGGGGAACTGAAGCTGCTCGAAGTACCGGCAACTGGACTCGACGACGACGCCCAACGCCGGTGTGGCGATGGGGTCGATACGGGCTTGTTCGATGATCCAACCATTGATCGCCGCATCGAAGAGCTGGTAGTACACGGCGTTGTTCAGGTGGCCGTACATGTCGTTGTCGGACCACCGTGTCGTGACCGCGCGGCGAACTTTGAAATCCGCGACGGTCAGATTCTGGCGCACACCAACTGCCTCTGCGTTCACGCTTGTTCTCCTGTCGAATCCGTTGTGCGGTAGCGCTATTGCATAAAAGGCCCGCCTCCGCTGTGCCTCCGGCGCAACGATCGTCCGGGCTGCTCAACGCAAATTGACACCGCTAGATGCAATCCGTAGAGTCTATACTAACGATTATTAGTTAGGATGCTCCGATGGAACTGACCAACACCTTCTCGGTGGACCGTCCCGTGGCAGACACGTGGGAGGTCCTACTCGATCTGGAACGAGTGATCCCGTGCCTGCCCGGCGCCGCGGTTTCGAGCGTGAATGGCGACGAGTTCGAGGGCGGCGTGAAGATCAAGGTCGGGCCGGTCTCGGCCCAGTACAAAGGCGCGGGCCGATTCCTCGAAAAGGACCCCGCGCACTACCGGGCGGTCATTCAAGGCGAGGGCAAGGACGTCGGCGGCCAAGGTGGTGCCAAGGCACTCATCACCGCCACATTGACCGAACAAGGCTCCGGCACCGAGGTCCACGTGCTCACCGATCTCGCACTGTCCGGTCGCGCCGCCGGCTTCGGCCGTGGCGTCATCGCCGACGTTTCCAACAGGCTCCTCGGGCAGTTCGTCAAGAACCTCGAAGCCGAAATTGCCAGGAGCACAACGGATGGCACCGCCGCTGCATCTTCGCGCCCCAAGTCGATCGACGAGGTCGAACCTCTCGATGTCATGGGCAGCATGGGCGACATTGTCGCGAAGTACGCTATACCCGCCGCCGGAGCGCTGACGGCCGTGATCGCGCTGATCCTTCTCCTCACCCGTAGGCGCCGTGGACCCGGACCGGTTGCATTCGGCGGCGGTTACCCCACCGGGGGCATGGGCGTCCCGCTCACCATCAACCTCGTCCTTCCGCCCTGCATCGGCAGCACCGAGGACGCCCGGTGAAGGTAGGTTCGCTACTTCTCGTCCCTCTTGTCGACGGCGCCGGCCGCGAGGATCCGCGTGAGATCCTATCTAGGCCCGAGGCTCCAGGCGACCCATGGGACGAGCACCCGGAACTACTCGCCGAGGACGGAAGTCTCGAACTCGCCGTCGGTGGCTATCTGATCCGCTCCCGCGATCGCAACATCCTCGTCGACGCCGGTGTGGGGACGATCGACAACGGAAAATACCGCGGCGGACAATTTCTCGAATCCCTTAAGACGCACGGGCTGGACCCGGACGACATCACCGACGTGGTTTTCACACATCTGCATTTCGACCACGTCGGATGGGCAACGAAGAAGGGTGCCGTCGTCTTCGAGAACGCGACATACCGTGTGCACAAGTCCGACTGGGAGCACTTCGTCGAAAGTCCTGCCGCGGAACCAGGTGCTGTACGCAAGCTTGCGCCGCTCGAGAGCAGGCTCGAACTCTTCACCTCTGATCTGACCCTTGCCCCAGGGCTGGACGCTCGGCACACCCCCGGACACACTCCGGGATCAACCACTTTCATCATTTCCAGCGAAGGACAGCGCGCCGCACTGATCGGTGACCTCGCCCATACTCCGGTCGAACTCGTTGAACCGCATTGGCATTTCGCCTTCGATTTCGACTCCGTTGCGGCAGCCGCTGTCCGCGCCGACTTCGTCGCAGAGTTCACCGATACCGATACCGACATCCTCGCCGCACATTTCCCCGGCATGCGGGCCGGACGACTGCGGATCAGGGACGGTGCGCCGAGCTGGAACTACAACAAGGAGAGCTGACCATGAAACTCGATCTTGCAGACAAGACCGTTCTCGTTACTGGAGCGGGCAAGGGGCTGGGCCGTGCGATCGGCCTCGCGTTCGCGGCGGAGGGCGCGAACGTGGCATTCCACTACCACTCCTCCGCCCACGGTGCCGAGGAAGCAGCAAAGGAAGCTGCAACCCTCGGCGTGCGTGCCATGGCTGTCGGCGCCGACCTCGCGGACGGTTCCGCCGTGAAAGCTGCAGTCGACGCAGTCAAGGCCGAAATCGGACCGATCGATATCCTCATCAACAACTCCGCCGTCACCCAGAGCAAGCCCTTCCTGGAGACGACCGAGGAGGATTGGGCTCCTCAGATCGCCATCACCGTCGCCGGGACTCTTCGTGTCACGCAGGCCGTGGCCCGTCAAATGGTCGAATGCAACGTCGAAGGCTCGATCGTCAACCTGATGGGCGACTCCGGCCGCGTGGGTGAATCCCGTCTACTCGTCACCGCGACCACCCGAGCCACGACGGTGGGACTGACGAAGTCCCTGGCGAAAGAACTTGCCCGCCATAAGATCCGCGCGAACGCCGTATCTATCGCATTGGTGCAGACCGGCAGCCTCGACGCCCATACCGGTAACGCCGACGATGCGAAGATGAAGCGCATCCTCTCGGCATATCCGCTGCGCCGATTCGGCATTCCCGATGACGTCACGCCTACTATCTTGTTGCTGTCGTCGCCGAAGTCGTCGTGGACAACCGGCCAGATCGTGTCAGTCAACGGCGGGTACTCGATGCCATGACGAACGAGCGTGCCGCACAACGCGGAACCGGTGCGGTCGGTAGGTCCGTCCACCGCAAGGAAGACGGACGATTGATCACCGGCCATGGTCGATACGTCTCCGATCTCGATCTGCCGCGGATGCGGCACGTCGCCTTCCTCCGTAGTCCATACGGGCATGCCACTATTACCGACGTCGACGTCGCCGCGGCTGAGGCTATGCCGGGAGTTTATGGTGTATTCGCAGGCGGAATGCCCGCGTTCAAATCGGTCGCTCTGCGCGCGCAGTCAGCGCTTCCGTCGTATGTAGAGACCGCTCAACCGATCCTTGCGTGGCAGAAGGCCCGCTTCGCCGGTGAAGCAGTGGCAGCAGTTGTTGCCGAAAACCGTTATGCCGCAGAGGATGCGATCGAACGGATCGAGATCGACTACGAGCAGCTACCCGCAACCGTCCTCGCCTGGGCGCCACCCGAAGTGCCGGTCCACGAGGAAGCACCTGACAACATCCTGCTGGAGCGGAAATTCGATTCGGGGGACGTCGATGCCGCTTTCGAACTATCGCATGTCGTCGTCGAACGCGAACTCACCACCAATCGACATGCCGGGAATCCGATGGAATGCCGTGCCGGGGTGGCGCTGTGGGATCCGGTCGAGGACAAGCTCACTCTGTGGTCGGGCACCCAGATTCCGCACCTGGTCCGCAACATGCTCGCAGAGCTACTCGGCCTGGCCGAGTCCAATGTGCGCGTCATTGCACCCGACGTCGGTGGCGGGTTCGGAACCAAGGCTGTCCTGTACCCGGAAGATGTCGCGTTGTGTGTGATGGCACGAGAAATGAGGGGCTATCCGGTCAAGTGGATCGAGGACCGAGCCGAGCACCTGGCAGCAGCCGCACACGCTCGCGATCATCGGTATCTCGTCAGAGCGGGTTTCGCGAAGGACGGAACCCTGCTCGCCGTTGACGCGGATGTCACCTGCAACGTCGGCGCCTACTCGGTATATCCGTGGACCGCGGGCATCGAGCCTCTCATGGCAGGCGGCCTGCTGTCCGGACCGTATCGACTCGACAACTACCGCTGCGTGACCCGCGGTGTCACCACCAATACCTCCTGCGCGGGCCCTTACCGCGGAGTGGCTCGACCGGCAACGGTCTTCGCGATGGAATCGTTGCTGACCGCGGCCGCCGGCGAGCTGGGAATGACCGACCTCGAGATCAGACGCAAGAACCTGATTACTCCTGAGGAGATCCCATACCGGATGCCCAGTCGGCTGGTCGACGACTCCGGCTGGTACGGCGCATGTCTGGACAAATGCGTCGAGGCGATAGATTATGACGCCTTTCTCACCGAGCAACATCGGCGGCGACAGACAGGTGAGAACCCGATCGGCATCGGTTTCGCTTGCTACAACGAACTCACGGGGCTAGGACGTGCCGCCGCCGCCGGCCCGCGGATGCCGTTCCGCACCGGCCACGAGGCGTGCACCGTGCGCATCGATCCCGACGGCAAGGTGACCGTGCTCAGCGGAGTCACTACGCAAGGACAGGGCTCGGAGACCACCATCGCGCAGGTCGTTGCCGACGCAGTGGGCGTTCGCTACGACGATGTCAACGTGCGCATCGGCGACACGAACGAATCCCTCTGGGGGTTCGGGGCTTTCAGCTCTCGGCAGGCTGTCATCGGCGGAGGCGCCGCGCACAGAACCGGCGAAGCAGTCAAAGCCAAGGTCCTCAAACTCGCCGCCGCCCTGCACGAGATCGACGAGTCGGACCTCGAGTGCAGGGACGGCGAGATCTGGGGACCTGATGACACCAAACCCGTAGCAACGCTCGCAGAGCTGGCCCGGATCGCCTATCTGGAGTCGAACAAGCTCCCGCAAGGAATAGAACCAGGCCTGCAGGCCACGCGATTCTTCGATCCGATCCGAGGGGCCTTCGCAGCGGGCGCGCAGGCGGCCACCATCGAGATAGATCGCGACACCGGAGACCTGAAGATCCTCAAATGGGTGTGTACCGAGGACGCTGGGCGGGTGATCAACCCGATGGTCGTGGAGGGGCAGATAGTCGGTTCCATCGCGCAGGGCATCGGTGGCGCCATGTACGAACATCTCGTCTACGACGACGCTGGCAACCTGTCGACCGGAACATTGATGGACTATTTGATGCCGACCAGCCACGAGGTCCCAGAGATGATCATCGAGCACATCTCCGTCCCGGCCGACAACCCGCTCGGTGTCCGCGGAGTCGGAGAGGGCGGCACGCTAGGACCCAACGCGGTACTCGCTGGTGCAGTCCACAACGCGGTCGGCGTGGAAATACTTCATCTCCCGATCACACCGGCTTCCCTGTGGGAGGCCATGCGATGATCACCGTCACCGAACACGGCGACATTGCCGAGGTCACCCTCGACCGTCACGAAAAGCGCAACGCCCTCGACGTCGCCCACCTGACCCAGCTCACGACGGCGGTCGAAGAATGCGTGTCGTCGGGTCGTCGGGCACTCGTCATCAGCGGTGCGGGCAGCACCTTCAGTGCTGGTGCGGACCTCGGCGGCGTCTATAGCGATGGCTTCCGCGCCGCCCTCTACACCGCGCTGCACGTCATCAGCGAAGCGCCCGTCCCGGTGATCGCGGCGGTCAACGGTCCCGCGATCGGGGCCGGCACGCAGCTGGCAATCGCATGCGATCTGCGCATCGCCGCTCCCACCGCGCGATTCGCGATACCGACTGCCCGCAACGGGCTCGCCGTCGATCCTTGGACGATCCGTCGGCTTGCCGCGTTGGCTGGGGGAGCGACCGCTCGCGCGCTGCTGCTCGCGTGCGACACGCTCGACGCAACGATGGCGCTCACCCGTGGGCTCGCGGACAGAGTCGGCACCACCGAGGACGCGAGGGCGCTCGCACACGAGATCGCTTCCTACGCGCCGCTCTCGTTGCGCTACTCCAAACGCGCATTGCAAACGCTGACCGAATTCGACACCTGGGACGACCGGCTTGACGACGAGTTCGATGACTGCTGGACGAGCGACGACTTCGCCGAGAGTCGGGTCGCCCGCGCCGAGAACCGGCTGCCGAAGTTCGTAGGAAAGTGAGAATGCACCTATGAAGGCTGCACCATTCGACTACAGCCGCCCGTCCTCTGTTGCCGAGGCAATCGAGATCCTGGAATCAGCGGACGGCGACGGCAAGGTTCTGGCAGGCGGACAGAGTCTCGTCCCCGTCTTGGCGATGCGCCTCGGACGACCGTCAATTCTGGTCGACATCAACCGAGTGCCCGGACTCGACACCATCGAGAAGGCAAACGGCGACACCGTCCGTGTGGGGGCACTGGTTCGGCACTCCGAGCTGATCGATCAGACGCACCTTCCGCTGCTGTCGGAGGCGGCGCAGTGGATCGGCCACAGTGCCATCCGAACGCGGGGCACTGCGGGCGGCAGCATCGCTCACGCCGACCCCTCCGCTGAACTGCCGGTCGTGGCAACCGCTTTGGGCGCAGTCGTGCATGTCCACGGACCCAGTGGATTTCGCACTGTGGATGTCGGCGACCTCTTCGTCGGTCCCCTCGAGACGTCTCTGAGTGAGAGCGAGATCCTCACTGCCATCGATTTTCCGATTCCGGAACGGTACGGATTCGCGGAATTCGCCCGCCGGCACGGTGACTTCGGTCTCGTCACGGTCGCTGTAGTGGAGGTGAACGGAGCTGTGCGAGTTGCCATAGGCGGCGTCAGTGCGGTACCTATCCGGCCTCTCGGGGCCGAATCGATTCTGGCGGACGGACCGATGACAGACGAGAAGATCACCGAAGCAGCACGCGCCGCCGCGAACGAGATCACGGCAGCCTCGGATCTCCACGCATCAGCGGACTACCGAATCGCGATGACCGAGGAGTTCACTCGCCGAGCGCTGACCCAGGCAATCGGAAACAAGGCAGGAGCCCACTGATGCGTATTGAATTCACCGTCAATGGAGAACGAGCTGCTATCGACGTCGAGCCCCGCAAGACTCTCGCAGATGCTCTCCGCGAAGACCTCGGGCTGACCGGCACTCATCTCGGCTGTGAGCACGGCGTCTGCGGCGCTTGCACCATTTTGGTCGATGGAGGACCTGTGCGGGCATGCCTGATGTTCGCCGTGCAAGCCGATGGATCGTCTGTAACGACGGTCGAAGGAATGGCCGCCGACGATGGTTCGTGGCACCCGTTGCAGCGGGCGTTTTGCGACCGGCACGGCCTGCAATGCGGATTCTGCACCCCGGGAATGCTCATGTCGGCGCTCGACCTCCTGCATCGTGAGGTCGAACCCAGTCGAGAGCGGATCCGAGAGGAAATGTCAGGCAACATTTGTCGCTGTACCGGCTACATCGGCATAGTCGATGCGGTTGAGGAAGCGGCTGCGGAAATGAACCGCATGAGCCGATCGCCTGCGGATGAACGCGCGGCCGTCGAACAGCATGACTCTTCGATGGGGCGTATATCGGGAACACAGGCAGAAGTTGCCGCAGGCCCGGAGCCGTCATTCCCCAGTTGATGCCTCCGTCAGTGCGGTCGCCCGCAGATCGTATGGCGCGATGTCGGATGTCGCGCGGAACGAATGGTGGAATGCAGTGCATCGAAGAAGTACCACTATGCGGCAGTGCTGAGGCTCCACAGCTCTGGCTCGAGTAGGTCTCCCCGGTACGCGGCTGCATGCGCATTTTGCCAGGATTGTGCCCATCGATCTAGATCTGCGTACGGTGGTTGGACGCTTTCGAACTGAACTAACTATAGTTAATTTGCCATGGCGACCAATATACGAAAGGGCCCGTGATGACAGGTCACGTCGACAGACGCTCGGCGGCAATCCCGGCGGTGACGAAGGCTGATGTGCGTCAAGCGGCGCTGACGTTGTTTGCTGAACGTGGCTATCACGGCACATCTTTGAAGGATGTGGCCGAATCCTTGGGGTTGCGAACCCCGAGCCTGTACGCACATATCGAATCGAAGCAATCGCTGCTGCTCGACATTGTGATGGAAACCCTCGACCGGGTAGTGGAGGATTTCGACGGAGTGATGGCCGAGGTAGACGATCCAGTCGAGAGGTTGCACCGAGCCACCCTCGTGTACGCCTTGCGCCATGCGACACACCGGCGCGAGGCTCTGGTGGTGAACCAGGACACTGTGCACCTCGAGGAACCGAACCTCTCTGCGGCCCAACAAATCCGGCGCGAACACGAGCACTCGTTCAGGCAACTGATCGTCGACGGCAAGCAGGCCGGGCTGTTCACTGTCGAATCCCCGAAAGTGGCGTCCTTTGCGATCCGGGAAATGTGTGTGTCGGTCGCTCGCTGGTTTCGCGACGATGGCGATGTCTCCGCGCCGGAGGTCGCCCGGCAATATGGCGATTATGCACTCAGTATCGTGGGCGCACCGGTCCTCGGATCTGCGAAAGCCTGATGCGCGGGCGACTTCAGGCGAATCGCACCGAGACTGTGCGGGTCGACAACCCCTGATCAACTGCGCTCACCGACCATGCGCGAACGCTTCGCGCCTTGGACATCGAGGTAGAGGTCGAGGTCGGACAGGATCTTGTCCAACGGGGGGGTAGCCACCACGCGGCGCGGCCGGGCAGCGACATTACAGCGGGTGCCAGGCTCATGCGGACGATGAACGCGTCGATGAATACCCCGACAGCCAAAGCGAAGCCGACCGATTTGATGACCGGATCCGGCGCGAGCATGAATCCGGCGAAGACCGACATCATGATCAATGCCGCGGCAGTGATGACGCGGGCGTTGTGCCCGAGACCACTGATGATGGCCTGCTGTGGGTTCTTGTCGTGGTCAAAGTCCTCTCGCACGCGGGAGACCAGGAACACCGCGTAATCCATGGCGAGGCCGAACAGAATACCGATCAGCATGATCGGCAGGAAACTGACCAACGGAGCTGGCATGTGGATCCCAATCAGGTTGGCCAGATGGCCCTGCTGGAATACGAATACGGTGATTCCGAAGCTCGCGCCCAGGGTGAGTAGGAAGCCGACTGCGGCTTTGATGGGCCCGAGGACGGACCGGACACCAGTATGAGCGGCAGGATCGTGAATCCGACCGCAATCAGCAGGTAGATCGGTAGCGCGGCGGAGAGTTTCGCCGAGATATCGACGCCGACCGCAGTGGAGCCGGTGAGGCGGACCTCCGAACCGTCGACGGCCGCGACCTTCGCGCGGATGGGGGTAAAATGCGGCGTCCGGCAAAACCGAGAATGGCTGGTAGCAGGGTAAGCGCGACCAAGACATCGACCGCGACAACTGAAGCGGCCGAGCCGATATCAGAGAGCGTACATTCCAAAGCTCCTTTTCGCTGCAATCTACAGCCGAACGAGCTCGCTCACGGTTCGTCGGGTTCGTTTGCGGCACAACCGCTATCGAGCAGTCGCCCGCCGCCGAACAGTTCGCCGCGTAACTGGGAATGTGGCATGTCCGGTACGGTCGTGGCGCCCACCACCACTGCGCCGAGCAACATCCAGGCGCGCAGGCGGTCGCGGGGCAGGCTCGACCGTCCGGCTACAGCATCTAGCAGTCGCTCGCCCTCGTGGGGCAAAGACCTGAGCGCGGGGTTGCCAGCGATCTCCGCGGCTTCCATCAGGCGTAGCACCATCTCGCGCCGGAACCGCAGCACCAGGTCGACGAAGCCCGCTACAGCGGCGTCGGCAACCGAGCCGTCGGGGGCGTCGGTCAGGTGCGCGATGAGTTCCTGTTGCGGCCGTCGATGTCGGCGTGAGCAGCTCGGTGAAGATGGCTTCCTTGCTGCCGAAGTGACAGAGCAGCGAGGCCTTCGAACAGCCCACCTCGGTGGCGATGTCCTGCAGTGTTGTCCCGCCGAAACCGTGAGTGGCGAAGAGTAGAAGGGCGCTCTGCAGAAGCTGGCTGCGCAAATCGACGCGTGAACGGGCCATGGCAGCCATGATGCTGTCCGATCGGTCAGAACTGACCGGTCGGACAGCAAGAGTGGTGGACATCACTCTCGGCCGTGGCAAAGCCGATACGGTCGAGTATCGTGATTCAAGATTGAAGTTATTTGGAGAATCTATCACTTTTATATTGAAGTGTCGTGCTAGTGTTGAGTGCAAGCTTGAAGTGACTGGATGCTGTCCTCGTTGGATCACTTCGGCTTCCATCCGCCTCTGACCTCAGTTGTGGTCATCCCGTCGGGCGGCTCATTCGTCAACGAAAGGGACTGTCGTGCAATCCATTCTCATCAGCGGTGGCAACAGCGGAATCGGGCTGCATGCGGCGCGGATGTTCCTCGCGCTCGGCTACCACGTCGTTTTGCTCGGGCGTGACCAACGCAAGGGTGAGGAGGCGATCGCGTCGTTCGGCTCCGCCGCCGAGCGTGCCTCGTTCTACTCGGTCGACCTGTCGACTCACGACGGTGTCCGGGAAGCCGCAGCGCGCGTCCTCGCCGATAGCGATCGCTTCGACGTGGTCCTGCACACGACCGGGGTACTCACCTCCCAGGAGATGCGGACGGCGGACGGGCTGCATCCGTTCTTCACGGTCAACTACTTGAGTCGCTACCACCTCACGCAGCTGCTGCTGCCAGCGCTACGCCATGCCGAGCATCCGCATGTTGTCATGATGACCGCGCGGGTCTCTCCGTCGACGAGCGTCGACCTCGAGATGTTCCCCACATTCGAGCCGTTCAGTTTCAGTCGGGCGCGCAAGTCTATTCATGTGTCGAACCATCACTATGCTGCTCATCTCGCTCGCACTGAACCGGGCATACGCGCGGGCGTAGTGAACGCGGGCGCAGCGAAGACCGACATCCTGCGGATGTCGCCGTGGTACATGCGTGCATCGGCGAAGGTTGTCGGTCCGCTGTTGTTCAACTCTGTCGAGGAATCGGCTCATAACGCAGTGCAAGCAAGCCGAGTCGACTATGAGCCCGCCGCGGTGTACTGGGACAAGCCCGGAGATTTCGAGCGCCGCACGCCCATTGTCGTGGACGAGGCGGTTACCCGTCAGATCATCGATATTTCCCGGAAGCTCACCGGGGTTTGAGGTGAATGTGGCTGTGCGCCCAGCATTTTCGTGTCGGGCGCACAGCCTCGGGTGGGCGAGCACGCGCGCGATGATCCACAAGAAGACGTTCATAGATTCCTCGCACTTTTGAAGGCAGGTTCAAGATTTTAGTGAATGCATATGAGATAACTTCATGTTTAAAGTTATGGATTATTTGCATTACTTTATTCTTGAAGTTACTATGACACATATGGGTGAATCGGAGGACACGCGGGAACCCCGTTGGCTCGATGCTGACGAGCAGCAGACCTGGTACGCGTTCGCGTATGTGCTCACCTTACTGCCGGCGGCGTTGGAAGCGCAGATGCAGCGAGAAGCGGGCATCGGCTACTTCGACTACCTCGTACTGTCGGCCTTGTCCATAGCGCCGGACCGCACCCTGCGGATGAGCGACGTAGCTCAGTTCACCGGCAGCACCCTGTCCCGGCTGTCCAACGTGGTGAGCAAATTGGAGAAGCGGGATTGGGTGCGCCGCGAGGCGGATCCGTCCGACGGTCGCTTCACCCTGGCGAGTCTCACGGAGGCGGGCTGGGAAAAGGTCACCCTCGCGGCGCCCGGGCATGTCGACGAGGTCCGCAGACGCGTGTTCGACCCATTGACCCGGGCACAGCAGCGCCAGCTGGGTGCCGTGGCCCAGCGCATCCTGGGTGCCATGGATGCACAGTGCCCGACCGACTGGAAAACACGCTGACGGGGCGGAGCGATCAACCCGTACCCCATGCTGGCCGTCATCGCCCAGGCCGGCTTGCGCAACTGGGCTATCAACCTGCACCGCGTTCTCGCGGACCAAGGGGTCCATGTCGCGAACGTGGCCATCAATTTGCTGCCCGCCGCCCGAGCGCCCGAAGGTTATCCGCACCGCGACCCGGACGATATCGCGACGCTGTACTGGGACCTGCACACCAAACGCGACCAGGTCGAGCTCGTCATCAACTCGTGAGCAACCGGTCGGACCGAGCATGTTCACGCCGTCTATCGCCGAGACCGTAACAGCTCGTGGGCCCGCGAGCGGCGGGTGACGCCGACTAGATGTTCAATGCGGCAGCTATTTTGGGTGCCCTGGCTTTTCTTTATCGTGCGGACGTCGGTGATGCCCCGAGCCCAGGAGGCCAGAGCGTGATTGCCGGTAGGGACCTGCCATATCCGCTCAGGTTCGGCGGGGGCGATGACGGTATGGCTGAAGCGGAAAGGTTGCGCAGATCCGCCAAATAGGCGAGGGCCGCCGAATCGCGGCATCTGCCCGCCGTTCGTCGGCTGGATAAGCCCATTGCCAATCCGTAGCGTCGGGTTCCACCTAGCCGATAGGTCGGCTATGGGATTAGTCATCCGATCGCGATCAGTTGCGTATTCCGATGATCGCAGTCTGCTCAGAATCGGTGATGCGGAAACTCGGAAAGGAATAATCCAGCGCGGCTGGAAGCAAGATTGCATTGATTAAGGGGGCGGCCTCTGGCCTGGGCGCGGCAATGGCCGAGCGGTTCGCGTAGGAGAGTGCGGCGGTCGTTATGACAGATATCAACGCTGACCTCGGGCGAGCGACGGCCGAATCGATTTCAGGCGCTGTTTTTCTGGAGCACGATGTCAGTAACGAGCCCGGGTGCCGAGCCGTCATAGCTGAAACGGAAAGCTATTCGGCGGCTTGCATACACCCGTGAACAATGCCGGCCTTCCGCAGCGGATCTATCGAGGAGTGCACCATCGAGGATTTCGGCTGCATCAGCGAGTGCTATTGGATGGCACCTTTCTGGGCTGCAAATATGGCATGCCGCTGATCGCCGACTCAAAGGATGGATCGATCATCAACATCGCATCGATCGCGGGCCTTCGGGGGAGGCCGGTCTGCCCGCATATTCTGCGGCCAAGGCGGGAATCGTGGGCCTGACTCGTTCGGTCGCGGTGCATTGCCGGGACCGTGGTTATGGGATTCGAGTCAACGCGGTCGCCCGGCGTGCATAACACGCCGATGGTTCGGCGCGAATTGGCGAATATGCCAGCAGGGCCTGCTTTGGAGGCAAATCGGGCCGCCGGGATCGGCCAGCCGGTCGACGTAGCCAACCTCGTCCAGTTTCTCGCATCGGACGAAGCCCGGCAGATCACAGGCACAACAACCGCGATCGACAACGGTACGACGGTCAGGGTGACTCAGGCCGCCTGCCGCCATGTATCGGAAAATTTCCACAATGAGGCCGATTCGCCTATAGTACCGCTCGACATCGTCGAGCCGGAGCGGATAGACCAAGTGAGGAAGAAATAGAACGCAGGGCAGAGTCGTGCTATTTACCGGGCTCGCTTCAGGATTGATTGCCGAATCGGCGAAACGTTTCGGCAGTATGAATATTCTGGGTATGGAGCGACCGAGACACCGGATGATCAGGCTATGGCTCGTGCCCAATCAGTGGGGGCCGGGAAGCCGGTTGACATACCCAAGATCGTTCTGTTCACCGCATCCGAGGAAGCAAACAGATCATCGGAACGGTAATGGTGATCGATAATGGCGCGACTGTACCGTGACCACCTTTTCGAGGATGCTCCAAGCGACCCGACGGATGGCGGTTAATCGCCGCCGGATGTCGGGCGCAATTTGATTCCGCTAGTCGGCAAGATTGCGATGTCGGCCACACCGAAGCGGGCCGCAAAACATATTCGAGGTTTGTCATGACCATGTCCGATGAAATCGGGATCGCTACCGATCGTGAATTGCCACGTGCACCGCAGGCGCCCGTTGTGGGGCCGCGGCCACCGATCGACCCGGAGTGCGAGGCTGGCCTCGCGGCACTGAAAGCGATCTTGCCGGAGATACTCACACCCGAGAAAATCCCGGCTTTCCGGGAGATGACCGAGAAGCTCGCTACCGCGACCGACGAGGAACTTCGTCACGGTGGCGCCTACACATTTTTCGAGCGTCAGGTGCCGGGACCGGCCGGTCACCCGGACATCACGCTGCTGGTCTGTTTACCGACCGCAGGTGAAGCACCCTTCCCAGCGATCTACAACATCCACGGCGGCGGCATGGTCTCGGGCAATGCCCGCGCCGGCTTCCTTCCCGTGCTCGACCTGGCTGCACCGCTGGGAATAGCGGTGGTATCGGTCGAATACCGGCTCGCCCCCGAATATCCCGATCCGGCGCCTGTCGAGGATTCCTATGCCGGACTGACGTGGACCGTGGACCACGCCGACGAACTCGGCATCGACCCCGACCGCATCGTGATCGGCGGCGTGAGCGCCGGGGGTGGTCTGGCTGCGGGAGTCGCTTTGTTGGCGCGGGATCGCGGTGGCCCCGCGCTACAGGGGCAGCTCCTCATTGCCCCGATGCTCGACGACCGGAATGACACCGCCTCGGCATTGCAGATGGAAGGGGTCGGTATCTGGGACCGACGCCACAACCAGACCGGTTGGCAGGCGCTACTCGGCGAGCGACAGGGCGGTCCGGACGTG
>NZ_BAGN01000110.1 GCF_000308835.1 Nocardia vinacea NBRC 16497 | reverse complement strand
TCCCGCGGAACTCGCACCGCTGGCGCGGCTGGCCGATTGCGGATATCTGCCGGTCATTGCGCCATGCGTTTCCGGCCTCGGCGCTACCTCGGCTACAGGTGATCGTCGATGATGCCGGAACACTCGCGGCCGCATGCGGATTCGAGCGGGTCGACGACAATTCCGAGTTCGCGGTCCTCGTCGAGAACGGCCGCATCACGACGCGGGCCGAGGGCCGGGGCGCAGGCAAGGCCGCCGCAACCGAATACGCGAGTTCATCGGCTCCGGACCGAGCGTGAGTCTTCCAGGGTGTCGAACGTTTTCGCCAGCGCCTGACAGGCACCCGCGCCCGTCGCCCGCGCCACTATCCGTTCGCCGTCGACGAATACCGCACTCTCGGTGTCGTCGTCGACGATATCGACTCCGCACGCGCGTGCGATTTTGCCGGATTCGTCCAGAACCACCTGCATGCCGGGAACCGCGGGGCACGGAAATGCGCCGCGCAGCGATCGGCTGATATCGCTGACCGCGAGGCGAGCCAGCTGTGCCACCTCCGTTCCGTCGGCGGTGGCCATCGCGATCGTGGTGCGACCTCCGCTGGGCTGGACACGCAGGATATCCGCGACCGCGCCGAGCTTGTTCATCCCGAGTACGGCGACAACGTTTACGCCCGAGAGATCCGCAGCCACAGTGTGGACCAGGTCGCGGCAAGGTGGTGGAATCCAAGGTTCGTCGACACCCGCCACCGCGACGGCGTCCGCCGTAGCCCGGGTGGTGTCGTCGATCCGGTGGTGCACCATCTGCTCGCATGCGGCGATCACTTTCGCTCGGTCCACGAATTCCGGTGCGACAAAAGACAATTGGGTCGCGCCGTAGAGCAGGGTGATCACCGATTCGGCGATGCCGAGCCAACGGCCGGGCAATACGGACCCGTCACCGCCGTCGAGGCCCGCCAGCGCCAAGCCGAGGAGGATGGCGTCCAGTTTGATCAGCTGCACGAACGAGCCGCGCAGACATTCGTCGGCGACGAGTTCGGGGATGAGGTCGTGGGCCAGCATCGGTGAGCGCAGCTGCGAGACGCCGCCCACCGGATAGTTTGCCGAACCGGGGAGCCGGTCGACCCAGGTCCGGGCGAATCGGCCGATGGCCGCCACCGGGGTCCGGGCCGGGCGACCATCCAGCAGTTCCGGCGCCTCCTCGGCCTCCGCGGCCAGCACCGCCAGGTACAGCGCCCGCTTACCAGCGAAGTTGGAGTACACCGCGCCGCGGGTGAGGTCCGCGCGCTCGGCGATGTCATCCACGGTCGCGCCACGAAAACCGCGTTCGGCGAATTCGGCCTTGGCCGCCGCTAGGACCCGGTCGCGATTGCGTTGCTGCAATGCGGCTCTGCTCTGACGACCCATCGGTTCTCCACCAACCGTTCTGTTCGTTTACAGATGCGCATACCATCCAAATGTTGATACCATCTCAATGCTACGTGCGACTGAGTACGAGCGAGGCGGGCATCGAAGGACGGGTAGTGGGCATCACCAGGTACGAATCCGGGTCGCGAACCGCGGCCACGGTGCTCGACGAGGCAAGGCGGCTGGTCGAGCCCGCATACCGCTCCTCCCTGGACCGCATTGCCCCGCCGATTCGAATGATCGTCGGCTACCACGCCGGCTGGCTGGACGCCACGGGTCGGCCGAGCAAGCAGGTCGGCAAGTCGATCCGTCCGGCGCTGGTGCTGGCATCCGCCAAAGCCGTGGCGGCCGCAGAACCACCACAGGGTGTCACCGAGGCCGTCGCCGTCGAGCTCGTGCACGATTTTTCACTGCTGCACGACGACCTGATGGACAGCGACGAGCAGCGACGCAACCGCCGAGCAGCCTGGTCGGTCTTCGGCGAACGCGGCGCCCAGCTCGCGGGAGATGCGCTACTGGCCATGGCGATCAACGAGATGGTCGGCCGCCCGGGCATCACGCTGCTGTCGAAAGCCCTCGACGCCCTATGCAACGGACAGGCCGCAGATATCGAGTTGGAACACCGCGAGACCGGCGGGCTCGACGAATCCCTCGCCATGATCGAGTCGAAGACCGCGGCGCTGTTGTCGTGCGCCTGCGAGATGGGCGCGATCGCCGGTGGCGCCGACCAGGAACAAGCCAGAGCGCTGGCCGAATTCGGACACCATCTCGGCATCGCGTTCCAATTGATCGATGACATGCTCGGCATCTGGGGCAATCCGAGCGTGACCGGTAAGCCGCTGTACCCCGACCTCGCCAACCGCAAGAAATCCCCGCCGATCGCGCGCGCACTGGATTCGACCGGGCCCACCGCGGATGCGTTGCGCGAGTTGTATCGAGACGTCGGACGAGATACCGAAACGCTGCACCGCATCGCCTGCCTGATCGAACTCACCGGAGCACGCGAGTGGGCGGAGCGGGAAGCTAGGCGGGAGCTCGACGCCGCGTTGGACTGCCTCACCGGAGTATCCGCCGACAATGCCACCGAGGATCTTCGACTACTTGCCGCGATGATGACGAGCAGGTCCGCATGAAGAACCCGATCGAGTCGATCCCGCTAGCTCCGAACACTGTCCCGATTCTCGGTCACGGCATCCGTTTTCTCACCGACCCGATCGGATTTCTGTCGTCACTCCCCACACACGGCCGCCTCAGCCGAGTCCAATTGGGTCCGCTGCCGGTCGTGGTGGTCTGCGATCCCGAATTGGCCCGGGTGGTGCTCCTGGACGACCGCACCTTCGACCGCGGCGGACCGCTCTACGATCGCTCCCGTGAGGTCGCGGGCGATGGCATCGGAACATGCCCGCACAGCAGGCACCGCAGACAGCGCCGCCTGAGCCAACCCGCGTTCCAACCGGGCCGTATGCCCGGATACTCCGAGGCCATGGTCGACTCGATCGAAGATGTGATCGGTTCCTGGCAGGACGGACAGCGGATCCAGCTCGGCGCGGAAATGTCGAAACTCACTGTCCGGGTTGCGGTTCGGACGATGTTCTCCTCGTCGTTTCCGGAGACCTCGGTTCAGCAGGTCGCCGATGATTTCACGACAATTGCCGGCAGCATATTCCGGCGGATGGTGCTGCCACCGGTGGCCAATCGACTGCCGACACCGGCGAACCGGAGCTACTACCAGGCCCGGAACCGACTGCGGGCGGTTGCCGCCGAACTCATCGAGCAGCGGCGGGCCGACAATCACGACCACGGTGACCTGCTGTCCTCGCTGATGCGCGCCCGCGATCCCGACTCCACCGGCGCGCAGGTCGCGATGACCGACGAGGAACTGATCGACCAGGTATTCACGTTCCTGTTCGCGGGTGCGGAAACCACCGCGAGCACATTGACATGGGCGCTGTATCTGCTCGGACGAAATCCGGAGATACGACGGCAGGTTCAGCAAGAGGTCGATACCGTGCTGAACGATGACACGGCCCGCTACCAGGATCTGCCGAACCTTCCGGTCGTCAATCGGGTGGTGACCGAAACGCTGCGGTTGTATCCGGCCGGATGGTTGCTCACCCGGGTGGTTTCGGCGGATACCACCCTCGACGGCGTTCCGCTCCCGGCGGGCACCACCATCGCGGTCAGTCCGCACGTCATTCATCGGCGCGATGAAATCTATGAGCGGGCAGGCGAATTCGTGCCCGATCGGTGGATCGGCGCAGAGCCGGACCGAACGCTGTTCATATCCTTCGGCGCCGGTGCGCGACGCTGCATCGGCGACCAGTTCGGACTGGTCGAGGCCAGTTTGGCACTGGCGACGATCGCGGCACGCTGGCGCATCGCTCCGCTGTCGACTCGGCCCGTGCCCGTATCGCTCGCGCATCTGCCCGCACCGACGAAACTCGGCATGCGGGTGTGGCGTCGAGATCCGGTGGCCGTCAATGCATCCGCATCGGGAGCCGGGTAGATAGCTATGGCCGCACTCCCCGAAGCGGCCGCGCGCCGCAGGGTCGGCATGCTGACCAGCGGCCTACTGCGTGAGTTCCACATCTGCTGGTCGTTCAGCGCAGGCGATCTGACGGCAACCGTTGTACCCGCGACGACCTTCGCCGTCGCCGCATGGGCGAGCACCCATGCGGGTGTCGCGGCACTACCGCTGGTATTGGCCGAATGTCTGGTCTATTTCTGGCTTTACATCTACACGTTCAACCTGTCCAACCAACTGACCGGGATCGAGGAGGATCGCCACAACAAGCCGCACCGGCCGCTCGTCGTCGGACTCGTCACCCCGCAGGGCGCCAAGTGGCGGCTGGTCTGGGTCACTGCCGCCTTCCTCGCGCTTGGTGCGGCACTGCAGGTCCTGGAATGGACGGTGCTCTGGATAGTGGCGTGGGCCTTCCACAATCACTTCGGCGGTGCCCGCGCACTGTGGGGCAAGAATGCCGCGATGGTCGCGGGCACGATCGCCCAACTCGCGGCGGCCTGGCAAATCGTGACTCCCCTGACGCCGGCGGCCTGGACCTGGATCGCGGCGATCGCCATACCCCTGAGTGTGCTGGTATCCCTGCAAGATCTGCGCGATATCGACGGTGATGTGGCAGTCGGAAGACGCACCGCCGTAGTGGTTTTCGGGGAGCAGGCCTGCCGCCGGTTCTTCGCGGCGGCATTCGTGATCTATCCGGTTGCCATGTATTTCCTCGTCTATCGGGACGCACCGGCCCCCGCGGCACTGCTCGGAGTGGCCGCGGCGCTGCTGTCCTTCGTCATCGCCTACCGCGTACTCCGGCGGCGCGATCGCCGTGCCGACCACACCACCTACCTGCTCTATACCTACTGGTACTGCTTGACTCTGGCCAGCGCGATCCTCGCTTTCGGAACGTAATCCTCGGCAGGACGCGCCCACGCAGATCCAGGGAGGGATCGGATTACCCGAACCGGATGAGCGCGGCCTGCCCTCGAACACCGCTACGCCAGCGGCACCGACTGCGGCCTCGGTGTCGCGCCTGTGAGTATTCGAGACACGGTGTCGGCAACGGTGCCCGGTGATCACCATGTGTTCCCAGCTTAGGTTTGCCTGAACATTTCGGCAATCCGATTGGGGCACAATATCATTGGGGGGTGTGTACATTGTGATCGATCCCAGGGCGGGTGCGCGAGGCCCGGCGGGGTGGATTCCGGCGATTATTGGGGTCATTCACATGGGTCCCGGTCGCCGGTTGGGCGCGGCTCCAACTTCGCAGTGAATGGTGGGCAACACGGGTGCGGCCTCGCATACTTGCGTTTATAGGGGTTTCCCGCCGACCCGAGCTGTTCGAACCGGCCGACGAGAAGTGCATGAGTTGGTTACCGACATCATCGATGTGGGCGCGGAATTCGCGATCGCCCGGCAAGCTCTCTGGGATCTGCTGCTCGAACCGCAGACCTATCCACGGTTATTCGCCGGCATCGGCGGCTGCGAACGCGTGGAATCCGGTACCGACAACGGCATTCTGGAGGTGCGGGTCGGTACCCCGGAATCCGGAATACGCACTCATCAGGTGCGGTTCCGGGTGTGTCGCTGGTACGAGAGTTTCGAACTGGAGTGCCTCGGCACCGGCAGTTTCGCCTCGGTTCGCCTGCGCGGCGACGAGGAGCGCACCAAGATCGTCATCACCCTGTTCGCACCGGGCCGGATGCATCCGCTGCTGCCGAAGCAGTCCAATGCCGCAGTGGTGGCGTGGGTCGAGAGCGGATTGCGGCACGCGGTCGACGTCATTCGCGGCGCACACACCTCGGTAGCGGTCAATGCCGAGAATTCACCGCTGCGGCGGCAGGTAGGTGTGGCCAAGCAGATCATGAGTACCGGTGTCGCGCGGCCCACCAACCCCGCGACCAGCATCAAACAGGTTCGCTCCCTGGCGAAATGGGGTTTCAATCTAGCGGGCGGGTATGCGGCGGGAGCCGCGCATTCGCCGGATCGGATCGCTGTCGTCGACGACTCCGGTACCCGTACCTTCGGTCAGATGCATGAACGCACGAATGCGCTGGCCGGGGCCATGGCAGCCCCGGGGCTCGCGTCCGGTGACGCGGTGGGGTTGCTGTCGCGCAACCACGCGGGCATGGTCGAAACCATGGTCGCCGCCGGGAAACTCGGGGTCGACGTCGCCCTGTTGAATGCGGGGCTGTCCGGGCGGCGCATCGAGGAAATCGTGCAGCGCCACCGGCTTTCGGCGCTGTTCGTCGACGGTGATCTGGAACAACTGGTCCGCTATCTGCACACCGATCTGCCGCGGTTCAATACCGATGGTCGCCCGCCGGTACCGGGGCGTTCCACCATCGACGACCTGATCGCCATGGAGCAGTCCGAATTTCGCATCCCGACACAGCCCGGCAGGCTGATCGTGCTGACCTCGGGAACCAGCGGCACACCGAAGGGCGCGCGCCGCCCCCATCCGAAGGGTTTCGGCGCCATCGCAGCGCTGCTGTCGCGGATCCCGCTCGCAATGAATGCGGCGATGCTGATCCCGGCCCCGCTGTTCCACACCTGGGGTCTGGCCGGGCTGCAGCTCAGCACGGCGCTGCGTGCCACGGTGGTGTTGCCGGAGCGGTTCGACGCGCAGGACTGTCTGCGCCTGGTCGCCGAACACCAGGTCGAGAGCGTGATCGTGGTGCCGACGATGGTGAATCGCATCCTCGACCTGCCCACCGCCGTGCGTGCTCGCTACGACACGTCCAGCCTGCGCACCGTGATCAGCTGCGGCGCACCATTGGCCGGGGCTACCGTGCTGCGATTCATGGATACCTACGGCGAGATCCTTTACAACGTCTACGGTTCCACCGAGGTCTCCTGGGCCACCATCGCGACCCCCGACGATCTGCGCACCGCACCGACCACCGCAGGGCGACCGCCGCTCGGCACCAAGGTCGCGGTGCTCGGTCCGGATCAGCGGCCGGTTCCGGTCGGTGTCACCGGGCATATCTTCGTCGGCAACCACATGCTGTTCGACGGCTACGTGAATGCGGCGCCACCCGCCGAGGCCGACGGCATGCTCGACACCGGGGACCTCGGCTATCTCGATGTCGCGGGCCGCATGTTCATCGCGGGACGCGACGACGAGATGATCATCTCCGGCGGTGAGAATGTCTTCCCACGTCCGGTCGAGGAGGCGCTCGCACATCTGCCGCAGGTCAGCGAGGTCGCCGTGGTCGGGGTCCCGGATACCGAATTCGGGCAGCGCCTGGCCGCCTTCGTGGTGAAACGCGAAGGCTCGGGCCTGGATTCGGATATGATCCGGTCCTACATTCGCAACCGGCTCAGCCGTTTC
Source organism: Nocardia vinacea NBRC 16497 (assembly GCF_000308835.1). Classification (GTDB taxonomy): domain Bacteria; phylum Actinomycetota; class Actinomycetes; order Mycobacteriales; family Mycobacteriaceae; genus Nocardia; species Nocardia vinacea. Next base: position 3,184 of record NZ_BAGN01000110.1, on the reverse strand, counting down.
TCCGTACCGCGCGATGTCACCTTTCTCAATGCACTCCCCCGTGGCGAAACCGGAAAGATTCTCAAGCGGCTGCTCATCGGATCCGAGCCCGGCGAACCGTCTCCATTGGGCACCACCGGCTCTGCCTGACCCTATGTGGGTTCCTGCGACGGTACGGGCAACGCCAGGGTCGGCACCGCCATGGCGATGGCGACGACCGCGATGGCCGCCAGCATGACAACGCTGCCGTCCAGGGTGTGGGTGCGGAAGAACACGACGCTGAGCAGTGCGAGCCCGACCGCATTGCCGATCTGCTCGATGGTGGGCAGTTGCCCGGATGCTTCGGCCATTTGGCGCTGCGCCAAACCCGCCAGCATCAGCGGTTGCACTTGCACACCGAACAGACCGACCCCGAATCCGGCGATGAAGACCGGGCCGAGCGCCAACGCGAGATTCACCTCGCCTGCGGTGAGCCGCAGATATGCCGCGCCGAGTGCTACACAGCATCCGTACATCGCAATGCCGAATGCGAGTGCCCTTACCCCCCAACGCTTTACCAGCAGCATCGAGGCAAGGGCACCGGTGCCCGCGCCGAGTGCGAATGGCGTCATCGCCACACCGGTGCGCAGTGCGGACCAATGCAATTCGTCCTGCAGGGTGATCGATACGGTGAAGACGAATGCGGTGAACAGGCCGAAGAAACTCGCCACCAACGCGGCACCGATGGCGAAGCCGCGATCGGCGAACAGATCCAGGCGCACCAGCGGACTGCCGCCGCCCCGGACCAGCCTGCGCTCGTAGACGAAGAACACCGCACCCAGCGCGAAGGCCGCGGCGATTGCGCCGAAAGGCCATGGCCGCCAACCATTCTGCTGAATGTCCGCGAGGGCGGCAAGTAGGGCGAACAGGCTCACGGTGGACAATGCCACGCCGCCCAGGTCGAGACGATCGCGTTCCGGTGGCCTGCCGAGGTGCAGATATTTGAAGCCGAGAACGAAGGCGAGCACGCCGATGGGCAGATTCATCAGGAATATCGAATGCCAACCGAGTCCGCCGATATCGGCGGTGACCAGCGCACCGCCGAGGATCGGCCCGAGCATTCCGGCGAATCCGGCGGTCGCACCGTAGAGCGCGAAGACCTGTTGATGTCGATTCGGCGGGAAGCTCGCGATAAGGATGGCAATGGTCTGCGCCGCCATCCCGGCACCCGCGACCCCCTGGGCGATTCTCGCGATTACCAGTTCGGCTGCGCTGGTGGACATTCCGCACCACACCGAGGCCGCGGTGAATGCCGTGACCGAGACCAGGAATACAGCGCGGCGGCCGAAGATGGCGCCGATCCGCGCCGCGGTCAGCAGCGTGCACGCGAAGGCCAGCGAATAGCCGGAGACAACCAGCACCTGCGCCGATTGCGAGGCCCGCAGGTCTGCGGTGAGATTCGGTAGTGCGGTATTGACGATGGTCACGTCGATCATCTGCATGAATACCGCGATGAGGCAGCCGGTGAAGGCGAGCCACGCGTGGAATTCACCGCCCGCCCGCTCGTCGGATCGTCGTGTCCCGATCTCCGTCACAGTTGATCCTCCCGAACGCGGGCAATCGAACGCGATGACGGTAACGAACAATCCGGTAGCTACCGCAGGTCAGCGATAAAGACTCCCTCAACACACAAGCCGACCGTCACCCATCTTGTGAACCGGCCCAAGTCGAGGCTCGGCCTTCGGCCCGATCAGGCCGACAGGTCGGTCGACTCGGCTCGCGCCATCTTCACCAGCATGTCGTGCAACTCCTTCGCCAACTTCCCCGCCCGATCCCCGTGCAGCGCGACATCGGTGAACGCATCGAGCAGGGCGAGGCTCGGATCCAGTGGGTTGAAGGTGAGATCAGCAGTGCCACGCAGTGATTCGGTAATCAGTCGGCGCTGCGCCTCATGCCTGGCCCGAAAGTCCCCCGCGACATCGAGCGCACAACCGAACTCACGCACAACTGCTGCGTATACCGGGCGATCGGCATTGCGCCGCCGCCGCAACCACCTGCGCGGCCGCGTGCCCCCGGCCTCCGGGACCAGAGTCGCCAAGGCCCCACCATCGAGCACCATCCAAATCGCCGACGCATCGGACTGCGGCAGCACCGGAGACGGCCCGCCCATTGCGGGCGCACTATCGTCCGGATCGGTAATCCGTATGCCACGCAAGGCAATCGGATACCTGGTGAGCATGTCGTCCACCGCTGCCGTCACCTCCCGGACAACATACTTGTCGACATTCGGCCCATCGAATCCGATGATGTCCAGACCATGCTGCGCCGCCAACTCGACAGCGGTCGTCGGTGTCACCGAATCAGCGGAATCCCCACTGGGGCAAGGCATCTCGACATCGGGATATTGTACCGTCGCGGATTGCTGAACGTAGACCGGCAACGGTATCGTTTCCGGCTCCAACTCCTCCGCTTGCGGCCACACCACCTCGGATTCTCGAGCATAGACCGGCACTGGTACCGAGTCGGGTCGTCGAACGTAGACCGGCAGCGATACCGAGACAGGTTCTTGGACGGGCGCCGCCAATGGTGGCTCCTGGACGTCCGCCGGTAGCTGCGGCGTCCCAGGCTCCAGAGCGTCCGCCGGTAGCGGCACCGCTGCGGGCTCGGCGACATCCGCCGGCAACGGCAGTGCCCCGGGCGCCTCAGTGTCCACCTGCGGTTCCACAGACTCGGGATTCGAGATGTCGACCGATAGCGGCTGAACATCGGGCCCCCGAAGATCCGCCGATAGCGCCTCCGCCGCTGGGGTCGCGACATCAGCCGGCGACAGCACCTCCTTGTCCAGCGGCGCGCGTACCGTCGCAAGTTCCGAACCATCGGCCACCCGCGCCCCTGCATCCGGTTCCCGAACATCTGTCGGTAGCGCCACGGCCGCGGGCTCGGCATCATCAAGCGATTGCGGCGCACCATCCGGCCCGCCGACATCCACAGCCTCTCGCAGTACCGTTTCGGGTTCTCCAGTATCCACCGGCAGCGGTGTGGCCAGGCGTTCCTCGACATCCACCACCACGAGCTCCGCAATATCCGCCGACAGCGGCAGAGAGCTCGGCGGCCGAACGTCCGGTGGCGAAACCCACTCCGGCGCTTGAATATCCGTCGACGGTAGGATCGCCTCCGGATCAGCGGCATCGCCTAGCAGACCACTCGGTGCCGACACGACTTCCGG
>NZ_BAGN01000111.1 GCF_000308835.1 Nocardia vinacea NBRC 16497 | reverse complement strand
ACAAGGAGTACCCGGCCCTGGTGCCCACTTGATTACCCCTATCCGGGAGCGCCGTCGGACGCCGATCCGGTTCGGCTCTGGCGGGATTCGGCGACCATATGGTCGAGCTGGCGTTCGGCGCGTTCGGCGCGGGCCAGGGTTTGGGCGCGGGCGTCGTCCAGCGTGGCCAACCGTTCGGCGGTTTCGCGCCGTGCATGCTCGAGTGTGGCCGCCGATTCGGCGCGCACCGCAGCGACCTCTGCACTTGCCGCGCGGCGCACCTCGACGAGTTCACTGCGCGTGCGATCCAATTCCTCGCGCAGTCGGTTCAGTTCCTCGCGCGCCTCCGCGACGGCCTGATTGCGTTCGGCCACGGCCTGTTCGGCGCGTTCGATGGCACGTTCGGCATCAGCCGCGCGCTGCACCGCGAGATCGCGTTCGGCCCCTGCCGCGGTGATCTGTTGGGCGGACTCGCGGCGGATCTGTTCGATTTCCGTCGTCGCCTTCCGTCGCGCCAACTCCACATCCTCGGTGGCCTGCTGCCGCGCGCGTTCCACATCGTCGGCCGCTTCGCGGCGGATGGTGCGGATTTCGGCATCGGCCTCGCTGCGTGCCGCGAAGACATCGTCGGCGGCCTGTTTGGTGACCCGTTCGACCTCACGCAACGCATCCGACCGCGCCGTATCCGCTTCGGCCACCAGTGATTCCGCATGTTCGGCCGCGCCGGCCGCATCGTCGGCGGCCGATTCCGCGGCCGCGCGCGCATCCTCCGCTTCGCGTCGCGCCTGATCCGCGGCCACCGTGGCGACCTCGGCTTCGGCGATGCGCCGTGCCGCATCCGCCTGCACGGCCTGAACCTGCGCCTCGGCGATCGCCGGATCGGCAAGCGTGGACAGCTCGGCCACCGCCGCATTCAGCGTGTTCCCCAATTGATCAGCCAGTCCACGGAATTGCGTGAGCAGCTCATCGGCGCGCAACCGAGCCACCGTCACCGGACCCTGTTGCGTCACAGTGACGGCAGCCGCCGACGCCTGCGACTCCTGTTGCTGCCGTTGCCGTTCTCGCCAAGCGCGCCACCGGGTGTGCTCCGCGTGATCACAGTATTCCGAGGGCCGCCCCGGCCCGCCGCCGCGCGTAATCGGTCGAGCACATCCGGGGTAGTTGCAAACGTTGGACACCGCAGAATCGTAGCGTTGGTTTCGTCGAATCCAACGTATTAACACGAAACGAAATCCGTGTCGCCCCAAGTACTTCGGCCCGCGAACCCATTGGATCTGACCTCCGATAAGTGAACATTATCGGGGGTCAGCCCTCCCTCGACCGTCGCGATCCTCCTGCAAGAGTTTCGTTTTCGTTTGGTTTGTACATACGAAACGAATCACCAACGGAACCAGCGAAAAACTGGGTACCCTCGCCCACTTGGCGGACGAGTGTCAGTTCTCGTGCGTCAAATCGGATTCTCATTTGATCTATCGGAAGAGGTCCCGGTAGTGATCGCCGAAAATCGGGCGAATATGGCATAGGTGCTGGTTGAGCGGTCAGTCTTGCTTGGTCGGCCTGCGGATCGGCGAGGTTGGCGCTTGGCTTGGCTGCCGATGAAGTTGATCGGCCTGCCCGAGGTTGGGGTTCGTGGCGACGCGCGTGTTCGCGGACGAGGCGTCGGAGCGTCCTACATGCGCTACGCCGCGACCTGCTCTGCGCCCATGAGGACATGATCCGGGCCGCATCTCGCCAGGGCCAGACCGAGCAGGCATGGTGCCCGACCCTGGCCATGAACGCTGTGATCGCCTGGACCACAGAGTATTACGGGCTGGCGGTGGAGCAGATGCGCCGTGAGGGGCGGCGCATCGACGACGAAGTATTGGCGCACATTTCCCCGGCGCACAGCGAGAACATCAACTTCTTCGGCGCCATCGAGGTCGACTTTGATGCCGAACTTGCCCAGCTCGGCCCGACTGGGTACCGGCCGCTCCGCGTCCGCGGGTCTATGCGCCTTCGTCCAGGAGGGCGCGCAGCGCCAAGTTGCCGACCTGCCGCAATTCGTCCCGGCTGCGCCCGGCAGCGGCCTGTACAGCGATGCCGTCCGAGATCGTGTGGACGAGTGCGGCCAGGGCGGCTGGTTCCCGGTGGGACGGCAGGTCAGTGGCCCGCTCGAGCCGCCTGCGCAGCGCCGCCTCGCCGGCTTTGCGTACCGCGACGGCGTTCTGGCGGACAGTGTGCGAGTCGGGTCCGCAGGCTTGAACGGTCTTGACGCACAGGCAACCAGGGGGCGTGTTCTCCCCTGCGGTCAGGTCGACGGCCCCGTGGATCAGCCGCTCGACGACCTCGCGGCCGGTGGGCGCGTCCAGCGCGTCGGCGGCGTAGGCGGCGGGGCCGTCGAGGTAGCGGGCGAGGACCTTGCCGAACAGTTCCTCCTTATTGCCGAAGGCGGCATAGAGGCTGGGCTTGTTGATGCCCAGCGCGGAGGTCAGGTCGGCCAGTGAGGTGCCTTCGTAGCCGTGCCGCCAGAACACCTCCAGCGCGCGGCCGAGTGCGGTGTCTGCGTCGAACGAGCGTGGGCGTCCGCCGGGCATGCCGTCCTCCGTGTTCTCTCCACGTTTTTTACCTATCGGTACATTACCTCTTGCGGGAGAGTGTCACGCCACCTAGTTTCATACCGAAAGGTACACAACTGAGGAGTGGCATACATGATCCGAGTTGGAGTTGTCGGGGCCAGCGGTTGGGCGGACAGCTCGCACCTGCCCGCGCTCGCAGCGCTCGAGGAGTTCGAGGTGACCGCGGTCGCGACCACCAACCAGGCCAGCGCGGACCGGGCGGCGGCCGTCCACGGCGCACGGCACGCCTTCGCCGACGCAGGCGAACTCACCGCGCACCCTGAGGTCGACTTGGTCGTCGTCTCGGTGAAGGCTTCCGGGCATGCCGCCGTGATCAGGGCAGCACTCGACGCCGGCAAGCACGTCGTGTCCGAGTGGCCGCTGGGCGTCGACGCCGACGAAGCGGGCGCGCTGACCGAGGCCGCCACCGCCGCCGGTGTCGTTCACGCGGTCGTCCTCCAGGGTCACCACTCCCCCAGCGTCCGCTTCACTGCGGACCTGTTGGCCGGCGGCCGGATCGGCACGCTCGAATCCGTCGCCCTGGTGGCGGAGGGCGCTCCATGGGGTGGAAGTCGAATATGGCCGGACCTGGTGTTCGGCCTCGACCCTTCGGAGGGAACCAACATCCTGACCATCATGGCTGGTCACTTCCTGGCCGCACTGGAACCGGTCGCGGGCACACTGACCGAAGTCTCCGCACGGCTGCCCCGTACGCACGACCGCGTGCTCGTCGCCGGGACGGAGCGGACGGTACCCAACGCCACGCCCAGCCACGTGCTGCTGCACGGACTGCTGGCCAGCGGCGCCACCGCATCGGTCGCCGTGCACGGCGGCAATGGGCCGACCCGGTACGGGTTCCGCCTCGAGCTCGTCGGCAGCGAAGCGACGTTGACCGCCACCCCGGCCCAGCCCGGGGCATTCATCCACTGGGGCGATTGGGACATCCGGATCGGCGAGGAGGCCCTGGCCGTGCCCGACACCTATCGCACCGTCCCGGTCGGCGTTCAGTCCGGCCCACCGGCCAACATCGCGGCCCTCTACCATGAAGTCGCACGCGCCATCGCCGAAGCCCGGCAACCGCATCCCAGCTTCGAGACCGCACTGCGCCACCACCGGCTCCTCGCCGCCATCGAACAGTCCGCGGCCGATGGAATTGTCCGGGACATCTCGTAGCCGACATGTATTGCGACAGGGTTCCCAGCCGAGCCCGATCCGCAGGCACGCGCGACACCAACAGCGACGGATCCGGCAAGAAATAGCAATAGCCACAACCGTTTTCGTGATGCCCTGGGAACTGCGCCCGGGGCATCACTGCGTAAGCGCCGCATATAGCGCGTTGGCAACTCTGCCCAGGCGGTCTACCACCCCGGATAATGGGCTGTTATCCGGGGCGACAGCCGGGACGGCCTGTGGTGATCCCGCCGTAGCGGTGCACGAAGCGGTCCCGGAGCCACCGCACCCACTGACCAGCGGCTACCGCATATCCGCCCGATTTTCGGCAACTACTACCGGGCCCCGGAAGGCAGCATACCGATAGCTCGAGCCTTCAAGGACGCACGCGTGCTGAATGCTGTTGAGAGACAATGGGATCCAATGCCGATCACACAGACCGACCGGTTCGAGGCCGCGTACGTGGCCAGTGTGCGGGTTGAGCGACGGTGAGGTGGCAGGGCCGATGAGCCACGCAGCAGATGACCTATCGAGGGAAGTGAGTACGCCGAGTGAATATCGAACCTGAAATCCGAACGGCGGCAGGAGTTGTGCGTGGCAGGTGGGAGAACGCAGTCGCCGTCTTCCGGGGCATCCGCTACGCAGAGCCGCCGATCGGTGCACGCAGGTTCGGAGCCCCGGTCCCAGCACAGCGCTGGGATGGCGTACGCGACGCACTGAAGTTCGGCCCGCCTGTTCCCCAAACGAGCAATGCCGGTTCGGTGATGTCGTCGCTGTCCGAGCGCACCAGTGACGGTTCCGAAGACTGTTTGACCCTCAATGTCTGGTCACCCGACCTCGGTGCCGCGAGACTGCCGGCGATGGTGTGGATCCAGGGCGGCACATACCTGGAGAACAACTCCGCCAACCCGCACTGCGATGGTGCGAGGCTCGCCGGGTCCGGTGTGGTGGTGGTCAGCATGAACTATCGCGTCGGTGTGGACGGCTTCGCCCGCATCGTCGGCGCCCCGGACAACCGCGGCATCCTCGACCAGATCGCCGCACTGCGGTGGGTCCAGGAGAATATCGCCGCATTCGGCGGCGATCCGGACAACGTCACCGTCTTCGGTCAGTCCGCCGGTGGAGCGTGTATCGCTGCTGTGGTTGTTATGCCGATGGCGGCCGGGTTGTTTCGCCGTGCGATAAGTCAGAGCATGCCGGGCACCTACTTCTCCGAAAGGCTCGCCACCGCGATCTCGACGACGATCGCCGCGCAACTCGGCGTGCGGGCCACCATCGGTGAGCTGGCCCGTATCACGCCACGCGCACTGACGGACGCGACGGACGTGGTGATCCAGAAGATGCCGGAATTCGTCGAATCGTGGGGACCCATGGCGCTCACGCCCACACCGTTTTCACCTATCGTCGACGGCACCCTGCTCCAGGAGGCGCCATGGCGTGCACTCGCCCGCGGAGCGGCGCGCGACATCGACATGCTCATCGGGCACACCCGCGACGAATTCCGGCTGTACACGTCCCGGCCGGGCAGCGAGCCGACCGATGCACGGATGACCGCAGCCTTCGACCACCTCGCGCCGACCACGGACACCGACAGCATCTACCGCGCCGCCTACTCTGACGTCACAGCCGAGCAACGCTACGAACTCCTCAACACCGACTGGCTGTTTCGGATGCCCAGCCTGCACCTCGCCGATGCCGCACACACCGGCGGCGGACGGGTGTGGCTCTACGAACTGTGCTGGAGCTTCAACTCCGAACAGGGAGCCTCACACTGCCTCGACTTCCTCCTCATATTCGGCACCCTCGGCAGCGACGAAGTACGCGCCCATCGATCCGCACACCCGAACGCCGCGAACGAGATCACGCGCGTCTCCCACCGTATGCGCACCGACTGGGTGACCTTCGCGACCACGGGCGAACCAGGCTGGGCTCCCTACGATCCGCACACCCGAACCACCCGCGTCTACAACGCCGAGCCGACCACCCAGCCCTACCCCGAGGAACACTCGCGTCGCATCTGGTCCACGCACCAGTTCGACACCCTAGACCTACTGCATACCGAGTAACAGGTGTCATCATTCGGGGGACAGCACGAACCGCCCGGAATCCGACACAACAAATCAGACGACCGCCACCCTCAAACATGCTGGGTGCGAACCGATTTGGCTCGACAAGGATTCCGCCAAGCCGGTGCGGCGCCCGGAACGGCACAAATGGCCGGCGCGTACACCAGCACCACCGAGCAGCAGGGCTGCATTCGATGCGGTCTAGTTCTCGGGGAATTCGATCTCGGGTGTCTGGTCGGCATCGAGTAGGAAGTATCCGAGAAATGTCACGCCCTCGTGCTGGGCGTCGAAGCGGGCGATGCGGACACCTTCGGGTTCGTAGAAGACGTCCCCCGGGCCGAGCACGGACTCCGGTCGGCCATCGATCTGGTAGATCACCGAGCCGGATTCGATGCTGCCGAATACCGGGCCGTTGTGGATGTGCAACCCGCCTGCATGGTTGGGGGCGATGGTGATACGCCGAATCTCGACCCGGTGTGTGGGCAGGGGCGCGGGCAGTGGCTGGTCCAGCAGAATCGAGCGGCTGATCGGCGGGATGCCCGCCTCAGGATCGGCTGCGCGGTACTCGGCATCGGTAACCGGGGCACCCGCCTCGGGCGAGGTGCCGTCATCCGGTAGCTCCTCGATGGCCAGATGGGTCATGGCGGTGGTGAATGTGGCTCCGTGCCAATGCCATTCGTCGGCGGCGATGTGCACGGTATCGCCGGTGCGTACGGTTTCGACGGGTCCGCCGCGACGTTGGACGAGACCGGCGCCTTCGGTGACGATGAGTACTTGGCCGAGGGGATGGCGGTGCCACACGGTGCGAGCGCCGGGGGCGAAACGGACGCTGTCGATCTGGGTTCGCTGTCGTCCTTCGGGCGCGGCGACCGTATCAACCCACGCTGCACCGGTAATCCACTGGGGCGGAGCGGCAACGATGGTGGGCGTCCGAGATATGTGCACGAATGATTCCTGACTGTTGCACTACGGGATGGTGTGTGCGGCAAGGAGAGCGAGGATGCCCGCGATCGCCTGGTCGAAGGGTTCGCTGGTGCCGTCCGCGCGAGCGAGGACATATCCGCCCTGCATGGTGGCGACGATCGCGGTCGCGGTGGTCGCCGGGTCGAGGGCGGGCTCGAGTTCGCCGCCGTCCATGCCCGCTCGGATCACCTCCGCGAGACGGGTGCGCAGCCAGGTGAAGGTCTCCTCGACCGGCGCTCGCAGTGCGGGATTGGCGATCACCTCGGGGTCCTGGGTCAATCTGCCGATCGGACAACCACGCAGAACATCGCGCTCGCGTTGCAAGTAGGCGGTGATGCGCTCGACGGCCGTCCCGGGTACGGACAGCTGGGCATCGACACCTGCTCGGATCTCCTCGGCGGTACGGCGAATGGCCGCCAGTGCCAGATCCTCCTTGCCGGCGAAGTGGTGATACATGCTGCCCTGACCGGCCTCGGCGCGCTGCTGAATGGTCTTCGGGCTGGTTCCGACATAACCCCGTTCCCACAGCAGCGCGCGGGCACTTTCGACGAGGCGCTCCCTGGTGCTCACCCGGTGAGTGTACATACTAATAGGTACAGACGCGCGACAAGCCACTACCGCAACAGCGCAATGGACGAAGTTCACATGGTCAGCCGTTGGCTTCGCGAGATTGCCCGTCCCCGATGGACGACGCAAAGAAAGGCAAGGAGGCTACTCACTCCCTATCCCTTTCAACATATATCGCACCCCGGGTCTTGCGGCAAGGCCCCGGTCGTGCTGCAGAATCTCCAGCCGAAGCCAGTACCTGCGGAAATCAGGGCAGTGCAGGTGGGTCTCGCGGTAGTCGGACGGCCGGTGGTGGGACTGGGCGAAGCAGCTGGCCCACAAGCAACTTTGTCGAAAGAGGGGTTCCATGATTGATGTGATCGTTGCCGGTGGCGGACCGACCGGCATGATGCTGGCCGGTGAGTTGCGGTTGCACGGTGTGCACGTGGTCGTGCTGGAGAAGGACACGGAGCCAACCAAGGTTGAGCGCTCGCTTGGCCTGCACGCGCGCAGCGTCGAGGTGATGGACCAGCGCGGACTGCTGGAGCGGTTCCTCGCGCTCGGCCAGCAGTACCCGCTCGGTGGCTTCTTCGCCGGCATCATCAAGCCCGCGCCGGACCGGCTGGACACCGCGCATCCGTACACCCTCGGCATCCCGCAGACCACCACCGACCGCCTGCTGACCGAGCACGCCGCCGCGGTCGGCGCCGAGATCCGGCGCGGCTGCGAACTGGTCGGGCTGAGCCAGGCCGAGGACGGAGTGACCGTCGAGCTAGCCGATGGCACGCAACTGCGCTCTCGCTACCTCGTCGGGTGCGACGGCGGCCGCAGCACGGTGCGCAAGCTGCTCGGCGTGAGTTTCCCCGGCGAGCCCGCCAGAAAAGAGTGGCTGCTGGGTGAGGTGGAGTTGACCGCGTCGCCGGAGACGGTGGCGGCGGCGGTGGCCGAAGCCCGCGAGACCCACAAGGGGTTCGGCGTCGGGCCCATCGGCGACGGGGTGTACCGCGCCGTCGCGCCCGCCGCCGGAGTGACCGAGAACCCCACGGTCCCGCCGACCCTGGACGAGCTGAAGCAACAGATCCGGGAGGTCGCCGGCACCGACTTCGGCGTGCACTCGCCGCGCTGGCTGTCCCGGTTCGGCGACGCCACCCGGCTGGCCGAGCGGTACCGGGTCGGTCGGGTGCTGCTGGCCGGCGACGCGGCGCACATCCACCCGCCGATGGGCGGGCAGGGGCTCAACCTCGGCATCCAGGACGCGTTCAATCTCGGCTGGAAGCTGGCCGCCGAGGTCGCCGGCTGGGCACCGGAGGGGTTGCTGGACAGCTACCACACCGAACGGCACCCGGTGGCCGCCGACGTGCTGAACAACACCCGCGCGCAGGTCGAGCTGACGTCCCTCGAGCCGGGGCCCCAAGCGGCGCGCCGGCTGATGTCCGAACTGATGGACTTCGAGGAGGTGACGCGGTACCTGATCGAGAAGATCACGGCGATCGGGATCCGCTACGACCTCGGCGAGGGTCATGATCTGCTCGGCCGGCGGCTGCGAGACGTCGGACTGAAGCGCGGGCGCCTCTACGGCCTGATGCACGGCGGCCGCGGGCTGCTGCTCGACCAGACCGGCCGGCTCTCGGTGGCGGGCTGGGCGGATCGGGTCGACCACGTCGTCGATGTCAGCGAGGAACTGGAGGTGCCCGCGGTGCTGCTGCGGCCGGACGGGCATGTGGCGTGGGTCGGTGACGATCAGCAGGATCTGATCGGCGTGCTGCCGAAGTGGTTCGGCGCTGCCCTCAGCTGAGCGAACAGTTGTGGCCCGGAAGGCTTCGCACAGCCAACCGAAGCCACCGGACCCTGGTCATGCGGACCGGTGGCTTCGGGCTCGAACTGCGTTCAAATGGCCGCGTCACCGCGTGACGAACTCGGGCTCCATGTCGCCGGTTGCCACGAGGTGGCGGCGACGGCTGGGCAGCATCATGGTCGGGTGGGAAATGCCCCAGGCCGCGGCCGCGCAGATGAGCTCCTTGATGCGGGCACCCATACGGCCCGTGACCACCTTGGACGTGGGTTGATCGTCGGGAGTCACCTTCTGGATGATGCCATCGCGGCGGCCGAGGCTGATGCACTGGCTGGCGTAGCCGATCGGGGCGTCGGGAACCTTGCGGCCGGTCAAGCGCGCGGCCATGGCGTCGGCGCCCTGCCATGCCATCGGGTTTGCGGTGGCGCAGCCCATCCGCAATGGTTTGCCGCCGACCCCTTCGGCGTGCGCGGCGTCGCCGACGGCGTACACATCCGGATGCGAGACCGAGCGCAGCGTGGCGTCGACGACGATTCGCCCGGAGTCGGACACCGCCAGGGTGGTCGCGGCCGCCATCGGGTGCACGGTGAAACCCGCTGTCCACACCGTCATTTGGGCCGGGATGTCCTGGCCCGAACGCGTGATCACACCGTTCGCGGTGACCCGCGTGACGTCGGCGTGCTCGTGGACGGTGATGCCGAACCGCTCGAAAGCGCCGCGCAGATGGCGCTGGGCCTTCTCGTCGAGCCAGTCGCCGACGCCGCCGCGCGCGGCGATCGCGACCTCGAGGTCCGGGCGTGCCTCGGCGATTTCGGCGGCCACTTCGATGCTGGTCAGACCACCTCCCACGATCAGCGCGGTCTCGCCCGCCCGCAACTCGTTCAGGCGTGCCCGCAGCCGCAGCGCCGCCTGCTTCCCGGCCACGTTGTGGGCGTGCTCGGCGACGCCGGGGACGCCGTAGTCGGCGATGGTGCTGCCGAGGGCGTACACGAGGGTGTCGTAGCCGATGTTCTCGCCGGTCAGGTCGATGGTCTTGCGGTCCACATCGACCGCGGTGACTCGCGCGATCCGGACCTGCACGCCGGTGCCCGCGAAGAGGTCGCGCAGCGGGCGGACGGGGAGATCTTGCCCGCTGGCGAGTTGGTGCATGCGTATCCGTTCGACGAATTCGGGGTCGGCATTGACCAGGGTGATCTCGACGTCGTCGCGATGCAGCCGCTTGGCGAGGCGTCCGGCGGTGATGGCTCCGGCGTATCCGGCTCCGAGGACGACGATGCGGTGCTTCATGGTCTTACTCCTGTCTCGGTGGGTTCGCTTCCTGAACCGGACAGCGGCACGAATCCTGACAGGAGTGGACTGTGATGTGGGTCACCAGGATTCGAGGAGGGGTGCTCCGTGTTCGGAAGTCGCCCACCGGCGGGTGGCGCGCTCGAGCTTTTCCGGGTTGGCCTGGGTGTGGATGGCCGCGATACCGTCGGAGGTCACCTCGAGCGACATGATGCCGACGACCCGGTCATCGACCACCATCACCAGCGCGGGCATGCCGTTGGCGACCGCGGCGAACATGGCAGGGCTACCGCCCAGCACGTTCCGTTTGCCGTCGGTCGGCTTGACGGATAGACGCAGCCACCGCACGACGCGCAGCGCGCCGATGATCGGCCTGGAGAGGGACGGGATGAAGCCGCCACCGTCGCCGATGCTGATGGCGTCATCGGTCAGCAGGCTGATCAGCGTCTCGGTCCGGCCGCTGACCGCCGCGGCGAGGAACTCCTCGACGATCCTGTGGGCGGCGGTCTCGTCGACCTCCACGCGAACCCGGTCGGTGGCGAGATGCTGCTTGGCGCGCCGGTAGATCTGCTGACAATTCGACTCGGTGATATCGAGCATCTCGGCAATCTCGTTGTGCGCGTACCCGAATGCCTCGCGCAGCACGTACGCCACGCGCTCCTTGGCCGAGAGCCGCTCCATCAGCGTGAGCATCGCGATCGACACCGATTCACGCTGCTCGACGGTATCGGCCGGGCCGAGCATCCGGTCTCCGGCGAATACGGGTTCGGGCAACCACTGGCCCACATATGTCTCCCGCCTGGCCCGCGCCGAGGTGAGCTGGTTGAGGCACAGATTGGTGAGCACCTTGGTCAGCCACGCCTCGGGCGTCTCGACATAGTCGCGGTCGGCGCCCTGCCAGCGCAGAAACGTCTCCTGCACGGCGTCCTCGGCATCACCGGCGGACCCCAGCAGCCGGTAGGCGATCGCCTCCAAACGACCCCTGGTGCTCTCGAAAAGATCGATCTCATGCGTACCGAGCGACATCCGACCATCGTCGGGCATGTGCGCGGGCCGCGTCCACTCGCCCCGTGATCGGCCGGTTTTCCGGGCCCGTCAGGAAACCCTTGCGCAGATAGGGAATGGTGGGACGGTGCCGAACATCAGTCTGGATCGGGTCAGTGCGAGCCACGGTGAAACGTCGATACTCACCGACATCTCCGTGACGTTTCCGGGAGGTCGGTGCAGCGCGGTGGCCGGGCCGAGCGGGACCGGCAAAACCACGCTGCTGCGGCTGCTCAACCGGCTGGACGAGCCGAGTGGCGGCAAGATCCTGCTCGATGACGTTCCGATCACCCGGTTCCCCGCGCCGGACCTGCGCCGCCGCATCGGGTTGGTGCCACAGCGACCGACACTGCTCACCGATATCGTCGCCGATGAGATCCGGGTCGGCCGTGCCGATCTCGCATCCGATCGCATCGATACGCTGCTCGCCCGGGTGGGCTTACCGGACTTCCGTGATCGGCGCTGTCTCGAACTGTCCGGCGGTCAAGCGCAGCGGGTGTGTCTGGCGCGGGCGCTGGCCGTCGAACCCGAGGTGCTGCTGCTCGACGAACCGACCTCCGCACTCGACGCGGAATCCGCTGCTGCGGTGGCAACTCTCATTCGCGAACATACCGCGTCCGGCGGCGGTGTCATCCTGGTCAGCCACGACACCGTCTTCGTGACCGATGTCGCCGACGATACCTGGACACTGCAACACGGGCATTTGTCTCCCGGCGATGAACGGAACACTCAGTGACAGAACAGCTTTCCGTCCCCGGCTGGCCGGGTGTGGCGACCTCGCTGGTGCTCGTCGCACTGGCCGCCGCGATCGCCTACCGTCAGCGATTGCATCTGACCCGCGAACTACTGATCGCCGCCACCCGCGCCGGAGCCCAGCTGGTCGCGGTCGGCGCCATTTTGCTGATCCTGTTCCGGCACACCGGATTACCGGGTGCGCTGGCCTGGGTCGTCTTGATGGTGCTGATCGCCGGGCAGGTGGCGGGCCGACGTGGCCAGGGTGTGCCGCGGGCGCGCCGAGCCGCGACCATCGGAGTCGGCACCGGGTCGGCCATCACCCTCGGCGCTCTCATTCTGCTCGGTGTGATTTCCACGCAGGCTCGCGTGGTCGTCCCGGTCGGCGGCATGATCGTCTCCGCCGCCATGCAGGCAACCGGTATCGCACTGCGCCGACTGCGCGAGGACGCTCACAATGCGCGTCCCGCCATCGAAGCCCGCCTGTGCCTGGGTCTTTCGGCGCGCGAGGCTTTCCTGCCACACCGGCGGTCCGCACTGCGCACCGCACTGATCCCCACGATCGACGCGACCAAGGTCGTCGGACTGATCAGCCTGCCCGGCGCTATGACCGGCCTCATCCTCGCCGGTGTCGACCCCCTCACCGCCATTCGCTATCAGATCGTGGTCATGTACATGTTGCTCGCCGCTACGGCTCTCGCCGCACTCACCGCGGCACGTGTCGCCGAGTCCTATCTGTTCGACGATGCCCAGCGGCTGGTGCCAGTTCCCGGCTGACGCGTGTTGCGAGCACACCGGAGTCACCGAGTCGTTGCGGCGGCTCGGAAATCACCGGCGAGCGCATAGTCTTGGTCGTCGGCGGTAGGCCGGTCCGGCCGGGTGGATGGGAGCGAGCGGGTGGGCGATGCGGTGGTCGCGGTGCCGGAGTCGGTGCGCACGGAGTTGCGGCGCGGTGTGCGCAGTGTGCTGGTCGATACCGTGGCGCTGCGGTTGGTGCGGGAACGATTCGACGATGAGCAGGCGGGGGCGTTGCGGCGCTATCTGGAGGCGTCGCAGTCGGCGAATACGTTGCGGGCGTATCGAACCGATTGGATCGCGTGGGCCGGATGGTGTGCGGCGGAGGGGCGGCAGGCGTTGCCCGCGGATCCGCTCGACGTCGCGGTATACCTGGCAGCGGCCGCGGATGCGTTGCGTCACAGTGACGATGAGTCGCAGCGGTGGGCGTTCAGTGCGGCCACGCTCGAGCGCAAGTCGGCGGCCATCGCGGCGGTGCACGCCGCCAACGGATTACCGTCGCCCACGCGGTCCGATGTCGTTCGACTGACGTTGCGCGGAATCCGCCGGACCCGCCGCACACAGCCGAAACGAAAACGCCCCGTGCTGTTGCACACCCTCGAACAACTGCTCGCAGGGCTGCCGGAGCCGGGCTGGCCTACCGAGCCCGCGCGCCGCCGCGACGCGCTGGCATTGCTCGTCGGATTCGCGGGGGCATTGCGCCGCAGCGAACTTGCCGGATTGCGGATCGCCGATGTGCGAGTCGATCTCGACCACGGCACCGGTGAACCGCTGCTGCTCGTGCAACTTCCGACCACCAAAACCGACCCCACCGGCATCGCGGAACAGCGCGTCGCACTCCCCCGCGGCCAGCGCCCGCACACCTGCCCGGTCTGCGCCTTCGCGGATTGGCTCCAGTTGCTCGAGGTGCATCACGCGCACGGGGATATCCGCGCCTGGCTCGCCGAGGCAACTTCCCCATCTCCGGATATCCACCGCTGCCACAGCTACCAGGGCACCGCACTCGCCGAAAACGACACCCTCCCACTGTTTCCCACCATTACCCGCCACGGCGGCATCGCCGCCGACGCCATGTCCGGCCGCGCCATCGCCGAACTCGTCAAACGCTACGCCGCGCGCGCCGGACTCGATCCGGACCTCTTCTCCGGACACTCACTGCGCGCCGGATTCGCCACCCAGGCCGCCCTCGGCGGCGCCAGCGACCGCGAGATCATGCGACAGGGCCGCTGGTCCAATCCCCGCACCGTACACAATTACATTCGCACCGCAAACCCGTTGGAGGACAACGCCGTGACCAAACTCGGCCTTTAGCCAGTGCACCCTGGCTAGACAGGATCTGTGACGGCGTTTGTCGGTGGATTTCGACGTTGCCTGTGCTGGGCGGATGTTCGTATCGATGATTCTGACAGCGTGATCTTGCCTGCAGTGGAAGGCTTCTCGTGCTTCTCGGGACCGTGTCACGAGTTGATCATCACTGGCCGGGCCACGACCCTTCCGCCGACCAGCCCGGTAATGTCACCGAAGACGGCGAGGAACTGGAACTGGGCGCTGAAATCCTAGGCGGACCGCGAGTCTGAGCGAGCGTCGGTTGGCCGTCTGGGGCACTATGAGGACCGGCTGGTCGGGGAGCTCGTCTGCGGCTGCGCGCAATACAGCGGTGGCGGCCTCGGTCGCCGGTCCTGCGCCCCAGGTGTCGGGCCGCATCAGGTAACCGGTCAGCACCCTTCGAATGGTTCGACGCCGAGCAGACCCTGTGCTTGGCAGACCTGCACTCGTTCAAATTGGTGGCTGTGGCATTGCTGCTGCCTTCGCGGACTGCGGTGGTGGATGGCGTGGCATGGCTGAGCATGCTGGCGCGCAGCGGACAGACCTCCCGATATGCGGCTCGCCGCAGATCAAGCGGCGCTGGAGTTCCCGAGAGTTCGACCGGCCAATGGGGACAGGGACGCGGCGCAGATGTGCGCGGAAGTTCCACTACGGGTTGGACCGCGTGCTGGACGGACTCGATGTGCGCCGAAATGCTTGACTCACCCTGAGTGGGTGGGTTACCACAACCGAACCCCCGTATCGGCTACGGTTCACGTCGCACCAACCTGCGCGATCCCTCATGTCGAGAGGCGAAGTCTGTTGTCGGTGAACCTGTTCTGGCGTTCGATGTCTGTCGTTGCGGTGTCCCTGCTGATGGCTGTGCCGTCATACAGCCAGGCGGACCCGGTGGACGATGCGTACCCGATCGGGTTGGACCGGTTCTATCACCAGCGGCTCGAGTGGAAACCTTGCGGCGTCGAGAATGTCGACAAGGCCGGTGGCGAGTGTGCGGATGTACTGGTGCCGCTCGACTATGGGAATCCCGACGATCGCACGATGACCGTGGCGATTTCGCGGGTGAAGGCCGGCGATCCGGCGCGGCGGCGCGGAATTCTGCTGTCCAATCCGGGCGGTCCCGGTGGGGAGGGGCTGGACAGTCTGGATCTGCTCGGTGATGTGCTCTCGCCGGAGGTCTTGGCGAGTTACGACCTGATCGGCATGGATCCGCGTGGGGTGGGCGAATCCGGTCCGAGTCCGCGGTGCGGGTGGCCGGTAGGCGAGATGATTCGGTCGGCGGGTCTGGATCCGCTGGGATTCGTGCACGACACCGTTCAGTCTGCGGGGATGGCCGCGACCTGCCTGATTCGTGATCCGAACAAACTGAGGCAGTTCACCACTCGCAACACCGCGCGTGACATGGACATTGTGCGAGGCGCCCTGGGTGAGGAGAAGGCCAACTTCTACGGCGTGTCCTACGGCACCTACCTCGGGGCCGTATTGACGCAGATGTTCCCCGACAGGATTGACCGCGTCGTGCTCGATAGCGCGATCGACCCGGACCGGTATTGGGAGGGCTTGGTTCAGGATTGGGGTCCAGCAGACGAGATCGCGCTGGACGACTGGGCAGGCTGGGTTTCCGGTCGGGATGACGAATTCCGGCTCGGTGCCACTCCGCAGCAGGTGCGGGCGAAGATCGAGGAGCTCGTTCGTATCGCCGCGCGCCAACCGATCGTCATCGACGGGTTTGCCATTGACGATCACTGGCTTCCGTTCATCCTGCACGGATTGCTGATGAACTTCCGGCTGAACGAAGCGATGGCCGCCACTGTGCGGGAGATCGCCGATGCCGCAGGTGGTCCGCCCACTACATCGCGAACACCCCGGCTTCGTGCCATCGTGGAGGCGCTGCGCGACAATGAGAATTCGGTACTTGCGCAGATCGCCTGCGGTGATGTCGGGGCACCGATTGATCCGACCTGGTACTGGCGCAACATCGAAGAGACCCGTGCCACGCAGCCGGTTTTCGGCGCGCTGGCGAACAACATCCAGCCGTGCGCCTTCTGGCCTCGCCCGGTCGAGCCTCCGACTGTCGTCCGGAATTCGGTGCCCGCGCTCATCGTGCAGGCGACGGGAGATCCCCGAACTCCTTATGCCCACGGCGTCCGATTGCATCAGGACATGTCCGAGTCGCGGATGGTGACGCTGCAGGATGTCCGTATCCATATGACATTCCGGCCCGAACTCAGCGGCTGCGTAAACCACGCGATCAACACATACTTCAGCGCGGGAACCATGCCGGATACCGACATCACCTGCTACGCGGATCATTCCACGTCCTAATTCGCGGTTCGCTCAACGCCCTCGAATTCGATCGGGCGAACTCCCCTCCCCTCCATATATCGCTTGCGGCAAGCCCCGGGGGTGCCGCACAATTGGCGGCCGATGCCAGGACCTGCGGAAATCCGGAATCAACGAGACGCGTGCACACGCGGCCGCGCCCTGACGCAGGCGACCGGGCGGGAGACAATTGGGCGAATGGGTGGTTCATGTTCGATGTGATCATTGCCGGATGCGGGCCGACCGGTGCGATGCTGGCCGCCGAACTGCGGCTGCACGATGTGCGGGTACTCGTTCTGGAGAAGGAAACCGAGCCCGTGTCGTTCGTCCGCATAGTCGGTCTGCATATTCGCAGTCTGGAGCTGATGGCGATGCGCGGACTGCTGGATCGCCTGCTAGAACGCGGGAGACAGCGTCCGGTCGGCGGTATCTTCGCCGCCATCCCCAAACCCGCGCCCGAGGGCCTGGATTCCGCGCACGCCTATCTGCTGGGCATCCCGCAGCCGGTCATCGATCATCTGCTCGAAGAACATGCGATCGAACTGGGTGCGCAGGTCCGGCGCGGTTGTGCGGTGGCCGGTTTCGAGCACGACGACGAGGGGGTGACCGTCGATCTGGCCGACGGGACACAGCTGCGTTCGCGTTACCTCGTCGGCTGTGACGGCGGGCGCAGTACGGTACGCAAACTGCTCGGCGTCGGCTTCCCCGGCGAGCCCGCACGGACCGAGACGCTGATGGGCGAGATGGAAGTGGGCGTGCCGCAGGAGGAGATCGCCGCCAAGGTGACCGAAATCCGGGAGACCAATAAGGTATTCAGTCTCGGGCCCTTCGGTGAAGGGGTCTATCGCGTCGTCGTCCCCACCGCGGGAGTCGGCGAGGATCGCGCGGAACCCACACTCGAGGATTTCAAACAAGGGTTGCGCGCCATCGCCGGAACCGATTTCGGCGTGCACTCCCCGCGCTGGTTGTCCCGCTTCGGCGATGCCACCCGGCTGGCCGAGCGTTATCGGGTCGGGCGGGTGCTGCTGGCCGGCGATGCGGCGCACATCCACCCGCCCGCCGGCGGTCAGGGCCTCAATCTGGGCGTTCAGGACGCGGTCAACCTCGGCTGGAAACTGGCCGCACAGATTCGTGGCTGGGCACCGGAAACATTGCTGGACACCTACCAGACCGAACGTCATCCGGTCGCCGAAGACGTACTGGACAACACTCGCGCCCAGGTGCAACTGCATTCCACCGAACCGGGCTCGCAGGCACTGCGCAGGCTGCTCACCGAACTGATGGACTTCGACGAGGTGAACCGCTATCTGATCGAGAAGATCACCGCGATCGGCATCCGCTACGACTTCGGCGAGGGTCCCGATCTGCTCGGCCGGCGGCTGCGCGATATCGACCTGAAACAAGGCCGCCTCTACGACCGACTACGTCGGGGGCGCGGCCTGGTACTCGACCGCACCGAACGTCTGGCCGTCGAGGGCTGGTCGGATCGAGTCGACCTCATCGCGGATCCTGCTGCGGCACTGGATGTTCCGGCCATCCTGCTGCGGCCCGACGGTTACGTCGCCTGGATCGGCGAGGACCAGCGGGACCTGGACGCCCACCTCGCCCGCTGGTTCGGCAAGCCGGCCAACTGATTTCACCTGAGCAACCTCGCCGCCGACCGATACCGACTGACCAAGGCCCAGCGACGACGGCGAACCAGGCGGGCACCGAGGTGTTCAGTGCGGGCCGGTGGTGTTCAGGATTCTGCGGGCGATTTTCGTGATTTCGGTGCGCAGGGTTTCGGGGTCCATATCGGCGAGGAGGGGGTGCATGACGGCGACTGCGATGGAGCCGGAGAGCATGACTGTCGGTACGCGGGTGTCGGTGGTGTTGTCGCCTGCCATCACGGTGAACAGGCGGCTGAGGAAGTCCAGGAAGGGTTTGTGTTCGGCGAGGAGCCGGACGATGACGGGGTCGAATTGGAGTGTGCCGACGAGGCCGCGGTCGCGGATGGCGAGGTCGATGACGCGGTCGAGGAGTATGTCTCGGGCGCGGTCGCTGTCGGGTTCGGCTTCGGCGGCGTCCAGGGCTGGTTCGAGGCCGGCGAGTTCTCGCTCGGTGACGGCGATGACGAGGTCTTCTTTGACTTTGAACTGGTGGTAGACGGCGGCCTTGGTGACCCCGAGCGCGTCGGCGATCATCTGGAACGAGGTGCCGCTGACGCCGTGTTGGGCGAACAGTTCCAGGGCGGCATCGAGAGTCCGATGCTGCGCCTCGGATCGCTTCCGTTGCGAACTGCTCGCGGGTGGGACGCCGGTGGACACCCTGTCGAGGGTAGACGGGTGATCAGTGGTATCCGTCATCACCTATCCGCGTGACGGGCGGCTGGTGGCGCGGCCTGGTTCATGTGCCGACGAGCCAGATGCCGACGAGGTAGGTCCCGAGCAGGCTCACCGACATGATCACGATCCACAGATCGGTGAGGCGGCACAAGATGGCGGGTAGCGTGTCCGACCTCCATGAATTCCCGGAAGATGATGCGCACCTTGACGATGGCGATGGCAATCGCGGCGACGGTGGCCACCCTACTGGCGGTGACGGTTCCGTCGTTGTCGGCGGAATGGTCGATAAGCAGATAGGTCAACGTCAAGCCCGACAGCAGCAGCCATACCGCGAACAGTCTGCTGTTGAATACTGATTGCACCCGGTCACCTCACGACATAGAGCAGGGAAAAGATCAGGACCCACAGGAAATCGACGGTGTGCCAGTAGGTGGCTCCGGTCTCGATGAGCTGCTGTGACCGTCGTGCGGGGCTTCGGATTTCGTGGATCACCACGCCCATCACGACGATGCCGATCAGGACATGGGCGCCGTGGATTCCGGTGAGGAAGAAGTAGTGGCTGAAGAAGTCACTGGTGGTGAATCCGTTGCCCAACCGCAGTTCCCGGTGCCATTCGACGATCTTCGAAGCCAGGAATACCAATCCGAACGACAGCGTGAGCACGGCGTCGACGAGGGCCGGGCGGTAGCGTCCGGCCCGGGCAGATCGGACGCAGCGGGCCACCGACCAGGAGCTGGTCAGGATCACGATGGTGTCGAAGATCCCGAAACCCAGCTCGAGCTGCGCTTGTTCGTGCAGGTAGTTGTCCTGGTCGCGGATTCGCGCGATCAGGTAGACGACGAAATAGGTGGTGAATATCAGGGTTTCGAACAGGACGAAGGCCCACATATCCGGCTGACCGGGAAGGTGGCGCGCCGGTTTGTCCGTGGTGTGCTGGTCCGGGGATTGTTCGGTAGTGCTGGTACCGGCAAGGTTGGTCATGCGGAGGTCCTCACCGGATCGGTCGGTGCGGGGTGTTGTTCGGCCACCGAGTCGGGTAGCGGGCCGGTGCCGAAATCTTCGCGTTTGATCAACTGCTCGAGCAAGGTGATGAAGACGACGGTGTAGACACCGAAGACGACAACGTTGATCCAGAACGCGATCGCGCCGTTCCAGGCGAATACACCACGTTTGAAGATCCATGCGGGCGCGACGACGATTTCGGTGAGGGCGTTGCAGAGGTTGAGGTAGGCGAACCATTTCGGGAATACGCGATTCGTGTCCAGAAGTATCGCGATCATCCAGATCAGGGTTCCAATCAGGAACACGCCCATTGTTCCGGTGAACGATAGGAACCCGAGGTCGTAGAGCCAGTATTGCAGTTCGGGGTCGCGGTCGGGGCGCATGGCGCCCACGGTCAGCACAATGCACATCAGCACCATGCCGGGGATCGCGGCCAGCGCGTAGAGCACCAGGTAGGAGTAGGCGAATGCGCGACTGACCGACATGCGGCGCATCGAATAGGCGATGAGCGCGTTCTGCTGTGCGGTCATGCCGGTGACGAGCAGAATGAGGCCGAAGCCGATCAGGATGCCCCAGTGGTGGTCGTGGAACCAGCGCACGACCCGGTCGGCGTCCCATCCCGGATGCGGTGGCGGTTGGGTGCGCGAGAGGATGAAGTAGGCGACGGTGTAGAGCTGGTAGAAGATCACCGTCACCCACCACGCGAACCAGAGTTCACGTTTGGGGTTGTGGCGGCAGTGCCACCCGAACCGCGCCAACGGCGAATTCGGAAGTGGCGGCACAGTAATCGGGGTTTCAGTCGGTATGGCCGGTGCGCTCATGCCGTCACCCCCTCGGAGACACGCTGATCGGTGACCGGGCCATCGGCGCCTGTCTCTTGGGCGCGCCGGTGGTAGACCTGCCGGCCGATGACCACGCCCATCACCACGATCCAGACCGCGATGGCGATGTTCTTGACCCAGAACGGGAAAAGCCCGTTCCAGGCCATCGCACCGGTGAGCGCCAGCCCGGTAAACGTCGCGGGCGCGAGCGCTATCGCGATGACGACATTGAAATGAGCTACCCAGGTCGAAAAGACCGGGCGGGGTTGATGATCGGTGTAGATCGCCAGCGCCAGCAGCAGGCTCTGCATGATCAGATACGGCACCTGCACCGTGAATGTCACCCACGCGAGATCGTTGAACAATTGGGTCAGCTCCGCGGGCCGGTCCGGTCGGAACGCTGCCAGCAGCCAGAACAGATCGGCGCACAGGAATATCGCGGGCCCACCGGCAGTGCACGCCAGCATGCAATAGGAGTAGATCGGTGTCCGGTGCGCCATTTTCCGCATCTGGATCACCAGCAGCATCACCACGGGTATGAGGCAGATGCCGAACCAGTTGAACATGATCATGCTGTACCGGACGCGCGTGAGATTACCTGGGTCACGATAGAAATCGGCGACCTGCTGCGCCGACATCGTCGGTGACATCGGATGCACGAAACCCGGGAACAGAAAGAACGCCGAAATCCACAGCACCGCCGTCACCGGCAATGACCAGAACAGAATCAACTCACCATCGGTGCGCCGCATCGGTTCACTTCCTCTCGTGAATCGCGGGCATTCCGAAAATGGGCAGGCCGAAACCGGCACATGATCAATGGATCGGAAGCATGCGATAAATACGCTCCCGGCTTTGCGAGATCGGCGGGAACATGGGTTAAGCGTCGTTAACGGATCTCTCCTCGAAAAATGAGGCTAGACGATCGTCTAGCCTCAGTCAATGGGTGATCGCCCTCCGGCATGACCGCAGCGAGGGTCACTCGGCGCACCGAATCACCCAGGCCCACACGAAGCGTGCGGGCGGCTCGGCGAACTAGGCTGGCACGGTGACGTCTTTCGCAGTGGGTCGAACGATTGTGGTGCGGGACATGATCTTCGAGCGGCCATTCACCGAGTGGCCGCAGCGGGTGGTGGCGGATCAGGGCGATGAGCTACGGGTGTTGTTGACGCCGGGAACCGAGGGGGCAGGGCCGGAGTTGTGGATCAGGTCCATGTGGGAAGGCGATCGGGAGGCGCGCGGGCGGTTGCTGGAGGCGTATGCGCGGCGGGAGTGGGAGATGGGACCGTGGGTGTGGCAGCACACCACACGGCTGGCGATCATGTATGCGGATCGCTATTTCGCGATTGCCCCGATGTGGAACGAGCAAGGCGAATTCCTGTGGTGGTACGTCAATTTCCAGTTGCCGTTCACGCGGACCGCCGACGGCGTCGACACCAGTGACCTGCACCTGGATCTCATTGTCGAACCGGATCTGAGCTATCACTGGAAGGACGAGGACGAATACGCACTCGCCATTCGGCTGGGGCTGGTGCCCGAGCAGTGGCAGCGCGCGATCGACGGCGCGCGCGAACAAGCCCTGGATATGGTCGCGCGCCGGGCCGGGCCCTTCGGCGAGGATTGGCGCGCGATTCCCGAGTAGCCGAAATCAGTCCTGGATGCGCCGCCAGGGCCGTTCGGATTCGAGGGCGAAGGCGATTTCGAGCAGGGAGCGTTCGTCGCCGTGGGCCGCGGAGAATTGCATGCCGATCGGAAGGCCTTCGCTGGAGGCGCCCATGGGCAGTGAGATTGCGGGTGTGCCTGCGACATTGTTCAACGGGGTGAAGGCGACCCAGGAGATCAGGCGCGCGAAAAGTTCACCGAAGGGGACGGTCGGGTTCAGGTGGCCGAGTTGCGGAGTGGTGTGGACCAGGACCGGCGAGAGGATCAGTTCGTGGTCGCGGAACATGCCCGCGTAGGCGCGACGCACTTGTGAAAGGCGGTAGAGGATGGCTGGTGTTCGTGCCATGGACTTGCGATACAGCGCTCCGAGTCCGTGCGTGAACGCATCCAGATCACCCGGCTGGAACCGCGGATCGATCGCGAATTTCCCGCCCGCCTCGATCAGGAACGCCAAAAGTCCCCAGTAGGTGGTGAAGTCGTCGACGAAACGTTGCGAGACCGGTAGCGCGATCGGAAGTACCTCATGCCCCATCTTCTCCAGCAGCGCGACGGTGTCGTCGAGTGCGGCCCGGGTCTGCGGGCAGGTTTCGGTACCGGTGATGGAATCGGCGATCACCCCGATCCGCAGCCGTCGCCGCGCCGGACCCTCGACCAGACCGACCGGCGGCAACTTCGGATTGCGCCAATGACGTTCGGCCGCAGCAAAATACGTCGCGGTATCGCGCACCGATCGGGTGAGCACACCTTCGGAAACCAGATTGATCGGCATCGACCGCGCCTGCGGACCGTCGATATGCCGCCCTCGGCTCGGCTTCAACCCGACCAGGCCGCAACACGCGGCCGGAATCCGAATCGACCCGCCACCGTCATTGCCGTGCGCGATCGGCACCACCCCCGCGGCCACCAGTGCGGCCGCACCACCCGATGACGCACCCGGTGAATAGTCCGTATGCCAGGGATTGCGCGTCGGTTCGGCCGCGGCGAATTCGGTGCTCGCGTTCAAACCGAACTCCGGTAGCCGACTCTTGCCCAGCACCGACATCCCGGTGCTCAGAAACTGTTTCGCATACGGCCCATCCTCGGCGGCGGGCCGCCCGACGAACGCCGCGGTGCCGTGATTGGTCGGCAGACCGCGCACATCGGTGTTGTCCTTGACATACGTCGGCACACCGAACAGCGGCGCATCCGGATCACCTGCCGACAGTGCGGATTCCGCCGAGACCACAAGGGCACGCAATGTCGGATCGACCTGCGCGGCCCTCGCTCGCGCCGCCTCGGCGACCTCGGCCGCGCCGATTTCGCCTCGACGCACCAGTTTCGCAATCGTCACCGCATCGTGGTCGGCAAGCACATCGTCGCTGAAGGCATGGAATCGCATATTCGGATTCTGCGCGCTGCGATACCGACCACGCACCGTTTTGGACAAGCGACCTGTCGACGGAGGTCCCGCACAGCGTCGGATATCGTTCGACTGCAACGTAAGCGAGGAGATCGACAATATGAATAGCTCGACCGGCGTCCCGCTATGCCTACTGGCCGCGGGTGTGCT
Organism: Nocardia vinacea NBRC 16497; assembly: GCF_000308835.1. GTDB lineage: Bacteria > Actinomycetota > Actinomycetes > Mycobacteriales > Mycobacteriaceae > Nocardia > Nocardia vinacea. Next base: position 7,268 of record NZ_BAGN01000111.1, on the reverse strand, counting down.
GAGTTTCGTTCCAGCACAATCGGCTTCGGCGGATGCGCTACCGGATCAGTCCCGCACGGTCACCACCGAGGACGGATGGCAGCTCACGGTCACGAAAACCGCCGAAAACCTCGATCGGGTTCCCAATCTCGCCGAGACCGCTTTCACTCGAGAGGGCTTCGTCAGTGTGCGCGCGGCCGCCGATATCACCGGCGCGGGCAGTGTATCGGTCAACTCGGGCACGCTCACGCTGGGTTACCAAATCGGTTGCCAGATAGATGTTTCCAATGGCATCTCGCTCGGGCTCGCGGCGTCGGTCGGACCGAACGTCAATGTGATGGTCGCGCCGGCTCCTGGGCTGAGCGTCGGCATCGGGGCCGCGGCACTGCCCAGCGTATCCACCACCTTCAAACCGGGCACGATCACCACCATCCCGTTCGGCACCAAAGCCCTTGCCGGACCTCATGGTTCGATCACCACCGACCAGGTACAGATCAAAATCGACGCCTGCATGGGGCCGGTCAGCCTGCGCTCGTATGTGATCGCGACCATTTCCACCGATACCGCCGACAATTCGGTCGCGGTGTACGGCGATCCGATCTGGTTGTGATCGCCATGTCCCTCGCATCCCGCCGAGCCGTCGTGGTCGCGGCCGGAGTCCTCATGATTGCCACGAGCGCGCTGTCGACCGTCACCCATGCGGCCCCGATCGTGCCCGCCACCTGCGGCGAATCCGATGCCCCCGACTGCCACGAACCGACCCCGGACAAGACTCGGGTCGTCGTTCCCGCACCGGCCGCACCGCCACTGCTCACACCGGCCCTACCGCCGCCACCCGCCAAGCCGGGTTCACCCGCCGCCGCATTGACCCCACCAGTGCCGGTGCCGCATCCGGGCGCGCCGATCGTGCCTGCCGCGGAGTGAATTCAGCTGCGGCGCAATTCGAAAATGCGGAAGGTCCGCCCGCCGGACAGCTCACATTCCATTTCGTAGCCCGGCCAGAACTCGACCGCCAGATCCCAGGCCCGTTTGCGGTCCATACCGGTGAACTCGCTGACGGTCACCTCGAACCGCTCACCTTTCCGCCGGACAATGGCGGTGTCCGCCGCCCGCAGATTTGCCGACCACACCGGATGCTTGGGGCTGCCCCAGTTGGAGCCCACCAGCAGCAAGTCGTCACCGCGCGGCACATACAGCAGCGATGTGGTGCGCGGGATCCCGGTTTTGCGGCCCGCGACGGTGAGCTCGATCGACGGCAAACCCGCCAGATCGAGCACACCGCGCCGACCACCGCTGACCCGCCGCACAAACCGTTCCAGCCGCATCACGATCGGCGCCGTGCGCATGACCCAGCGTTTCTGTGCGATTCGGCGAGCTACCGCAGGCAACGGATTCGACACCATAATTCGAAATCCTGACAGAAATCCGATATCGGACCACAGCCGGGACCACCCGTTGAGACCAGCCTCACCCGCGCCATCACAAAACGCGCTCGATCGTGGCCGGTGGCCGAACAACGGCCACATCCGGCAGCTCACCGTCGTACGGCTCGATCTCGACCAGCGCCAATTGTCCGGCGCAGCTCTGACTCAGGGTCGATGCGGGACGGTCCGCGGTGAGCACATTCGGGTTGCCGTGCCGACAGAAGGTGGGGTCGGCCGGATCCGGGTCGTACCAGGCGCCCGTCGACAGCTGCGCCACCTGCGGCCGGACCGCGTCGTCGACGACCAGCCCGGCCAGGCAGCTTCCGCGATCGTTGAAGATTCGCACGATATCCCCGTCTCGCAGACCTCGTGCCGCGGCATCGTCGGGATGTAACCGCACCGGTTCCCGCCCACCGATTTTCACCGACTGACTGTGCGCGCCGACATCGAGCTGACTGTGCAGTTTGGTGCGCGGCTGATTCGCGACGAGCTGCAGCGGGAATCGTGTCGCGGCGCCCAGCCATTCCACCGGTTCCAACCAGACCGGGTGACCCGGGGTATCGGCATAGCCGAACCCGCCGATCGTTTCGGAAAAGATCTCGATCTTGCCGCTGGGTGTGGTGAGCGGGAAGCGCTGCGGATCCGCGCGGAAATCTGCGAACAGCACCTGCTCCGGATCGGGGACCGCGACCGTGACCGACTCGCTGTCCCAGAACTCGTCGAACTCCGGCACCGTCGGATCGTCGAGCCCAGCGCGCCATTGCTCGTACAGATGCCGCAACCATTCCTCGACGGTGCGCCCCTCGGTGAATTCCTTACCGACACCGATGTGTTCGGCCAGTTCCGCGAAGATCGCGTAATCGTCACGGGACCGCCCGTGCGGCCGGGTGAGCGCCTTCATGGGAAAGAACTCGCGATCGTTCTGCCCCGAGCCGAAATCGTCGCGTTCGATGCTCATGGTCGCCGGGAGGACTACATCGGCGTGGCGCGCGGTGGCGGTCCAGAACGCATCGTGCACGATCACCGTCTGCGGCCGGGTGAACGCCGTATGCAGACGGGCCAGATCCTGGTGGTGATGAAAGGGATTCCCGCCGCACCAGTACACCAACTTGATATCCGGGTACACCAGTCGCATACCGTTGAAATCGAAGGGCTCCCCCGGATTCAGCAGCATATCGGCGATTCTGGCAACCGGAATGAACGTCGAAACACCATTGCCGCCCTGTGGAAACCTCGGCACCGACTGCCCGCGCGCTGGTTCACCGACATGAGCGCAAGACCCGTAACCGTGCCCGAATCCCCCACCCGGCAGACCGATCTGGCCCAGCATCGCCGCAAGCACGACCCCGAGCCACAGCGGTTGCACACCGTGCTCGGCACGCTGCAACGACCAGCTCACATTGATCATCGTGCGCGCGGCAGTCATCTCCCGCGCCAACGAACGGATCCGCCCGGCCGACAACCCGGTGATCCGTTCCGCCCACGCGGGATCCTTGACCACGCCATCGGTTTCGCCACGCACATAATCGATGAACCGTTCGTACCCGACCGTGTACCGATCCAGAAAATCCTTGTCCGCCAACCCCTCCGCATCCAACACTTGGGCCAGCGCCAGCATCAGCGCCGCATCGCTACCTGGCCGCAGTGCGATCCACTCGGCCGCGGCCTCCGCCGGAATGTCATCGCGCAGTGGGCTGATCGATACAAATCGGCAGCCGCGCGCCCGCGCCGCAGCGATCCAGGCCCCGGTGTTGTGCCGCGATACACCACCCGGCGAGACCGCGGAGTTCTTCGGCGACAGCCCACCGAAGGCCACCACCAACTCCGTGTGTTCGACAAGCACGCTCTTCGCGGTCGCGTGCCCCTCGAACAGCCCCATCGAGCCGATCACATGCGGCAACAACACCTGCGAGGTCCCCAGACTGTAGCTGTGCACACTCCGGACATAACCGCCGAGACAGTTCAGAAACCGATGCACCTGACTCTGCGCGTGATGAAACCGCCCCGCACTCGACCACCCGTACGACCCGCCATACACGGCTTCCGCGCCGTACTCGCCGTAAACCCGATTCAACTCACCGGATACCAACTCCACCACGGTCTCCCACGACACCGGAACAAACGGCTCATCGCCGCGCCCAGCCGCACCCGGCCCGTGCTCCAACCACCCCTGCCGCACATAAGGCTGATCGATCCGCGTCGGATGATGTTGTGCCGAGGCCACATTCTCGATCAATGCCGTCGGTTCCGGATCCCCGCGCCATGGACGCACTGCGGTCAACCGCTGCCCATCGCTGTCGGCTTCGAACACTCCCCAGTGCGTCAGATGCGCGGCCATCACCCCACGGTAGCCCGGCCCACCGACAGATTCACTTCTTTATGAACGCCGCGCTGGTCCGCGGCTTTTGCCCGCCCGGCAATCTCAGATGCAGATGCTGAAGCTGAAGAAGGGACCCAGCGGGACGTTGAAGCAGAAAACGACCGAACCTAGCGTAGGTGTAACCGGTTCCGCCGATGCCGTGGGAGCGGCAAGAGCGCCAACAGAGACGGTGATGGCGATCGCGGCGATCGCCGAGGCAATTCTGGTGGTCATTACAACGTTCCTGACTGATCGACGATGAAAATGCCCCCGACCAGAAATCGTTACCTCTACGATCATCCGCTGATCCCCTAGCGGGCACAAGACCGCGCATCGACTCGTCGATTGATGCGCGGTCGGGCGGTGCGCCGCCCGACCGCGATCCGGCCGGACTCAGGATTCGGATTCGATCGGCAGGCCTGCTTCGGTCCAGTCCTGGATGCCGGCGCGATAGGCACGCACGTTCGTATATCCGAGGGCGCGCAGTTTGACCGCGACTACCTCGCTGTTCTGGCAGGCGTTGTTCGAGCAGTAGGTCACGATGGGCGCGTGCTGGTCCGGAAGCAACCGCGCAGCGCGGGATTCCACATCAGCTTCGACCAGGGTGAGCGCACCCGGCAGATGCGCTTTCTCGTAGTAGCCCGCACCAAGGGTGTCCAGGACCGTCACCGTACCGGCCTCGATCGCGGCGGCCAGTTCGTCACGGGCGATGACTGTGCTCATAGATTTCCTTCCCAACGATGCACACAATTTTATGTGCGTGCGCACGCTATTATATGCGTGCGGGTGCACGCAAGTGGTTAGAATCGGCCCGTGACGCACACGGAGCAGCACCGCCAGTCGGCCGCCAGCGCATGGTCGGCACTGCTACGGGTGCACGCGAACCTCGTCCCGCGCCTGGATGCCGAACTGCGCAGGGACTTCGGACTCCCACTCGCGTGGTACGACGTGCTGCTCGAACTCGACGGTGTCGAACCACTGCGCATGACCGATCTCGGCGAACGCGTCGTACTCAGCCGCACTCGGGTCAGCAGGCTCGTCACCGAGATGACCGCCGCGGGTCTGGTCGCACGCGAATCCAATCCCGACGACGGCAGATCCGCGTTCGTCGCCATCACCGATGCGGGCCGGAAGCGTCTGCACGCGGCCGCGCCCGGCTACCTCGCGGGTATCGAACGATGCTTCGCCGACAAGCTGGATCGGGACGAATTGCATACGCTCGCCGCGACTCTCGGCAAGATCCTCGGCCCAACCGATCTCGCCATCACGCCGCCGCGGACTTCATAACCCGCACGTCTGCATCGACTGCCAGTCGGCATGATTCGAACACTTTGGCAGTCAATGCAATCCGTGTCACATCCGCGCGCGTGGTGGCATCATTTCTGAAACACTAGCCCTTCACACTGGCCTGTACCTTTGATTACAGGCACATCGAGCGTGCACCCCCGGAAAGGATGCAGCCCCTTGGCGATCGGCGCGGCAAAGCAAGCAGCACACCAATTTTCCCGCTGGCAAGGAGCGCGCTGATGTTCACGCGCTGGGGAGATCTCGTCTACCGGCTGCGCTTCGCCGTCCTCGCGGTCGTAGTGGGCGCACTCCTTGCACTCGGTGCATACGGCCTCGGGCTCGAGGACCACCTCAGCTCCGGCGGTATGGACGATCCCACATCGGAATCCGCACAGGCCGCACGCCTCGCCGACGCCGCCTTCGGCCGCAATCACGACTTCGACGTCGTCGTGCTCTACACCGCACCCGACGGCAAGACCGTCGACGATCCGGAATTCAGCCAACCGATCATCGACAATCTCAACAGCCTCCCGCACAAGTATCCGAACGAGATCACCGGCGTCAACGCGTCCTACTGGCGCGTCGACGGCGCGAAGATCAGCGGCGCGAAGGCGGCCACCGAAGACAAGAAGCGCGCCGTCGCCGCGATCGCCATCGCGGGCGACAACGACACCGACTCCGTGCGCAACTTCCGGAAAGTCAAGGACGCCTTCGCTATACCCGGCATAGCCGTGCAGGTCAGTGGCCTGCAAGCGGTGGCGGGCACACTCAACGACACGATGGCCGACGATGTGCACCGCATGGAAGTCCTGGCCATCCCCGCCGTCGCGGTACTGCTGTTCTTCATCTTCGGCGGCCTCATCGCGGCCGCACTGCCGCTGCTCGTCGGCGGACTCACCGTGATCGGCGCATCCGGCATCATCATGTTCCTGACCCGCCTCACCGAGGTCAATTCCTTTGTCTCCTCGGTCCTCTCGATGATCGGCCTCGGCCTGGCCATCGACTACGGCCTGTTCATCGTGAGCCGATTCCGCGAGGAACTCGCCGCGGGCTACGACACTCGCGCCGCGGTGCGCCGCACCGTCGTCACCGCCGGACGCACCGTCGTGTTCTCGGCGACCATGATTATCGCGAGCCTCGGCAGCATGCTGTTGTTCCCCCAGGGCTTCCTCAAATCGATGGCCTACGGCGCCATCGCGACCGTCCTGCTGGCCGCGTTCACCGCCATCACCATCCTGCCCGCCAGCCTGGCCGTCCTCGGTCCGCGCGTGGATATGTTGGGGTTCAACCGGTTCCGAAGAACCAAGACCGCCGAACAAATCGAGGGCGGTTTCTGGGGCAAGACCACACGCTGGGTGATGCAGCGACCGCTCACCGTCGCGATCCCACTGGTCATCCTCCTCTTCCTGCTGATCATCCCGGTCAAGAACCTCATCTTCGGCGGCTTCAGCGAACGATATCTGCCACCGGACAACCCGACACGCGTCGCACAGGAACAGATCGACACCTTCTTCCCACAGCGCCGATCCGATCCCATCGAACTCGTCTTCGTCGCCGACAACAGCACGCCGGTCGGCGAGGCCTGGCGCACGGCCGGACACGCCCCCGGCTTGGCCAGTCAGTTCGAGATGCCGTCCAAATCCTTGACCCAGGGCAACGTTTACCGCTCCAAGGCAACACTGGTGAACCCCAACGAAGGCGGGGAAACCATCGAATACCTGCGCAAGATGGAACTCCCCGACGGCGTCGGCATGTACGTCGGCGGCATTCCGGCCATGCAGAAGGACAGCATCGACGCACTGCTCTACCGGATCCCGGTCATGATCGCGCTGGTCCTGCTCGTGACCACGATGCTGATGTTCCTGACCTTCGGCTCATTGGTGCTGCCGATCAAGGCCGCACTGATGAGCGCGCTCGGCCTCGGCTCCACCCTCGGCATCCTGACCTGGATCTTCGTCGACGGCCACGCCGCAGGACTATTGAACTTCACCCCGCAGCCCATCCAGTCGAATGTGCTCGTGCTGATCATCGCGATCATCTACGGCCTGTCCACCGATTACGAAGTCTTCCTGCTCTCCCGCATGGTCGAGGCCAGGGCCAAAGGCGCGAGCACCAGCGACGCGGTGCACACCGGCACCGCGCACACCGGCCGCATCATCACCGCCGCAGCGCTGATCCTGCTCGTGGTGACCGGTGCGTTCGCCTTCTCCGATCTGGTG
>NZ_BAGN01000112.1 GCF_000308835.1 Nocardia vinacea NBRC 16497 | reverse complement strand
TGGTCAACCGNGACCGCTCGGTAATAGCCGATTTCCGTGTGTCGCCACGGGCGGTATTCGTCCGAAAATCGGTGAATGTAAGTTGTCGGACACAAGCGGCTTCCCACGCGTTTCTCGACACCGCTTGGCACAGCCACTCAACGAGGTCCGCGCGGCCGGTCCCGGGTGTTCGAAAGCCGAAAGCTTGCCGACAACCGCCATCCGGTATCGATTTTCGATTCCGGGTGGGCGGTGGTGGCGGTGCCTTGCCGGGGTCAGACTGAAGATGGTGGCGGTGTCGACCGGCGAATGACTAGATCGTCGATATCGGGTGCTACGAATCCTTTTGTGAGGTGCCCGCTCGGCGCCGGCACTTCGGGGCGTGATCGTCTTCTAGGAGTTCACGTCAACCCTTGCGGGTGTAAGCGCTTTCCGGCCCGCAGCGGTTTCGCGGGGAGACCCACATCGGGACATGGTTCGGGTGAGGAGCTGAGGGTATGCGCATTGTGGTTGATCTGAATCGGTGTCAGGGGTATGCGCAGTGTGTTCCGCTGGCGCCGGATGTGCTCGAAATGCTGGGTGAGGAGGCGCTGGCGTATGACCCCAACCCTGATGACGCGCAGCGTCAGCGGGTGTTGCGGGCGGCGGCGGCGTGTCCGGTCCAGGCGATCGTGGTGGAGACCTATACCCCCGACGGGCCGGAGCCTGTGGCATGAGCACTGCGTCGCTGGCCGCGGACCTGGTCAGGATGTTTCGGGCCGAGGGTCGGATCGTGATCGTGGGGGCGTCGCTGGCTGGGCTTCGCGCCGCGGAGGCCTTGCGGGACAAGGGCTTCTGTGGGCCTCTGACCCTCATCGGTGACGAGTCGCACGAACCGTACGACCGTCCGCCGTTGTCCAAGCAGGTCCTCAAGGGCTGGGTTCGCGCCGATCACACCAAGCTTCCCCGTATGCGGGACATCGACGCGCAGTGGCGGCTGGGTGTGGCCGCGACCGGTTTGGACCGGGTGAACAAACAGGTTTTGCTGGCCACCGGAGACGCGGTGCCCTACGACCGGCTGCTCATCGCCACCGGCGTTCGGGCACGGCCACGGTTCGATCCGGCCGAGGGTGCCCTGCAGGGGGTGTTCACGCTGCGCACCTGTGATGACGCGGCTCGGCTGCATGCGGCGCTGCGGGCAGGCCCGAAGCGGGTCCTCGTCGTCGGCTCGGGGTTTGTCGGCTCCGAGATGGCTTCGGTGTGTTGCGAGCTGGGGTTGCCGGTGACCGTCGCCGAGCGGGGAGGCGGGCCGCTGGTGGGGCCGCTGGGCGGGGTGATCGGCGATATCGCCGCCCGGATGCAGCGCGGCGCCGGCGTTGATCTGCGTACCGGGGTGTCTGTGGAAGCCCTCGACGGCGACGCCGGCGGGCGGGTGCGCCGGGCCCGGCTCTCGGATGGGACCACGCTCGATGTCGATGTGGTGGTGGCGTCGTTGGGATCGATCCGCAACGTCGAGTGGTTGGCAGGTGCTGGGCTGGCCGCCGGTTTCTGGGGAGTCGGTTGCGATGCGGGCTGTCGCGCGTTCGACATCAACGGGGTGGTGACCGACAACATTTTCGTGGCCGGGGATATCGCGCGTCAGCCACACGTGCTGTACGAGTACCAGTTCATCTCGATGGAGCACTGGGACAACGCGGTGTGCGGGGCGCAGGTCGCCGCGAACAACATGATCAACCTCGAGACCGAGCGGCGACCGCACTTGCCGCTGCCCTCGTTCTGGTCGGCCCAATTCGGGGTGAACATCAAGGGGGTGGGGGTGTGCTCGTTCGGCGATGAGATCGTGTTTACCCAGGGGTCTCCCGCGGACTATCGCTTCGCCGCCGCCTACGGCCACCGCGGCCGCATCGTCGGTGCGGTGACGTTCAACCACGGCAAGTGGTTGCCGTACTACGCGGCGATGATCGAGCGCTCGGCGCCGTTCCCGCCACCGCCGCCGGGCTACGACCAAGCGCCCGACCCGGCACCGATGCCGGCCCGCTTCCCCGATCCACGAGTGCCGACCGCGATTCCCGACGTGGTGCTGACCGGTCACGACCCCACCTCACGAGGCGCCGAGTTCCACTGACCAAGGGAGCCAGCATGACTGCAGCGAGCGCCTGGGCGGAGGCGATGAAATACGAACACCGCGCCGACCCGTACCCGTTCTTCGACCAACTGCGCCAGACCCCGGTCGCGCGAGTTGCCGACAACCTGTACGTCGTGACCGGCTATCAGGAACTGCTGACGCTGGCACATGACCCCCGGGTCAGCTCCGATATCAGCCGCAGCCCGCTGGGCGCCACCCTGACGTCAGGTGTCGACTCCGAGCCCGGCGCCGAGGACATGCAGGCCTACGGTCGCCGGCCGAGCATCATCGTCTCCGATCCCCCCGAGCACGATCGGGCGCGCCGGCAGGTGATGCGCCACTTCATCTCACCGCATTCACCCGATGTCATCCCCGGCATGGAGCCCGACATCGTGCGGTTGTGCAACCGGCTGCTCGACGGCATCGAGGCCAGCGGCAAGACCCGGCTGGATGTGGTCGACGATTACGCCTATCCGGTGCCGGTGATGGTGATCTGCAAGGTCCTCGGGGTCCCGCTCGCAGACGAACCCATGTTCCATGCCTGGATCCGCGACATGTTGGCCGGCATAGATCTGGGCCCGGATGCGACCACCGAGCAGGGTAAGGCCCGCGCCGAGAAGTCCCGTTCCAGCCGTGACGCACTCATGCGCTATCTGGCCGGGTTGATCGAGCAGCTCCAGCGCGAGCCCGGGCAGGGCTTGTTGTCCAAACTGATCCATGACGGCGGCCCCGATGGTCCGATGCCTGCCGAGCAGGTGTTGTCCAATGCGGTGCTGCTGCTGGTCGCCGGTCATGACTCGACGGTCAACACCATCGCCAACTGTGTGATGACGCTGCTGCGCAACCCCGGGTCCTACGACCAGGTCCGCAGCCGACCGGAGCTGCTCCCGCGCGCGATCGAAGAGGTCCAGCGGCTGCAGGCGGCGGTGCAGTTCTTCCCCAGCCGCAGCGCTACCGCCGATATCGACATCGCCGGCACCGTTATCCCAAAAGGGGCCGCGGTGCATCTGGTCTACGCTGCCGCCAACCGCGACCCGAACCACTTTGCCAACCCGAACCGCTTCGACCTCCACCGCCCCGACAACGAACACTTCGGCTGGGGCAGCGGCATCCACACCTGCCTGGGCGGCCCGCTCGCACGACTGGAAGTCAACCTGGCGCTGGAAACCTTCCTACGCCGCGTCGCCACACCCAGCCTGGTCGTCGACCCGCCACCGTATCGGCGAAGCCAAATCTTCCGCGGCCCCCAACACCTGCTCATCGACTTCGACCACATCACCGACTGAACAGCACACAACATCGACGCAACTCCGTCCCGCCGCAGCGCCGCGACGGGTATACCACCCAACCATCGTCCGCACATAGCGGCTTATCGAGCGGTTTTCCGGTGGTCACGGTCACGGCTGGTGTAGGCCGCGCTGGGTGTTCGGTCTCCGAGTGTCTGGTGCGGCCTGATCGTGTTGTAGAGGATCCGGAACCGGTGAACCTCCATGTCCAAGGCGTCGCCATCAGCGATCGCGCCACGGAACAGGTGCTCGTACTTCATCGTGCCGAAGAACCGCTCGATCACACCGTTGGTCTGCGGAGACCGGACACGGGTACGAACGTGGCGCAGCAGCCGGTCCGGCCCGTCGAACGCGGTCTTGAACACCTCGCCCCGGAAGCACGGCCCGTTGTCCGACACCACCGCGATCGGCGCGGGCGCCAGACCGAGTACCTCACCAGCTGGTCCTGCGACCTCGACCAGCTCGCGTTCGGTACGCAGGTCGTCCAGTCCGAGCACCCGCTCGGCCTCGGCGACCGCCAGCCTCAGGCAGGCCACCGCGTCGGCACCACGAGCGGTCGGGGTCACAGTGACGGCCAGGCAGTACTTCGTCACGTAATCGATCACCGCGCAGATACGCCAGATGCCACCGCCGGCAGTTTCGAACTCGCTGAAGTCGGTCTGCCACACCCGATTGCGTTGTGTCGGCGGATCGCGGAACACCTTGCGCCGCAGCATCGCCCACGACTTACGGTCGGCCCGATACCCGCGCGGCAACAGCAGTCCACGCCGCCGCAGCGCTCGCTCCACGGTCGAGGTGGGATACCACGTAACCGTCGGCGCGCATCAACGCCGCGATCTTGCGATGCCCCCACGCCGGCCACTCCTCGGCGTACTTCGCTGCGATCGGTTCGAACCGCTCCACTTTGGGTGCAGGCCACGGACCTCGCGGCGGGTCCCCGTCGCGGAGCCGGGCCAGGCGCCGGCGATAGGTACGTTCGGGAATGCCGGCCAATCGAGCGAACCTCGAAACCGGCAGTCCTTCTGCCGCTCTCAGGACTTCGAGGTCAGCGAAGGGACCTGATCCACCAGCGCGGCGCCGTGCTGCCAGACCCGCAGCTGCACGGTGGCTTCCGCCAGCGCCAGCTTCAGCTGCTCGTTCTCCATCCGCAACCGCCGCTGCTCGGGCAGACCCTGCGCCCCGGCCGGGCCGCTGGGCACCGCGTCCAGCGCCTTGGTCCCCGCCTCGAGGAACGTTTGCTTCACTTGGCCATAGAAGCCGTACTCACGCCCCGCCGCCGGGCGGCTTCCGCGACGCTCATCTCACCGGCCAGCACCGACAACACCACCCGCACCTTGTCCTCGACCGGAATCTTCAACCACCGTGACCTGGCCACAGACCGGCTCCTTCCCAGCTTCGACGTGCTCGGAGCGTAAACCGAGCAACCCTGCCAGAAAGTTTGACGCGCTAGAGGGCGATCTATGCGAACATATGTTCGTGTCCAGGTCTGCCGCCCCGACTTCGCCGCGTTCCCGACGGCCGCGGATCGAGCCGCGGGCCGAGGCCTCGATCCTGCACGCCGATCTCGACTCGTTCTATGCCTCGGTGGAACAGCGCGATAATCCGCGGCTGCGGGGGCGGCCGGTGATCGTCGGTGGCGGCGTTGTGCTGGCAGCCAGCTACGAGGCGAAGGCGTTCGGGGTGCGTACGCCGATGAATGGTGGTGCGGCGCTGCGGCTTTGCCCGCATGCAATAGTGGTGCCGCCGCGCATGTCGGCCTATGCCGAGGCGAGCAAGGCCGTCTTCGAGGTCTTCCACAACACGACGCCGGTGGTCGAGGGCATTTCGATCGACGAGGCGTTTCTCGATGTGGGTGGGCTGCGACGGATCGCGGGCGAACCCGTCGAGATCGGGCGGCGGTTGCGTGATGTGGTGCGCGAGCAGGTCGGACTGCCGATTTCGGTCGGTATCGCGCGGACGAAATTCCTGGCGAAGGTGGCCAGCGCGGTTGCCAAACCCGACGGGTTGCGCCTGGTGCCTCCGGAACTCGAACTCGATTTCCTGCATCCGCTGCCGGTCGAACGACTATGGGGCGTCGGCGAAGTCACCTCCCGCACCCTGCACGAACACGGCATCACCCGCATCGGTCAACTCGCCGAACTCGGTGAATCACCGTTGCGCGCCATCCTCGGCCCCGCCGCGGCACGGCACCTGTACGCCCTGTCCTGGGCGCGCGACCCGCGGCGCGTCGAAACCGGCGTCCGCCGCCGCTCCATCGGCGCGCAACGCGCACTCGGTCGTCGGCACCGATCACCCGACGAGATCGAGGCCTACCTGCACGGCCTCACCGACCGCCTCGGCCGCCGACTGCGCGCGGCCGACCGGGTGACCCGAACGGTGGTGCTGCGCATGCGTTTCGACGATTTCACCCGCGCCACCCGCTCGCACACCCTGCCCGAGGCCACCGATCACACCGAAACCATCCTCTACGCCGCGCGCACCTTACTCAGCACCGCGATGCCAATGATCCAAGAGCGCGGCCTCACCCTCATCGGGCTGGCTCTCACCAACCTCGACAACGCCGACGCCGTCCAACTCACCCTGCCGTTGGAACCCCGCGCCACCAATACCCTCGATGCCACGCTCGACGACCTGCGCCGCCGCTTCGGCTCGGCTGCGGTCACCCGCGCCACCCTCATCGGTCGCGGCGAAGGCCTCTCGGTCCCGCTGCTGCCGGACTGATGCGCGCGAACACGCCGTGTATTCTCCATGCGGGCCGGTTCGGCGGGGGGTGACCATCGAACCTACGGAAACCACGGATGAGCAGGCCCTAGCTGTTGCCGTGCGCCCGAGGAGATTTCGATGCCATACGCAGTACTGGGCCTGATCACCATGGCCCTGTGGGTCTACTGCCTGGTCGACATCATCACCTGCCCCGATGCGGGCATCCGGAATCTGCCGAAGCTGGCGTGGCTCATCGTCGTCATCCTGGTGCCGACCGTGGGCGCACTGTTGTGGCTGTTCGCCGGCCGCCCACTGCACGAAGGCGGCCCGCGTTCCACCACCCGCTACGCCGAATACGACCGGCCCGGCCGCCGCGTCCCGCAGAATCCGGACGATGACGAAGCTTTCCTGCGCGGCCTGCGTGAACGCGCCGAGTCACAGCGCCGCGAGGCCCGCCGCCAAGAGGAAGAGCGCCGGCGCGACCTGGACCACCGCCGCGAACAAGGCGAACTGTAAGCGTCCTCGGTTCGCGCGAGCGGTCCAGCGACGCAGTCAAAGGCGTTCGATGATGGTGGCGTTGGCGAGGCCGCCTGCTTCACACATCGTCATCAGGCCGTAGCGTCCTTCGGACTGCTCGAGGTGGTTGACCAGGGTGGCGAGGATGCGGGTGCCGGAGGCGCCGAGGGGGTGACCGAGGGCGATGGCGCCGCCGCGGGGGTTGAGTTTGGCGGGGTCGGCGTCGAGGTCGTGCTGCCAGACCAGTGGTACGGGGGCGAAGGCTTCGTTCACTTCGTAGGCATCGATGTCATCGATGGTCAGCCCGACGCGCGCGAGGGCCTTGCGGGTCGCGGGGATGACGGCGGTGAGCATGAGCAGCGGGTCGTCGCCGGTTACCGCGAAGGAGTGGAAGCGGGCGCGCGGGCGCAGACCGAGGGCGTTCGCCTTTTCCTCGCTCATGATCAGGGCGGCCGATGCGCCGTCGGTGAGTGGGGACGAATTGCCGGGGGTGATGGACCATTCGATTTCCGGGAAGCGCGCCTCGAATTCATCGTCGGCGAAGGCTGGGCGCAGTCCGGCCAGACCTTCGGCGCTGGTGCTCGGGCGGATGGTCTCATCGGCGGTGAGCGTGCCCGCGGGGACGAGTTCGTTGTCGAACCCGCCGGCCGCGGCGGTTTCAGCGGCCAACCGGTGCGAGCGGGCGGCGAAGGCGTCGAGGGTCTCGCGGTCCAGCTTCCAGCGCTGGGTGATGATTTCAGCCGAAATGCCCTGTCCGATAATACCTTCCGGGAAGCGGTCGACCAGCGGACCGCGGTTGGCGTCCGCACCCTGGGCGTTGGAGAACATCGGGACCCGGCTCATCGACTCCACACCGCAGGCGATCGCGATGTCGTAGGCCCGGGCGATCACACCCTGCGCCGCGAAATGCGCGGCCTGCTGGCTGGACCCACATTGCCGATCGACAGTGGTCGCGGGCACGGACTCCGGGAACCCGGCGGCCAGCACGGCGGTGCGCGAAATATTGAGTGCCTGCTCACCACTCTGGGTGACACAACCACCGATCACATCATCGACGAGTGCCGGATCGAGGTCATTGCGTTCGATCAGGGTCCGCAGCACCTCGGCCAGCAGTGTCGCCGGATGTATATCCGAGAGCCCACCACCGGGTTTCCCCTTCCCGGAGGGTGTGCGAACAACGTCGACAATGACCGCGGATGTCATGACGGCTCCCTGCTGTTTCTGCGATCGTTCCATGCGAACGACGATTAACTTATGACACTGTACGCCGCCGCGACTCCCGATGGGCGTGCACCCGCTTACTGCTACACCGATCAGCGAGAACGCTTGGGGCGCTTATCCATCAACCGCAGGATCAGCGGGGTGAAGATGAGTTGCATGGCCAGATCCATTTTCCCGCCGGGGACGACAATGCAGTTGGGGCGGGACATGAAGGAGTCGTGCAGCATGGACAGCAGGTAGGGGAAGTCGATGACCTTGGGGTCGGCGAAGCGGATGACGACGAAACTTTCGTCCGCGGTGGGGATGGTGCGAGCGATGAAGGGGTTCGAGGTGTCCACGGTGGGGACGCGCTGGAAGTTGACGTAGGTGTGGGAGAACTGGGGGCAGATGTATTTCACGTAGTCGGGCATGCGGCGCAGGATCGTATCGATGACGGCCTCACTGGAATAGCCGCGTTCGGTCTTGTCCCGGATCACCTTCTGGATCCATTCGAGGTTGACGATCGGCACCACCCCGACCAGCAGATCCGCGTATTGCGCGACATTCACCGAATCGGTGACGGCGGCGCCGTGCAGACCTTCGTAGAACAGCAGATCGCTGCCCGGCGTCAGATCCTCCCACGGCGTAAAGGTGCCTGCGGGTTGCCCGTGTGGTTTGGCTTCCAACTCGTCGTGCAGGTATTTGCGCACCGAACCGACGCCGGTCTCACCGTAATCGCGGAACAGTGTCTCCAACTCCTTCAGCAGATTCGCCTCCTCACCGAAATGCGAGAAGGTGCGATTATCGCTCTGCTCCGCCTCGGCCATCGCGAGCTTCATCTCGTTGCGGTCGTAGCGATGGAACGAATCCCCCTCCACGATCACCGCATTGATACCTTCGCGGCGAAATATCTCCTGAAAGGTCCGCGTGACACTGGTCGTGCCCGCACCGGATGAGCCGGTAATAGCGACGACGGGATGTTTGACCGACATGACACCTCCTCGGTTGCTTCAGCGCCCGGCCGGACGGAACAGCGACCGCGACCCGAACAGTGAACTGTCGAAACTGGGCCCTTCCTCGGGCTCGCTGTGATAGCGCTCGATCCGCGCGACCTCATTGCGCGAACCGAAGATCAGCGGCACCTGCTGATGCACCTGCTCCGGCGCCACCTCCAGCACTCGATCACCGCCGGTGGTCGCCCAGCCCCCGGCCTGTTCGACGATGTAGGCAATCGGATTCGCGCCGTACAGCAACGACACCCGCCCCGGCCGCCGAGTGTCGTGTGGATAGAGGTAGACCCCGCCGCGGGTGAGGATGTGGAAGGTATCGGCGACCAATGACGCGACCCAGCGCATATTGAAATCCCGCCCCCGTGGCCCGTCCACACCGTCGAGACATTCGTGGACATACCGCCGCACCGGCCGTTCCCAGAACCGCTCATTGGCGGCATTGATCGCGAATCCCGAAGTATCCTCCGGGATTCGCATCCGCGGATGGGTCAAAACGAATGCGCCGATCTCCCGATCCAGGGTGAATCCGTCGACGCCGCTGCCCGTGGTGAGCACCAGCATGGTCGCCGGTCCGTAGAGCGTGAACCCCGCGCAGACCTGCCGCACCCCCGGCTGCAAGAAGTCCACCGTACTCGGCGCACCGTTGTCCGGTGCCCGCAGCACACTGAAAATCGTTCCGACAGGCAGATTTACATCGATATTCGAGGATCCGTCCAACGGATCGAAGGCCAGCAGATATTTGCCGCGCCGGTGCACGTCGGGCACCGGATGGATATCGGTCATCTGCTCCGATAACAGCGCCGACAGATGCCCCGTCCATTGGGTCTCGGCCACCATGATGTCATTGGCGATGGCGTCGAGTTTGCGGTGCACCGTCGGCGGCAGGTTATCGGGTTCGGAGGCGCCCAGTGAGCCGACAATGGCACCCCTGGTCACCTGGTTGGCGATGATTTTCGTCGCGGTCGCGACGACATTCACCAGAGCGGAGAATTCACCGGACGATCCAGGATGCCGGTGCTCCTCCTCGATCGTGTATCGGGTGAGGGTCTTCAGTCCTTCTGGCATGAGTTCTCGATCTCGTCACGCGGGCGCCCGTGCGGTCGGCCCATCCGGCTGCTGTCCTGCGGTGTTCGATTGGCGGCGCTCCCGGGGCACTGCGTGGTCACGCAAGCTACCGCCTCCGGGCCCGTCGCTCGCGCCGCGGAATACACTGCTGCCGTAGACATCTCGGTCGGTCAGCGTGATCAGGTCGGTCTTGGTGAGCGGTCGCCGCAGCTCGACCAGTCGTTTGGCCTGCCGTAACCGGCAGCGGTCAAGGGCATTGCGCACGCTGCGCGCATTGGAGAATCGGGGGCGGCTCATTCGCAGCGTGAGATATTCGCCGAAGGCGGCGTATCCGCTGTCGTCGAACCGGAAATTGTCCCGTGCCACCATGAGTTCGGCGATGCGCACCAACTCGTCGTGGGTGTAGTCGCTGAATTCCAGATGATGGGCCACCCGCGAGGACAATCCCGGATTCGCCGAGAAGAACTTGTCCATCCGATCCGGATAGCCCGCGAAGATCACCACCAGGCTGGTGCGTTCGCTCTCCATCTCCTGCAGCAGGATCTCGATGACTTCCTGTCCGTAGTCACGTTCGTTCTCCGGGCGGAACAGGTAGTAGGCCTCGTCGATGAACAGCACTCCCCCGGCCGCCTTGGCCAGGGCCTCCTTGGTTTTGGGTGCGGTGTGTCCGATGAACTGGCCGACCAGATCGTCGCGAGTTACCGTGTGCACCTTGGGTTTACGGATATAGCCGAGCGCGTGCAGCATCTCGGCCATCCGCAGGGCGACAGTAGTTTTGCCGGTGCCGGGGCCGCCGGTGAAACTCATATGCATGGTCGGCCGAGAGGCTTGCAGGCCGAAGCGCTGTCTGGCCCGATCGATCAGCAGCAGCGCCGCGATCTCACGCACCCGCCGCTTCACATTCGCCAGACCGATGAGTTCGGCATCGAGCCTTGTCAATACGTCCGCGACGTCATTGCCCGCGATATCGCTGGACAGATCCAGCACCGCATCCTCGGCGAGCAGCTCCTCCGGCGGCGCGTCCGCCGGCACCGCACGCACCGGCCTGCCGTCATCCGCACCGGGCCGGTGCAATCGGAAACCGCTTGCCGCGCTCGACCTTTCAGCCGCCATACCGGGTACCCGACCGTTCGTCGGTGGCATACGAGTGCAGACCGTAGGTCTGGCGGCGGTCCGGTCCCTCGGTGCGGGTCAGCAGGAATCCGGGCTCATCGACGGGACGCTGCACCAGAAAGCTCAGTGCGGTGGTCTGCCTGCCATAACGGGCGTCGTAGGCCAGAACCCGGATGTAGTGTCGCGGGAAGGTATTGCGGCATGCGTCGATCTCGGCGAGCACACCGTCGGGCTCGTCGAGATCGAACAGCGGCAGCCCCCACATCTCCCAATAGGCATTGCGGGGGTGCGGATCATCGGTGTATTCGATGGACACCGGCCAGTTGTTGAGCAAGGCGTAACGCACCTGGGCCGCGATCTCGGCGTCGGTGAGTTCGGGCAGATACGAGAAGGTTCCGTGGCGCAGATACATGTGCGGAGTCCTGTCGTTCAGTGGCTGGCCGTCGGCACGGCATCCGGCGCGTCGGTGGAGGTGTAGTCGAAGGTGACATCGCCCCAGGTCGAAAGCGCGACATCGAGCGGGCGGCAGATCTCGGCGGCCTTGCGCAGCACATCCGGACCCTCCTTCAGCAAATCGCGACCCTCGTTGCGGGCCTTCACGACTGCCTCCAGCGCCACCCGATTCGCCTCCGCTCCAGCGGCGATGCCGAGCGGATGTCCGATGGTGCCGCCGCCGAATTGCAAGACCACGTCATCGCCGAAAAGGTCGAGCAACTGGTGCATCTGACCAGCATGAATGCCGCCGGAGGCCACCGGCATGACTCCGCCGAGACTGGCCCAATACTGGTCGAAGAAGATGCCGTTGCCCGGATTGGTGGGAATGTGGTTCTCCCGCAACGTGTCGTAGAAGCCCCTGGTAGTCGCCGGATCACCCTCGAGCTTGCCGACCACGGTGCCCGCGTGCAGGTGATCGACGCCGATCAGCCGGCACCATTTGGCCAATACCCGGAAACTCACGCCGTGCGTCTTCTGACGCGTGTAGGTGGAGTGCCCGGCCCGATGCAGGTGCAGCAATACGCCGTTACGCCGCGCCCAGTGCGACATCGACTGCATGGCGGTGAATCCCACCGTCAGGTCCATCATGATCACGACGCTGCCCAGCTGCTTGGCGAACTCGGCGCGCTCGTACATATCCTCCATGGTCGCCGCGGTGACATTGAGGTAGTGGCCTTTGATCTCACCGGTTTCGGCGGTGGCACGGTTGACGCCCTCCATGGCGAACAGATACCGGTCTCGCCAACGCATGAACGGCTGGGAGTTGATGTTCTCGTCGTCCTTGGTGAAATCCAGGCCACCCTTGCATGCCTCGTAGATCACCCGACCGTAATTCCGCGCGGACAGACCGAGTTTCGGCTTCACCGTCGCACCGAGCAGCGGCCTGCCGTATTTGTTCAGGTACTCGCGCTCCATGACAGTGCCGTGCGGCGGGCCCTGGAAGGTCTTGACGTAGGCCACCGGAATCCGCATATCCTCCAGGCGCAGTGCCAGCAGCGGCTTGAAGCCGAAGACATTGCCGATGACCGAGGAGGTGAGGTTGGTGATCGAACCCTCCTCGAAGAGATCGAGATCGTAGGCGACATAGGCGAAATACTCGCCGGGGCGGCCGGGAACCTCATCGATGCGGTAGCACTTGGCCTGGTAGCGGTCGTGTGCGGTGAGACGGTCGGTCCATACGACAGTCCATGTGGCAGTGGATGATTCACCTGCGACGGCGGCCGCGGCTTCGATCGGATCCACGCCCTTTTGCGGGGTCACTCGGAAGACGGCGAGGACATCGGTATCTTTGGGTACATAATCCGGGGCGTAGTAACCCATCGAGGCGTAGGAGTGGACACCCGGATCCCAGCGGTTGGGTTCGGTTTCGTCGGTCATCATTGCTCCGCTCGGTTTTGCGGGTCATCCGCGCTCGGGAACTGTTGCGCGAGGCACCCGCGCCCGGATATCGAGCAGGACACCTCGGCTCGGGTGTTGTGCGGGATGCTGCGCCTGAGACGTGGGGTGGACGCCTACTGAGTTCAAGGATGACGGCGTTGTCGATGACAAACAATTTGATTGTTCCTCGGAATACTCAACGGATTCATTGAGTTTGATACCGTCGAATTGTGGGCATGGTGAGTGCGGCAAGGATGGAAACATTCCTGGCCGTGGCTCGGCAGGGCAGCATTCGCCGCGCCGCCACCCAGCTGCACATCACCGAGGCCGCCGTCTCCGCGGCGGTCGCGCACATCGAAAAGCAGCTCGGGGCAAAGCTCATCGCGAAGGCCGGGCGGGGTATCGCGCTCACCGAGGCCGGGCGCATCTACTCCGAATACTGCCGCACCATCCTCGGCCTGATGAAGGAGGCCAATGCCGCGGTACGCCGGGCCGAAACCGGCAAGCTGCGGATCGGTGTGGTCGCAACGGCGGGTGAGTACGTGCTGCTGGGGCCGCTGGCGTCATTCCGGAATCGCTATCCGGATATCGAACTGAGCCTGTCGGTGCATCCGCGCGACGTGCTGTTCCTCGAATTGCACCACCACGAAACGGATCTCGTCATCGCGGGCCGCCCACCGCGCGACACCGGGCTGGTCATCCGCGCCCGTCGCCCCAGTCAGCTCGTGGTCGTCGGCGCGCCCGACTGCCCCGATCCGCTGCACAGCACCTGGCTGCTACGCGGTCGCGGCTCCGGAACCCGCGACGCCACACTCAGCCTCATCGACCGCCTCGAAATCTCCCCGCCCACCCTCACCCTCGGCAGCCACGGTGCAGTACTCGCCGCCGCCCGTGAAGGCTTGGGCGTGACCCTCATTCACACCGACGCCCTGTCCCAAGACCTGGAATCAGGTCTGCTGCAAGTACTTCCGGTCGACGGCACCCCCATGGACCGTCCATGGCACGCCGTCACCACTCGCACCCCCACCCCCACAACCCGCCTCTTCCTCGCCCACATCCTCGATCCAGCCGAAGTGGGCACCCACGCTTTCCACCCCGGCTAGAACCCCGGGCGGTGGAGTCCGGGGGGCACGACACCCGGACTCCACCCGACTGGCGATCACAATGATCGCGCAGGTTATCGGCGATGAATTCGCCATTGGGTCGATTGTGGACCGAATACCCGCTCAGCAGCACGTTTCGCTGTTACGAGCCGGTGAATATCGTGTTCCGCGGCCCGACTCCCCGACCGGAATTCTATCGGATGGTACAGCCACGCCACCAAGGCACCCAGCCCCCGACAAGGGGCCACGTTGTGTCAGACTGGCGCGCATGGCTGGTGGGGAAGCGTTGATTTCGAATGTGTCCGATACCGCGCGTTGGGTCGCCGCCTACCGCGCGCTGGAGACCGCGCGCGAAGATGCGCTGTTCCACGATCCGCTCGCCGAACGCCTGGCCGGCGAGCGCGGATATGCCATGGTGGCGGCAGCTACGCGAATCATGCGCAACGGCTGGCCGGTCGTCACCCGAACCAGAATCATCGATGATCTCATCGCGACCGCGATTGCCGAGGGCTGCGACCGCGTGCTCAATCTCGCCGCCGGACTCGATACCCGCCCCTACCGCCTGGGCCTGCCGGTCGATTTCGTCTGGGTGGAGGCCGATCTGCCCGCGCTCACCGCGGAGAAGGAGGCCGCTCTTGCGGACGAGAAGCCGCACTGTGCGCTGATCCGCCGTGGTGTCGACCTGGCCGACCCGGCCGCGCTGGCGGAGTTCCTGGACTGGGCACTCGGCCCGCTCGGTCCCGAAAATTCCCCCGCCACAAAGGCTTTGGTGATCACCGAGGGTCTGCTGATGTACCTGGAGGAGGAGACGGTCCGCGCCATCGCCGCCGCCCTGTCCCGGTCGGAGATCCGCTGGTGGGTCATGGACGTCACGGTGGCAATGAATCGCATGCGGTCGAGTTCGATGTTCGAGAACGCACCCATCGAATTTGAACCCGGCAACGGCATCGCCTACTTCGAAGATCTCGGCTGGCACGCACGCGAAGTGGAACACCTCCTCGTGCACGCCCGCAAATTCCACCGCGCACCCTGGTACCTGCGCCCATTCACCTATCTCCCTCAGCCCGACCCGCGCAAACCGGGCCGCAACCCCTGGTCCGGAATCGTGCGCTTCGAGCGTGACTAATGCAGTCACCCGCCGCAGTCCGGACCCAAACCATCGCCGCCGCCGACAACTACTGGCGAAGCTGACTCGCGGCCGCACCGCGAAAGACACACGGGGGTTCCGCGCGGATTCAGAACTGGCTGTGTTGGGAGTCGAAGGTGAGGATGCGGCCGCCGAGCAGGATCTGGGCACCGGCGGCCAGGGTGGTGAGTTGGTTCGGCATGGCGCGGAGCCACTCCTGGTGGCCGGGCATGCGAATGTAGGTGCCGTTGGCCGAGCCCTGGTCGACCACGGCGACATCCCATTCGACCAACCGAACCTCCATATGCGCCCGCGACATCGCGCCCGAGCTGTCCGGCAACCGGATCGGCCGCGCACCGCGGCGCACCGCCTCGGCATGTTCGGGTTCCCGCCCGAGGACGATGTCGTTATCGAGCACGTACGACGTTCCGTCATCGAGCATCAGCAACCCGAGCGGTGGCCGCACTCCCTCGGTCAACACGCAGGTCAACTGATCCATCCGAATCCCACACACTGCGCAGAACGACACCCGCGGATCGTTCAGATGCTGCCGCGAACACATGAACCCCCGAACGACAGCTCTACCGCTCCCGGGCACCGACGCCACCCCATTTTCCGGCCGGTTCGGCGGTGCGACCGCCCCTGATACGCCGATATCGGCCTTCTGAAGCCCGACTCGCCGCCGCTCCCCGACACCCGACACGGCACCTCTCGGCGGCAGGTTTCCCACGCCCATCGCGGACGCGCGCTCCCACGGTGCCGCCTTCCCCGCCGATCCGCCCCCGATCGGCGGCTGCACTGCACCACGTTCCGGCTCCGGCTCAATCTCGCTTCCCGACCGATTCGCCACCGGATCGACGAGTTCAACTGCCTGCCTCGGGGACTCCCGCCGTTCAGCATCCTCGACCCGGATCCCCGGCACTGCTCCCACATCTTCGGTCGATGACGCGTCCTGCGGCGACCCCACTCCGGCTCCGCCGACGTCCGATCCCGCTCGCAGGGTGCCAGAAGGCCGCCACGCCGCCGCTGCACGAGCCGACGCGGGCGCCCCGAACCACAGCACTGCCCCGGCACCAGGCACCGTTCCCTCGCCGAGTCCGGCGATACCACGGCTCGGTAACGCCGACGCGGTCGTCCCGTCCTCGTCCACGAACAGCCCGATCCCGATAGCCGGTGCCGGGATCACCACGCGGTCGACCGTGAATCCGGCATCCCTGCCGTGCAGTACCTCTGCGCGACCCGAGGTCTCCAGCACCGCGGTGACACCGCCGTGCAGGAATAACGCCGCTCCGGACGTGCTCGGGGTAACTACCCCGAATTCCACTTGGTCCTCGTCGTCCAGGCTCATCAACCACGTGGTGGCAAGCCGTGCGAACATGCGTCCGGTGCGCGGTTGCTCCTGCGCGCCGGCCTCGCGCACCAGCTCGAGCAATGCCGTCATCGTCTGCGCCGCAGCCGATTCGGCATCGGCCGCAATATCCGAACGATGCGCGACGACCAGGACGACGCCGCCACTGTTCGCGATCAGATGCGTACCACCCGGCAGCACCTCGAGCTGCCGACTCACAGGAATCGCCCACCCTGGAACCGCCACCGATGGAACACCACCCGCATCGGCCCGTTCACGATGAGCCAGAACACGATCCACGTCACGATGAACTGGATGAGGAACGCAGTCAGCGACGGATGCAACGCGCGCGGCAGCACAATGGTCGTGTGGTGCACGAGGACCCACATCAGCGCCGCCTCGTTGATCACCGTCCAGAACCCGAACAGCGTGGGCCAGTCCTTCTCCCACCGGAATTGCTGCAGAAAATGGTAGAGCAGTTCCCACAGTACGCCGACGAACACGGTCGCCAGCAGCACCGACAACGTCACCCGATAGGCATTGCCGAGTGACAGCGATCCGGTCGGCAGGACCGGCGTAATGATCACCGCGACCAGCAATCCGATCACGCCGAGCGCGAGCATGCGGGTCTGAATCCGCCCGTTCAAAGTAAGTAGCATCGATCAGATCTTCTTGTTCATCGCCCACAACCACCATTGCCCCGTCGACCGCAGCGGCCCCATCCGCTGGCAGAAACCCAGCGCCGCAAGATCGTCCGCGATCTCCTGCGCCGCGATCTGCAACCCCAGGAAGGTGTCCACTCCCGGAAACGGTCCACCCAGCGTCGCACTACCTGATGCATAGATGCGTCCGCTGCCACTTCGCGTGCCGATCAACTCGAAGGTGGTCGCCACATCCATGCGCCCCACCGGATTGCGACCGGCACCGGCATGATCCAGCAGATCCGCCAGCAACCGATGTTCGCGTACGTCGGCCTCCAACCCGGTGCAGTCGATTATGTAATCGGCCGAAATGTCGAAGGGCTGGGTAGGCGGCGGAAGCGGCAGCGCCGCCGTGGGATCCGGCACGATCGTGGTGATCACCCCGCCCTGCCCCCGCACGGGCCGCAGATCGCGCGCACTGCCCGCCATCACCTGATACCACCCCTCCTTACGCCCGCGCCGCAGCTGCTCCTGCCAATTCGAGCGCACCGGAGTGTTGGTCCCGCCCATCTCCTGATAGGCCTGCGCGCGCTGTTCCCCTTGCAGCGTGCGCATCTTCGCTTTGAGCTGCCCGCCCCATACCGACTTCGGATAGTTGAATCCTTGATATGACCAGCCGTCGCCGCCCTTGCGTCGACTGAAAATATTCGGTCCGTGCGCGGCGGCGACATAGTGCCGAAACAGATGCAGGATCTGGGTATTCAGCCGCAGTTTGTCCCGGTCATCGATGAGCCGTTGCAGCACCCGACTGGCCACGATCCCGCTGCCGCGGATCATCACCTTGCCCGGTCTGCGCTGCAGTGCCTGATACACGTGCTCATGCGGTTCATACGCATTGACCACGCGCGTCGGATCCCGGTACTTCTCCCGATATTCCTGCAGATCCGGCAACAACTTCAGCCCCGGATAGCCCACACCCACATGGACATACGTGCTGCGAAACGCGATCCGCTTGGTCGGGGCAGCACCCACGGGCGGAGTCAGGACGCTGAAATACCCACCGCCGTAGCGTTTGCGCACCATGCGCACATGCCCTTTGTGCAACGAACCCGCATATCCGATCCGATGGAACTCCCGTTCCATCGCGACGAACGCCTGCCCCGCCCTTGGCGTGTAGTAATTGCTGAAGATCGGCTCGGTGAACACATTCCACAGCGGTCGGATCGTTCTCTCCGCCAGCGCCTCGCGCACCGCATAGGACGGAAAGCCCCAGATATTGTCCGGCATCGAGGCCGAGTCGCTGCGCAATCGCTCCCCGCGCGGGATCTGCGATACCCGCGTCAGATACTCATAGGACGACCACGGCACCTCCTGTGGCCCGAGCACCGCCATCGCTGCCGCCGGTACGCCGTAGATCCGCAGGGTGTCGTAGGTGACGAAGGATCCGATCCCGCTGCCGATGGTGACGAACGGAACGTCCACCACCGGAATACCCGCCCGGCCCACCATCTCGTCTGTCCACACGTCGGTTTCGACGAGTTCGCGCGTGATATCTCCCCGCATTTTCGGGATGCTACCGGCCGAAACTTAGCAACCGCTTTCGATTACCTTGCCCGCGCACGCATTCCACACCGCCGACCGGCGCCAGCGCGACGCGCGCGGAGCAATCTGCGCCAACCTGCCACGCCGCACCCCCGCCCCGACGTACCATCCCTGCGTGGCCGACGCGATTCGTTCCACCCCACTGCGGGTCCTGGTCTACAGCAACGACGCCGATACCCGGCGCCAAGTGATGCTGGCACTGGGCAGACACCCGCACCCTGAGCTGCCCGCCTTCGAATACCTCGAGGTGGCGACCGCGCCCGTGGTCATCGAGCAGATGGATGCGGGCGGTATCGATCTGGCCATCCTGGACGGCGAGTCCGCCCCGGCGGGCGGGCTCGGTATTGCCAAACAGCTCAAGGACGAGATCGCCCAGTGCCCACCGGTTCTGGTGCTCACCGGTCGCCCCGACGATGCCTGGCTCGCGAACTGGTCGCGCGCCGAGGCCGCCGTGGCCCATCCGATCGATCCGATCCGGCTCACCGAGGCCGTCGTCACGGTGCTGCGAAACCGCACCGCTGCCTGACCTCGATCTTTCTCATCGTCACATGTGCCCGCGTCCCGAGGACGCAGGCACTCCGATGTCACGTGACGGCGCTATCGCTTAGCGATCCGACGGGTCGGATTACCCCCGATTCAGTCATAAATAGCAGTCCCGTTTTCGATCAAAGACCCCAATCGAATAAATGGTCGACCCGTCGCGACGGTTGTAGGCTGTGCCGTAGCTCACATGAGCGCGGGCCTCGATATGACAGACCCGCGCGGTGCGAGCAGGCCATGAGGCGAGTCTGACCGAGGCGGACAACGACGTCAGCCCGCCTCGGAAGCTGCCGTCATGATTCCGACGCCGACCATCACATCCCCGGGCCGCCGTCGGGGGACATGACGCCCAACCGCCAGCTACAGCTCGCAAGGAGGGGAAGTGCAGTCGTGAATATCGAGATGCCCACTCTGGTCCTCGGCGCGGTCGCCGCCGCGTTCGCGGTGTTCTCCGTGATCCTCTCGGCCCTCGTCGGCCCCAAGCGCTACAACCGGGCCAAACAGGAGGCCTACGAGTGCGGCATCGAACCGACACCGCACGCCGTCGCGGGTGGGCCGGGAAGCGTTACCGGACAACGTTTTCCGGTGAAGTACTACCTCACCGCCATGTTGTTCATCATCTTCGATATCGAGATCGTGTTCCTCTACCCGTGGGCTGTCCACTTCGATGCGCTCGGTCTCTTCGGTCTCGCCGCGATGGCGCTGTTCATCTTCAACGTCTCGGTGGCCTACGCCTACGAATGGCGCCGCGGCGGTCTCAGCTGGGACTGATCGCCCATACGCACTGGCCCGCAAGGCATTACGTCATGTCGGGCCGTACGCACAGTGGAAGTGAGAGTTAGTCGAACATGGGTCTCGAGGAAAAACTGCCCAGCGGCTTTCTGCTGAGCACGGTCGAAGATTTCGCCGGATATCTGCGCAAGGGCTCGCTGTGGCCTGCCACCTTCGGGCTGGCCTGCTGCGCCATCGAGATGATGGCTACCGGCGCAGGACGTTTCGATATCGCCCGCTTCGGCATGGAGGCGTTCCGCGCCTCACCGCGGCAGGCCGATCTGATGATCGTCGCAGGCCGGGTCAGCCAGAAGATGGCACCGGTGCTGCGTCAGGTATACGACCAGATGACCGAACCGAAATGGGTGCTGGCGATGGGCGTTTGCGCGTCCTCGGGCGGCATGTTCAACAACTACGCCATCGTGCAGGGCGTGGACCATGTGGTGCCGGTCGATATCTACCTGCCCGGCTGCCCGCCGCGGCCGGAGATGCTGTTGAACGCGATCCTGACACTGCACGCGAAGATCCAGCAGATGCCACTGGGCGTCAACCGCGAGGAGGCCATCCGTGCCGCCGAAGCGGCGGCGCTGGCGTCCACGCCGACCATCCGGATGGAGGGTCTGCTGCGATGACCTTCGACTCCCCCGAAAATACCGAAATCAGGACGCCGCAGGAGTTCGTCGACGCCGCGGCCACCGCAGGCCCGGAAGGCACACCACCGGAAGCGGATTCGCCGTCGGCCGAGGTGATCGGCGTGCGCCACGGCATGTTCGGTGTCACCGGCTCCGGCGACACCTCCGGTTACGGCCGCCTGGTCCGTCCGGTGACACTGCCCGGCAGCACCCCGGCGCCCTACGGCGGCTACTTCGACGAGGTCGTCACCGAATTGCACACCGCACTCGGCGCGGTCGGCGTCGGCTGGGAGACCGTCATCGAGAAGGTGATCGTCTTCCGCGGCGAACTCACCCTGCACGTGCGGCGCGAACATCTGGTGACGGTCGCCAAGGCGTTACGCGACTACGCCGCACTGCGTTTCGAGCTCTGCCTCGGCGTGAACGGCGTGCACTACCCGGACGACGCGGGCCGCGAATTGCACGCGGTCTATCACCTCATGTCCATCACCCATAACCGGCGCCTGCGCGTCGAGGTCTCCACACCGGACGCCGACCCGCATATCCCGTCGCTGTTCAGCGTGTATCCGACCACCGACTGGCATGAGCGGGAAACCTACGACTTCTTCGGCATCCTCTTCGACGGCCACCCCTCGCTGACGCGCATCACCATGCCCGACGACTGGCGTGGCCACCCCCAGCGCAAGGACTACCCGCTCGGCGGGATCCCGGTCGAGTACAAGGGCGCGCGCATTCCGCCGCCCGACGAGCGGAGGGCGTACAAGTAATGAACGACATCGACACCCGGCCCGGCGTCCACAACGACACCGGGCCCGAACCCGCTGTGGTCACAGTGGCGGGCCAGGACTGGGACGCGGTCACCGAAACCCTCGACAGCGCGGGTGAAGAACGCATCGTCGTCAATATGGGTCCGCAGCATCCGTCCACGCACGGCGTACTGCGGCTGATCCTGGAAATCGAGGGCGAGACGGTCACCGAGGCCCGCTGCGGCATCGGCTACCTGCACACCGGCATCGAGAAGAATCTCGAATTCCGGAACTGGGCGCAGGGCACCACCTTCGTCACCCGGATGGACTATCTGTCCCCGTTCTTCAACGAGACGGCGTACTGCCTCGGCGTCGAGCGGCTGCTCGATATCGAGGACCAGATTCCTGAACGCGCCACCATCGTTCGCGTCATGCTCATGGAGCTCAATCGGATCTCCTCCCATCTGGTCGCGCTGGCGACCGGTGGTATGGAGTTGGGTGCGCTCACCCCGATGCTGTTCGGTTTCCGGGAACGCGAGCTGATTCTGGATGTCTTCGAGACCATCACCGGCCTGCGCATGAATCACGCGTACATCCGGCCCGGCGGTCTCGCCCAGGACCTGCCCGACGACGGCGTCACCAAGGTCCGTGAGCTGCTGAAACTTTTGCCCAAGCGGCTGCGCGATATGGATCATCTGCTCACCCAGAATCCGATCTGGAAGGCACGCACCCAGAACATCGGCTACCTGGATCTCGCCGGCTGCATGGCACTCGGCATCACCGGTCCGGTGCTGCGTTCGACCGGTCTGCCGCACGATCTGCGCAAGGCGGCGCCGTACTGCGGTTACGAGAACTACGAATTCGAGGTACCCACCACCACCGGCTGTGACTGCTACGGCCGCTACTGGATTCGGGTCGCGGAGATGAAGGAGTCGCTCAAGATCGTCGAGCAGTGCCTGGACAAATTGCGGCCGGGTCCGGTGATGGTGGACGACAAGAAGCTCGCCTGGCCCGCGGATCTGCAGCTGGGGCCGGACGGACTCGGCAACTCCCCCAGGCACATCGGCCGCATCATGGGCACATCCATGGAGGGGCTCATCCACCACTTCAAACTCGTCACCGAGGGCATTCGGGTCCCGGCGGGGCAGGTGTACGTGGCGGTGGAGTCGCCGCGTGGCGAACTCGGTGTGCATATGGTCAGCGACGGCGGCACCCGCCCGTATCGGGTGCACTATCGCGACCCCTCGTTTACGAATCTGCAAGCGGTGGCGGCGATGTGCGAGGGCGGGATGGTCGCCGATGTCATCGCCTCCGTCGCCAGCATCGACCCGGTGATGGGCGGAGTTGACCGATGACCGAGATCCTGTTGAAGCTGTCCACCCGGCCGCAGCCTTTCTTGCCGTTCGTGCGCGAGCGATTGGAGGTCGATGCCAAGGAGATCATCGCCCGCTATCCGGAGCCGCGCTCGGCGCTGCTGCCGCTGCTGCATCTGGTGCAGGCCGAGGAGGGCTGCGTCACCGGCACCGGCATCGAATTCTGTGCCGAACAGCTGGGCTTGACCGGCGCGGAGGTCACAGCGGTAGCGACCTTCTATTCGATGTACCGGCGCACCCCCACCGGCGACTATCACGTCGGTGTCTGCACCAACACGCTCTGCGCGGTGATGGGTGGCGATGCCATTCTCGAATCCCTGCAGCGCCGGCTCGGCATCGGGCACGGCGAGACCTCGGCGGACGGTTCGATCACCCTCGAGCACATCGAATGCAACGCGGCCTGCGATTTCGCGCCGGTGGTGATGGTCAATTGGGAGTTCTTCGATAACCAGACCCCGGAATCGGCTGCCGCACTGGTGGATTCGCTGCGCCGAGGCGAGCAGGTGACACCGACGCGCGGTGCGCCGCTGTGCACGTTCAAGCAGACCGCGCGCATCCTCGCGGGCTTCCCGGACGAGCGCCCCGGAGCGCTCGACGGTGCGGCGGGCGAGGCGACGCTGGCCGGTCTGCGGGTTGCGCAGGAACAGAATATGCAAGCGCCGGAACCGAATTCGGAGGGCGTGTGATGACACTGACTCCCGTACTCACCCGGTATTGGGACGACCCGCAGTCGTGGACCATCGAGCACTACCGTGGCCACGACGGCTATCAGGCCATCCGCAAGGCCTTGCGGATGGAACCCGATCAGGTCATCCAGACCATCAAGGACGCCGGTCTGCGTGGTCGCGGCGGCGCGGGCTTCCCGACCGGGATGAAATGGAGCTTCATCCCGCAGGGCACGGGCCCGGACGGCGTCACCAAACCGCACTATCTCGTGGTCAATGCCGACGAGTCGGAACCCGGTACCTGCAAGGACATTCCGCTCATGCTGGCCACCCCGCACACCCTCATCGAGGGCGTCATCATCGCGGCGTATGCGATTCGGGCGGCACACGCGTTCATCTATGTGCGCGGTGAGGTCGTACCGGTGCTGCGGCGGCTGCAGGCCGCGGTCGCGCAGGCGTACGCGGCCGGATTCCTCGGGAAGAACATTCTCGGCTCCGGCTACGACCTGGAACTCATCGTGCACGCCGGCGCCGGTGCCTACATCTGCGGTGAGGAAACCGCACTGCTGGATTCGCTGGAGGGGCGGCGCGGCCAGCCGCGACTGCGGCCACCGTTCCCGGCCGTCGCGGGTCTGTATGCCTGCCCGACGGTGGTCAACAATGTGGAATCCATCGCGAGCGTGCCGCCCATCATCCTCAACGGCACGGCCTGGTTCCGGTCCATGGGCAGTGAGAAGTCCCCGGGCTTCACGCTGTACTCGCTGTCGGGGCACATCGCTCGGCCGGGGCAATACGAAGCGCCGCTGGGCATTACGCTGCGCGAACTGCTCGGCTATGCCGGTGGTGTGCGCGCCGGACACCAGGTGAAGTTCTGGACGCCGGGCGGTTCGTCGACGCCGCTGTTCACCGACCAACACCTCGACGTGCCGCTGGACTACGAGGGTGTGGCCGGTGCGGGATCCATGCTGGGCACCAAGGCATTACAGATCTTCGACGACACCACCTGTGTGGTGCGCGCGGTGCTGCGCTGGACCGAGTTCTACGCCCACGAATCCTGCGGTAAATGCACGCCCTGCCGCGAGGGCACCTACTGGCTCGTCCAGCTGCTGAAGCGGATCGAGGCCGGGCGGGGCACCGAATCGGATCTGGAGAAGCTCCTCGATATCAGCGACACCATCAACGGCAAATCGTTCTGCGCACTCGGCGACGGCGCGGCCAGCCCGATCATCTCCTCGCTGAAGTACTTCCGCGAGGAATACGTCGACCATCTGCGGCTCGACGGCTGCCCGTTCGATCCCGCGCGAGCCACCGCCTGGGCCGAAGGAGTCCGATGACCGCCACCGTGAATACCAATACCAGCGGGCTCGTACCAGCTGACCTGGTCACCGTCACCATCGATGACACCGAGGTCAGTGTCCCCGCGGGCACCCTGCTGATCCGGGCCGCCGAACTCATCGGCATCCAGATCCCGCGCTTCTGCGACCACCCGCTGCTGGACCCGGTCGGTGCCTGCCGTCAGTGTCTGGTGGAGGTGGAGGGGCAGCGCAAGCCGGTCGCGTCCTGCACCATGGCCGTCGCCGACGGCATGATCGTGCGCACCCAGCTGACCTCACCTGCCACCGCCAAGGCGCAGGAGGGAGTGATGGAGCTGCTGCTCATCAACCACCCCCTCGACTGTCCGGTCTGCGATAAGGGCGGTGAATGCCCACTGCAGAACCAGGCGATGTCGAGTGGTCGGCCCGAAACCCGCTTCGACGGCGTGAAACGCACCTACCCCAAGCCGATTCCGCT
Source organism: Nocardia vinacea NBRC 16497 (assembly GCF_000308835.1). Classification (GTDB taxonomy): domain Bacteria; phylum Actinomycetota; class Actinomycetes; order Mycobacteriales; family Mycobacteriaceae; genus Nocardia; species Nocardia vinacea. The sequence continues at coordinate 20,558 of NZ_BAGN01000112.1, read as the reverse complement.
GTCCACGGCCGTGCTGCTGGACCGGGAACGCTGCGTGCTGTGTGCCCGTTGCACTCGTTTCTCGCAGCAGGTCGCCGGGGATCCGTTCATCGAACTCATGGATCGCGGTGCGCTCGAACAGGTCGGCACCGCACAGGCCGAACCGTTCGACTCCTACTTCTCCGGCAATACCGTGCAGATCTGCCCGGTGGGTGCGCTCACCGGCACCAGCTACCGGTTCCGGGCCCGTCCGTTCGATCTGGTCTCCAGCCCGAGCATCTGCGAGCACTGCGCATCGGGCTGTGCACAGCGCACCGACCATCGGCGCGGAAAAGTGTTGCGCCGCTTAGCGGGTGACGATCCGCAGGTCAATGAGGAGTGGAACTGCGATAAGGGCCGGTGGGCGTTCACCTATGCCACCGAACGCGATCGGCTCACGACACCGCTGGTGCGCGGCTGGGACGGCAATCTCGCACCCGCGTCCTGGTCCGAGGCCTTGGCCGCCGCGGCGGAGGGTTTGGCGTCGGCCTTCGGCAGCGCGGGCGTGCTGGTCGGTGGTCGCGTCACCGAGGAAGACGCCTACGCCTACGCCAAATTCGCCCGAGTCGCCCTGGGCACCAATGACATCGACTTCCGCGCCCGAGTGCATTCGGCCGAAGAGGCGGACTTCCTCGCCGCCCGTATCGCCGGACAGGGTGTCACCGTCGACTACGACGCCCTGGAGAACGCACCGGTCGTACTGCTGGCCGGACTCGAGCCGGAAGAGGAGTCGCCGATCATCTACCTGCGGCTGCGCAAGGCGGCACGCAAGCGCGGTCTGCCGATTTTCTCACTCGCCGCTTACTCCTCGCGCGGACTGGATCGGATGTCGGGCACGCTGCTGCAAGCCGTACCCGGGGCCGAGCCGCATCTGCTCGATGCCATGCGCACCGGCGAGACGGACGCTGCCGCTTTGGCGACAGCCGCACAGCTGTTGCGTCAGCCCGGTGCAGTGGTGCTGGTCGGTGAGCGGATGGCCGGAATCCCCGGCGCACTGTCCGCCGCCGTCCGGCTTGCCGAAGACACCGGTGCCGCCTTGGCCTGGGTGCCGCGCCGCGCCGGTGAACGCGGTGCGGTCGAGGCGGGTGCGCTGCCCGGCCTGCTGCCCGGTGGTCGACCGGTCGTTGATCCCCGTGCGCGCCAAGAGGTTCGCACGATCTGGAATGTCGCGGAATTGCCGGTCACCGCCGGTCGCGATACCGCCGCCATTCTGGAGGCCGCGCCGACCTTGGGCGCACTGGTCATCGGCGGCGTCGATATCGCCGACTTCCCCGACCCCAAGGCGGCGGTCGAGGCCATCGACGCCGCTCGCTTCGTGGTCAGCCTGGAATTGCGGCACAGCGCGGTCACCGAACGCGCCGATGTCGTCTTCCCGGTGGCCTCGGCAATGCAGAAATCCGGCACCTTCCGCACCTGGGAGGGCAGGCCTCGGCAATTCGATGCGGCACTCGGCGATTCGATGGTGCGCCGCGAACCCGCACCACTGTCGGATCAGCGAGTGCTGCAGGCCATCGCGACCGAGATGACGGTGGCGCTCGGACTACCCGATACCGAATCCGCGCGCGCCGAACTCGCCGAACTCGGCGCCTGGGACGGTCCGCCGGTGCCCGCGCCGGCGCATCGGCCGCATCCGGTGACCCAACCCAATCCCGGCACGGCCATCCTGTCCGGCTGGCGGATGCTGCTGGATCAGGGGCGCATGCAGGACGGCGAGCCGAATCTGGCGGGTGTCGCGCGGCCGCCGGTGGTGCGGCTGTCGCCAACCACCGCTGCCGAAATCGGTGCCGCCGATGACGATCCGATCGTCGTGGCCACCGATCACGGCACCATCACGCTGCCACTGCTGATCACAGATCTGCCCGATCGGGTGGTGTGGCTGCCGCTGAACTCGCCGGGCTGCTCGGTCAACGAACAGCTCGCCACCCAGCCGGGCGGTGTGGTGCAGCTGCACCGCGCCGATGAGAGGATGAAGGAACACCGCCATGAGTGATCTCTCTCTTTTCGGCCACGACCCGCTGTGGCTCGTCATCGGGAAATCCCTGGCGATCTTCGCCTTCCTGCTGCTCACGCCGATGATGGCGGTGTATCTGGAGCGCAAGATCGTGGCCTGGATGCAGATGCGCATCGGCCCGAACCGGGTCGGTCCCAAGGGCACGCTGCAGGCCGTCGCCGACGGTGTGAAGATGGCGCTGAAGGAAGATATCGTCCCGGCCATCGTCGACAAGCCGATTTTCATTCTGGCGCCGGTCATTTCGGTGGTGCCCGCGTTCATGGCGTTCGCGGTCATCCCGATCGGGCCGGAAGTTTCGATCCTCGGCCACCGGACCGCACTGCAGCTCACCGATATGCCGGTTGCGGTGCTCTATATCCTGGCCATCACCTCGATCGGTGTGTACGGCATTGTGCTGGCGGGTTGGTCGTCGGGTTCGACATATCCGCTGCTGGGCGGATTGCGTTCGACCGCGCAGGTGATCTCCTACGAGATCGCGATGGCGCTGTGCTTCGCGACGGTGTTCCTGCTCGGCGGCACCATGGCCACCTCCGGGATCGTGAAGGCGCAGGAGGGCACCTGGTACGTCTTCCTGCTGCTGCCGTCGTTCTTGATCTACTGCGTGTCGATGGTCGGTGAGACCAACCGTGCGCCGTTCGACCTGCCCGAGGCCGAAGGCGAGCTGGTCGGCGGCTTCCACACCGAATACTCCTCGCTCAAATTCGCCATGTTCATGATGGCCGAATACATCAATATGGCAACAGTTTCCGCGCTCGCCACCACGCTGTTCCTCGGCGGCTGGCACGCTCCGTTCCCGATCAACCTGTGGGACGGCGCGAATTCCGGTTGGTGGCCGGCGCTGTGGTTCATCGCCAAGATGTGGACTTTCCTGTTCGTGTTCATCTGGTTGCGCGGCACGCTGCCCCGCCTGCGCTACGACCAGTTCATGAATCTCGGCTGGAAGCTGCTGATCCCGACCTCACTGCTGTGGGTGATGCTGGTCGGCAGCGCCCGGGTGCTGCAGAACGAGGGCTACGAGATCCAGACGCCGCTGCTGGTGGTCAGCGGAATCATCATTTCCGGACTGATGGTGCTGATGTTCCTGCGGGCCGGGCGCAAACAGAGCGCGCCGCCGACGGTCGAGGAACCCGCTTCAGCTGAATCGGGCAGCGCGGTATTCCTCGGCTTCCCGACGCCACCGCTGCCGGATCCATCGACGCGGCGTCCGGAACCCAAGGCGGGACTGCTGGAACCGTTGATGGGCTTCGCGGTCACCTTCCTGACCATGTTCAAGAAGCCCAATACCGAGTCCTATCCAGAACAGAAGGTGCCGACCGCGCCCCGCTATCACGGTCGCCACCAGCTCAATCGGCATCCGGATGGTCTGGAGAAGTGCATCGGCTGCGAGTTGTGCGCGTGGGCCTGCCCTGCGGATGCGATCTACGTCGAGGGCGCGGATAACACCGAGACCGAACGCTTTTCGCCCGGCGAACGCTACGGGCAGGTCTACCAGATCAACTATCTGCGCTGCATCGGCTGCGGATTGTGCATCGAGGCATGCCCGACCAGGGCACTGACCATGACCAACGAGTACGAGATGGCCGATGACAATCGCGCCGATCTGATCTACGAGAAGGACCGGCTGCTGGCTCCGCTGCAGCCCGGTATGACCGCACCGCCGCACACGATGTACGCCGGTGCGACAGAAGGCGACTACTACCGCGGCAATGTCCCCGGCGGTGAAAGCGGTTCGGATACCAGGGAGCCCGCCGCCGCGGGCGCGGAAGGAGGCGTGCGGTGACCGAATTCATCTTGGCCGCCGAGCCACTGACCCACACCTCCACCGGCGAGACCGTCCAATTCTGGATCCTCGGCCCGCTCGCGGTGATCGGCGCACTCGGCATGGTTTTCGCGGGCAAGGCCGTGCATTCGGCGATCTGCCTGGCCGCCACCATGATCGTGCTCGCGACCTTCTATATGGCACAGGACGCGCTGTTCCTCGGCGTCGTGCAGATCGTCGTCTACACCGGCGCGGTCATGATGCTGTTCCTGTTCGTGCTCATGCTGGTCGGCGTCGACTCCCCCGAATCGCTCGGGGAAACACTACGCGGGCAGCGGCTCTCGGCCGCCGCGGTCGGACTCGGCTTCGGGCTGCTGCTGATCAGCGGCATCGCCAACGGCATCCGCAACTCCGGAACCACCTATCCGGCAAAGGGATTCGCATATCAGGACGTGATCGGACAACTCGCCGAGCTGATCTTCGTCCGGTATGTGTGGGCCTTCGAACTCACCGGCGCACTGCTCATCACCGCCACCATCGGCGCGATGATCCTGGCGCACCGGGAGAATTTCGGGCCGCGCCTGGATCAGCGGGAGCTCTCACGCCGCCGCTTCCGCGGCGCCTACGACCCGGCCCGGCCCTCCGATCGCGCCACCCCGCTGCCGACACCGGGTGTATACGCCAGGCACAACGCGGTCGATATTCCGGCGCGGCTGCCGGACGGATCCTTCGAGGAGCTGTCGGTCAGCACCATCCTGCGGCATCGCCGCACCAGGGCGCTCACCGAGGCGGCGGTCATCTCGGTCGGCACGACCCCGACCTTCGCCTCGGAGGTCGAGGAGCCCGAAACCCCCGCCCGCGAGGCAGACGAGGAAGGCAAGCGGTGAATCCTGAGAACTACCTGTTCCTGTCCGCCCTGCTGTTCACCATCGGCGCGGCCGGTGTGCTGCTGCGGCGCAACGCCATTGTGGTGTTCATGTGCATCGAGCTGATGCTCAATGCGGTGAATCTCGCCTTCGTCACCTTCGCCAGGCTGCATTCGAATCTGGACGGTCAGGTGTTCGCGTTCTTCACCATGGTGGTGGCCGCGGCCGAAGTCGTCGTCGGACTCGCCATCATCATGACCATCTTCCGCGTCCGCCGTTCGACCTCGGTCGACGACGCCAACCTGCTGAAGTTCTGACGTGGATACCGCAACGCTCTGGGTGCTGCCCGCGCTGCCGCTGGCCGGCGCCGTCGTGCTGCTGCTGATCGGGCGCTACAGCGATAAGTGGGGGCATCTGCTCGGCTGTGCCACCGCGCTGGCCTCGTTCGGCTTCGCCGTCGTCGCGTTCTTCCACATGCTCGACCGTGATGATGCCGCCCGCGCGATCCACAAGGGTTTTTTCAGCTGGGTGCCGGTCGACGGGTTGCAGGTGGACTTCAGCCTCCAATTGGACCAGCTGTCGGTGTGTTTCGCGCTGCTGATCACCGGCGTCGGATCGCTGATCCACATCTATTCCGTCGGCTATATGAACCACGATCCGGGACGGCGGCGGTTCTTCGCCTACCTGAATCTGTTCCTGGCGGCGATGCTGCTGCTGGTGCTGGCGGACAACTACCTGGTGCTGTATCTCGGCTGGGAGGGCGTCGGTCTGGCCTCCTATCTGCTGATCGGTTTCTGGTACCACAAGCCGACCGCGGCAACCGCGGCCAAGAAGGCGTTCGTGGTCAACCGGGTCGGTGATATGGGGCTGGCCATCGCCATGTTCACCATGTTCGCGACCTTCGGCTCGATCGACTTCGGATCGGTGTTCGCGACCGCGCCGCAGGCGGGTGAGGGCACGCTGACAGCGATCGGGTTGTTGCTGCTGCTGGCCGCATGCGGTAAGTCCGCGCAGGTACCGCTGCAGTCCTGGCTCGGTGACGCGATGGAGGGTCCGACACCGGTCTCCGCGCTCATCCACGCGGCCACCATGGTGACGGCGGGTGTGTATCTGATCGCGCGCTCCGGGCCGATCTTCGATCTCGCGCCCAATGCACGACTCGGTGTGGTGCTGGTGGGTGCGGTGACGCTGCTGTTCGGTGCGATCGTCGGTTGCGCGAAGGACGACATCAAGAAGGCGCTCGCGGCGTCCACCATGAGCCAGATCGGTTATATGGTGCTGGCCGCAGGCCTCGGCCCGGCCGGATACGCGATCGCCATCATGCATCTGCTCACCCATGGCTTCTTCAAGGCCGGGCTGTTCCTCGGGGCCGGGTCGGTCATGCATGCGATGGATGACGAGACCGATATGCGCCGCTACGGCGGACTGCGCAAACTGCTGCCGGTCACCTACGTCACCTTCGGGCTCGGCTATCTGGCGATCATCGGCGTGCCGCCGTTCGCCGGATTCTTCTCCAAAGATCGGATCATCGAGGCAGCGTTCAACCAAGGCGGCGCAAGCGGTTTGGCACTGGGTGCGGTGACGCTGTTCGGTGCCGGGCTGACCGCGTTCTACATGACGCGCGTGATGATGATGACGTTCTTCGGCGAGCGTCGCTGGCCCGAACACTTACGCGGCTCCGCCGCGGGGGCGGACACCCATCCGCACGAGGCACCCGCGGTGATGACGGGCCCGATGATTCTGCTCGCGATCGGTTCGGTGGCGGCAGGTGGGCTGTTCGTCTTCGGGTCGTCGCTGCAGAACTGGCTCGAACCTGTGGTCGGCGCGCATCACGGCGAGGAGGTCGTGCCCGCGGGCGTGGTGACCGTCCTGGCGCTGCTCGTGGTCGCCGTCGGAATCGGCTTCGCCTACAACCAGTTCGCGCAGCGTGAGATTCCCGAAACCGCCCCGGAAGCGGTGTCGGCGTTGACGATCGCGGCGCGCAAGGATCTCTACGGCGACGCGGTCAACGAGGGTGTATTCATGCGTCCCGGTGCGTATCTGACTCGGTCGCTGGTATTCCTCGACAATCGCGGCATCGACGGCATCGTCAACGGGACTGCCGCGCTGATCGGCGGGCTGTCCGGGCGAATCCGGAAGGTGCAGTCCGGCTTCGTCCGGTCGTATGCCCTGTCCATGTTCACCGGCGCGGCACTGGTGGCCGCCGCCCTGCTGGCAGTGAGGCTCTGGTGAGTGACTTTCCCTGGTTGACCACGCTGTGGTTATTGCCGGTTGTCGGTGCGGTGGTGGTGCTGCTGTTGCCCGCGTCGCAGCGCACCCTGGCGCGCGGGCTGGCATTCGGTGTCGCATTGGCGGTGCTGGTGTTCGGCATCGTATTGGCCGTGCGGTTCGAACCCGGTGGGGCGCAATATCAGTTCGTCGAATCGCACGAGTGGATTCCGGCCTTCGGCGCGGGTTACACGCTCGGGTTGGACGGGATCGCGCTGGTGCTGGTGCTGCTCACCGCGGCGCTGGTACCGCTGCTGATCCTGGCCGGGTGGAACGATGAGCGCGAGGTCGGCAGCGGGCGTCGGGTGTCGCACACCTATGTCGCGTTGACGTTGCTCGTCGAGGCGATGGTGCTGATTTCCTTTGTCTCGCTCGACATTCTGCTGTTCTACGTGTTCTTCGAGGCGATGCTCGTTCCGATGTACTTCCTCATCGGCGGATTCGGGCCGCGCAGTGCCGATCTGGCGCATCGTCAGCAGCGCTCGCGGGCGGCGGTGAAATTCCTGCTGTACAACCTGTTCGGCGGTCTGATCATGTTGGCCGCGGTGATCGGGTTGTATGTGGTCACCGCGCGGCAGGGCCTCGGATCCGGAACGTCGGGCACCTTCGATTTCCGCACGGTGGTGGCGGCGGCCAATGCCGGGCAGCTCGGTGCCGGTCCGGCGGTGCTGAATGCGCTGTTCCTCGGGTTCATGTTCGCCTTCGCGGTGAAGGCGCCGCTGTGGCCGTTGCACACCTGGCTGCCGGATGCGGCGGTGGCGGCGACGCCGTCGAGTGCGGTGTTGATGATGGCGGTGGTCGACAAGGTCGGCACCTTCGGCATGTTGCGCTACTGCCTGCTGCTGTTCCCGGATGCCTCGGGAACCTATGCACCCCTGGTGATCACGCTCGCGGTGATCGGCATCATCTACGGCGCGCTGCTGGCCATCGGACAGACCGATGTGATGCGGCTGATCGCCTACACCTCGATCTCGCACTTCGGATTCATCATTCTGGGCATCTTCGCGATGACCAGTCAGGGGCAGACCGGGGCCACGCTCTACATGGTCAATCACGGCATCTCGACCGCGGCACTGTTCCTGATCGCGGGATTCCTGGTGTCGCGCAGGGGCACTCGGGCCATCGCCGCCTATGGCGGGGTGCAGAAGGTGGCGCCGGTGCTGGCGGGCACCTTCTTCATCGCCGGTCTCGCCACCCTGTCGCTGCCGGGCCTGGCTCCGTTCATCAGCGAATTCCTGGTGCTGCTTGGCACATTCAGCCGGTACGGATTCGCGGCGGTGATCGCGACCGGTGCGCTGGTGTTGGCCGCGCTGTATGTGCTGTGGATGTACCAGCGGATGATGACCGGTCCGGTCAAGGAGGGCAACGAGCGGCTCTATGATCTGGTGCCGCGCGAGTTGGCGGTGGTGGTGCCGTTGATCGCGGCGCTGCTGTTCCTCGGCATCTATCCGAAACCGGTGCTGGACTTCATCAATCCCGCGGTGGGTCAGACGCTCACCACCATCGGCGTCCATGATCCCGCGCCGAAGACGCCCGCGATCCCCGCAGCGGGGGCCGATCACGGAGGTGCCCACAAATGAGCAGTCTGCTCGCGGCAAGTATGCCCGCGCCGAGCATCGAATACGCCAAGTTGTCGCCGATGCTGATCGTGTTCGGCGTGGCGGTGGTCGGGGTGCTCGTCGAGGCGTTCGCGCCGCGCCGCCACCGGTACGCCATCCAGGTGCCACTCGGGCTGGCCGGGTTGGTGGCGGCACTGGTTGCGGTGCTGCGGTTGTTCGGGACCGAGGCGACCGTGGTGGTCGGTGCGGTGGCGATCGACGGTGTGACGCTGTTCCTGCAGGGCACGATTCTCGTCGTGTCGATTCTGGCGCTGCTGCTCATGGCCGAACGCGGTGCCGAGCCGCGGCCGCAGGTGCGTTCCGGTCCCGGGACGTGGAGTGTTGCCGCGGCCGTTGTCGGCGGTGGCGTGGACGCGTTCACCCCGCAGGCCTCCGCGGTGCCCGGTAGTGCGGGTGAAATCGCCGCGGTCCGTGCGGGTGTCGCGACCACCGAGGTGTTCCCGCTGACCATGCTGGCGATCGGTGGGCTGATGCTGTTCCCGGCCTCGAACGATCTGCTGACCATGTTCGTGGCGTTGGAGGTGTTGTCGCTGCCGTTGTATCTGCTGTGTGGGCTGGCGCGCCGCAAGCGGTTGCTCTCGCAGGAAGCAGCGCTGAAATACTTTCTGCTCGGGGCGTTTTCGTCCGCGTTCTTCCTCTATGGCGTCGCGCTGCTGTACGGGCAGGCGGGGACGGTCAAGCTCGGTGGTATCGCCGATGCGATAACCCAGCATCCGCAGAACACCACCCTGGCGTTGCTCGGCGTGGCGATGCTGGCGGTGGGCCTGTTGTTCAAGATCGGCGCGGTGCCGTTCCAGTCATGGGTGCCCGATGTGTATCAGGGCGCGCCCAGTTCGGTTACCGGGTTCATGGCCGCGGCGACGAAGATCGCCGCTGTCGGTGCGCTGTTGCGGGTGCTGCAGATCGCCGTGCCCGGTCTGCGTGACGACTGGCGTCCGGTGCTCGCCGCCATTGCCATCGCGACCATGGTGATCGGCGCGGTCATGGCGATCACCCAGACCGACGTCAAACGCATGCTCGCCTACTCCTCGGTCGCGCATGCCGGATTCATCCTCACCGGTCTCACTGCGGCGAATGCGGCTGGTACCTCGGCGATCCTGTTCTATCTGCTGGCGTACGGGCTGGGCACGCTCGGTGCGTTCGCGGTCGTCAGCCTGGTCCGCGACGCCGCCGGTGACGAGGCGACCGCCATGTCCCAATGGGCCGGCCTCGGCCGCCGCTCCCCCTGGCTGGCAACGGTTTTCGCCCTGTTCCTGCTCTCGTTCGCGGGCCTGCCCCTCACCGGTGGCTTCGTCGCCAAGTTCGCGGTCTTCCAGGCCGCCGCCTCCGGCGGCACCACCTACCTGGTGATCGTCGGTGTCATCTCCAGCGCCATAGCCGCCTTCTTCTACATCCGCGTCATCGTCCTGATGTTCTTCACCGACCCACCCACCGCCGCCCCCAACGTCGCGGCACCATTCCTCACCACCACAGTCGTCGCATTCACCGCGGGCGCCACCGTCCTGCTCGGCATCATCCCGCAGATGCTGCTCGACTTGTCCGACCGCGCATCGACTTTCGTCCGCTGAGTCCCGCACGACATCGCCGCACCCCTCTCGGGGTGCGGCGATGTCGTGTTTCAGGATGTGCCCGAGTCGCGTGTGGCGGCGTAGATGAGCATGTCGCGTCGGGTGCCGCCGATCTCCTCGTAGCTGTGCAGCAGGCCTTCACGGAAGTATCCGCCGGATTCCGCGACGCGGATCGAGCCGGTATTCCATGGCTCGATATAGAGCTCGACGCGGTGCAGAGTGGGGATGGTCCAGGCGAAAGCTGTCAGGGCTTGTAGTGCGGCCCCAGCGAATCCGCGGCGGCGATGTGCCGGAGAGACCGAATATCCCACTGCCGCTCGGCCTTTCGCCAGGCCCTGCAGCCAAAGACCGATCCCGCCGACAGCGTTGCCGGTTTCGGCGTCGGCTATGGCGAATGAAAGACCGATTCCTGCGGCGTGCCTGCCGCGTTGACGGTGCACCCAGTCCAGTGCCTCGGTAGCGGTCGGGAAAGCGGGCAAGCTCCCGATCAACGGGATGTACGGGTCCGCGCCCATCTCGATCGCGAGGTGGGTGTCGGCTTCGGTGTACTCCCGCAGGATGATCGGGCCGCAGGTCGGTGGCGTGTCGGGCCAAGGTGGTAGCTGCTGTGTCATGTGTCCCCCTAGCTGTTCAGTGCAAGTATGAGGCTCCGTTGACGTTCAGCACTGCGCCGGAACTCCATGTCGCTTCCGGCGAGGCGAGATAGCGGACGGCGGAGGCGATTTCCTCGGGTTGGGCGACGCGGTCGAAGGGGCTCTGAGCGCGGACCTCGTCGGTGACGCGGGACGCGACGCGTTCGGTTGCGACGAATCCCGGTGCCACCGAGGCGACGGCGATTCCGTAGGGGGCCAAATACACCGCGAGCGATTGGCCGAGGGCGTGGACGGCTGCCTTCGTGGCACCGTAGGCGGGATAGTCGGGTTCACCGCGGAATGCGCCGCGGGAGCCGAGATTGATGATGCGGCCGGGGACCTCGTTGTCGATCATGTGACGGGCCGCGCAGTAGGAGACATTGGCGGTGCCGAAAAGGTTGACGTCCATGGTCTTGCGCCACACCTGCTGCCAGTCCGCGTACGAGGTTTTCGCGAGGGGATGCGGAAGGTTCACCGCCGCATTGTTGACCAGCACGTGCACGGTGCCGAGCCCCTCGACCGCCGCCGCGACGATCGCTTCGGCCGCTTCTGGCGAACCGATATCCCCGTCGACGAGGACATGCCCGTCACCCGGCAACCGCCGCAACGTCTCCTCGGCATCGGCCCGCCCGGAGGAGTAATGCACCGCCACCCGGTCGCCGCCTTCGGCGAATGCCACCGCAATCGCCCGCCCGATCCCCCGCGAAGCACCCGTCACCAACACACCACGACTCATCCCGCTACCCTGCCACGAGCATCCCGCTGCTCGCACGGTTGGGCCGAGTGCATGAAGAGGACGGACTTGTGGAGCTAAGCAGCACCTCCGAGTACCTCACGCAGCCGGACTGCGAAACCGGTGGGGTCCTCGACGAATCCGGTGTGTCCGCCGGGGAATACGGTCGGAGTCACCCCGATGGCTTCGCCGAGTGCCCGCGACGTGCGGTCGCAGTGCTGGGCGGTCGATTCGGAACCGATGCCGATTACGATGCGGGCCGGAGTCGATTGCAGCACAGCGATATTCGGCTCCCACGTGGTGGTGCCGCGCAGCTCGTGATCGAACCAGTAGCGCTCGCTGGCCAGTTGGCGCGGGTCGCGTTCACCGCCGAACACCTGCTGTAGCACCGGTTCGGGCATCATGATGTTCGCGTTGGCCATGAACTTGCGCCATGCGCCGAGCACATCCCCGCTGCGGTAGGTGGCGATCACGTCTTCGGTTCCGGCGCGCACCTGGACGCGATCGTCGAGGAGTTCACCCAGCGGCGGTTCGTGGGCGATCACGGTGGTGACCAGGTCCGGCTGGGATTGGGCCAGTGCCAATGCACTCACAGCGCCGCCGCTGGAGCCGAACACCACCGCGGGGCCGATGCCGAGATGGGTGATGAGGCAGGCCAGGTCGTCGGCGCGCAGCTGTGGTGTCGAGTCCTGCTCCGGGTCGTCGAGCACGCTGCCCTGATGGCCGCGCGGGTCGGTGGTGAGCACGGTGCGGTCGGTGGCGAGTAGTTCCGCCAGCGGCGCGAAGGCCGCTGCATCCATCGGTGCGCCGACCAATACGACCAGTGGTCCGGTACCGCGCACCTCGTAGTGCAGTCGCGCCTCGGGCACGTCCAGGCTGTGCGTGGTGGCGGTCGAAGTCGGGGTCATCAAGATCTCCTCGAACAAGTAGTCATGGATCTGCCGAGAATGTTGACCGGACTGGCCGCACGAATTAATCGGTCCGCCACCAACTTTTATTGCCCTCCGGAATCTCGCGTCGAGCTGGACGACATACCAAAAGGAGTGCCGCTACCAATCGCACGGGGATCAGCAAGATGTCACGCGGGGCGATCTCACCGTTGTGCGCGTGCCCCTGAGCATGGAGCGAAAGCCCGGCGAGTTCCGAGTGTCCATGCACAAGGACGCAACCATCGCGGGGCTGTTCTTCCTGGAGGCCGGGGCTCCCCTCCCCTAGACGCGCTGAACTGCTTGCGGTGAACCGCACCTCGAGCACATCGTGACCGCAACAACGGAAGGGTGCGCGTCTCGACCGGGCGGTGGGTAGGCCGAGCCGAGGTCAACAAGCACGAGGCCGAGCGCGGCGGTCCATCTTTCGAAAACCATTGGGAATCCCCACAACCCGCGCTAGTTGAATACGCGACTTCACCGATCCGGACCCCCACTTGTGAAACCTAGGGTTATTAGGTTATAAACTAGGTAACCTAGCTCAGGAGAGGAGGTGCGATGTCGCCACGCGCCGGGTTGACCGCCGAGCGGATCACGCTGGCGGCAGCGGAACTCGCCGATGAGGCCGGTTTCGACAACGTCACCGTCGCCGCGCTGGCCAGGAAGTTCGGCGTCAAGGACGCGAGCTTGTACTCACACATCAAGAACCTCGAAGACCTGCGCAACCGGGTGGCGATGCTGGCAAGCGACGAGAAGACCGACCGTATTGCCGCGGCGGTGGCCGGGCGCGCCGGTCGGGATGCGCTCGCGGCTTTTGCCGACGAGTGGCGCCGTTACGCCCTGGAACATCCCGGCCGCTATGCCGCCACCCAGATGCCGATGGACCCCGCCGTCGCCGCCGAATGGACCGGTGGCTGGCGGGCGATCGACCTGACCTACGGGATGCTGCGTGCCTACGGCCTCGACGAACCCGATATCACCGACGCGGTTCGCCTGTTGCGCAGCACTTTTCACGGTTATGCCAACCTGGAGGCGAGCGGCGGTTTCGGCCACGCCCGCTCGACCGCCGCCTCCTGGGGCCGCATTATCGACGCCCTGCACATCACTCTCACCCATTGGCCGACCGACGAGAAAGCGAAATCGCAGTGAGATCCGAAACCCTCGCAGTGCCCGGCGCCACCCTGTATTTCGAGGTGCGCGGTAACGGCCCGGTGCTGCTCCTGCTGCCGGGCAGTGGCGGCGACGCCGGGATTTTCGACCCGATCGCCGATGCTCTCGCCGAGCACTTCACCGTCGTCGCCGCCGACCCACGCGGGTACTCACGCAGCGTCCTGGATGTTCCCGAACCCGTGGACCAGCGGATGGACGTGCTCAGCGACGACGCGTACCGTCTGCTCGAACACCTCACGCCCGCAGGCGAATTCGCCTATGTCGCCGGCGTCAGCGGTGGCGCGGTCGTCGCGCTCGACCTACTCGCCCGCCATCCGGAACGGCTGCGCCTGGTCGTCGCCCACGAACCGCCGTGCTTCGCGGTCCTGCCGGATGCGGACGCACACCGGGCGATGGTCGAGGAGGTGGTCGAACTCGCCCGTGACCAGGGACCCGCCGTCGCAGGCGGGCGCTTCATGCGGGCTGTCGGCGTCGCCTCGAAGCCGCTGCCCGATGCGGCCGAGGTCCCGGCCCGCACCGCCGAAATGCTCGGCCGTCTCATGGGTAACGCGTCGCTGATGTTCGCTCATGAACTGCGCGCGGTCACCGATTACCGTCCCGATACGGCCGCGCTCGCCGCTGTCGTGGACCGCCTCGTGCTGGCCGCGGGTCGGGAAACCCGTGGCCAACTGCCCTATCGGACCGCGGAAACCCTCGCGACCGAGTTGGACCGACCGCTGGTCGAGTTCCCGGGTGGGCACAGTGGCGTGCGGGAAGCTCCGGCCGAATTCGCTCGTGCTCTCTTGGAGGCGCTGACGGTCACTGCCGATCGCTGACCCACGCGTCCGCGGGACGCAGATGTTTCGAACGATGCTGAACGTGTACTACTCCTAGCGCACGGCGGAAACGAAAGTGCACGCTCAGCATCGTCGAGCCAGTCAAACCCGCTGCACCGGAACGTATTCCGACCGCCGCAATCTGGAACCGACAGATACGTCGAAGCTGCCCGTGTAGCCCTCGCGCATTGCCACCACATCGAGCACCTCCGCGACCTCGGCAATTCCACCGGAACCCGGCAGGAACGCCCATATCGACCACGCGAGATACAGCACCGTCCCGCCGATGACCGCGACCCGCGGCCGCAACCACCGAAGGTAACGGCCGCACCGCGAGCGGTCGTCCTCCCACCGACCGATTCGCACTCCGATCGGATCCGTCTCGAACAGCTACCTCCGGCGTATTGACATCACACCAGGTCGGCGACCTCCAAATAGAGCTGCCGCTCGACGGCGATGTCGACGAGGAAGCCTTCCCGGCCGCCCGCGGTATCGGTCGCATGGAACGCCGCCACCGCGATCTCGCCGACCCGCAATCGCTGGCCGGCGAAGTCTCGCTGCCCCAGGATGATCGGCTGCGCCTGGTCGAACACCAACTCGGTGACATCGACGGACAGCGGGGCGCCGAGCAGGTCGGTGACGGTGCCGGGGATGAGCCGGGCCGAGACGATTTGATCGAAGCTCGGCCGCCGCCTGATCCGGTGCGCAACATACATTTTGCCCTCCCGGCCGAAGCACAGATGGGTCAGCAGTTCCGCACTGCGCAGCGGATGCGGATCGAGGTGGGTGAAGGACACGATGTTGCGCACGGTAGCCACGACGTCACGTGCGATCACGATGCCCCCGCGCTCCAGATGGCCGCGAATCAGGTTGCCCCGAAACGTGGTTCGCGGATGATCCGCGCGCGGATCCAGGTCGGTGAGCGCGAGGTCCGCTGGTTCGAAGGCATGGCCGCCGCGGAATCCGGTGCGTCGATCGGCGCCGAGCGCCCGACTGCCGCGCTCGTCCAACCCGATATCGAGCAGCACCTGAAAGTCGAACGGTGAGAAGAACATCGGCCGATGCGAGAAATAACAGTCGGTGCCGGTCCCGAAGACCACCATCCCGTGTGTCCCGACCGTCGGCGCCGACCGATATGGACCCGCATATCTGGCCGTATATCTCGCCGTCCTGGTGAACATCCCGCTCATGAGGACGCTCCTTTCTTCTTCCCCTCCCCTAGCCTGGCCCGAGTACATCCCCGTGCCACGAGTGTCCGGCTACTCGAATCCCCGACCCCCGCTACTCGGCCTCCCCGATCCGATATGCCCGCTTTTGTTCCACGATCCTCCGATCGCGCCGCCTCGGCAATCGGTCATGACCTGGACATATGGGTCGCCGGTAGATGCCCTGGCGAAAAGGTAGCGCAATACCAGCTCAGCACCGAGGCACTCGGCGGCCGTGGGTCTGCCGATAGGCCCCGGTGCTGCGGCTGCGAGGTCAGTTGTACGACTTGGTGACGCTGTCGATCAGGTGTTCGAGGGTGTCGATCGTGGGTGTGTCGATCACGTCGATCACGTCGCCGGGCACCGGGATGTAGTTATCGGCGGCGACCTTGGCGAATTGGCCGGGGTCGCTGGTGCGGAAACCGTGTTCGGCGGCGAGGCGCTGCAGGTCCGGGTCGGTGGTCAGCAGGCGGCCGATGCGATCGCCGGGCGCGGTGAGGGGCACCAGGGTGTGCTGGGAGACCACCGTCGGGGACGGGTAGGTCAGCACCATGCCGGGTTTGATCTGACCGCGGACGGTCGCCTCGACGAATTGGGCTTCGTAGATCCAGACCATGGGTGTCGGGCCCATACCCGTCGCAAGGTACTCGCGGAACGGGCCGTCGGTGGAGTTCTCGGTGTAGCCCTGGCGCACGAACAGCCGCGACACCGTGGGCAGCACGGCCTGCTCGGCGGCCGGGCCCTGCACGATGGTGTTGTCATTGGCGACGTGGCTGGCGATGGCCAGGTACATGGCGGCGGAGTTGGAGGTCCGCGGGTCCGTCGTGGAGACCAGGATGTTCTTGTGCACCGGGTAGACGGTGTTGTCGCGGAGTTTGTCCCATTCGACATCGTTGCGCACGAGTTCGAGGTACCGGGCCATATCGAAGGTCGGGACCGGCCCCGGACGCACTACACCCGCCGCGGTCAGCAGATCGGCGATGGGCTGGAAGGTCGCGATCGCCATGGGCGAGGAGAACGGCGTGTACTTCGTGCTGATATTGCGCGCACGCTGAATCCGTTCCGCCGCAGGCGCACTCGACGGAAACGCGAAGTCGTACTTCCCGAGATCGATGGAGGTGGCGATCTGCCGCGATCCGGCCGGATCGACCTTCACTTCGACACCCTTGCGGGCCAAGGCTTCCACGACGCGCGGGTCTTCGAAGAACGCCATCTTCTCCGAGCCGACGACACCGTGCACCGTGGTCAGGGCCGCCGTCGCGCTGGCCGGAGCGGGCTGGTCGGGCTGTCGCACCGCGAACGCGACCACCAATGCGAGGACGACGACCACAACCGCCGCCGCGAGCGCCATGAGCCGCTTGTCGGCGACCAGGTTGCCGCCGGACGCCACGATTCGGCCCATCCCCCGCGCCGGATCCGGCTGCTGACGCGGGTTCGGTTGCGTGGCAACGCTTTCGGACTCGGCCCCTGTTGTCGATGCCGCTAGCTCCCGGCGCGCGATCCGCTCGATCAGAATCGGGACGAATTCCCGGACCGGATGGCCTTCGAACCGCTGCCGCGCCGTGCCCACCACGCTGTCGACCTGATCGGCCGGGTAGTCGTCGACCAGGCGGTCGGTCAACCGCTGAATTGCCTGCTCTTCGCGGACAGTAACGACACCCACCACAGTCTCCTCGGCGTCACATCGATCTCCGGTCGCGACAGCACCCCGCCCCTGTCCGCGCCGCCGAACCCTACCGAAATTTTTCGGTCGGCATTACACCGGTGAAACCCCCCATTGCTGGCGGGTGAGTCCCATTTCGACTGTGCCCGTACACATGCCGCAGACCACTACACACCACCGCAGCCCAGGTCAGGGTTGGGAATTGCAGCCCCGATGCCATCTCATCGGCGCTCCGCACCACCCCGGACCGCTCCCGGACTCACGCCGAAAGTTCAATGGGCCATTCACCTTTCGCCACCCAACGTTGTCCATACGTTTCCTCAACTCGCGCGTCGCCGGGATGGCTGGAAGTCGTTCACGAACAGGCAGGCGGATGTCGCGGTCGGTGATGGCGTTGTCGACGGTGATGGCGTCGACCCCGGTACAGGCCGCTGGTCAGCAGGATAAGGGCGCCGTTTCTCGACACTTCGGTCGAGGATCGGGCGAACTCGCAGCACTGCGCTGAGTGCTGCCGGTGACCTGGGCCAGTGCCCACACAACCAGTGCGGACAGGGAACATGCTGCGCCGACCCAGCAGGAAGCCGACCATCCCCAAGTGCTGTATGCCCAGGTGGTCGTGATCGCGCCGAGAGCGGATCCGAGGGAATAGAAGGCCATGTAGGCGCCTATGACGCTGCTGGCGCGGTGCGGGTGCGCTGCGGTCAGCAGGTGTTGGCTACTGACATGTACTGCCTGGACGGCGAAGTCGAGCAGAATGATTCCGGCGATCAGCAGCCACAGGGTCGCGTCGGTCCGGGCGATGAGCGGCCAGGAGGCGGTGAGCAACGCCAGTGCGGAACCGGTGATCGCCTGTGCGTGACCGGAGTCGGCCCAACGTCCCGCGCGGGCGGCGCCGAGCGCTCCGGCCAGGCCCGCCAATCCGAATAGGCCGATCTGCGTGGTGCCGAAGTCCCAGGGCTCGGTGCCGAGTGGGAGCGCGAGGCCGCTCCAGAGGGTTCCGAAGGACGCGAAAACGAAGAAGGCGATCAGGCCTCGGCTCAGGAACAGGCGATCGGTGCGCGCGAGCCGCCCCATCGATGCCAGCACCTGCGCATAGCGTGCGCCGGGAGCTCTACGGTCCGGGGCGAGCGTCGCGCGAACGGCGAGGGCCAGCGCCACGCAGAGTACGGCGAGTAGCGCGTACACGGCACGCCAGCCGACCGTGTCGCCCAGGACACCCGCGAGGACGCGGACTCCGAGGATGCCGATCACCACACCGGAGGTGGCAGCGCCGATGTTGCGGCCCCGCTCGCTCGGCGCGGAGACGGCGGCGACATAGGCGACAGTCACCTGAACCACAACCGCGAACAGACCTGCGACCGCCAGCCCCGTCACCGCGATGGCACCGTTCGGGGCGGCGGCCGCGACCGCGGCCCCCGCGGCGATGAGTACCAGATGCACGGTGATGAGTCGACGACGATTCAATACGTCTCCGAGGGGGACCAGCAGGACCAGCCCAGCGAAGTAGCCGATCTGCCCGGCGGCGACCAGCCCGCCCAGCGACTCGCGCGCCAAGCCCAGGCCGGTGCCCGCAGCCTCCAGTACCGGCTGGATCGCATAGATCGTCGATACGGCCACCGCGCACACCAGCGCCAGGACGAATCGCTGCGGCCTTGTGACTGTTGTAGCCACCACACCTCCCGAATCAGTAGCAAAATGCAACCATTTGAGAGTAGGTAATAATGGTTTCGAATCGCAACCGATTGGGAGGAGGCCCATGACCCCGAAGCTCGGTTCCGGCCGCGAGTGGACCGATCCCACGTGCCCTGTCGCGCGAACTGTCGACCTCGTGGGCGACCGGTGGAGCCTGCTGATCGTGCGCGACGCAATGGACGGGGCGGCGACGTTCACCGAATTCCAACAGCGGCTCGGGATCGCCCGCAACATCCTCAGCGATCGCCTGCGCAGGCTCGTCGACCATTGCATCCTCACCACGAGCACGGCCCCAGGCAGCAAGCGGCACACCTACGAACTCACCGAAACCGGACAGGATCTCTTCACCATCGTTGTGGCGTTGCGCCAATGGGGAGAACGGCACACGTTCACCGACAACGAACACCATTCGACACTCGTCGACCGTCACGGCAGCCCCGTCGCCCAACTGCGCACCGAAAACCGCGAGGGCAAGACCGTCACCGCGGCGACCACCAGAGTTCGCAAGGTGGGCGAACACGACGCCTCGGTGGCAGAAGCGTGAACGGCGCGACGCACACCTTCGGGGCGGAGACCCGGTGTGTCGCGCGGTGCGTTCGTTTGCGCGAGGCATCGAAGGTGTGCGGGAACCCAGTCGGTCGGCTGGTGACAGGTATCAGCCGACACATTCTGCGCCGCAACCATTTTCGCCACACACGTGGGTAGCCGACAAAGCTGAGCGGCCGTGGTTATGGGGCGATCATGGCCTGGATGTCGGGCAGGTTGCCGATCCGCTGGGTCGTGGGTCGGCCCGGGGCGTCGACTTGGGATGAACCGGTCGCGCGGAGTCGGGCCCGTACCTCCGACGGTGTCTTGCGGTCGGCGGCTGCGGCGGCCAAGCCTTGGTAGCTGGCGATGGAGCCGACGACGATCGGCGATGCGCTCGAGGTTCCGCTGAAAGTGTCTGTGTACCAGTAGTCTTCGTCGGCGCCGCCCTGCAGGTCGCCGTATCCGGTGGTGGTGACTTCGAGCCCCCAGCCCTGGGCGTCGACGCGAGATCCGTAGTTGGAGAAGGCGAGTCGCGAGCGTGCGGGTCCGTGGTCGCGGCCGTGGAATCCGGGTGGCGGGGCGCCCGCGCCGACCAGGATGGCGCCGGAGTCGGCGGCGCCGCCGCGGAACGGGTTGCGCCATGAGGTCGGGAAGTCGGTGGGTCGGGTGTCGTACAGGGCGCTGTCGAGGTCTTCGGATCCGTTGCCCGCCGCGCCCACCACGATGACGCCGCGTCCGATCGCGTATCGGATGGCCGCCCAGTCGTCGGGCCACCATTCGATCGCGATGTATCCGGCCTGGTCCTCTCGGTTCTGGAAGTTGTGGCGGGGTCCGGGCCGGTGCAACTCGAGCAGGATGATGTCGCCCGCGCTCAGTGCGTCGGCCGCGGTCCGGATAGCGGCCGCGGAGCCCGCGTCGAATACCGAGACCGCGCGGATGGCGGCATCGGCGGCAATGCCGGTGATACCGAAGGTGTTCACATCACCGCTGATCTCCCCGGCCACCGCGGTGCCGTGATTGCGCCAGCCCGCATCCGCCGACGGGGCACCGCCGATCACACCGCCTTGGTTCGCCAGCAGGTCTTC
>NZ_BAGN01000113.1 GCF_000308835.1 Nocardia vinacea NBRC 16497 | reverse complement strand
GCCCGAGCAGCCGATCCAACCGGTAGTGCCCGAATATCGAGCCCACGGTCGGTGGCTGGCGCTGGCTCGTCATCTCGTCCTCCGCGATGCAGACCGGAGCCCTTCGCTGTCGGTCAACTGTAAGGTCGGCGACCTGCTTTTCGCGCCGCCTGCGGAAATGTTCCCCCTGATTGATCTTCGCCGCGCCCTGTTCGGTTAACCACAGGTGCTGTCGCGCGGCCGATCGAGTGCCGACGATAGAGTCATGGGATGACCTGGACCGTCGGTTTCGACCTCGATATGACGCTGATCGATTCCCGACCGGGTGTGTGCAAAGCGATCGAGCAGTTGGCCACCGAGTTCGACCTGCCGTTGCGTAGTGCCGAACTGGCCGACCGGCTCGGCCCGCCGCTGGCGATGCTGCTGGCAGACGCCGGTGCGCCCGAGGAGCTCATTCCGGCACTCGTGACCCGCTACCGCGAGATCTATCCGTCGATCGTGCCCTACATTCCGGCCATGCCCGGTGCCGATGCCGCATTGGATGCCGTCCGTGCGCGTGGCGGGCGGGTGCTCATCGTGACCGGTAAACACGAACCGCTGGCCCGGCTGCACGTCGCCGAACTCGGGTGGCGGATCGATGAGGTGGTCGGTGATCTGTGGTCCGACGGTAAGGCGGCGGCACTGCGCGAGCATGGCGCGGATCTGTTCGTCGGCGATCACGAGGGCGATATGCGCGGGGCGCGGGCGGCGGACGTCTTTGCGCTCGGGGTCGCGACCGGCCCCTGCGATGCCGACGAATTGCGCACGGCGGGAGCGGATTTCGTCCTGGGTGGGCTGACCGAATTCCCGGACTGGCTGGCCGCGCGCTAGCGCCCGCCCGCCGCACCCTCCAGCGTCTCGAACCGCAACGACAAGCCGTCCAGCAACGCGTGCAGCCCGGTCTCGAAGGCGGCGTCATCGATATCGCGCTGCCGTCCCGACAGCAGATGCGCCTCGTCCAGATGCGGATAATTTCCGCGATAGACCGCCGCGTCCTCCGGGAACCCGCCCGCGAACGACCCCAGCGTCGACCCGATGACGAAGAACCGCATGAGCGCACCCACCTGGGTGGCCTCGCGGCGCGGCCAGCCCGCCGCCACCAGACCACCGAAGACCGCATCGGCCTGCCGCAACGCATTCGGCCGTCGACCCATGCCCTGATTCAAGGCGGGCACCACCTTCGGATGCGCGGCCAGGGCCGCCCGATACGACCTGGCCCAATCACGCAGTGCCACACGCCAATCCGAGATATCGGTGAACATGGACAGATCGATCTTGCCGAGTACGGCATCGACCATCGCGTCCAGCAGATCGTCCTTGGTGGCCACATGGTTGTAGAGCGATGGGCCCTGCACCCCGAGTTCGGTGGCGAGTCGACGGATCGAAACCGCCTCCAGACCTTCGGCATCCACCAGATCCAGCGCGGCCGCCACGATACGGTCGCGACTGAGCAAGGGGCGGCGGGGCCTTCCCACGAAAACCTCCTGGTCGATCAATCCAGTATCGCACGGCGGACACCCGCAACATCAAACTTGCATCGTAAGTTTATCGATGGTTAGCATACGAGAAACTTCCGCTGTTAGTTTTCCTGCCCCGGAGTCGTGATGAACCTGGAACTGTCCGACGAACAGTCCGCCGCCAAGCGCTTGGCCGCCGAATTCGTCGACCGCGAGATCGCGCCGCATGCGACGGAATGGGACCGGACCGAATCCGTCGATACCGCGATCGTGTCCAAACTGGGCGAGGTCGGCTTCCTCGGCCTGACCATTCCCGAGGAGTACGGCGGCAGCGGTGGCGACCATCTCACCTACTGTCTGGTGCTCGAGGAACTCGGCCGCGGCGACTCCGCGGTGCGCGGAATCGTCTCGGTCTCTTTGGGTTTGGTCACCAAGTCGATCAACCACTACGGCACCGAGGAGCAGAAGCGCACCTGGCTGCCGCGCCTGACCTCGGGCGCCGCGCTCGGCTGCTTCGGCCTCACCGAACCCGGAACCGGTTCCGATGCGGCGCAATTGCGCACCCGCGCGGTCCGTGACGGTGACGACTGGGTGTTGTCCGGGACCAAGATGTTCATCACCAACGGCACTTGGGCGGACGTAGCCCTGGTCTTCGCACGCACCGGCGGCGAAGGACATCGTGGCATCACCGCATTCCTGGTGCCGACCGACTCCCCCGGCTTCACCGCCCGCACCATCCACGGCAAGCTGGGACTGCGCGGGCAGGCCACCGCCGAACTCGTATTCGACGGCGTCCGAGTCCCCGACAGCGCCCGATTGCACGACGAGGGTAAGGGTTTCACCGTCGCTATGGCCGCGCTGGCCAAGGGGCGGATGTCGGTGGCCGCCGGTTGTGTCGGTATCGCGCAGGCCTGCCTGGACGCCGCCGTCGGATATGCCACCGAGCGCGAACAATTCGGCAAGCCGATCGCCGGGCACCAGCTGGTGCAGGAGCTGCTCGCCGACATCGCCCTCGATGTGGATGCGGCCCGGCTGCTGGTGTGGCGGGTAGCCGATCTGATCGACCGCGGCGCCGAATTCGCCGTCGAGTCGTCGAAGGCCAAATTGTTCGCGAGCGAGGCCGCGGTGCGCGCCGCCGATCGGGCGCTGCAGGTCTTCGGCGGTTATGGCTATATCGACGAATTCCCGGTCGGTAAATATCTGCGTGACGCCAAGGTGATGACCTTGTACGAGGGCACGAGCCAGATCCAGAAGCTGCTGATCGGTCGTGCGCTGACCGGAGTCAGCGCATTCTGACGACCGCCGTATCAAACTCCCGAGGAGGACGTTCGATGACCAGATTCACCGACCGGGTCGCCGTTGTCACCGGCGCGGCACAGGGTATCGGCGCGGCCACCGCGCAGCTGCTCGCCGCCCAGGGCGCACAGGTCGCCGTACTCGACCGCACTGCACCCACGGACACCGCCGAGCAGATCGTCGCGGCGGGCGGCGCGGCCCACAGTTATGTCTGCGATGTCACCGACCGAGCCTCGGTGGAATCCGTATTCGCCGATATCGCAACGGATCTCGGCGGTCCGCACATTCTGGTCAACAATGCGGGCATCACCCGCGACGATCTGTTCTTCCGGCTCTCCGAGGACGACTGGAATGCGGTGCTCGCGGTCAATCTGACCGGCGTTTTCCACTGCACCCAGGCGGCCCAGGAGTACATGGTCGCCCAGCGCTACGGCAAGATCGTCTCGCTGTCCAGCCGCTCGGCGCTGGGCAACCGCGGTCAGGCGAATTATGCCGCCACGAAGGCCGGCATCCAGGGCCTGACCGCGACGCTGGCCATCGAACTCGGGCCGTACAACATCAATGTCAATGCCGTCGCGCCCGGCTACATCGCCACCGCGATGACGGCCGCGACCGCGAACCGAGTCGGGCTCACGGCCGAGGACCACCAGAAGGCTGTGGCCGAGCGGACTCCCCTGGGCCGCGTTGGACAACCCGAGGAGGTTGCCGCGGTGATCGCATTTCTGGCCAGTGATGAGGCGTCCTACGTCAGCGGCCAGACGTTGTACGTCAACGGCGGAGCACGCTGAATGCGCTGGTAGCGCCGTCCGGGACCGGCACAGGACTGCCAGGTCGGGTGCTCACCAGGGCACCCGGCCGAGGCGGTTGAAGAAGCCGCCGGTGGGGCCGTCGGCACCGATGGTCGCGAGATGCACGATGGCGTCGGTGCCCTCGGTGACCGTTTGATGCCCTGAGTTCCCGTTCAAATCCGTTGCGGTGTAACCGGGATCGGCGGCATTGACCCGCATCTGCGGCAATTCGCGGGAGTACTGCGTGGTGATCATGTTCAGCGCGGTCTTCGAGGAGGGGTAGACCAGCCCGAGGATCTGCGATTCGATCCGGCTCGGATCGGAGGTGATGGTAATCGAACCGATGCCGCTGGACACCATCACGATGCGCGGGTTGGTGGCCGCGCGCAGTAGCGGGAGAAAGGCGTGGGTCACCTGCACGGGGCCGAAAACGTTGGTCTCGAAGACATTTCGGAAATCGGCGGCCACGGTGTCGGCGGGAGTGGCGCGCGTACCGCCGATACCCGCATTGTTGATCAGAACATCCAGGTGGGGCGTCCGGCCCGCGATAGTCTCGGCGGCGGCCGCGATCGATTCGACGGACGTCACATCCAACTGGACGAACTCGACGTGCAAACCCTGTTCGGCGAGTTCGAACGCGGCTGCCTTACCTCGCTCCGCATCGCGGGCACCGAGGAATACCTGCCAGCCGAGCTCGGCCAGCCTGCGGACCGTTTCGCGGCCGATTCCCTTGTTCGCCCCGGTCACCAGGGCTGTTGTCGTGTTGCTCACGACTCGACCTTGGCCCGCCACCCGAATCTCGCTCCAGGGCCGATAACTCCTGGGACCGGCAGTACCACCCCGGCGCCCGCGCGCTGCGGCATCATCGAGGCATGGATCGCGCCGAACTCGCCACGCTGCTGCGGCAGGCCCGTGCCCGGGTGCGGCCGCGCGATGTCGGGCTGCCGAGCGGTTCGCGGCGCCAGGTGCCGGGGCTGCGGCGCGAGGAGGTCGCGCAACTGGCCGGTGTCAGTGTCGACTATGTGGTTCGGCTCGAACAGGGGCGTGGACCGCGACCGTCGGTGGCGGTGCTCGGCGCGCTCGCCCGCGCCCTCCGGCTCGCGGATCCCGAACGCGATCTGCTGTTCCGGCTCGCCGGTTCCGCGCCACCGCAGGAGGGTCGCATCAACATGGTGGTGCGACCGAGCGTGCTGCGACTGCTGGACCGGATGGCAGATCTGCCCGCACTGGTGATCTCCGCGAAAGCCGATGTGCTGGCCTGGAATTCGATGGCCGCCGCATTGCTCGGGGACTTCTCCGCGTGGTCGCCCGCCCGGCGCAACATCATCTGGCAGTCCTTCCTCGGGACCGAACCTTCCCGCGTGGTCTTCACGCCCACTGAGGCCGAGGCGGCCGCCGAATCCTGGGTCAGCTCGCTGCGCAGCGCGAAGGCGGCCTATCCCGACGATCCGGACCTGGCTCGTCTCGTCGCCGAACTACGTTCGCGCAGTACGCGATTCGACCGACTGTGGCGCGAAGGGAGCACCGGCAACTGGCGCAGCGCCACCAAGACCATCGATCATCCCGAGGTCGGGCGGTTGGTCCTGGATTGCGACGCCCTGTTCGTTCCCGACAGCGACCAGGCCGTGGTCGTGTACTCCGCGGCACCCGATACCCCCGCTGCCTCAGCGCTCGAACTGCTCCGGATCACCGGAACCCAGCAGCTGAGCGAACAGCGCTAGCACCGGAAACCCGATCGCGCGGTGTCGCACTGTGCGGTCGAGAAGCCTTAGCTCGCACAGCTTTTGAGCACCTCACCCAAGGTGTACTCTGCGCAGTAGCCATTGGATATGGGGTTCCGGTAGTAATCGCCGAAAAACAACGGATATGGCGTAGTCCCTGGTCAGGGATGGGTGCGGCGTTGAGGGTTCCGGCTGGCTACTGGTTGTCTGGACGCTGGAGGACTTGGGTCTGGAGGCCGTTTCCTCGGGTGTCAGTGGGTCGTCGGGGTGGCGGCTACTCGGTGCTGGACGCCGACCTCGAGCGCTTGTCGGCGTTCGTGCGCGCCCATATCGGCATCGACGGCACTACACCACCTGCCCGACCTCGGCGGGGTCCATAGACCGCTGCGCGACCCGGACACCGCCGACGACGAATAGCATGCGCGAACGACTCAGGGTCTCCGGAATCACCGGAGACCGGCCGCGGCTGGGCCTGCGCTGGCAAGGAACTTGCGGGGAATCCTCAGCGGCGCGCCCGTAGTATGCGGACAGGGCGCAGTGCCTGGGGTGGTTCGCCCTCGAATTCCGCGGATCCGTCGAGGTACCCAGCGATGACGTCCGTGGCGGAGTGGTCTTCGACGTCGGTGAAGCCGAGCGCGCGCAACTGTGCGGCGATGTCGTCAGGAGTGAAGTAGCTGAACCAGGGTTCGCCGACAGCTGCCGCTCGATTCGCGCGCACCTGCATCTGCGCACGATCCTCGTCGGTGTCTGCCGACTGCAGGTAGTCGAAGATCACCTCGACCCGCTCGGATTGACGAGCAATGTATTCGAGGGTAGCGCGGGCGGCGTCCGGGGTCAGATAGAAGACGACACCGAGCCACACGAATACGGCCGGATCGGTACGGCTGAATCCGGCGGCCTCCAATCGTGTTGCCAGTGTGTCGGTTTCGAAGTCGACCGGCACGAAAGTCAACCGCTCGGGCTGGTCGATACCGGATGCGGCGAGGCGTTGGTGTTTCCACGCTTGGGTAGCGGGATGGTCGACCTCGAATACACGCAGGCCAGGATGAGGGTTGCGGTAGGCGAAGGTATCCAGGCCCGCGCCGAGGATCACGACCTGTCGCACGCCGGCAGCGACGGCCTCGGCCACACGATCCTCGGCGAAACGGGCACGAGCAGCAAAGAACAGGCGGCGCGGCCGATCACTGACACCCAGCCGCAGGATTCCCGGACCGACATCGCTACCGGGACGATCCTCTGCGGGCCTGCCCAATTCGGTCAGCTCATCCACAGTGACACCCAGCAGACGTGCCGCCAGTGGATCGGTAAGAATCCTTGGCCGGTCAACAATTTGATGATAGGCACGGGCGTAAGCAGTCACGAGCGCTGTCCGGCTGGGTCCCTCATTGTCCATACTCGAGACGCTACTCACGAACACGACGCGAGCACCGTGAACTCAGCCACACAAGCTACTTCCCTGGCTGAGTCGGGCGTGGCATGCCCCCAGTGACCAGCGCGTGGATCGGCATTGCGCGACACGACGACTGCGCCGCCTGGCCCAGGACTCGGCTACCCCGGATGCACCCGCACATGTTGCGCTATCCATTCGTCACCACCATGCTCGATGCCGGAGTCGACCTACGAGACGTCCAGATCGCTGCCCGCCACGCCGACCCACGCACCACCATGCGCTACGACCGCGCCCGCACCAACCTCGATCGCCACCCGAATTACATCCTCGCCGCCGACATGGCCTCGGGCACATAACAACTCAACACGCGCACATGCCATGACCGCGCACGCCGAAGGGCCGCCGTCTCGGGATCGGTGTAGCGCGTCCGGCGCCGTGACAGGGCGCTAAAACCTCAGAGATCTCTCACATGTCATGGGAGCGAGGCCCGACCCGGCCAAGTAGCGTCCAGGGCGAACGAAGGAGATCGAACATGACTGGTGGGCGCAACGGATTCCTGCTGCTCGGTGGTGCGGCGTCGGTCGGGGCGGGTGCATTGCACCTGTTCGCCGCGGGACTGCATACCGAGCACGCCACCCTCGCCCGGCTGATGGTCGTGCTCGCGGCAGCACAATGCGTGGCCGGGCTGCTGGCGTCGGTGAGCACGCGAAAGGCCGTGCCGGTCACGGTGATCGGGGTGAACCTCGTCGCGGTGGTGATCTGGGGGTACACCCGGTTCGCGGGACTGCCGTGGCCCGACGGCCTCGACACAGCGGAGGCGCCGCAGTTCCTCGACAGCACGTGCGCGGCGCTGGGGCTGCTCGCGATCGCCGGTGCAACCCTCACCCTGGCGCGCCCTGGCGCGTCATTGCCCACGGCACCGACCGCGACCGCCGCCGGTCTGGCCGGCGCCCTCGCCGTCGCGGCGATGCTCGGCGGCGCCGGACACGTGCACAGCCACGACGCCGGCGACCATACCCATGCCACCGGCGGCGACCACACCGACCACGACCACGGGACCGGCACCGCATGGCCGCGGCCGTGGGATCCGGCGACCCCGATCGATGTGTCCGGCGTGCCGGGCGTGACCGCCGCGCAGGAGCAGCGCGCGACCGCCCTGATTCGCAGTACCCTCGACCGGCTGCCCGCGTTCGCCGACGTCAGTTCCATCGGCGCACTGGGCTTTCGCTCCATCGGCGACTCGGCCACCGGTTACGAGCACTACATCAACACCGGCTACATCCGCGACGACCGATTCCTCGACGCCACCCACCCGGAGTCCCTGGTTTACCGGGTCGACGGCGCCGATCGGACCCTGGTCTCGGCGATGTACATCGCCAAGGGCAAGAAGATCGACGACACCGAGCTGGTGGACTACGGCGGGCCCCTGATGCAGTGGCACGTCCACGACAACCTCTGCTGGAAGAACAGCGCCGACGGTCCTCAGGTCGCCGGTGTCACCGACGCCCAGGGCACCTGCCCGCCCAACTCGATCAACCCCGGCGCGGGTAATCCGATGATCCATGTCTGGATCACCGCCAACCAGTGCGGACCGTTCGCGGCCCTGGAAGGCCACGGCGCAGGGCAGGCGGCCACCACTGTGGACGGCCGCCGCACCGACATCTGCTCCCACTTTCACACCGGCGGGCACCGCTGAGCGGGCCTCGCCCTGGCGTGAACGCGTATGCAGCCCGTTCCTCCCGAAAAGGCCAGCGCTGCTGCGGAACTCACTAGATCAACGAGTGACAAGCTGTCGGCGTCACCTGCAGCGGGAGCACCACGGAACTCGCCAGAGGTTGGACTGCGACGCGACACCAGGCACCTGCACTCCCCACGCTGACGCCGAACGCACCAGTCCCCTGAAAGCGCGCCGCACTGTGTGGTGCCAGCTAGGGCCTCAGCACGATTTTGCCGTGGGTGTGTCTGCGTTCGAGTTCGGTGTAGGCCTGACGAACCTGAGTCAACGGGTAGACGTTCGCGATAGGAACTTCGAGGTGTCCGTCGGCAATCAGGTCGGCCAATTCGGCGAGCACCTCGGCGCCCGCCCTGCCGTTGGGCCCGGGTTCGGTCTTGACCCCATACTTCGCGGCTGCTGCGAAATCGATGATGGTGTCGATCCGTTCGATTGCGACGCCGAGAGCGAGGGCCAGTTCGACGTACCCGCCGCCGTGGGTGTCGATGAAGGCATGGACGCCGCCCGGTGCGGCGGCCTTGATCCGGTCCATGACGCCGTCACCGTATGCGACGGGGATCACGCCGTGGCTGTGCAGCCACTCGTGGTTGCCCTCGCTCGCCAGGCCGATGACCATGGCTCCGGCACGGCGCGCGAGCTGAACGGCGAACGAGCCGACTCCTCCGGCTGCTCCGGAGACGACGACGCTCTCGCCCTTCTCTAGCTGTACGGAATGCACTGCCCCCCATGCAGTCACACCGGCGATGTATAGGCCGCCCGCCACCTCCCATGAGACGTTCCTCGGTTTGGGGGTGAGGTTGTCGACGTCGACCAGGACCAGCTCGGCCTGAGCGGCTCGCTTCTCGGAGAATCCGATCACCTCGTCGCCGGGCGAGAATCGGTCGGCTCCGGCGCCGATCTCGACGACGACTCCGGCGAGATCGCTGCCCTGCCCGGAGGGAAAGGTCGAGGGAAAGATGTCCGTCATCGCGCCGGTGCGTAATGCCGCCTCACCGGGGTTGATGCCTGCCGCTCTCACCTGCACGAGGACCTGCCCTTCCCCGGGCACGGGGCGGTCGACCTCGTCGATCCACAGGACGTCGATTCCGCCGAATTCGTCGTACCTGACTGCCTTTGTCATTGTCTTGCTTCTCCTCCGGCGCGCCAGGCGCGGCCGACTTCGGGAACGGGAATGGTTCGCACGGGTGTGCCCGTCACCAGGGCACCGCTCCGGCGTCGTTCAGGAATTCGCCGGTCGGGCCGTCGTCGGGCAGGGTCGCGAGGCGAATCGCGATGGCCGCACCCTGTTGCGGTGTACGGTCGCCGCTAAAACCGGTGAAGTCGGTGGCGGTCAAACCGGGACAGCCCGAGTTGATCAGGATGTTGGTATCACCCAGTTCCTTGACGTACTGGATGGTGACGGCGTTGAGGAAGGTCTTCGACGCCAAATAGGCAGCAGGAACTGGGCCCATGTCGATGCCGGGTGTGGTTTGCAGGGCGAGCGAACCGACACTGCTGGACATGTTGACGATTCGCGGTGAAGCCGAAGCGCGCAGCATCGGCAGCATCGCGTTGGTCACCCGAATGACCCCGATCACGTTGGTTTCCACGATAGCTCGCACGGTCGCGGGATCGACCGTGGTCGGTGTCTGCGGCATATCGCCGGTGACGCCGTTGATCGCGGCATTGTTCACCAGGACGTCGAGCCCGCCGGCATGGTCGGCAATCAACTCGGCCGCCGCAGCCACACTCGCGTCGTCGGTCACGTCGAGCGGCACACCGAACGCATCGGCCCCGGCCGCGCGCAGCTTCTCCACGGCGGTGTCGCGGCGTTGTTGATCCCTCGCGCCCACACCGATTCGCCAGCCAAGGGCGCCCAGGCCCGCCGCGATCTCGTATCCGATTCCCTTGTTCGCGCCGGTCACCAGCGCGATCGTCCGTTCACTCATGCCGTTGATCATGTTGCGGACTCGGGTGGGGCGTCCAAGACCGACTAGGTGGGCGACGATACCGCACGGGTATTCGTCGTGGTGAGCGCCGGATACGATGCCATGGTGGAGACACGGGAGTTGCGATACTTCGTCGCCGTCGCCGAGGAGTTGCACTTCGGGCGGGCGGCACAACGGCTCGCGATGGCGCAACCACCGCTGTCGCGGGCGATCCAGCAGCTGGAACGGCGGCTCGGAGTCGTTCTGCTGCACCGCAGTTCGCGCGCAATCACGTTGACCGAGGCCGGGTCGGTGCTTCTGCGGGAGGCCCGGCTCGCTCTCGAAGCGGTCGAAGCCGCCGAGCGCCGCACCCGCCGCGCCGCTGCCGACCGGCCCGGTCTGGTGCTGGCCACCAAGGCAGGAGCGTCCAGCGAACTGTTGTCGAAGCTGCTGGACGCCTACGCCGCCGACCACTCCGCTGTCGCAGTCGAGGTGATGCTCTGCGGGCCCGGCGAACCGGAAAGCCTGCTACGCAACGGGCGTGCCGACGTTGCTCTGCTCCACCGGCCCTACGACACGACTACCGGATTCGACACCGAGGACCTGCACACCGAACAGCAGGTCGTGGTCCTGCCCGCAGGGCACCCCCTCGCCAACCGACCCCACATGTCGATGGCCGAGGTCAACGCCCTGACCGACCTGCCCCTGCCGCGCTGGCCTCGACCGGATGGAAGTTACCCGGACGGCCCCGGCCCGCAGGTTCGCGACCATACCCAGTTGACCCAGCTGATCACGCTCGGACGGGCCTGCGCGGTCGTGCCCGAGTCGCTCCGAGCCCAGCTACGTGACGATCACGCCACCGTGCCGGTGCCGGACGCACCGGCCGTCACCACCGTCATCGCCTGGCCACCACACAGCAGATCCAAAGCCATCGCCGACCTCGTCCGTACGGCGATACGCCTCTAGCCGATAACGTCCGCACATGCCGAATAGTGCGTTCCCCAGGAGAAATGCGGCAGGTCGAAATCCCGCCCGATGTGGTCGGCATGGCGATCCAACACGAGTGACAATGTCTACTCGATGAGGCGGGCCACCCCTGGAAGAGTGACGCTGAACCCCTCTATGGCCACGTGCGCGACGTTGCCGGACTGTCCTGTCCGGGCATCCTCGGCGAATTCCTGCCAAGTGGTCGGCACAGCGGAGTCGATGACGGGTTCCTCCAGGTTGACGTCGTAGTCGTCTTCGTCCGCCGTCGGGTCCACCTGTTCATCAGCCAATTCGGCCACTTCTTTCGCTCATCAGCCGTCGACGGAACCGATGATAGAACGCATTTTCGAATCCTGCCAGGGTGTCGGTGACAGAATCGGAGCCCGGAAGCATTGTGCCGCAGGCACTCTGACCTGCACTATTTTCGCTCGAATAGCCGTTCGCCCCGTAGCCATTACGCGAAGATTGTCGTGACAGGCACCACCGGAAAAGTCTGTCTCATGGTTGTAGACATCTGTGCGCGCTCATGCCGCCGAGGGCGCGCACGCGAACGCCCGCAACTGCCGAATGCATCGCTGATCGAACCTGCCGGCGCGGGGCAGGCGGCCTGCAGGTGGCTGTATCGATTCGAGGCCGACCGAACGCACCGCGCCATGACGATGACCGTGCAGCGGCCCTTTCTCGGAGACCGACTCGGCTACTCTGCGGATTTTTCGGTGCTCGATTGTGTAATGAGCCATCGTCCAGGCGTTTCGAGCTTGTTGGCAGTCGTCTCGTCGAGAGAACCACGTCCGGGTTCCCAGTCGTCGGCTGGCCCGCGACCTGTGGGTTCGGGCTGAAACCTGGGATCGGTAGGTGGCGCGCGCGGCATCTACTTGCCCCATGACATCTTCTCAATCTCCCATGAACCAACCGCAGTCCGCCGGTTTGGACAAAAAGACCAGCGCGATCCTGTCGTACGCGCTGGGGTGGCTCACCGGAATCATCTTCCTGTTCGTGGGAAAGAAAGATCCCGATGTGAAATTCCATGCCTCGCAATCGATCGTCTTCTTCGGGGCGGTCTCGGTGGTCAATATTGTTCTGAGCATCGTCGGCTCGCTCCTGGGAGTCCTGGGGATCATCTTCAGCCTCGCCGGACTCGCAGTCGCGGTCTTCGCGGTCGTCGTCTGGATCATGGCCATGGTCCAGGCGAACAACACCGGCGGTGTCCGCGCGGCGCTTCCCATCGTCGGAAAACTTACTGCCCCCTATGCCGATCAGTTGGCCAACTCGGTCAAGTAGCGGCATATTCGAAGTCCCCAGCTGAATTTCGTCATCGATGATGCTGTCGGCACCCCTGCACGGCGGCCAGATACGACAGTCCGAAGATCAACGGCCCGAGGCTATCTCGGGCCGTTGGCGTCCGTGGACCGCCTGAACCCGCACCGATTACAGGATGTTCGATCAGACGATCGGCGCCCAGGTTGCGCAGGAACCCGAGCTTGTCGACCTCGGCCTTCACCGCCGCTGCGGACGCTTCCACCGGCACGCGGTGGCGGTGTTATCCCGCGAACTCGTCGGCAAGGGTGTTCCAGAACATGAGTTCGTAGTTCTGGAAGAGTCTGGCGTACAAGTGCGCGTCGTTCGGATTCAATCGTCCGCTGTCGATTCCGGACTGGATTGCGGCGAGGGCACGCTGTTCGACTTCGGGTGCATCGGCGGCGAAGAGGTCGAAGAATGCGCAGGCCGGGGCGTCGAACTCGTAGTGCGCGCGCATGCCTTCGGCGACGGCCCGGCAGTAGCGGCCGAATGCGGCGACATTCGCGTAGATTCCCGCCGCGGCGGCGGAAGGCTCGGCGTTCAGCGCCAACCAGGCGACATAGGCCGGGTAGGCCTGGCACCCCGCTCTGGGTAGCTCCATGCCCTGGTCGGGTCCGGCCGCCGCCACGAGCGCGTCCAACAGCGCGAGTGCCTGCCGCTCGCCTGGTGGGAGGCCATCGAGGAACGCTCTGACGTGCGGTTCGTCCGCCCGCGTCGCCAAGGCGTGGAAGCTGCGCCAGTCACTGCTGGTGATGCGCTGTTCCTCGGCGGCGATCGCCGCGAAGACCGCGCGTGGCGCTTTGCCCACCGAGATGAGCGGAACCATGCGGTTGTCGTCGTCGTGCGGGGCCAGCTCGGCCTGGATCCCGTAGAGCAGGTCACGAGCGGTAAGGGTCATCGGAAACCTCCCTGTGGGGATGGTTCCATTCAAGCGCTGTTCGCCCTCGCGCGACAGATGTTCAGTCGGTGTGCTCGGTGTCCCAGCGTCGGCGGGCGTCGGCGATGCGGTCCTTATGGTCGCGCGACCAGTCGGCGAGTGCGCCGATGGCCTCGGCCAGGCTCTGGCCGGTGTCGGTGAGCCGGTATTCGACCTGCGGTGGAATCGTCGGATACGCGATGCGCTCCACCATGCCGTCGCGGCACAGCCGCTTGGTGGTCAGTGTCAGCATCCGCTGTGAGATTCCGGGAATCGCCCGCTCCAACTCACGGAAACGCCGCACCCCTTTGCTCAATTCGACGATCACCAATACCGTCCACCGATCCCCCAGCCGGTCGAGCACATCGCGGATGCCGCAGTCGTCATCGCCACAGGGCCCATCGGGAATAGTGCCCGCGACCTGCGCGGTGATCGCTGTGTTCGTGACCGACATGAAAGTGCCTCCTTATGCCGCGCGTCGCGGCCACCGATGCTGGGGACGAATTCAGCAACTACAACAATCGGGAGCGTTGCGATGATCCTGGTAACCGGTATCTCCGGATCCCTCGGCGGCCGCGTCCACCGCGGCCTGTCCGCCCTCGACGGACTGACAGTAGCGGCGGGCAGCCGCTCCGGTGACGACACCATCACGCGCCGAATCGATTTCGACGATTCGGCAACATTGTCCGCGGGACTGCGGGATGTCGATGTCCTGGTACTGATTTCGGCCGGATATGCCGAAGACGATGTGGTCTTGGCCCGCCACGGTGCTGTGATCGATGCCGCCGCGGCCGCCGGGGTCCGGCACCTGATCTACACCAGTCTCGCGGGTTCCGGCGATCTGATGACCATTGCCCTGCCGCATCGGTGGACCGAGAAGCAGCTGGCCGCAGCACCATTCGACGTGACCGTCCTGCGCAACGGCCTATACGCGGAGGTGCCGGTCGGGCTCGCCGTCGCTGGTGCCGCCTCCTCGGCCGAATCCGGGGTATTCGCCGCGGCATTCGGCACCGGCCGGATATCGGTGGTGGCGCGCGAGGATCTGGCCGAGGTGGCCGTGCGGGTGGCCGCCGAGACCGAGCGCGATCTGGCTGCGGGGCGACGGAGCAGGCATGCGGGCAAGGTGTACGAACTGGAGGGTGTGACCGCGGTCGGCGGTGCCGATATCGCCGAGATCCTGAGCGAATCCCTCGGTCGCCCGGTGCGATACGCACCCATCTCACTCGGCGAAATGCGGGATATGTTGCAGGGCAGCGGATTGGAGCCGTATCAGATCACGCACACGCTCTCGTTGTTCGCGAACCTCGGTGCCGGACTGCTCGAAGCGTCGAACACCGACCTGCTCGACCTGCTGCCGAGTGCACCACGTGACGTTCGCGCACTCATCACCGGCGCGGTGCAGGCGGGTGGGTACCTGTCTGTGTCGGTGAACGCGGCGCAATGAGCCGGGCACGTCGTCCTAATTCGGTGGCCGTGTGCTTCGGCCCCGAATAGGCTCGGTAGATGCGCATGCTCGTGCCGTACCACCTCGATGAATACCGGCCGGAGATCGATGCTCCGATCACCCCGGATGCGGTGGTCACGGCCGAGCTGCCGGATGTCGATGATCCGTGGGCGCGGATGGCCGTGCTGTACGACGCGGTGGCGGATCGCGTTGCGGAGTCCGCGATTCGCGGTGAACGCGCGATCGTCGCCTCCGGAGATTGCACGACCGCGCTCGGCACGGTCGCCGGATTGCAAAGGGCCGGACTGGATCCCGCGCTCGTCTGGTTCGACGCACACGGCGACGTACAAACCCTCGAGACCTCCGCGTCCGGCTACCTCGGTGGCTTTCCGCTGCGCATGCTCATCGGCTACGGCCGTCACCTCATAGCCGACCGAATCGGCTTGCGCGACATCCCCGAAGACCGTGCCGTCCTGGTCGGCGGCCGCGATCTCGACCCACCGGAGGTCGAATACCTGCGCACCGCGCAGATCCGGCACCGTCCGGTCGACGACATCGGCGACCTCCCGGACGGCCCGCTCTACCTTCACATCGACTTCGACGTGGTCACCCCGGATGACCTCCCGGGCCTGCTCTTCCCCGCGCCTGACGGCCCCGCCCTGGCCGAAGTTTCAACCGCCGTCCGAGCGGTTCTCGCCACCGGCCGAGTCGCCGCCTTCGGCCTGGCCTGCACGTGGCGCGACGACGCCACCGCCGCCGCGCACGTCCGCTCCCTGGTCGACTCCGCCTGATCCCTACCCGGCGGCCTTGTACTTGCGCAGATACTCCCCGGTGAGTGAGGTGGGGTGGGTCAGCAATTCGGCGGGGGTTCCGGTGAAGACGATTTCGCCGCCGTCCTTGCCACCATCGGGGCCGAGATCGATCACCCAGTCGGAGTGGGCCACCACGTCGAGGTTGTGTTCGATCACCACCACCGTATTTCCGCGGTCGACCAAACCGTCCATCAAGGCGAGCAGAGTGTCCACATCCGACATGTGCAGACCGGTGGTCGGTTCGTCGAGGACATAGACGGTGCCGGTGTTCTGGAGTTGGGTCGCCAGTTTGATCCGTTGGCGTTCGCCGCCGGACAGGGTGCTCATGGCCTGGCCCAGGCTGAGATAGTCGAGGCCTACCTCGTTCATCGTGCGCAGCTTGGTGGACAGTGCCTTTTCGGTGAAGAAACCGAGGGCTTCTTCGGCCGACATCGCCAGCACATCGGCAATCGACTTGTCGCGCAAGGTCAGTGCCAGCACCTCGTCGGAGAACCGTCGTCCGTCGCAGGCGTCGCAGTGGGTGGTCACCGGGTCCATATAGGCGATCTCGGTAATGATCACGCCGCGACCCTCGCACTGTTTGCAGGCTCCGGTCGAGTTGAAACTGAACAGGCCGGGCGACTCCCCCGTCGCCTTGGCGAACAGCTTCCTGATCGGGTCCATCAGGCCCAGATACGTTGCGGGCGTGGACCGCGACGATGCCCCGATCGCCGACTGGTCGACGAAGATCGCATCCGGATACTGCCGGACGAACACATCGCGGATGAGACTGCTCTTACCGGAGCCGGCGACGCCGGTGATCGAGGTGAGAATGCCGGTCGGCACCGCGACTGTCACATCTTTCAGGTTGTGCACATTCGCATGCTCGATCAGCAACGCGCCGTTCGACTTACGGAAGGTTTCCTTCACCGTGAACGGCCTGCGCAATCCGGCACCCGTCGGCGTATCCGCGGTCCGCAGTTCGGTGAAGGTGCCCTCGAAGACCACCTGCCCGCCGTGCAGACCGGCACGCGGCCCGACATCGACGATATGGTCGGCGATCTGGATGACATCCGGATCGTGCTCGACCACCAGCACCGTATTGCCCTTGTCCCGCAATGCCTTCAGCAGGTTGTTCAGCCGGCCGACATCACGCGGATGCAATCCGACGCTCGGTTCGTCGAAGACATAGGTCATCCCGATCAGCGTGCTCGACAGATGTTTGATCATCTTGAGCCGCTGCCCCTCGCCGCCGGACAGGGTCGAGGTCGGCCGATCCAGGCTCAGATAACCGAGTCCGATATCGGTCACCCGCTGCAGCGCGGTCCGGATCGCGGCGGCCAGTCCGAGTGCGGCCGGATCGGTGATCTCATCGAGTACCGCCATCAGATCGGTGATCTGTAGTTCGGACCAGTCGGCGATATTGCGGCCACCGATCTTCGTGGCCAATGCCGCTTCGTTGAGCCGCGCACCACGACAGGTAGCGCAGACACCCTCGGTGAGGAATTTCTGCATCTGTTCGCGCGTCTTCTCGCTGAGCGTGGAGGTGTCGCGCTGCAACCGGGTGCGCGTGAATTTGGCCGCCAGCCCTTCGTAATTCGCCTTCCAGGTGCCCTTGGCGAAGGTCAGCTCCACCTTGCCGCCGGTGCCGTAGAGCAGGTCGGTGAACTCGTCCTCGGTGTAGTCGGCCAGTTTCTTGTCCGGATCGAAGCGCCCGGATTTGCCGTACATCTGCCACTCGCCACTGTCCACCGCATAACCGGGCAGCAGAATCGCGCCCTCGTTCAGCGATTTGCTCCGGTCGACCAAGCGATCCGGATCGGCCCGGACCGTGACCCCGAGTCCATCGCAGTCCGGGCACATGCCCTGCGGCACATTGAACGAGTAGTTGTAGACGAATCCGGCTGAAGGCGAACCGAATCGGGCGAACATCGCCCGCACCATCGAGTAGATGTCGGTCATCGTCCCGACGGTCGAGCGCGGCCCGCCGCCGACGGGCTGCTGGTCGATGATGACCGGAGCCGTCAGGTTCTCGATCGCCTCGGCGTGCGGCCGCTCATAGCGCGGCAGGAAGTTGAGAATGAATGCGGGAAATGTCGCGTACAGCTGACGCTGCGACTCCACGGCAATGGTGTCGAAGACGATCGACGATTTGCCCGACCCGGAGACGCCGGTAAAGACGGTGATCTTGTTCTTGGGGATCTCCAACGACACATTGCGCAGATTGTGCTCACTGGCACCGAGCACGCGGATGACATCCGTGGCGACGACGGAATCGGCAAAAGGCATGTCGCCCACCATGCCATGCACGACCGACAAAATGCCCGGCGGAGTGTGATTCAGATCACATTAATGCAAAATACGCATGACCTGGCTGCTGAGCCTTGACCAGCGCTTTCTGCCGCCCGAGAGGTCGAACGGCTCGACGGAATCCATTGACGCTCTTGGGCTTCGCCATCCGCGGGTCACTGTCGCCTCATGAGCCGAGGAAGAGGCGTTCGCACGGAAGGCGCGGATAGCGACTGGTGTCACCGAGGTCGATGGTGACCGCGTCGGCGTAGTGCCGCCTCTGGTGCTCACGCGTGAATATCAGCGCGGCGGTAAGGCAGGCGGCGTAGTCGAGGCGCACGCCGTGCAGGAACACCCTGACGTGTATGTCCGGTTCGTCGGGACGAGGCGAAACACCGTTGGGTTCATGGTATTTCGGACTCACGACTCCTCGATGTCGCGAACATCTGTGGGCTCAATGGTGATTGCGTCGGCATGGTCGAGATCGGCGTCCGAATCGGAAATCCATCCGTCCTCGTCGACCGGCAACACCGAGCCGTCCGCCCCATGAAACATCGGACGGCTGTCGATGGGAGCGCGGTCGAGTTTCTGCTGGGTGTCTTCGTGAAAGTCCGCGAGCAGACGACGCACGGATGGAGCTATCGGCGGGCCTGCCCACTCACGGACGGCGGCCGCGACTTGCTCGACCAGCTCGGGCGGTGCGCCGCTGTACGCAACTGGCCGCCCGGTGAACGGATCTCGTTGCGGAAGCTCTCGTTTCGGCGTGGACATGCCGCAAGGGTGTGTCAAGTGCCGATGCCGAGCAGGGCACAATCACGAGCTGCCGAAATCTCCGCGAATCTGCTGAATCCTTCTCGTGAAACGCATAGTGTGCCTCTCGAAACGAGAGGAACAGTTTGGCCGAATGAGAGGGTGGGGCAGATGGCGGAAGACGAACTCGAGGACACAGGAACCACTTTGCCGCGCAGGCAGCTTGGTCGTTTGCTGCGAGATGCGCGCACAGCAACGGGAATGAGCCTGGAGGAGGCGGCGGCGCTCGTACAGTGGAGCAGACCGACGCTGAGTCGCCTCGAACGGGGCGAGACCGAGAAGGTAAGGGTCAGTGACGTTCTGTCGCTCTGCGAGGTATACGGACTGCCCGAGGAGAGAACGGGCGTCGCGCAGGGGCTCGCCGAGCTGGCACCAGTGAAGTCATGGTGGCACGCCTACAGCGATCTAATCCCCGCGTGGGCCAACCTGTATGTCGGATTAGAGTCCAGCGCAAAGGTTTTGACGATATTCCAGCCTCTTATGGTGCACGGCTTGCTGCAAACCGCGGACTATGCGCGAGCCGTTGACAGGCTCTACTTCCCAGACGATACCGACGATGAAATCGAACGGCGCGTGCAGGTGCGTGTGCAGCGACAACGCATTCTGACCCGTTCACGCGAACCCGCAGCGGTGTCAGTCATCTTGCATGAAAACGTGCTGCGGACAGTGGTCGGCGACCATGCGCTGATGGCCGCGCAAGCGCGACACATCGCCGACATGAGCACACGCGACAACATCGAGATCCGCGTGATGCCCTTCCGCGTCGGTATCCCGCTCGGGGCGGCGCCGCCACCGTTCACCATCATGGACTTCGGTCGTGACACGCGCGGCAAACAGGTCGTGGAACCGTCTCAGGTCTACTGCGAGGGTTACGCGGGCAGCGCCTATCTTGAGAGGAGGGCGGATGTGCTGACGTTTCGCAAGGCGTTCCGGCAGCTCCACCAGGCGAGCATGGACCCTCGTTCGAGCCGCGACATGTTGAGAGAGATAGCAGCAAGGAGACGAGAATGAACGTTGACCTGACCGGCGCTCGGTGGTTCAAGTCGAGCCGCAGTCAGGGGGGATCCGACTGTGTAGAAGTTGCTTTCCTCGCAGAAGGACATGTCGGACTCCGAGACTCCAAAAACCCGACCGGCCCCGCGCTGGTCTTCACGCCCGGCGAGTGGGCCGCCTTCACCGCTGGCGTGAATGATGGCGAGTTCGACCGCACGTAGTCGCGAAATAGCAAAGCGGCCCTCAGTTTTCGATCTGCTGGGGGCCGCTTTACGTGTCCGCTTGTCGCGTATTCGGACTACTTGTTGAGGAAAATGCCTGCGATATCAGCCTTTTTGATCGGGGTGTCCTGATTGACCTGGGCGCCGCACAGCAGGTCCACCTGGATCATCGTGGCATCGACCGCGGTGCCTGCGGGCTCGTGATCATCCTTGGTCTGCTGCTTGATGAATTTCGTGATCGTCGTGCGCTTGGTGTCCTGATCCTGTTTGACGTAATCGCGGCAGGTGGTGTCGCCACCCTGGTTGAGCGCCCGCTCGATATCGCTGCAGCCGGCCAGCAGTGCCGCGACCGCCGCGACCCCGAGTCCGGTGCGTAAGAGCGTGGCGTTCATAGAGATCCTCCTGGCGGTTCGGCGGGCGACCATGCCCGCGACAACGCGGTACAGCCTAGGGCAACGGCACGATTACGGTCGGAACGTGCACAGCGGCACATTCATCTCCGCCGATGTGAGCGAACCATGATGGCCGATCAGCATGGACTCGAGCGGTTCGGCACCGGTGCGCACGACGCCGCGCAGACCACTTGCCGCGACCACGAGATCGCCGATGCGCTGGGCGATATGCGGTGCCACGGTGGGGCCGAACCACCCGCGATCGATCGCCTCGGCGCGGGGGATGACATCGAAGTCGGCGCCGAGGTATTCCCGCCAGGTCGCCGCCACCTCGGCGGTCGCGCCGTCGACGGTGAAGACATGGCGGGCGCGCGGCTCGCCGCCGAGTAGCCGTACGCCCTCGCGCAGTACCTCGGTCTTGTCGTAGTCGACGCGGTCGGCGAGTTCCACCATGCCGTGGTCGGCGGTCACGATGAGCGCGGCATCGGGTGGCAGATGTTCGGCGATGGTGGCGGCCAGTCGGTCGACGTGCGCGAGCTCCAAAAGCCAAGCGTCCGAGGATGGTCCGCGCACGTGACCGGTCGTGTCGAGGTTGCCGTGGTAGGCGTAGACCAGCGAGCGCGGGCCCGCGCGCAGTGCGGTGGCGACGCCGTCGACGAAATCGCCGACAGAAACATAGGGCCGGAATTCGCAGCCGCGCAGCACCGCCCTGGTCAGCCCGGACCCCGCCTGTAGACGCGGCGCGACCTGGGCCACCGCGATACCGTCGGCCGCGGCGCGCTCGAAAACCGTGGCAGTGGGCTGGAATTGCTCCGGCACCAGATCGTGCAGCAGGTCGATCTTCGGTCCCACGCCGTGTAGCCGCCAGGTCAGCGCATTCACCAGCCGGTCGTAGCCGGGCACGTGTATCAGGTATCCGGTGAACCCGTGTTCGCCGGGGGGCACGCCGACGCCGAGTGAGCTCAGACTGACCGTCGTCGTACTCGGGAAGCCGGCCGTCAGCGTGCGCTGCGCCAGTGCCGACAGGAATGGCGCCACATCGGAATTCGCGGCGAGTGCATCCGCGCCGAGACCGTCGATCAGCAGCACGCAGACCCGGTCGGCAGCGAGCGCGAGGCCGAGCCGGTCGACCTCGCCGGGCACGCCGAGCCCGGCGAGGAGGGAGGGGAACAGATCAGC
This sequence comes from Nocardia vinacea NBRC 16497, assembly GCF_000308835.1. Lineage (GTDB taxonomy): Bacteria > Actinomycetota > Actinomycetes > Mycobacteriales > Mycobacteriaceae > Nocardia > Nocardia vinacea. The sequence continues at coordinate 30,107 of NZ_BAGN01000113.1, read as the reverse complement.
CAGGGAGCCCGTGCCGTAACGGGGCGTGGTGAACACGAACTCGAGGGTACTCAGGCTTGGCCGGTCTCGAATCGACTGATCTTGCTGTCGCGGACGATGAAGCGCCACGTGGTGCGCATCGAACCCCAGCGGGAATTCGTGTAGTCGGCAACCAGTTCGGTGCCGTTGTCGCCGATCGATTCGACATTCATGCGCCCATTGCTGCCGAAGATCTCGGAGTCGGTCCACTGGACGAGGTTGCGCTCCACACCGTCGTCGGACATGGTCGCGTCGTCGGTGAGGATGGCATAGAAGCGGTCCTGATCGTTGTCGTTGAGCGCGCTGACGAATTCCTGGACCGTGGGATCGAGCTGCTGTGTCATCGGAACATCCCTCTCGAAGAGTGCGGGTGCATCGGACAGCAATCGTTCGGCTTCACTCTAGTGGCGGGTGCGCTCGCGCGGGTGTCACGCGCCGGGGCCGACCAGCGCGGTGAAGGTGCGCATGATGTCCTCGACCAGCGTGGGCGCGGTGGTGCCGAGTTGGATGCTGCGCTTTTCGAGTTGACCGTCCAGCCACAGTGAGGCCATGCCGTGCGCCAGGCTCCACCACATGACGGCCAGGGTGTCGGCTTTATCGGCGGGCAGCAATCCGGCGGCGACGGCTTCGGCGATGGTGTCGGCGAGGACATCGAAGGCCGCGTCGCCCGCCGCCCCCGCATCCGGATGCTTCTCGGGTTGGGAGAGTTCCGGGCGGAACATGAGACCGAAGTAGCCAGGATTTTCCTGGGAGAACCGCACATAGGTTTCGGCCAGCGCGGTCAACGCTTGCAGCGGTGTTTCTGCGGCGGCGCGCGCGTCGGCCAAGTCGCTGCCGAGCCGTCGGAAACCCTCGGTCGACAGGGCGGCGAGCAGGGCCGAGCGATCAGCGAAATGGTGGTACGGCGCGCCGGTGCTCACGCCCGCCTCGCGGGCCACCCGCCGCAGGCTCACCGCGCCGAGGCCCTCGGTCTCGATCAGCCGCAGGCAGGCGGCGAGGAGCGTGTCGCGCAGCGCGCCGTGGTGGTAACTGGTCCGCGTCACCAATCGAGCGTATTCGACGCCTGCTGGACAGCCTAACTATGCAGTGCTTAGATTATCTGAGCGGCGCTCAGATGGGGCTGACCGCATCCCTCCTCCGAAGCGGGTAAGCATATGAGCACACAGGTACTCGTAACCGGCGCAACAGGATTCGTCGCCGGACATGTCATCGCCGAACTGCTCGAGCACGGATATGCCGTGCGTGGCACGGTTCGCGACCTCGGAAAAGCGGATAAACGCGCACATCTGGTGGCACTCGCGGATCGGCTCGGCGGCGAGTTGGAGTTCGTCGCGGTGGATCTCAACGACGACGCGGGCTGGGCGGCGGCCGTTTCGGGCTGCGCGTTCGTCCTGCACGTGGCATCACCGTTTCCGGCGACGCCACCGGACGACGAACGGGAACTGATCGATACCGCGGTCGACGGGACATTACGGGTATTGCGGGCGTGCGCGGACAGCGGTGTTCAGCGGGTCGTGCTCACCTCATCGATCGCTGCGATCACCTATGGTCACGAGACGGACGCGGTGCGCACCGAGGCCGATTGGTCGGTGGTCGAACGCAGTGCGGCCTATCAGAAGAGCAAGACGCTGGCCGAACGGGCGGCATGGGATTTCGCCGCGAATTCGGATCTCGATCTGGTGGTGGTGAATCCCGGAATGGTGTTGGGGCCGTTGCAATCCACGGCGACGAGCACCTCGCACGAACCGGTGCGCCGACTGCTCGCCCGCGATGCGCCGGGTTCACCACGGGTGGGATGGGCAGTGGTGGATGTGCGGGATCTCGCGGTGGCGCATCGGCTGGCGCTGGAGGCTCCCGGAGCGGTCGGGAATCGGTACATCTGCGCGGGCGAACATGTCTGGATGGCGGATATGGGGCGGACGTTGGCCGAGGAGTTCGGGCCGCGTGGATACCGGGTACCTACTCGGGTGATCCCCGATGTTCTCGTGCGCGCGATTGCATTGTTCGACAAGGGGATTCGATTGACAGTGCCGACATTGGGTCGTACCGAACAGCTCAGCTCCGAGAAAGCGCGGCGGGAACTCGGATGGTCGATGCGGCCGGTGCGGGAGACGGTGCTGGACACCGCGGAGAGTTTGATCGAGTTCGGCGTCGTGCCACGGCCTGCCGGCGCGTCGGCGCGTCGGACAGCCGTGAATGCGTAGGGGCGGGGCCATGCTGATCGCGACACTCGTCATCGGCACCATCGGGTTGGTGCGACGCTGGTTGGGGCGGCGGACATCGGAGACGAAATCCGGTGCGCCGCAAAGGCGAAATGCGGTGCGGCAGATCATCGGGTCGGCCAGGTTGCGGCGACCGGGTCCGGCATTGGCGGCGGTGGTGGCATCGGCCGGGATGATTTGGGTGGGACTGGCGCTCGCGACGTGCTGATCGGTTCGGCCTGGTAGACAGGAAGGGTGACGGCTGCGCGACGCAAGTTCCGGTTCGGTGTCACTCTGCTCGCTCCCGCTTCGCGGGCGGAGTGGATACGAAAGTGTCGCAGGGCCGAGGAACTCGGGTACGACGTGGTCGGTGTGGCCGACCATCTGGGGTTGCCCGCACCGTTTCCGGCGATGATTCTCGCGGCCGAGGCGACCGAGCGGGTCCGGTTGACGACCTTCGTATTGAATACGCCGTTCTACAACGCGGCGCTCTTGGCGCGCGAGGCCGCGACGGCCGATCAACTCACCGATGGACGGGTCGAGTTGGGACTCGGAGCCGGGTACGTCCGGGAGGAATTCGAAACGGCCGGAATCACCTTCGAGAGCGCGGGTAAGCGGGTCGAGCAGTTGGCGACGACCGCCGCGACACTGCGGCGGTTGTTCGCCGATCCCGAGTATCAGCCCCGGCCCGCGCAGCCCTCGGGTCCGCCACTGGTCATCGCGGGTTGGGGCGATCGGCTGCTGCGGATCGCGGCCGAGTATGCCGATATCGTCGCGCTGCCAGGTGCCGCGCCGGCGTACAACGGTGGACCACTGCAGTTCGTCGGACCCGCCGCCACCGATGCGCGGATGGCGTACCTGCGGGAGTTGCTCGGGTCACGGGCCGAGGAGGTCGAGCTGAATATCCTACTGCAGCGTGTAATTCCACCGGAGGAACGGTCGGCCGCACTGGAACTGTACGGGCCGCACCTGCCCACCGATGTCGCCGACCGGCCGGAGGAGTTGCCCGCATTGCTGATCGGCACGCCGAAGGAAATGGCGCGGCAGTTGGAAGAGCGCCGGGAACAGTTCGGATTCAGCTACGTCTCGGTGCTCGAGAGCAGTATGGAGCCGATGGGCGCGGTAGTCGAACTGCTGCGCTGAATGCGGGGACACGCCACGGCAGGTCAGTCCGCGACACTGTGCGCGGCCAGCCAGTCGGCCGCCCGCTTACGGGAGGCCCGACTGAGCCAGGCGTCCTGGATGACCTCCGCCAACTCCTGCTTGCTGAGTTCACCGATGCGGCTGCTGCGCACCAGGACCGACAGATGTCCGTCGAAATGCGGGGTGGTGAAGAACGGTGAATCCGGATCCTGTACCAGCGCGAGTTTGTCCGACTCCGAGGGCACCCAGATCACGATCACGTCGGCATAGCGCTCACCGGTGTCCGGGTCGAAAGCGTCGGGGCGCGGATTGCGGAAGAAGACGAAGGATTTGCCGCCGACCTGGTACACCGCATTGCCGTGCGGTCCGTCCACCCGGTTGACGAACGGCATGCCGGTGGCCAGTTCGTGCACGTCGGCCACCTTGGCTCGTCGCGAAACCTTCGCCATATCAGCAGCGTAGACCGCAATCGCAGATCGGAGTCGAATCGTCAATGGAGGACGGTCGGTTTGCCGCCGAACTCTCGACTCGACCTATATGCGTACGCCATCATGAGATAGCGAATGTGAGCTCACACTAACGATGGGGTTTACGAGGTGGCACAATTCCGCACCCTCACCCAACAACGGGCCGCACTGGAAAAAGAATGGGCGCGTTGGGCGACGGCTCCGAGTAGCACTCTCGGCATACCCGCGGGTTCGACCGCGCTGCGCGATGAGGTCATCCAGTCCTGGCAGCGCTCGCTGACGACGGTCGATCCGAGCTGCACCGAGGCGCCCGGCCTGGACGATGTCCGCGATCGCTGGACCGAATCGCCACTGCGCCAACCGATTACCGAATTGGCCGGTGATCTGCGCGGCATCTCCGAGGACTCGGGCTATCTCGCGGTCGTCAGCGATGCCGCGGGCACCATCCTCTGGTCCTGCGGCGATCGCGCCCTGCGTCGCCAGGCCGAGGCGGTGAACTTCGCGCCCGGCGGCTGCTGGGACGAAAGCCATATGGGCACCAACGGTTTGTCGCTCGCCCTGCACGGCGACCACCCGTCCACCGTGTTCTCCGCCGAACATCTGGTCGCCGCGCTGCACGGCTGGGTGTGCTATTCCGCGCCGATCCACGCACCCGACGGCCGCCAGGTCGGTGTGCTCGATCTGTCCAGTTCCTGGGAGCGTTCGCATCCGATGGTGATGACCTCGGTCCGCGCGCTGGTCACCGCGGTCGAGACAATGTTGCGGGCGGCCGCACCGACACCGGCGCGCGGTGTACGGCTCGAATGTCTGGGCGGCGCACGGCTGGTCCGCGACGGCAGGCCGGTGCCATTGCCGCCGCGCCACCTGGAAATCCTGGCGCTGCTCGCGCTGGAGCCCGACGGGTTCACTCCCGAACAACTGCAGACCGCGGTCTACGGCGACCGTCCGGTGTCCTCGAGCACGCTCAAGGCCGATGTCTCACACCTGCGGCGCACGACCGGCGGTGAGATCAGCAACCGCCGCTACATGCTCACCGGTCCGGTCTCCTGCGATGCGGTCGATCTGCTCGCCGCCATCCAGGCGGGCGACACCAGCTCGGCGGTCTGGCTCTACCGCGGACCGCTGCTGCCCGGTTCGGACACTCCCGGTGTGCTGCAGTGGCGCAACCATCTCGATGTCGGGGTGCGCACCGCGGTACTGGCCAGTGACCGCGCCGATCACGCCGTCGCCTTCGGCGAGCACTCCCCCGGCGATATCGAGGTGCATGAGCACGCGCTGCGGTTGCTACCCGCCGACGATGTGCGCCGGGCCGTGGTCGTCGCCCGGTTGTACACCGCGCTGCGCTCCTGAGTCACCCCTGCAACAACGGCACCAACCTCGCACCAACCTTCTCGGGACATAGTGGCCCGGCAGGCAGATTCGCGAGGAGCGCCCACACATGATCTACGCCAAACCGGGGTCCGCCACCGGCATCGTCACCTACGCCAGTCGCTACGACAACTTCATCGGTGGCGACTGGGCAGCTCCGATCGAGGGCAGGTACTTCGAGAACCCGTCCCCGGTGGACGGCGAAACCTTCTGCTCGGTGGCACGCTCCTCCGCGGCCGATATCGATATGGCCCTCGAAGCCGCGCACCTCGCCGCCGGGAAATGGGCCGCCACCTCGCCCGCCGAGCGCGCGAATATCCTCAACAAGATCGCCGACCGGATCGAGCACAGCCTCGAACCCCTCGCCATCGCCGAAACCTGGGACAACGGCAAACCCGTTCGCGAAACCCTCGCCGCCGACCTGCCTTTGGCGGTCGATCACTTCCGCTACTTCGCCGGCGCCATCCGCGCCCAGGAGGGCAGCATCGCCGAAATCGATGTCGACACCATCGCCTACCACTTCCACGAACCACTCGGCGTGGTCGGTCAGATCATCCCGTGGAACTTCCCGATTCTGATGGCCGCGTGGAAGCTGGCCCCGGCCCTGGCGGCGGGCAACTGCGTGGTGCTCAAACCCGCCGAGCAGACCCCGGCATCGATTCTGCTGGTGATCGAGCTCATCGCCGATCTACTGCCGCCCGGAGTTCTCAACGTGGTCAACGGTTTCGGTATCGAGGCGGGTAAGCCACTGGCGGCGAGTCCGCGGGTGGCCAAGGTCGCCTTCACCGGTGAGACCACCACCGGACGGCTCATCATGCAGTACGCGAGCGAGAACATCATTCCGGTCAGTCTGGAGTTGGGTGGTAAGAGCCCCAATATCTTCCTGCCCGATGTCATGGCCGCCGATGACGAGTTCCTGGACAAGGCCGTCGAGGGTTTCGTGATGTTCGCCCTCAACCAGGGCGAGGTGTGCACCTGTCCCTCGCGCGCGCTGATCCATTCGTCGATCTACGACGAATTCCTGGCCCGCTGCATCGAGCGGACCAGAGCCATCAGGGGCGGTAATCCGCTCGACGACACCACCATGATCGGAGCCCAAGCCAGCAACGACCAATTCGAAAAGATCCTGTCCTACATAGATATCGGCAGGCGGGAAGGCGCCCGCGTGCTCACCGGAGGCGAAGCACGCAAGGTGGACGGACTGCCGGGTGGCTACTACATCCAGCCGACGATTTTCGAGGGCACCAATACGATGCGGATCTTCCAGGAGGAGATCTTCGGCCCGGTGGTGGCGGTGACCAGGTTCGACACTGTCGAAGAGGCGACCATGATCGCCAACGACACCCTCTACGGCCTCGGCGCCGGGGTGTGGACCAGGGATATCACCACGGCCTACCGGATGGGCCGAGCAATCAAGGCAGGGCGAGTATGGACCAACTGTTACCACGCGTACCCCGCACACGCCGCCTTCGGCGGGTACAAGAAGTCCGGCATCGGCCGGGAAAACCACAAAATGATGCTCGAGCACTACCAGCAGACCAAGAATCTGCTGGTCAGTTATTCACCGACAAAACTCGGATTCTTCTGATGCATGGCAGAGTAGCCCGCGTCGCGATCACCGAGCGGGCACGAGAAGTGTTGCGCCGGTTGATAGAACAACACGGACCGGTGCTGTTCCACCAATCCGGCGGCTGCTGCGACGGCAGTTCACCGATGTGCTTCGGGGTGCGCGAATTCCGGGTCGGCGGCGCGGATGTGCTGCTGGGTCGGCTGCCGTGGCATACCGAATTCTGGATCAGCGGCGATCAATTCGAACTGTGGAAACACACCCATCTCACCGTGGACGTGGTCACCGGGCGCGGCAGCGGATTCTCGCTGGAGGCGCCCGAGGGTGTGCGGTTCATCATCAGATCGCGACTACTGACCGATGAGGAGACAGCGGTGTTGGCGGCCGGACCGCCACCGCGGACGGGAGCCGATCGGATGAGTTGACTGCCGAAGAGGCAGCCGCCGGTACCTGATTCACGCCCGCGGGTGCGTCCGCGGGCGGCCAACGGGTGATCGACCAGGGGGTCCGCAGCCCCGGGTCGACACCACGAAGCCCCGTCGTCCCGCTGCAGACCGGGACGGCGGGGTCCGGTGTCCTACCGACCGGGCAGGAAACGGAAGCTGCGAGTGAGCGTCATCAGCAGCCGCTGCCATTTGTCCTGCGAAATCACCGGCGGCGCATCGAGATTCATGAACCGCGTGACCACCACGGTCTGTGGTTCGGTGAACTTCAGCAGCCCGTCCGGGCCGTGCCTGCGCCCGACACCGGAGATACCCATACCGCCCATCGGGGCTGCGGTGGTGCCCCAGGCCGGGGCATAACCCTCGTCGACGCAGACGGTGCCCGCGTGCAGCCGCTCGGCGATCCGCTCTCCCGCGTCCTTGCTCTGCGCCCAGACGCTCGCGTTCAAGCCGTATTCGGTGTCATTGGCCAGCCCGATCGCCTCCTCGACGCTATCGACCGGGTAGATCGAGACCAGCGGGCCGAAGGTTTCGTTGCGGCCGCATTCCATCTCGTCGGTGACATCGGCGAGCACCGTGGGTTCGAAGAACAGCGGTCCCAGATCCGGGCGTGCCTTGCCGCCCGCGAGTACCTGAGCGCCCTTGGAAGTCGCGTCGGCGACGTGCTTCGAGACGGTCTCCAATTGTGCCTCGGAGATCAGGCTGCCGATATCGGCCGAATAGTCATAGGCCGCACCGAGTTTCGCGGCCTCAACGGCGGCGACGAACTTCTCGGTGAACTCCGCGGCGACCGCCTTCTCCACATACAGCCGTTCGATAGAAATACACAGCTGACCCGCGTTGGAGAAGCACGCGCGCACCGCGGCCTTGGCGGCCTTATCGAGCTTCGCGCCGCGGGTGACGATCATCGGGTTCTTGCCGCCGAGTTCGGCGGAGAACCCGATGAGCCTGCGTCCGCACTGTTCGGCCAGGGTGCGCCCGGTCGCGGAGGAGCCGGTGAACATCAGGTAGTCGCAGTTGTCCACGATGGCGGTGCCGACCACGGTGCCCGGTCCGGTGACAACGGCGAGCAGGTCGCGGGGCAGTCCGGCCTGGTACAGCAATTCGGCGCCGGCCAGTGCCGAGAACGGGGTCTGGCTATCGGGTTTGACGATCACCGCATTGCCCGCGAGCAGCGCCGGGATCGAATCGCCGATGGACAGCAGCATCGGATAGTTCCACGGCGCGACCACACCGACGACGCCCTTGGGCTGGTGACGCACGGTCGCCCGGTTGAGCACCGGGAAGGCGCCGGGCACACGGTGCGCGTCGAGCAGATCGGGCGCGACCCTGGCGAAGTAGCGGGCCGCGAACATCAGGCCCATGATCTCTTCCTGGGCGGCCCAGCGCGCCTTACCGGTTTCGGCCTGGATCACGTCCATCAGGAATTCGCGCTGTTCGACGACCAATTCGCGGTATCGCTCGAGTACCGCGGCACGATCCTTGGCCGAGCGCACGGCCCATCGGGACTGCGCGGCCTTGGCCTTGTCGAATGCGGCGGCTACGTCATCGGCGGAGCCCACGGGTACGCTGCCGAGTGCGGTGCCGGTGAAGGTTTCGGCGATGGTTTTGCGCGCACGGGCGTCCGGATCAGCGATCGCGGCGAGCGCACTCAGGCGGTCGAAGACTTCGGCATTCGGCGCGGGCATCGGTGCCTCCTACTTGTGAGTAACCCCGGGATACACACAACATACGCCGCCTGCGGTAGCCATAGCAGCCACTATCCGGGTTTGGCAGGTGACAACGCCTAGTCGGCCGAAACTGTCACGTTCGCGAGAGCTGATTTGTCTCATGAGCACCTGAACCCCATCGAGGGAGGAACCATGAATATCGCACTCTGGATCGGACAGATCGTGCTGGCCGTTGTGTTCACCGCATCCGGGATCGCGAAATCCACGCAATCCAAGGAGAAGCTGGTCGAGATGGGCCAGACGGGTGTCGCGGTGTACCCGAAGTCGGTGGTGCGCTTGACCGCCTACGCCGAATTGCTCGGTGTCATCGGCATTATCGTGCCGTGGTGGACCGGGATCGCGCCGGTGCTCACCCCATTGGCGGCGGTCGGTTTCGCCGTGGTGATGATCGGTGCGATCAGCTCGCACATACGTCTGCGCGAGCCCCGCAATATCGCGATCACCACCACGATCCTGATCATTGCCGTACTGGTCGCCATCGGCCGATTCGCGGGCCTGTGACCGCGGTAATTGAGCCCGCACCGGGCTCATGACCCCCGGACCACCGTGTCCAGTCCGGTATACCGAAGGCTTTACAAGAAAATCACAGTATGTATTACTGTGATCCGATGTTCAGAGCGAGGCTCGGGGTCCGGATGCGGATTCTGGCGATCGCGCTCGTCCCGAGCCTGACGCTGCTCGTGGTCGGCGTGAGCGCTGCGGGGTATCTGGTGGCCGACGAAAACAGGGCCGAGAATTGGGCCGCGCAGAATCAGCAGGCGATTCCGATGGCTCGGGAGGTGCTCGAGTCCGTCCAATCCGAACGCCAGCTGACACTGGCCGTGCTGGCCGGTGACGAATCCGCCGTGCCCGGACTCGGCTCCGCCCGCACGCGGGTCGACAAAGCGCTCAAAGGCCTGGTCACCGGCACTGCCGAGTTGGTCGAAATGGATACCTCGAGCAATCCGGAGAACTTCCTGAGGCTGACCGAACATATGAAGCAGGTCCGTACCGCGTCCGACGCGGGCCAGCTGCCCGCCCCGGACGCGTACGCGTTCTACAACCAACTGCTCGACCTCATCACCAGTGGTACGGCCCATACCGAGCGAACGGCCCCGGATACCGAAATCGGTATAGGCATCGCCGACGGTCTGCGGTTGTTCCTGGTGGTGGAAGCGATGTCACGCAGTGTCGCCCTGGCGAATATGCTCGCGGTCGCGAATGGCCCGACCTCGATTCCGTTCGAGGAGTTCGCGCACCAGGTCGGCTACTACCGGACCGAAACCGCCAATTTGACGGCGGCACTCGGCCCTACGGTGCAGGAGCGTCTGCGGTCCCTGCAGGCGAGCACGGCGTGGCAGCAGGTGGCGGCCATGGAAAGTGCTCTGTCCCAACGCAATACGGCGTCAGCGAGCGGCAACGGCAAGTCGGCCCCGGCGCCGCTCCCGCTGAGCACACAGGAATGGCACAACGCCGCCGCCGAGGTGAGCAGAGGGCTGACCGACATCTGGCTCGCACAGAGCAAGGATGTCCAGCAACTGGCCGAGGACCGGGCCGCCGCCGCGACCGCACGTACGCTGTGGGCCGGGGGCGGTGTCACCGCGGTCAGTCTGGTGGCATTTCTGATCGCTCTGGTCTTGGCCAACCGGGTCATCCGCCGCCTGAAGCGACTGCGCCGGGAAACCCTCACTATCGCCGATGAGCGGCTACCGGATATGATGCGGCGGCTCGGCGCGGGCGAAATCATCGACCCCGCCGATGAATTGCCGGACCTCGACTACGGCCACGACGAGATCGGTCAGGTGGCAAAGGCATTCGAACACGCGCATGCCGCGGCCGTGGCGGGCGCGGTGAACGAGGCGCGCACCCGTGAGGGTGTGAAGGCGGTCTTTTTGAATATCGCGCACCGCAGCCAGGTCGTGGTGCACCGGCAGTTGGAGATCCTCGACCAAGCCGAGGACCGCCAGGAGGATCCGGTACTGCTGGATACCCTGTTCAAGCTCGACCACCTCGCCACCCGCCAACGTCGCAATGCCGAGAACCTCATCATTCTCGGCGGCGGCCGACCGGGTCGGCAGTGGCGCAATCCGGTGCCGCTGATCGACATCATGCGCAGCGCCATCGGCGAAACCCTCGACTACGCACGGGTTCGTGTGGCCCGGCTGCCCGAGACCTATGTGGTCGGCGCGGTCGTGGCCGACCTGATCCACCTGCTCGCCGAGCTGGTGGACAACGCGACCTCCTTCTCGCCGCCGCAGTCGCGGGTGGAGGTGAGCGGCAATGTGGTCGGCAAGGGCGTGGTCGCCGAGATCAGCGATCAGGGCATGGGCATGCCGCCGGATGAGGTCGACAGAGTCAACGAGATGCTGTCCAATCCACCGGATTTCGGTGTCGCGGCGCTGTCCGCGAATTCCCGGCTCGGTTTGTTCGTGGTCGCCCAGCTGGCCGCCAGGCACGGCATATCGGTCCGGCTGTCGGAGTCCGACTACGGCGGCATCCGCGCCATCGCGCTCATCCCGTCGGCCCTGCTCGCCACCGACACCCCCTCGTTGACAACGGCTTCCGAGCACATCGAATCTGCGCGACGACGCCGGCCGGTGACTTTCATCGACTCCGTCTCCAACGGCGAGTCCGAGTCCGCGGTACTCACCACACTGCCGCGGCTCGCGCCGGATCCGCGGCCCCGGACAATCGAGCAGCCGCCCACTTCCGAATCCCAGTAACTCCCCGGCCCGGATACCGGACCACCCCTGCCGCGAGGCAGCGGCAGGCCGGCATCGCACCGGAATTGGCGCGGCCCAGCACCGCCGCACCCACCGCCGAACAGGAGCCGGAGCGGGAGCGTTCGGCCGAGCAGGCCCGAAATCTGATGGCGGCCATCGAAAACGGGACCCGGCAGGGACCTCGCGCGATGCCCGGCGAACCGCCCACCGAGCACTTCAACACCTCGACGACCACATTCCGGTACTGCTCGGCGACGCCCGAAACCGCCAGTCCTGCAAGAACACCCTGCTGACGCTGGTCCAGCAGCTTATCGAACGGGCGAGCGCAAGTGGGATAGGTATGTCAACTCGAGTCCCGCTCAGCGGGACTTGAGCAACGAAATGGTCACAACTGGTTTAGATTATGGCGATGTTCAGAGCGAGGCTCGGGGTCCGAACGCGGATTCTGGCGATCGCGCTCGTGCCGAGCCTGACTCTGCTCGTGGTCGGCGTGGGCGCGGCGGGATATCTGGTTACCGAGGGAAATAAAGCCAAGGACTGGGCGTCGCAGAATCAGCAGGCGATACCCTCGACCCGCGAATTGCTGGAGGCGGTCCAGGGCGAACGCCAACTGACGGTGGCCGCGCTGACCGGCGATGATACGGCCACCCCCGCGCTCGGTGTGGCCCGGATGCGCCTCGACGGCGCGCTGAAGGGCCTGATCGATGCCTCCGCCGGACTGCGGGCGGTGGATGATTCGAAGATCGGCGACAACGCCGCGAACTTCATGACACTGTCGACGTCGATGAGCCAGGTCCGCACGCTCACCGATGCCGGGACGCTGCCCGTCGCCGACGCCTACAACTTCTACAACCGGCTGCTCGACATCATCTCCTTCGGCACCGAGCTCGCCGAGCAGTCCGCGCCGGATGCCGAGATCGGCGTGCATATCGCCGACGGTATGCGGATCTTCCTGGTGGCCGAGGCGATGTCGCGCAGCACCGCGCTCGCGGGGATGATCGTCAACGCGAACGGGCCGACCCCCATTCCGATGGAGGAATTCCTGCGCCAGATCGGCTTCTATCACGCCGAGGCCGCCAATCTGGCCGGCGAATTGGACCCGAATCAGCAGGAGAGCCTGCACACGCTGATGGCGAGCCAGGCCTGGCAGCAGCTGAGCGCCATGGAAAACGCACTGGCCCAACGCACTACGACAGCGACGAGCACTACCTCCGGTTCGTCGAGTTCAGCCAGTTCGTCGAGCAGCGGCACCAAACAGGCGACGCCGCCCGCCCTGCCGTTGAGCACCCAGGAGTGGCACAGCGCGGCCGCGGAAGTGAACCGCGGGCTGATCGATGTGTGGATTACCCAGAACAAGTACTCACAGAAGTTGGCCGAGGACAAGGCCGCCGATGCCACCGCGCGATCCGCGTGGGCGGGTGGCGGCGTTGTCGTGGTCAGCCTGCTGGCGTTCTTGATCGCGATCGTGCTGGCCAACCGAGTCATCAACCGGCTCAAGCGGCTTCGCGGTGAGACCCTAGCCCTGGCCGATGAGCGGCTGCCCGAGCTGATGCGTCGGCTCGGCGAGGGTGAGCTCATTGATCCGGAGGCCGAATCCGCGGAACTGAATTACGGTGACGATGAAATCGGTCAGGTCGCAAAGGCATTCCAGCACGCGCATGCCGCGGCCGTGGCGGGCGCGGTGAACGAAGCGCGCACCCGCGAGGGTGTGAAGGCGGTCTTCCTGAATATCGCGCACCGCAGCCAGATCGTGGTGCACCGGCAGCTGGAAATTCTCGACAAGGCCGAGGACCGCCAAGAGGATCCAGCCCTGCTGGACACCCTGTTCCGGCTCGATCACCTCGCCACCCGCGAACGTCGCAATGCCGAGAATCTGATCATTCTCGGCGGTGGTCAGCCGGGTCGGCAGTGGCGCAATCCGGTGCCGCTGATCGATCTGGTGCGCAGCGCGGTCGGCGAAACCCTGGACTATGCCAGGGTGCGCGTGTCGCGACTGCCCGAGACCCATGTGCTCGGCGCGGTCGTGGCCGACCTGATCCACCTGCTCGCCGAGCTGGTGGACAACGCGACCTCCTTCTCGCCGCCGCAGTCGCGGGTGGAGGTGAGCGGCAATGTGGTCGGCAAGGGCGTGGTCGCCGAGATCAGCGACCAGGGCATGGGCATGACCGAGTCCGAGATCGCCCGGGTCAACGAGATGCTGCGCAAACCACCGGATTTCGGTGTCGCGGCATTGTCCTCGGACTCCCGGCTCGGACTGTTCGTGGTCGCGCAGCTCGCCGCACGGCACGGGGTTTCGATTCGGCTCTCGGAGTCCGATTACGGCGGCATCCGCGCCATCGTGCTCATCCCGTCGGCCCTGCTCGCCAATGAAGCACCCGCTCTGACAACGGATTCCGAACCGCTGGAGTCGGCGCGCAGGCGACGGCATCCGGTCCCCTTCGTCGACTCCTCCCCCTACGGTGGCGCGGAAACCGAGTCCGCGGTGCTCACCGCGCCGCCGGTGGCACCCCCCGCCATCGAGGCATCGGTGCCGCCACCATCGTTCGAGGCGCCGCAGCCGACCGCCGCGGACACCAGGCCCGCGCTGCCGCGCCGGAACCGGCAGGCCAGCATCGCACCGCAATTGGCGCAGCCCGCCGCAGTCGAGCCCGAAGCGGAGCAGCCGCCGGAGCGGGAGCGTTCCGCGGAGCAGGCGCGAGATCTGATGTCCGCCATCGAAAACGGGACCAGGCAGGGCCGCCGCGCCGCCCCCGATACCGTGCTGCCCGAAGTGGCGGCCGCCGAGCAATTCGGCACCTATCAGGGACCGAGCGGTAAACACTCCGATGAACAGGAAGGCAACGGTGACTTCTTCCAGCCCCGGTGATCTCAACTGGCTCCTCGACGACCTCGTCGACCGACTGGCCGGCGTGCGCTATGCGGTGGTGCTGTCCACCGACGGCCTACTCCTCGGCCGCTCCACCACAATGACCCGCGAAGACGCCGAACACTTCGCCGCCATGTCCTCCACCCTCTACGGCCTGGCCCGCAGCGCGGGCAGCCGCTTCGACGGCGGCGGCGTCCGCCAAGCCGTCATCGAACTCGATCGTGCGGTGCTGTTCGTGACCTCCGCAGGCGACAACGCCTGCCTGGCACTACAAGCCGCCGAATCAGCCAACCTCGGGATGGTGGCTTACGAAATGAACGTCACCGTCCAACGTGTCGGCACCTATCTATCCACCCCAGCGCGTTTGCCATGACGCACGGCGGTGGGCAATGGTTCGACGACGAGGCCGGTCCGCTGGTCCGGCCTTATGCGGTCACCCGCGGGCGGGTGATGGGGGCAGGCCATGACCTGGACATGCTCACCGTGGTCGTCACGGCCGATCCGCCGCCCACCCTGCGGCGGACCGATCCGGAATACGCGGATATCGTACGACTGTGCCGCGCACCGCAGTCGGTCGCTGAGGTGGCGGCGTATCTGAAACTTCCCTTGGCGGTGACCAAGATTCTCGTCGGCGATCTGATCGGCGAGGGACACTTGATCTTCCGGGCGCCGGTGCAGCCGGACGCAGGACCCGGCGATCTCAACATATTGCGAGCGGTACTCGATGGCATCCGAAAACTTTGACCCCACCCGGCCAACCACTGCGACACCGCAACTGGCGGCCTCGGTCAAAATTCTCATCGCCGGCGGATTCGGCGTCGGCAAAACAACCATGGTGTCATCGATCAGCGAAGTCGCACCCCTACGCACCGAGGAACTGATCACCGAAGTCAGCACCGGGGTCGACGACCTATCCGGCGTCGAACACAAAACCACCACCACAGTCGCACTCGACTTCGGCCGTATCACCATCGACCGCGACCTCGTGCTCTACCTGTTCGGCACACCCGGCCAGGACCGATTCTGGTTCCTCTGGGACGAACTCTCACGCGGCGCACTCGGCGCAATCGTCATCGCCGACACCCGACGCCTCGACAACTCCTTCGCCGCCGTCGACTTCTTCGAACGCCGCGGACTGGCATTCCTCGTCGCAGTCAACTGCTTCGACAACGCCCCCGTCTACACCATCGACGAAGTCCGCGACGCACTCGACCTAGACGATCACATCCCGGTCATGCTCTGCGACGCCCGCGACCGCGCCTCGTCCAAGGAGGTGCTGCTGAACCTGGTACAGCACCTCATCGAACGAGCCGGGCGGGCTCCGGTCGCCACCTGATCGCGGCCACGCGATCTTCGAAGCCGTTGTCGGCCAGGAAGACCCGGACCGCGGCGAGGTTGTCGTGCGGGTTCCAGCTATGGTGTCGGTGCTCATTTCTGGTGCCCTTGAACGCGGAACACGGTTCGTCGATCCGGATCGATTCACGGTCGAACGATCAACCGGAAGCCCAGATGTGAGGTCGAGGTCTCGACAGCCTGGGCCATTCGGGCCGCGGGCCGGTACCGCCGGCAATAGTTCAGGGCGCACAGGTGTGAGCCGCCCTTGATGACGCGGCGGCCGATGCGCGGCTGCGCTCGGTCGCGACTGTCTTCTTCCGTGCCGCCCTGCGGATCGACGGCGAGACAGCAGGCATGCGCTTGGCCCTGGTGAGCGGTGTACCAGTCCTGGGTCCACTCCCACACGTTGCCGACCATATCCACCAGGCCGTAGCCGTTCGCAGGGAAGGAACCCACCGGCGAGGTTCCTTCGAATCCATCCACTTGTGTGTTGCGGTACGGGAATTCGCCGTGCCAGGTGTTGGCCATCACCGTATTCCCCGGCTCGAATTCGTCACCCCACGCGAACTCGGCGCCCTCCAAACCCCCTCGGCAGGCGTACTCCCATTCGGCCTCTGTCGGTACGTCCTTACCCGCCCAGTCGGCGTATGCCGCGACGTCGTCCCACGCGATGTGCACCACCGGATGGTCGGGCCGCTTCCGGATCGAGGTACCCGGTCCCTGCGGATGCCGCCAATTCGCACCGGGAACCCAATGCCACCACTGATACGGGCGGTCCAAGCGCACAGGACGATCCGGCTTGACGAACACCGACGAGCCCGCGACCAGTTGATCAGGATCGGCATCGGGGTAGTCAGCAGCCATCGGCGTCCGCTCGGCGACGGTGACGTAGCGGGTGCGGGAGACGAATCTGGCGAATTCGGTATTCGTCACCGGACGCGGGTCGATCCAGAATCCGCCGACCGACACCCGGTGTGCCGGCGCCTCCTCGGGATAGTGGCTGTCCGAGCCCATGGTGAACGTGCCGCCCTCGATCCACACCATCCGCTCGTGCCCGCCCGGTGCCGGTGACCGGGTAGGGGTGGTCGGCGAATTCCTGGCACCGCTGTCGGAGGCGCGGCTCGAATCCGGACGATGATCACTGTGCTGTAGCCCCTTCGCTGCTCCACTCATACCGTCCAACTATTCACCGCCGACGAAAGTCCCGGTATGTGATTCGATTTCATTACCGCGGCGGTCTTGTTCCTCATCTGGCATCCCAGTGGTTATCGCGGCATCGGCCGGGCCTGCGGTGTATCGTCAAGCCTGTCGCAGGGTCGGCCGTCGTTGCCGATACTGGTGCTCGATCGCGACCCCGACCGCGAGTTCGACTACGTAGCGGCGCCGAGCAGGCGGTCGACTATCCGACGCGCACGGCTGGACGTTGGTCGGCATCAGGAACGACTGGGCGACGGTATTTGAAGCGCCGCAGGGCAACTCGCCTTGATTCCTTTCGAGGCGAGAGCCGCAGCTCGACGCCCGACCTCGTTCTCACCCGTCGTGGGTGAGGGAGCGTAGCGCCGGCTGCCCGGATTTCGCTCGGGGGGCTACCCATCGGGGGTCTATCTGTGAGGAGAACGCCCATGGCAATCCCATTCCGCGGTGTGGTCAACCTCGATATCCGCGATTCGGTCCCGGACTGGGGCCCTTACGAACAGCCCAAGGCGCCACCGGGATCGCCCAATGTCGTGTACATCGTGCTCGATGACGTCGGGTTCGGTGCCATGAGTTGCTACGGCGGTCCGATCGAGACGCCGAATATCGATCGGATCGCCGCGAAAGGCCTGCGCTACAGCCAGTGGCACACCACCGCGCTGTGCTCCCCGACCCGCTCCTGTCTGCTCACCGGCCGCAACCACACCACCAACGGCATGGCCTGCATCAGCGAGTGCGCGGTCGGATTCCCGGGAGCCAACGGCCACATCCCGCCGGAGTGCGCCACCCTCGCCGAGGTTCTGGTCGAGCAGGGCTTCAGCACGGCGATGGTCGGCAAATGGCATCTGTGCGCCGAGGACGAGATGAATCTGGCGTCCACCAAGCGCAATTGGCCCATCGGCCGTGGGTTCGAGCGCTTCTACGGATTCCTCGGGGCCGAGACCAACCAGTGGTATCCGGATCTGGTGCACGACAACCATCCCGTCGAGCAGCCGTCGACACCGGAGGAGGGCTATCACCTCAGCGTCGACATCACCGACCGAGCCATCGAATACATCGACGACGTCAAGGCCATCGCCCCCGATCGCCCGGTCTTCCTCTACTACGCCCCGGGCTGCGCGCACGCTCCGCACCACGCACCGCGCGAATGGATCGAACGCTACCGCGGCCGGTTCGACGCGGGATACGAGGCAATGCGCGCGGAAAACCTCGAGCGGCAGAAGCAGATGGGCCTGGTCCCACAGAACACCGAACTGCCGCCACTCAACCCGATCGGCACCCCCGAGACCCGCAGCGGACCCGACGGCGAGCCGTTCCCGCCGCTGGACTACACCCGCCCGTGGGACACCCTCGCCGATGACGAGAAGCGACTGTTCTCCCGCATGGCCGAGGTGTACGCGGGGTTCCTCTCCCACTGCGACGACCAGATCGGCCGCCTGCTCGACTACCTGGAGCGCATCGAGCAACTCGACAACACCATCATCGTGGTGGTCTCCGACAACGGGGCCAGCGGCGAGGGCGGACCGGATGGCTCGGTCAACGAGAACAAGATCGCCAACAGCGTCCCCGACGACCTCGCCGAGAACCTGGCCAAACTGGACGAGTTGGGCAGCCCCAAGACCTACAACCATTACCCGAACGGGTGGGCGGTGGCGTTCAACGCCCCGTTCAAGATGTGGAAGCGGTACTCGTTCAACGGTGGTACCTGCGATCCGTGCCTGATCTCCTGGCCCGCCGGGATCAACGCCCACGGCGAGATCCGCGACCAGTACCACCACGCCGTCGACTTGGTGCCAACTCTGCTGGACTGCCTCGGAATCGAACTTCCCGACATGGTGAAAGGACACGCTCAGGTGCCGCTGCAGGGGGTGAGCATGCGCTACAGCTTCGACGCGGCCAACATTCCGACCGCCAAGCACTCGCAGTTCTACTCCATGCTCGGTGGACGCGGAATATGGCACGACGGCTGGAAAGCCGTCACCACCCACCCCACCCTCAGCGGCTGGAGCCACTTCCCCGACGACACCTGGGAGCTCTACCACACCGAGGTGGACCGTTCCGAGATGCATGACCTGGCCGCCGAGGAACCGGGCAAGCTCGCCGAACTCATCGGCCTGTGGTTCTACGAAGCGGGGATCAACCAGGCATTCCCGCTCGATGACCGCTCGGCCGTCGAAATTCTCACCACCTCCCGCCCCCAGCTCACACCGCCGCGCAACCGCTACGTATACCGGCCGGGTGGCGCGGAAGTTCCGGAGTCGGTCGCGGTCAACATCCGAAACCGCTCCTACTCGATCGGAGCGCTCGTCGACCTGCCCGGCCCGGACGCCTCGGGTGTGCTGTTCTCCCACGGCGGCCGGTTCGGCGGGCACGCCCTCTATATCAAGGACAACCGGCTGCACTACGTCTACAACTTCCTGGGCAGCGAGGAGCAGCGGATCATCGCGACCGAAGATTTACCGACCGGCCAGAACCTGATCCTGGCCGCCTCCTTCGACAAGGACAGCGAAGATCCGCCCGGCACCGCTCGCGGACTCCTGAGCCTCTACTACGGTGAGCGCAAAGTCGGCGAAGGCCGAATCCGCACCCAGCCCGGCAAATTCAGCATCGCCGGGGAGGGCCTCCACGCCGGCCGCGACAACGCCGAAGCCGTCACCGACGACTACCCCGGAACACGACCCTGGTCCTTCACCGGCGGCACCCTGCACCGGGTCGCTGTCGATGTCAGCGGCGAACCGTTCGTCGACCTGGAACGCGAAGCCGTCGCCATGCTCTCGCGCGAGTAACGGCACGGACCTGTCCGGAAGTCGGGGCTCTGCCGTGGTGATGCCCGGCACGCACTGCGACGTCGAGACTTCCGCCGATGCGGTGGACACCGCGATCCAGGGTCCCACGTCGAACCGAGGAGATGGGCATGACTGTCGGGGAACGTCCGCCACCGATTGATCGGGATCGTGGCGGTGGGCCCACGCGGCGGTCATTGCCGGGCAATTCACCAGCCGGGGATCCGCTTCCGAGCTGGAGGGACTCCGTCAGCAAACAGGCAGTGGTGGACTTCGTCGATCGGGTCACCACCGAAGGTGGCAGCAGGCCGCCTACACCAGGGACTACGGGTGGCTGAACGACGTGATCACCAAGCACTACCACGGCGACGACAGTGAGCTGAAAGTGCTGGCCGCCGGTGTCCTGGCGGCGTTCGCGGAAACCAGTGTGGACGAGTTCGAGGCCCACGCCGGCACGTTCCTACGCACCGCCCGACATCCCACCCTCGACCGCGACTACCTGGCGTGCAGTTACGCACCGATGGTCGAGCTACTGAAATACCTGGACGCCCACGGGTTCCGCAACTACATCGTCTCCGGCGGCGGCCGCGACTTCATGCGGCCGATCAGCCAGGACGTGTATGGAATCCCGCGGCAACGGGTCATCGGCAGCGGGGTGTCGCTGGCTTGGAAGGACAACGGATGCGGCGGCACCCTCGTCCGCAAGCCCGAGGCCGATGTCTTCGACGACGGTCCCGAGAAGCCGGTGCAGATCTGGAACCGTGTCGGTAGGAGGCCTCTGCTGGCGGCGGGAAACAGCAATGGCGACATCCCGATGCTGCAGTTCTCCGAACAGCCGAACCGCCCCGCGTTGCGGTTGCTGCTGCTGCACGATGACCCCGACCGCGAGTTCGACTACGTCGCGGGCGCCGAGCAGGCTCTCGAGCTGGCCGGTAACAACGGGTGGACGGTAGTCGGCATCAAGGACGACTGGACCACCGTCTTCTGACCGATCCGCCCCTCCAGCATCCCGGCCCGATACCCGCCGTGGACATGTGAGTGGCGAACGGATGCATCAATACCCGTTCACCACAAGATGATTCACGGATGAGTGCGGATACCGCGGGACCGCTGCTGACGCACAAGCTGAATCTGGATCTGATCGCCGAGCACTACGCCGATGGCTGCTGAAGTTCGGGCACGCCACCGCATCACTGGCGAATAGTCTGTGGGCGGGGGGAACATGATGAGTATTGAGACATCTATCCCGTTGTGCTAAACGGCATTTCATGTCCTGTGCTTATGGAGTTGGCCCGCTGCCGACGCTGTGACCTGGGGTGGGCCGTCCTCGATGGCAGAACGAGCGTGTGACTTCACCGGTGCAGGTGGTCCGTTCGACTTTCCCGTTGTGCGAAGCGGCATTTTATGTCCTCTCCGGCGGGCCAATAGCGTCGGATTCATGGATTGGAATTTTCAGTCGGCGGAAGAACTCACGACCGCCTTGCATGCTGGTGAAGTGACCTCGGTGGAACTGACCGATGAGGCGATCGCGCGTATCGAGCGCGACGACAAGGCGATCAACGCGATCTGTGTACCGGATTTCGACCGTGCGCGGGCCGCCGCGCGCCGCGCCGACCAGGCGCGCGCCCGTGGCGAGGATCGGCCGCTGCTCGGCATTCCGGTGACGGTCAAGGAGTCCTACAACATCGCCGGGCTGCCCACGACCTGGGGCATGCCGCAGCAGGCGAACTACGTGCCGACCGAGGACGCGGTACAGGTGTCGCGGCTGAAGGCGGCCGGCGCGGTGCTGCTCGGCAAGACCAATGTGCCGTTGATGCTGCGAGATATCCAGAGCTTCAACGAGATCTACGGCACCACCAACAATCCGTGGGATCACGGGCGCACGTCGGGTGGGTCGTCCGGCGGTTCGGCGGCGGCCCTGGCGGCCGGATTCGGCGCGCTGTCCATCGGCTCCGACCTCGCCGGTTCGCTACGCACCCCCGCGCATTTCTGTGGTGTATACGCGCACAAGCCGACACTCGGACTGGCGCCGACCCGCGGCATGGTCGCGCCGCCCGCACCGGCCTTGCCGATCGACCTCGACCTCGCCGTCGTCGGCCCGATGGCGCGCACCGCCCGCGACCTCGCGCTCCTGCTCGACGTGATGGCCGGACCGGACCCGCTGACCCACGGCGTCGCCTACGACGTCGCACTGCCACCCGCGCGCCACGAGCGGCTGTCGGACTTCCGTGTCCTGATCATCGAGGACCATCCGCTCATTCCGACCGGATCGGCGGTGCGGGCGGGCGTGAACCGGGTCGCCGAGGCGCTCGTCGACGAGGGCGCCCGCGTCGAACGGCACAGTCCGCTGCTGCCGGATCTAACCGAGGCCGCGACCCTCTACATGCAGCTGATGCTGTCGAACGCCGCCGCAGGTCTTCCCGTCGACGTGTACGAACAGCTGCGGACCCACGCCACCGCCCTGAGCGCGGACGAGAGTCTCGATGCGGCGCGGCTGCGCGGCATGGTGCTCAGCCACCGCGACTGGGTCGAGGCGAACAACCGTCGCGAACTCCATCGCCACGGCTGGCGGCAACTCTTCGCCGAGTTCGATGCCGTGGTGTGCCCCATCACGCCCACTCCCGCCTTCCCGCACGACCACAACGGAGGTCTGGAGAACCGGCACATCGACATCGACGGCATCGACTACCCGTACTTCGACCAGTTGGTCTGGGCCGGTGTGGCGACCATGCCCGGCCTGCCAGCCACCGCCATACCTGCGGGCCGGTCCCCCGAGGGCCTGCCGGTGGGAGTGCAGCTCATCGGTCCGATGTTCGAGGACCGCACCCCGCTGCGGCTGGCCGAACTGCTCGAGCAGCAGCTCGGCGGCTTCCAGGCACCGAAGTAGGGCGTACTACCCGGGTGTCCGACCGCCCACCGGCACCTCGCCCAAGCCGGAGGCAGCTGGAACCGCTACGCCCCTGGCGATCACAGCCGATGAAAGCCGACTATCACTGGACCGAGTCCCGTCCGCACTAGCGTTTCGATGTGATCGAAGTCCATTCCCGCGGGGTATCAGCGTCAGCACGACCGGTAGTTCCTTGATCATCGGATCCGCCGAAATATCCTGGGCGCGTGCGCAAGACATGGCCGTGGGTGCCATGGACGCGGCGGTCGGGGCGGATTCACCGCGCTCGGCCGGCATTCCGGCCAATGCCTTATAGCCGTGCAGGGCGGTCAGCGCGGTCCGGGCATTGTCGAGAATAGCCAGCATGGCATCCTCGCTGAGTTCCACGAGTTCGGGGACTTCGGCGAGCGGTGCCGGCCACAGGTCTTCTGCCAGCGGCCGCAGCGGATCCGGGAAGGTCTCCGCGCATTCAGGCTTGATGCAACCAGGAGATGAAGAGCAGCACGCCACCGACGGCCAGCAGCAGTGATACCGGAATCGGCCACCACGGGCCGTGCCGACCGAGCAGCCGGCGGGTCAGACGCACCTGCACCGCACCGAGTCCGGCCAGCGCCAGTCCCCATACGGGCAGTAGCCCAACCCCGAGCAGTGCGTGTACCGCCCACGCGCCCGCCAGCGTTGGACCACCCCACGAATGCTCGAGATCGTTGTCCGCGATGAGCGGATAGCAGATTCCGCGCACCGCCGCGATTATTGCCAGGAAGGCAAGAAACCAGGTCAGCAGGCCGATCGCACCGGCCAGCACCGAATGCATGACCGCACGCACTGCCAGGGAATCTCGCGGCGCGATGAAAATGCCCAGCAACCGGCGCGGGACCCGAAACCTGCTCGCTATGGGACCGAGACCGATCACCGGCGCAACCAACGCATATGCGGCCCAACGCAACAGTGAGCGAACCGTGGTCATGCCATCGACCGTATCCCGCGCAGCGGATGCGCGGGCACCTCAGGCCAATCGGCCCGCATCGACGAGGTCGTCGAACAGCAACTGATCGACCGGCGGCACCAGCGCGCGATCCGCATAGGAGAACCAGGCGACCTCTTCGATTTCACTGCTGGCCGCGAGGGTGCCGCGGTAGTCGGCGGTGTAACAGCTCATCCGGACGACCACATCGCTGGCCGGTCCATGCAGTGCGGCCTCGTAGGTGCCGACGTGGGCGACGGTGTCCGGGAGCAGCGCGACGGTCAGTTCTTCTTCGATCTCACGCAGCAGCGTCTGCAGATCGGACTCCGTGCCCTCGCGTTTGCCGCCCGGAATGTAGAAGATGTCCTTGCCCTTCGGGCGCGCGCACAGGATGCGGCCGTCTTCGATGCGTACCCACGCGACCGTGTCGATCAGCTTCCGCACTCGCCCATCCGCCACCGCCGCAGCCTAATGGACGTATCGATCAATGGGCGTGCTGGAGGTCGGCGGGCAGGATGGAGCGCCCGCCCGCCGCGCCGGGACCATCGACGGGGCGCAGGTCCTGCCCGCGTACCCGCTCACCGCATTCGGCGCAGACCGGTTCGATCACCGTGGTCTTACCGCAGGATTCGTGCACGACCTGCACCGGCGGGCCGTCAGGTGCGGACCACTGGTCGCCCCATTGCCGCATGGCATTGACGACGAGCCAGAGTGAGCGACCCTTGGGGGTCAGCCGATAGTCGTAGCGGACCGGATTCTCCTGGTAGGGCACCTTGACCATGATGTCGTGCGCGACGAGGTGTTCCAGGCGCTGGGTGAGCACATTGCGCGCGATGCCGAGACGTGCGCGGAAGTCGTCGAAGCGGGTCACGCCGAAGAGTGCGTCGCGCACGATCAGCAGCGTCCACCATTCGCCGACCACCTCCAGACACTGGGCGACCGAGCAGTTCATCTCGTCGAAGCTGGTCCTGCGCATGAGCCTCAGCATAGTCGGTTGCTTCAAAGAACTCACTAGCCTATGGTTCGTTTCATGATGCAACTGACTAGCCGGCTGGGCGATGAGTTCGCACTGGCCGAGACCGACTACCGCATCTGGCAGGCCCAGATCGACAAGTCCTGGCGCGGCTGGACGGGGCCACACGGTGGCGTGATCGCCGGACTGCTGGTCGAGGTCGCACGACGCGCAGGCGGCGCCGATCTGCCGGTGCGCGCGGTGGATCTGCGGTTCCTCGGCCGCCCGACCGACGGAGTCCTCACCTTCCGGGCAATCGCGCACCCAATGGGGCGCAGCACCGCGGTTGTCGAGGTGACGGCCGATCAGGAGGGCAAGTCCGTCGCGTCCGCCGCGGTCACCTTCGGCCGGACCACGCCGACCCGGGTACCCGACCTCCCGCCGACCACCGCGCCGGAAGTGCCCGCGCCGTACGACTGCGTCCAGTTCCGGCTGCCACCCGAAATCGTGCCCGTGGGAGCGCATTTCGAAATCCGTCCGGCCGCCGGGCCGCTACCGCTGACCGGCGCGGACGAGGCCTGGATGTGCGCGTGGATCTCTCTGGTCCCCGAACTGCCGATCGACGCGGCGACGCTCGCGGTGCTGGCCGACGCACTGCCGCCCGGCTTCTTCCCCACCCTGACCATGCCGGTCGCGGTGCCGACGGTGGCGTTCTCGATGCATCTGCACACCGATCTGGCCCGGCTTACCCAACAGCCGGTCCTCGTCCGCGCGACCAATGTCAGTACCGGTGGCGGTTGGGCGGTGGACGACATCGATATCTGGGATCGCGGCGGGGCACTGATCGCCTCTGCCCGGCAAACCCGCCGAGTCCTCGGCTGAATCGGGAGACTGTTGTCGCATCGCAGGAGATAGGGACGCCACCCACGCATGGTGATCATGACCAGGTGTGGTTACTACGCCACGTGCACGGTGAATCCGGTGTGGCCCATGGCTGCGGCGACGTGGTCGGCGGCGGCTTTGAGGTCGCGGGTCGGGGGTAGCGAGCCGTCGAAGGTGGTGACCGACAGATCGTCGGCGGTGGTCTCCCAAGTACCCGCGATACGGCCAGCGATGACCAGGATGGGAGAGATCCAACCCGCTGCCCGACTCACCCGGGCGCGATGTTCGGTGCGGAGTAGTTCGGTGTCGCCGGTGCCCGGACCGAGAACGTATTGGTCGAAAGCGCCCAGCAGGTGCACCGAGGTGCCGGTCGGATTCGTGGCGGCCAGTTCGTCGGCGTGTTCGGTGAGTATGTAGGCGCGCCGTCCCGCGATATCGACCTCGGTGAGTGCCTCCCCGAGTTCCGAGAACCACCGGCGCACCGTCGTTTTCTTCAGACTGTTGCGGCTGAGCCAAGCGTCGAAGGTTTCCGGGGTCGCCGGACCGTACGCGCCGAGGTAACCGGTAATAGCCAAGGGTGCGGCGGCATCGGGTTCGGGTAGACCGCGCCAACCGTTGATCAGATGGGCCGGGCTGGTGAAGGTGATCCGATTGCCTTGCGCGGGACCATGACACAGTGCCCCCTGCCAGGCCAGCGGCTTGAGCAGCGCACCCCAGCCGGAGCGCAATTCCTCGCCGAGCCGATGGAATGCGGGTTTGGCGACCAGCGCTTCGACCAGCTCGTCGCGGGTGAGCACCTCGCCATCGAGCACCTGCGCCACCGCATCGCCCAGCGCCGCGACCTCCGCAGGCGATGCCCCGAAGGTGCGCTGCCAAGCGGGCTTTTCCCAGGTGCGGGCGGACCCGATCAAGGAGAGGATCGCGGCCGCCATGTCGGGGGCGAGCGCGTGCAGAGTTCCGCGCATGGCCCAGGTCTTCATCAGGGTGCCCGCCGCCAATTCCGGTGGTAGCGCACCTGGATCGGGTTTACTGCGCCGCAGCGCCACCGCGAGATCCGCGGCCGCAGTCACCTGGGCCTGCACACCGCACAGCCGCTCGACGATCTGGGCGACCCCGACATCGTTGGGTGACGCGACGAATTGCCTGCGCAGCCGCCAAGCGAAAACCTGATCCCAGGTGACGTGCACCTATGCCCCTCCTCTTTTCTGCCGACCGACCGGACCCAACCCCTTACCGGCTCCGGTGCAGTACCGGATTCATCCCAGCACTGTGCTGCAGAACAGTACTCCGACCGCAATCTCGAGAAGACCCACTACGGTCGCCGCCATCACGGCGAGCAATGCGGTCCGGTTCGTCGCGCGACGCACCGCACCGACCGGCGCGACCAAGCGCTCGGCCCGATCCAGTACGGCAGTTGCCGCCGCGCTCAACGCGCCCGCCGGGAGCGGTTCGGTCGCGCCGACGATCGCGAGCAGGCCTCCGAGCAACGGCTCCCGGCCATGCGTGCGCGCCGCCGTATCGTCGGCGCACATCTCGAGCAGTCGGCCGATTTCGTGCACCCCGTCGGTCACCAGACGCATCCCGGGCAAGGTGATCGCGATGCCGCGCAGGAATCGGAGCAGTCCGGCATGCCGCTCGCTCAGATGTGCATGCTCGTGGGCGAGCACCGCGGCGAGCTGTTTGTCGGTCAGTGCGTCGACGGCCGCGCTGGTGACGACGATGGTGTCGGGCCGTCCCGGCACGCAATAGGCTTGGCGCTCCGGCGAATCCAGCACTACCGCACCGACGCCGGGCACGTGACGACCGACCATGCGAACGGCGCGTCCGTGTGCGATGGTTTTGCGTCGCATGTACAGCATCGCCTGTGCGGCGTGCGCCAGGATGCCGAGGAGCGCGACGGCGACCAGCGCCGCGCAGGTCAGGGTGCCCAATTGGACCAGCAGGCCACCGTGCAGGCGCATCGGCGTGGCCAGCGCGTCGAAGCAGTCGCGCAGCGTATCGATGGGATGCCAGTAGGTGGCGAATTCGACGATCAGCATGGCGCCTGCGATCGCCCACGCACCCAGTGCGCCCGCGATCGCGACCACCCACGCGAGCACCCCGAGGCGGGGCGCGACGCCGCGCCGGGTCAGTCTGCGCAGCACGGTCGGGCCGAAAGTGGCCACCAGGCTGCCGTAGATCATCAGGCTGACGGCTACGTTCACGGCGCCTCTGGGGTTTTGCGTGAGGTCAGCCGGCGCAGCGCGGCACGCAGTCCGGCCGACTCCTCCTCACTGATCCGATCGACGAAATGGCTGAGCACCAGATCCGAGCGCCCGCCCGAGCCCAGCGCCTCGAGCATGAGCCGCGCGCTGTGTTCCTCGCGGGTCAGCGTCGGCCAATATCGATATGCCTTGCCCGCGCGTTCGCGCGCCAACCAGCCCTTGCGGTGCAGATTGTCCATGGTCGACATGACCGTTGTGTAGGCAATACCGCGTTCGGCGGCCAGTTCGTCGAAGATTTCGCGGACCGTTGTGGTCTCCGCGTCCCGATCCCAAATGCGGTCCATGATCACCGCCTCCAAATCCCCGAATCCACGCACGATGCCGACTCCCTCATCAACTACTGGACATCTCTGACGTCCCAGAGTAGCTGGCTCGGCCTATTGCTACGTAGTCATACCGTAGATTCGCTCGATAGCGGTACGCTCTGCTCAGAGCTGAACACGTTCTCGGGATCGTATCGGGCCTTCACCTGACGTAGCCGCTCGCAGTTGGCGCCGTAGTACTCGCACCCGATCCAACGCTCGTCGTCCAACTCTCGGCGCTCTCACTCAATGCTCGAAGACGCTTACGTCTCAGGGCTCGGTCTCGAGTGCGTCGCGGTCGATCAGCACGCCGAGGAAGAACAGCCCCTACCGCGCCGCCGCGGTCCCTGCTCCACGCACCTCACCGGCACCCGCACCTTGTCCTCGACTGGACATAGAGTGCTCCCGTGGATGTGGTGGTCGCTGTGGGAATCGTCATTGGTGCGGTAATCGTCGTGCTGGGAGTAGTTGGCGTGCACTGGTTTCTGTGGCGGCGGCTCGTCTGGGATACGACCGAGCGCGGGTCGATCGCTCGCCGGGTGGGGACCGGGGTGATCGTCGGGGGGACAGCACTTTTGATCGGTGCATTTGCGTCCGAATCGGCCGGGGTTCCATTTCTGATCACCCAGATCATCGCCTGGCCCGGCTATCTGTGGGGCGCGCTTTTCGTCTATCTCGTGCTGTGGCTGTTGGTGGGTGAGCTGGTGCGGCCGCTTTTCCGGCGTTGGATTGCACATTCGAGGACGCCCGAGGACGCTGCGGCAACCGGGGCCGGAGATCATCCCGCGCCGGTTTCACGGCGACTCTTCGTCTCTCGAGCGGTGGGCGCCGCGGCGACACTGGCGGCGGTGACCACGGTCGGCTACGGCACCCACAGCACGCTGACCGGCCCGCGAGTAAAGCAGTTGACGGTGCCGCTGGCCAATCTGCCGCGCGCCGCGCACGGCTTTCGGATCGCGGTGGTCAGCGATATTCATCTCGGTCCGATTCTGGGCCGCGGATTCGCCGAGCGGGTGGTCGAGACGATCAACGGCACCCAGCCGGATCTCATTGCCGTGGTGGGAGATCTGGTCGACGGTAGCGTCGAACACCTGCGCTCGGCCGTCGAACCACTGGCGCGGTTGCGCGCACGACACGGTGCCTATTTCGTCACCGGCAACCACGAATACTTCTCCGGTGCCGAGCAGTGGATCGAGCATGTGCAGGAACTCGGACTGAAGCTGCTGGCGAACAGTCGCACTGAGCTGCCGTATTTCGACCTGGCCGGGGTCAACGATATTCAGGGCGAACGTATCGGGCAGGGGCCGGACTTCGCCGCCGCGCTCGGCGACCGTGATCTCGCGCGTACCGCGGTGCTGCTGGCGCATCAGCCGGTGCAGATCCATGATGCGGTCGAGTTCGGCGTCGACCTGCAACTGTCCGGCCACACCCACGGCGGCCAGTTATGGCCCGGGAATTACCTTGCGGGCCTGGCCAATCCGACCGTCGCAGGCCTGGAGCGCTACGGTGACACCCAGCTCTATGTCACGCGCGGAGCGGGCGCATGGGGACCTCCGGTCCGGGTCGGCGCCCCCTCCGATATCACCGTTGTCGAGCTGGCGTCAAAACAGGCGTAACGCGCTACGGTGCTGCCACACCTCCCACGACCGACTGGGCCCCATCGAATCTCCGGATGGGGCCCGGTCGAGATCAGGCGAGGTCGAATCGGTCGTTGTCGACCACCTTGACCCACGCGGCGACGAAGTCGTTCACGAACCTCTCCGCGCCGTCTTGCTGCGCATAAACCTCGGCCACCGAGCGCAGCACCGAGTGTGAGCCGAAGATGAGGTCGTTGGCGGTGGCCGACCACTTGGGCCGGCCGGAGGACCGGTCGAAACCTTCGTAGACGTTTTCCACCGACTCGGACGCCTTCCACTCCGTGCGCATGTCGAGCAGGTTGACGAAGAAGTCGTTTGTCAGCAGGCCTGGACGCTCGGTGAGCACACCGTGCTTGCTGCCGCCGTAGTTGGCGCCCAAGGCGCGCAGGCCGCCGACCAGTA
>NZ_BAGN01000114.1 GCF_000308835.1 Nocardia vinacea NBRC 16497 | reverse complement strand
CGCGCTGGGCCCTGGCAGTCGGTGGTGCGACCGGACGGTCGGGTGTATCGGCGGACCGACTTCGCGCTGCGCGAACCCTGGAACGAGCACACCCGCGCCGCACACTTCGCCGGGTTCGCCGCGCCCGCGCCGACGAGTAGTGCACCGTCCCAAGGCATTTCACCCATTGTGGTCGTCGCGTGGATCGCGCTGTTCATCGTGCTGCTCACCATCGTTATCGCGCTCGCCTGATCAGGAACGAACCGATGTCCGAACCCGCACTTTTGCTCACCACCGGTGCGATCCGCCACCGGATCTCCGGGCGTACCCATTCCCTCGGCTCCGGATCCGGCGCCGACATTTCGATCAGCGACGACGGACCGACAGGCCAGTGGCTTCGATTCCGACATGTCAACGGATGGGCCATCCGCGCCGTGGATCCGACGATCGAGGCGACCCTCGATGATGTGCCGATCGGCCAACGGAACTGGACGGCGGTCGAGGGTGCGGGAGTGCACGAACTGCGGATCGTGGTGCGCGGTCGGATATTTCGCCTCGTAGTGGCGAATGCGGATGGTAATGGGAATGTCACGCCGCCGACCGTTGTCGGTCCGGCGGCACAGGAACCGCGGCCGTCGACCCCACCACAACCGAAACGGCCTCCGCGGCGAGCGCGCGTCGTCAATGGCGCGGACCGGACGATCATCGATGCGCCGCCGCAATCACCGCCGGTTGTCGATCGGACTCCCCCGCGACAACCCGTCCCGCCATCCCCCGAACGCCCGGGATCCTGGTCGGTGCCGAGTGATCGGGTCCTCACGATCGGCCGCGAGGGCGGTGACGCGGAAATCGCCTTGCCCGGACTGGATCTGGCACATCGACATGCGACAGTGCGCTGGACCGGGCGCGCTGTGGAGTTGCGCGGACTCGCCACCAACGCGCGTCCGTTCGTCGACGGCAAGCCGGTACTGCACGCTCGGCTGCGGGTGGGCGAGCAATTCATGTTGGCGCACCACATCTTCGAAGTATCGGGCCCGGCGCAGCTGGCACTGGTGCCTGCCGCCGTGATCGCGCGGGAGCCGCTGCTGCGCTTCGACGGGGTGAGCCTGAGATATCGGGGTCGCACCGAACCCACGTTGCGCGATCTGACCTTCGAACTCGGGCGCGGCGAGGTCCTTGCCGTGATCGGACCGTCCGGGGCCGGGAAGTCCACCATGTGCGCGGGGCTGCTCGGCGAGGTCGCGCTGGCGGCCGGCTCATTGCGGCTCGGGCAAGTCGACCTGGTCGCCTCCCGCATGCAGGCCAGTCATCTGGTTTCCTTTGTGCCGCAACAGCCCGCCATGTTCGGCGACCTCGCGGTGCGCGACGCACTGCTGTGGGTTGCGGGCCTGCGCACGGCCAGCGATACCACCCGAACCGAACGGGCGGCCCGGGTCGACACCGTGCTCGCCGAGATGGAGCTTGCGGGTGAGGTCGGCAAGCGGATCGACACGCTGTCGGGCGGTCAGCGCAAGCGCGTCTCGACGGCCATGGAATTGCTCAGCGATCCGCAGTTGCTGGTACTGGACGAGCCGACCTCTGGCTTGGACGAGGGCTTGGACCGCGCCATGATGCAGCGGTTGCGGGTGGTCGCCGAAACCGGTTGCGCGGTCATTGTCGTCACCCACTCGATGGTCAATGTCGACTGCGCCGACAAGGTGCTCGCGGTGACCGGTCGCGGGCGACTCGGCTTCTTCGGACCACCCCGCGAGTTGCTGGGCGCCTTCGGCGTCGACAGCTACGCGGAGGTGATGGACCGGTTGCGCGCCGATCGGCAGGCCGGTCAGCCCGCCGCATCCTCGATCCCGCAACCGGCCGAGCATGCGGTTCCCGCGCCGATGCGCGGTTCCCTGCACCGGCATCTGCCGCGCCTGATCGGCCGGGAATGGGCCCGCCAGCGCAATGGAATCCGCACGCTCGCACTGGGTTCGGCGGCGGGCATCGGCTTGACCGCAATGCTCGGTGCGGCCGCTTCCGACAAAGGGCTCGGCGGTGATCCGCGTGCGGTCAGTTCGGTCATGATCGCTTTGATCGTCTGTCTCACCTTCTTCTCGATGGCGCAATCGTTCGCCGCCATCGTCGACGATCGTGTGGTCATCGAACGTGAAGCGCGCTGGGGCATTTCGGCGGCGTCGGTGGTGTTGGCGCGTGCGATCACCTGTACACCGCTCGCGGTGCTGCTGGGGGTGGCATCGACCATCGGATATCTCGGTATCAAGTCCGGGCCCGCGAAACCGGTGCTGCCGCAGCCCTACGGTCTGCTGCTGTTCGCGATTACGCTGCCGCTGGCCGCGATGACACTCGGACTACTGGTGTCGGCATGTTCGAAATCATTGCGCCAGGCGGTTTTCGTGCTGATGGGCGTGCTGGCGCTGCAGGTGGTGATGACCGGGCTCGCACCGCCGTTCGAAGGCACGCCCGGTGCGGTACTGCGGACGTTCGCCTATGCCGCGCCGTCGCGGTGGGCGGCGGCCGGGCTCGGTGCCGATATCGGACTCACCGATGGGGCCGATCCGCCACCTGGGCAGCAGAAGCTGTTCGCCGATTTGATCTGGACCCACGATCTGCATCATGTCGAGACGGCTGCGGCGGTGCTTGTCGTGATCGCGATCGTCGCCACCGCATCGACCATTCGGGTGCTGCGGCGACAGCTGATGGCCCTGAAATAGGAGCTGGGTATGACATCACGAATCCGCTTGCTGCTGAGCGTGTTTGCTCTGGTGAGTATCGGTGTGGCCGGATGCTCGTCCGCCGCACCCCGTCAGGTCCAGCAGTCGCCGGAGCCAGGCGGAACGCGTCCGACGACGGTGCGTACCGGACGGATTCCGGGCGGAACCATTACATTGCGAACAAACCAACGGTTCACCTTCGAACCGAATTCGCTGCGGTACTGCACGATCGATGGTGCCGGGTTCAAGTTGCGTACCGGAGAAACCGTATGGCTGAGCGGAATCGCGTCCCTGGAATTCGGTACGCGGGACGGTGCGGAGTTGCCGGTGACCTACCGGCCTTTGCCCGCGAAAGGCGGTGGCGCCCAGATCTTTCCTGATTCCGCGAATGCGCAACCCGGCTCCGGTCGCATGTCGGCGGTCTGTGAGTTCTTCGTGGTGAATCGGCCCGAGCGATATATGCCCGGCGAGCTGATCAGTATCACCTTCAATTCGGAGAGCGAATCGCAGAACTGATCCGCATGCGGCGAATCATGATGAATGTAGTGAACCGAGTCGGAATGCGATCACGAGCGCCACAATTGATATCACGATGGAAAACCAGCCGAGCCGGATCCAGTGTGTGGCCGATGCGGGCGGTGCGACGAATGCGCGTCGGGCATGAATTCGTTCTCTGAGTCCGCGAATGATCGCTGTCGGCCCCAGCACGAGGCCGAATCCTGAGAGCGACAAGAGAGTTATGATCACGACGATCGATGTTCGGGGATCTGGATCGCGTTTGGGGACCGGAGGACTTGGCGGCGCCTGGTAGACGGCAGGCCGATCGGCCGGGGTAACCACGATGTTGCGTGGCGACGTGGAGCGTCTACGTTGCGGCTCGGTGGACCGCACCAGCCTTTCTTCGGCCGCTACGAGTTCGGTGACGTCATTCGATGCGGGCACGCTGTCGGGCCGGCGCGAGGTGACTTCGTCGGCCGTGGCGACCTCGTTCGCCTCCTCGTTCGGCGCGGTGGGCTCATCGGCCGGTTCCGCAACCGTTTGTCTGCGCCGCCCGCTCCGTTCGTCCCTGGCTTGTGCCGCAAGGAAATCCACCAATTCGCGGGCCGTCGGCCGGGCATCGGGATCCTTGGTCATCGCCGCGAGGACCATGCGCCGGTATCGACCGGGCACGTCGGTGAGATCTGGATCGTCTCGAATGATTCGCGCTATCACCGCCGCCTGGGTATCGGCGTGAAACGGTGGCCGACCGGTGGCCGCGAAGGCGACCAACGCACCCCAGGCGAAGATATCCGCGGGCTGCCCTACCTCCTGGTTGCCGAGCATTTCCGGCGGCATCCACGCCAGTGTTCCGATGATGCGTCCCGGTTCGGTGAGGCGGGTGGCATCGATAATTCGGGCGATACCGAAATCGATGACCCGCGGGCCGTCCCAGGTCAGAATGATGTTGTCCGGCTTCAAATCCCGATGAATCACATCCGCGCCGTGTATGCATTCGAGTGCTTCGGCGAGCCCGCTTGCGAAATCGTAGAGCTGTGCCGACGACATCGCGCCGCGTTCTCGAATGGCCTCTGCCATCGATTCCCCGGATACGTAGGAATTCGCCAGCCACGGCCGCTCCGCGTCGATATCGGCGTCCACCACCTCCGCGATGCGCCGTCCGTGCACCCGCTGGGCCGCGGTGACCTCCTGCCGAAATCTGGCCCGGAACTCGGGATCCCGCGCCAATTGGGTATGCGGCATCTTTATCGCGACCACAGTGCCGTCCGCGCCGAATCCCTGGAATACGACACCCATTCCACCCTCGCCCAGGCGGCCGTGTAACACGAACGTACCGATAGCCGTTGGATCATCCGGCAACAATGGTCTCAGCATTCTCCCTCGCCGATTACGCTGAGCTGTCGTAGTTTTCGGAGTTTAGCACTGTCCGAGGATATTGTCCGACCACTTGGTTCCCCGTTGGTGTTTCCTTGGTCGCCGCTGCGAATCTCATGGGCAAAGGCCACGGCGCAGTCGGCCCTCTACGTCCAACACTTTGCGTCGTGCAAGTGATAGCCCTACCGCTGCTTCGCGTCGTAATCCAGCCGTGCCTGTTCGACCTTGTCCAGGTTGACCGACCATTCGGCGAGCGACGCGAACAGCGGCGCCAGGCTGCGTCCCAGGTCGCTGATCTCGTACTCCACCCTGGGCGGTACCTCGGGGTAATAGGTGCGCACGACGATCCCGTCACGTTCGAGTTGGCGTAGCCGCTGCGTCAGCACCTTGGGCGTGATCGTGACGATTCGGCGTTCCAGTTCGCCGAATCGCTGCCGCCCGAACTCGTTGAGCGTCCACAGGATCGGGGTGGTCCACCGGCTGAAGACGATGTCGACCACCGGAGTGATCGGGCACGCGAGTTCCGGCGGGAGCTCAGATATGGTCTCGGTCACTTCCACCGGCACTTTCCTCTAGGTACCTACTACCTCCTCGACAGTAGCGTGACCGGGTCCGCAGCGAAATCAGCGATAGGAGAACGGAAATGATCGTGGTGACGGGAGCGACCGGGAATGTCGGGCGACCGCTCGTGCGGGCCCTCGTCGAGGCAGGCGAGAAAGTGACGGCCGTTTCCCGAGGAGTGACCGAAGTACCCGCGGGAGTCCGATCGCACCAGGCCGATCTGGCCGAGCCCGCGAGCCTGGTACCCGCTCTCGAGGGAGCCGAGGCAGTGTTCCTCTTGACCTCCCCCGATTTCATGGCGAACGGCAATCTCGGTGACGTCGTGCACGTGGTGCGAGCGGCCGGGGTCCAGCGGGTCGTGCTGCTGTCCTCGCAAGGTGTTGGCACACAACGTCATTCATCACGGCTGGAAGATGTCGTCGAGCAGTCGGGCCTGGAATGGACGATGCTGCGGCCGGGCAACTTCGACTCCAACTCCATGCAGTGGGCCGATTCGGTGCGCACCCGGCGAGTGGTCGTGGCACCGTTCGGCGACGTCGCGGTACCTGCCATCGACCCTGCAGACATCGCCGAGGTCGCCGCCGTCACGCTGCGCCGGCCAGGCCACGGCGGCAACATTTACACCCTGACCGGGCCGGTTCCGATCTCCCCCCGACAGCAGGCCGCGGCGATCGGGGACGCCATCGGCGAGTCGGTACGGTTCATCGAGCAGAGCCGCACGGACGCCCGCAACCAAATGCTGGCATATCTGCCCGAGCCGGTCGTGGACGCCACACTCGGCGCCCTCGGCTCCCCATCGGCCGCCGAGCAACGCGTAAGCCCCGATGCCGAGCAACTCCTGGGCCACCCACCCCGCACCTTCGCCGCCTGGGCCGCACGCAACGCCGCGGCCTTCAAGTAGCGCCGCCCCCAAGATATTTGGTCAAGGGATCACCATGCGCCGGTGGCGGTATCGGTCCGAGAGGCCATCAACACCAGCGCATGGTGCCGGTCACCGACAGCGGCTGAGCCATGGCCGGTCGTGTTCGGTTACACCTCGGTCGGCACGGGTGCCTTGTCGATATAGCGGCTCATCGCCCAGTTCAGTCCGCGCATCGCGAGGTTGTAGGACGGCGGGAAGTAGCGCTGCGCGAGATAGCCGACCCGGATATCCGGGGAGGTGAAGACCATGTACTTATTGCGCTCGACCCCGCGCACGATCGATCGGGCCGCCTGCTCCGGCGTGACCGCATGCCGCATGAACAGCGAAACCGCCTGCTGCACCGCCGCGCCCTGCCGATCGACGCCCGCGATATCGACGCTGTCCACCATCGGCGTCGCCATCGCGCCGGGACAGACCAGGCTGACACCGATCCGGTGCTGCCGCAGATCGAAGCGCAGCACCTCCGAAACGCCACGCAATCCGAACTTGCCCGCACTGTAGGGCGCATGCCAGGGGAGCCCGAAGAGACCCGCGGCCGAGGCCACATTGACCAGATGCCCACCTCGCCCGGCCTCGATCATGGGCGGCACGAACTCCTCGATCACATGGATCGGGCCCATCAGATCGATATCGATGGTGCGCCGCCACTGCGTGTGCGTCAGCCGATCGACGGTCCCCCAGGTGGCAATGCCTGCCACATTCATCACGATATCGACACTGTCCACCTCGGCGTGCACCTTCGCCGCCAGCGCCACCACGGCGTCGTAATCGCTGACATCAGCGGGGGCTGCCAGGTGCACGACACCGCCCTGCGCACGCACCTCGTCGGCGGTGCGCCGCAGTCCGACATCATCGATATCGGTCAGCACGACCGAGGCGCCCTTGGCGACAACCGCCAGCGCAGTACTGCGGCCGAGGCCACTTGCCGCTCCGGTGATCAGGCAGCTCTTGCCGGGGAACTTCGTCATGAACCAAACGATAGACAATTACGAACACTGTTGTCTATAGATCTGATACCCGCCTCAGACGCGATATTCGGCCACCCGACGGATACCGAGATGTGATTGATACTCGGCTCGCTGAACGATAGCTGTCGATCATGGATCGTGCTCATCTCGACCTGCCGGAGCGCCCGCTGCCGTTCACACAGACCGGCACCGAGGCGATAAACAAGCAATGAAGCCGATCTCATGTATCGATACCAGGGTCGTTGGTCGAGAAAATGGCCACGGAAAGGCCCTTGTCCGTGCTCACGGCGGTGGCATACTCGATTGGAGCGGCCAGCGGCGCGCTCGCCCCGGTCCGATCGAGGCCGACGCACCAGCTTCAGCCTGGCGCGGTTTGCCGAGCGAACACTGGCGTACTCCAATGATCTTGGTGCGCCAGGAATGTTCGAGCACTCATCCCATGTTCCCAATATTGTTGCGTGTACAGGATTATCGGGAGGACCACATGGGAAACCTGTTCGGACCCGCCGGCCTAACGGGGTGCAGACGTGGCTGAGGGACGGGAAGCGGCGGCACGGAATTCCACACTCGCGGTGTACCGCGATGCCTCGATCACCACCACACCGGCCGTCCGCCCGGTGATCTCCATCGCCCTGTTGCTGATGAGTATCGCGCTGGTCTACGAGGCCGGTCGCGCCGCCCCGGGGGTGGACCACGGCTGGTTCGTCGCCGTTTCGATCGCCGGACTGTTCGTGGTGCGCGGGCTGCATCTGCGTCGGCCGATCACCCTGCCGCATTTCACCATCGCAGTCTTCGTGCTGGCGGCCGCCAACGCCGCCTATCGCGCCTCGCATCCGGGCTTCGGGTTCGTCTTCCTGGCCGCGACCGGGTTCATCCTGATGCTGCCGCAGTCGAGTCGGCCCCAGCCCGAGCACTTTTATCGGGTCGCCGAACTCGTCGGCCGCACCCGACGTGATCCCCTCGCCGCATTCGCGCTGCATTCGTCGAAGTCCTATTACTTCAACACGAATTCGTCCGCGGCGATCGGCTATCGGGCCCGCTTCGGGATCGCGGTGGTCGCCGGTGATCCGATCGGCGATCGCGCCGACTTCCCGGCACTGCTCACGGACTTCTCCGAATTCGCGGCAAATCACGGCTGGCGGGTCGCAGTGCTCGGTGCCAGTCCGGATCTGGCCGAGATGTGGCGGCATCGGGCGATCGAACATCGGGGATTGCGCGCGATTCCGGTCGGACGCGATGTGATCATCGATGTCGGGACATTCGCCATGGTCGGGCGTTCTTTCCGCAATCTGCGCCAGGGCGTGAGCCGCACCCGGAATTTCGGGGTGACCACCGAGGTCATCAGCGAGGCCGATCTGACCGAACCATTGCGGGCCGAACTGCTGGATATCGTCGACGAGTGGCGTACCGGTCGGCAGAATCGCGGCTTCTCGATGATCCTCGACCATCTGTTGGACGGTCGGAATCCTGGCATGCTGCTGGTGCTGGCCCGCGATGAGGACGGGCGGGTGGCGGGCTTCCAGCGCTACGGCGTCTCCGGGCGGGGCCGCGAGCTGAGCCTGGATGTGCCGTGGCGGCGCAAGGATGCCCCGAACGGGCTGGACGAGCGGATGATCATCGATCTCGTCGACCACGCCCGTGCGCAGGGGATCGAACGGATCTCGCTGGCATTCGCCCCCTTCCCGGAACTGTTCGCCGAGAAGGAGCGGTCGCGGACCGGGAAGCTGATCTATGCGCTCGTGCACCTGGGCGATCCGTTGATCCGGCTGGAATCGCTGTACCGATTCCTGCGCAAATTCCAAGCGATGTCGGATCAGCGATTTGTGCTGATCCGCTGGCGCGAGGTGCTGCTGGCCGCCGCGGCCCTGCTCACCTTGGAGTTCGTGCCGCACCGCAAGCAGTACTAGTCGCGGACGGTGATGCCGATCGCCTTGGCGAATTCGGGTGCCAGATCGAGCAGTTGGAGCGGGGTGATGGTTGCCCCGCGCAAGGCATCGAGGCCCTCGGCGACATCGAGGTGGGCCGCACCGCGCAGGTCGACCTGTTGCAGTCGGGCACGGTTGATCAGCAGGCCTTCCACGGTGGTGCCGGGGAAGGTGACCTTGGTCAGCTCGGCATCACCGAAGTCGGTGTGGCGCAGCACGCAATCGACGAATTGCACCTCGCGCAGTTTGGCCTTGCGGAAGTTCACGGAGTCGAATTTGCAGCCCTCGAAGCGCACTCGACGCAAGTTGGCACCGCCCGCATCGACGCCCGACAGTGCACCGGCGATCGATTCGACGTCCTGCCAAGCGGTATCGGACAGGTCGGTGCCGACCCAGCGCACGTTGCGTTGCCAGACATCGGTGAAGCGGGCGAACCGCAGGCTGCCGCGGTTGATCGCGAGCGAGGTGAAGACGGTTTCGGAGAACCTGGAATTGCCTGCCTCGATGTCATCGATGTCGTCGCCGGTGATGTGCACACAGTCGTAGTCGCCCTCGGGTTCGAGATCGCTCTCCAGCGGCGTGAGATAGCGCGCGTAGGGCAGATCCTCGAGTTCGTTGGGCACGGTTGACCTCCGGGGTTCGGCGACGGTTCTCCTTGTCTACCAGTCGGATCCGACAGGTCAGGGGTCGATGCAGTCCAGCAGCCAGCGTGGGCCGACCGATTCGGCGCCGAGGGCTTCGATCCGCTCGCGGAGTCCACGATCGGCCGTTACAACGGTGATCCTGTCCTCCTCCTTGGCCGCGGCCACGATGTCGACGATCGCGTCGTCTCCCGAACCGTCCGCCAGCACCACGCGCACGCCTTCGAATTCTTCGGATCCCGCGGCCTTCGCCGCACCCTCCAGCACGACGACCACTTCGGCGGGTTGCGTGAGGTCCAGCGTGCTCAACCGCATGAGCAGCCGCCGAGCCGCACCCGCACGATCGCGCCACCAGCCATCGGGACGCGAGCCCACGACATTCGCGGCATCGACGACGATCAGCATCGCTTCCTTTCTACTCGTCGGTGCTGAGGCGGGTGGCGCGGGTGTGCAGGTAGCGCTGTTGCGGGAGGCTCATCGTCTGTTGTGCGGCAAGCAGATATGCCTCGCGGGCACCGGCCCGGTCTCCCATCGATTCCAACAGATGGGCCCGGACCGCTGCCAGGCGGTGATCCCCCGCCAGCTTGCCGCCGTCGGCCAGATCGTCGGCGAGCTTCAAACCGGCCAGCGGTCCGCGAGCCATGGCGACGGCCACGGCGTGGTTGAGGGCGATGATCGGATTGTCGACCAAGGCCAGCAGCCGTTCATAGAGCAGCGTGATCTGTGGCCAGTCGGTGGCCTGGTAGGTCGGCGCCTCGTCGTGCAGCGCCGCGATGGCCGCTTGCAGCTGATACGGACCTGGCATGCCGTGTGGCAACGCCTCGGTGATCAGCGCGACGCCTTCGGTGATGGCTTCGGTGTGCCAGAGTGCACGGTTCTGATCTTCCATCGGAATGAGTTCGCCGGTGGGTCCGGTGCGGGCGGGTCGGCGGGCATCGGTGAGCAGCATCAGCGCGAGCAGGCCGGTGACTTCGGCATCGTCGGGCAGCAGGCGGTGCACCAGACGGGTCAGGCGGATGGCCTCGGCGGAGAGTTCGACGCGGTGCAGGCTCGGTCCCGAGGTGCTGGCATAGCCCTCGGTGAAGATCAGATACAGCACGTGCAGCACGGCGGCCAAGCGTGCGTCGCGGTGGGCGCCGGCGGGTGGGGCGAAGCCGATACCGCTGTCCTTGATCATCTTCTTGGCGCGGCCGATGCGTTTGGTCATGGTCGCCTCGGAGACCAGGAAGGCGCGGGCTATTTCGGTGGTGGTCAAGCCGCCGACCGCGCGCAGCGTGAGTGCTACCTGCGCGGTCGGCGTGAGCGACGGGTGGCAGCACAGGAACAGCAGGACGAGGGTGTCGTCGGAGTCGGTGGGGTCGCGGTCGGCGGGCGGGGTGAGCCAGTCCTCGGGCAGTGCCCAGCGGGCCACGGTGTCCTCGCGCCTGCGGCGGGCCTGTTCGTTGCGGAGCAGGTCGGTCAGTCGGCGCGAGGCGACGGCGATCAGCCAGGCGCGCGGGTTGTCCGGAATGCCGGCTTCGGGCCACTGGGTCGCGGCCGCGAGCAGTGCCTCCTGCACTGCGTCCTCCGCGGTGTCGAAATGACCGTAGCGCCGAACCAGCGCGGCGAGGACCTGCGGTGCGCAGGTGCGCAGCAGGTCCTCGACCTCGGTATCCGACATCGGAAGGGGCTCAGCCGAATTCGGGGGCGGACTCCGCGATGGGCCGGACATCGGCGTAGGCCGTATCGGCGATATGCGGCGGGGCCGGGCATTTGCTGAGTTCGGCCGCGATTTCGGTGGCGCGGTCGAAGCTCTCGCATTCGACGATCCAGTATCCGGCGAGCACCTCCTGCGTTTCGGCATAGGGACCGTCGGTCACCAACGGTGCACCATTCTTGGTGGTGATGCGGCGGGTGTGCACCGGTTCTGCCAGACCACGCGTCTCGACCAACTCCCCGGATTCCGTCAACTTCTTGTTGAGGTTTCCCATGAACTCGGCCATGGCCGCGAAATCCTCGGCACTCCATGCGGGTTTTCCGGTGTCCTTGCCGACCATGCCGTCGTAGTCCTGCTGCGAGCCGTAGCTCAGGATCATGTATTTCACGACAACTCCTCCGCTCCGGCGGCGTCCTGGTGGCGCCGCTCGTCAGATACGTCGCAGCCGCTGACCATTCTCGGACATGTCCGCCGAAAAAACTTCCGACCGCAGCAGTTGGGTGTGCGCGGCCGATCGCGCGATGCTGGTGAGAACCCGCTGCGGTGAGGCTGACGTCGAGCAGCCGATCTGGCGACATCGCCCGGCAACAGCGCTCGACGGCGTCTGGCCGCCATGCATCGATGGCCGGCCCGCCTTTGGCGTTCGAGGTCTCCGCTACGCGCCGCAAAGGTTGACGATCATCCATCGTGGCTGCGGCACCCGAGCTGCCAGGGGTACGGCTACGGCCGCCGTAGGCGACGCGATGCGTGACATGCTGGGGGACATGGTGATCGATGGAGTTGTCGCGTCCGGGTTCGAGGCGGTGCGAGAGGTATTCGCGGCGAATTTCGCCGAGCAGGGGGATGTCGGAGCGGCGGTCGCGGTGTATCGGGATGGCCGGCCGGTGGTGGATTTGTGGGGTGGGCTCGCCGATCCGGAGGGTGAACGGCCGTGGGAGCGCGACACGCTGCAGCTGGTCTACTCGGCGACCAAGGGCGTCACCGCGACCGTCGCGCATCTGCTCGCCCAGCGTGGTGAGCTCGACCTGGACGCGCCGGTCGCGCAGTACTGGCCGGAATTCGCGGCGGCGGGTAAGGGCGATATCCCGGTGCGATGGTTGCTGACCCATCAGGCCGGGCTGGCCGCGTTGGATAAGCCGGTACCCCTGGCGGATGCGCTGGCCTGGGGACCGATGGTGGATGCGCTCGCCGCGCAGACCCCGAACTGGCCGCCCGGCACCGCACACGGATACCACGGGCGGACGTTCGCCTGGCTCGTCGGTGAGGTGATCCGGCGGGCGACGGGGCGCACCGTGGGGCGGATTCTGGCCGAGGATATCGCCGGACCGTTCGATGTCGACTTCTTCATCGGTTTGCCCGCGTCCGAACGACATCGCGTCAGCCGACTCGTATTCGCGCCGGAGGTCGATCTGGCTACGGTTCCGGACGAGTTCGTCCCGGAGGCATTCCGGCCGATGGTCGTCGCTATGCGTGATCCAGAGGCACTGGTCAACCGCGCCTTCGAGGTCACCGATCCGGCCGATATCGATTTCAATGATCCCGCGGTACAGGCCGCCGAGATCCCGTCCAGCAATGGCATCGGTACCGCGCGCGGCCTCGCCCGGCTCTATGCGGCGACCGTCGGCGAGGTCGACGGCGCCCGCCTGCTGGCCCCCGAAACCCGTGCCGCCGCAACACGTGAGCAGGTCGCGGGCATCGACCGCGTCCTCATGCTGCCCGACCGCTACGCCACCGGATACATGCTTCCCACCGAAGGTTTCCCACTCGGCGGTCCCAACGCCTTCGGCCATGCGGGCCGCGGCGGCTCCCTCGCCTTCGCCGATCCGGACACCGGCATCGCCTTCGCCTACGTCACCAACTACATCATCGAAGGCGCTCCGGACCTGCGTGCCCGCAATCTCGTCGACGCGGTAATCAATGCCATCGCCTAGGCGGCGCACCGGTCTCGCGGTTCAGCGCAGGGTGCGGATCCAACGCCGGGTGTCGCCCGGGTCGATGACGTCGTCGAGTTCCAGGACGGTGGCGGCGGTCAGGGCCTTGCCGTTGGCGTAGGCGAGCTGGACGAGGTTGTCGAAGGCCTCCTGGCGCTTCTCGGGGTCTTCGATGGCCGCGAGTTCCTTGGCGAAGCCGAGCCGGACCGCACCCTCCAGGCCCATACCGCCGATTTCGCCGGTGGGCCAGGCGATTACGAAGCGCGGCGCGCGGAAGGAGCCCGCGGCCATGGCCTGTGCGCCGAGGCCGTAGCCCTTGCGGATGATGACGGTGCCCAGAGGGACGGTCAGTGCGGCGGAGTCGATGAACAGCTTGCTGAACTTGGTGACGGTACCTTCCTTCTCCGCCTCCGGACCGACCATGAAACCCGGTGTGTCGCAGAGGGATACGATCGGCAGGCCATGGGCATCGCAGAGTTGCAGGAATGCGCTGAGCTTCTCGGCGGCGGGGGCATCGATCGCGCCGCCGAGGTGGTGGCAGTCGTTGGTGATGAGGCCGAAGGGGCGCCCTTCGACGCGAATGAGTGCCGTGACCACGCCGACGCCCCAGTCTCGGCGCAGTTCCAGGACCGACTCGACGTCGGCTACCGCGGCGATGACTTCGCGGATATCGAAGGCGCGCAGTCGATTCTCGGGCACCACGTGGCGGGCGATGCGCGGATCCGGTGCCGCCCAATCCTGCAGCGGCCCTTGGAAATACGAGAGATAACGACGGGCCGCGGCGACCGCGGCGACCTCGTCGGCGGCGACGATATGTACGACACCGTTGCGGCGTTGGATATCGATGGGGCCGATATCTTCGGGTGCGTAGACGCCGAGTCCGCCGCCCTCGATCATTGCCGGACCGCCCATGCCGATATTGGCATCCGGGGTCGCGATGACCACATCACACATGCCGAGCAGCGCCGCATTGCCCGCGAAGCAGCGTCCGGAGACGATGCCTACCAGCGGAACTCGACCCGACAGCGCGCCCATCGCGCGGAAGGTGGTCACGTCTAGGCCCGAGATGCCCGAATAGTCGGTATCCCCCGGTCGCCCGCCGCCGCCCTCGGTGAAGAACACCACGGGTAGGCGCTGTTCGTGTGCGATTTCCAGCATGCGATCGGTTTTGGCGTGATTGCGCATGCCCTGGGTGCCGGCCAGCACGGTGTAGTCGTAGGACATGACCAGTGCGCGCGCGGCTTCCGCGCCGAATCGGTCGGCGTTGATGGTGGCGATGCCGCCGATCAGCCCGTCCGCGGGTGTGTTGGCG
This sequence comes from Nocardia vinacea NBRC 16497, assembly GCF_000308835.1. Taxonomy (GTDB): domain Bacteria; phylum Actinomycetota; class Actinomycetes; order Mycobacteriales; family Mycobacteriaceae; genus Nocardia; species Nocardia vinacea. The sequence continues at coordinate 15,371 of NZ_BAGN01000114.1, read as the reverse complement.
ATCAGATCCTCGGGGCTGCGGCGTAGTCGCTGTGCGGCGACGGCGAGGGCGCCGTATTCGAGGAAGCTGTCGTCGTCGACGAGGTCGGCGATGTTCTCCCGGGCGGTACGGCGGCCCAGCTTATGCCTTTTCGCGACGGCGGCCGGGCGGCCCGCATCGAGTCCGATTCGATGCCGCTCGCGCACTTCAGCCAGATCCGCACGCACGGCATCCAGGTCGATCGCATCGATATCGACGGCCGGTCCATCGTGATCGGTCGCGACCCAAGTCAATAGCAATGCATGCGGATCGACCGTCGCGCCCGGTGTCACCAGATGGCGCGATACCCGCAGCGGCTGCTCGGCCCGCAGCACGTGCTGCATTTTCATTGCCTCGAGCACAACGACTTCCGCACCGGCCGGAACAATGCTGCCCGGCTCCGCCAAGCTCACGACGGTACCGCCCATCGGCGATCGCATACCCTGCTCATCGTCTTCGAGCGCAGCCTGGATATCTACTGCCGCCGGGTTTCGATGCTCGGCGAGCGCATGCGCCGGATATTCTGTCACCGAGTCGACCGCGCGCTGGGCCGCAGTAGGCGCGTAATCGCCTGCCCGACCGACAAGTTCGCCGATAACCTCCTCGAACCACGAAGTGGAAACACTGCCCCCATCGGCAAGCTGATCCAGCACCGCACGCAGCAGATTCGTGTTGGTATCGACACCGGCAATCACGGTTTCCGCCAACGCATCCGAACACCGCCGCACCGCAGCCGAATACGTCGGCCCCTGCGCGACAATCTTCGCCAGCAACGAATCGAACTGCGCGCCCTGCCGCATGCCCGTGAACGCCGCGGTATCCACCCGAACGCCCACCCCGGTCGGCGCGGCGAATTCCGTCAGCACACCGGTGCTCGGCAGAATCTCCCCACCTGCCGTGACCATCTCGGCATTGACGCGCGCCTGCACCGCGAACCCCCGCGCAAAGCCATTCGCTCGCACATCACGACCCGTCGGGTCCGGCGCAAGACCCAGGTCGTGCAAGGCGGCGCCCCGGGCGAGATCGAGTTGGACTGCTACAAGGTCTACGCCGGTTACCGCCTCGGTGACGGTGTGTTCGACCTGGAGGCGCGGGTTGACCTCGAGGAACCAGGCATCGGTGGCGGTGGCCAGGAATTCGACGGTGATCACGCCGCGGCAGGAGACCGATTCGGCTATGCGGATGGCGTCGCGGTGGAGTCGTTCCCGAAGGGCGGCAGGCAGATTCGGGGCCGGGGCGATTTCGATGAGTTTCTGATGGCGGCGTTGGATGCTGCAGTCACGGTCGCCGAGGGTGATGGCTCGGTGTCCGTCCGCGATGACCTGGACCTCGATATGGCGTGCTTCGGCGGCCAGCGCTTCGGCGTATACGGTGTCATCGCCGAAACCGGCGCGAGCTTCGGCTCGGCAGCGGTCGAGTGATTCGGCGAGTGTGTCCGCAGTGCGGACCGCACGTATGCCACGTCCGCCGCCACCGGCTGCGGCCTTCAGCATCACACCGCTCGGGTGGTCTGCGAAGAACGCGGAAATTTCCGCCAGGTCCGCGCCGACGGACGTTGCGGGCAGGACCGCGACTCCGACCTGTCGTGCGGCGTCGCGTGCCGACAGCTTATTGCCGAAGATGCGCAGCACCCCGGGTGCAGGCCCGACGAATACCAGACCGGCGGCGGCGCATGCTGCCGCGAAATCGGCACTCTCACTGAGGAATCCGTAGCCGGGATGCACCAGTGCATCGGCGCCGGCCCCCTTGGCCGCGGCGACTACAGCGGCGATGTCGAGGTATGCGGCGGCACCGATGCCCGGCAGCTGGACCGCGTCATCGGCCAAACACACCGGCAGGGCCGTTGCCTCTTCACCGGTATGGAGCGCGAGGGTGGAGTAATTCCGCTCGCGTGCCGTCCGGATCACCCGGACCGCCACCTCACCCCTGTTCGCTACCACCACACGCATGCCGACAGTCTGCTTTGACATTGACGTCAATGTCAACGACGATGATTTCATGACACAGGCAGGCTGGTCGGTGCGTGCGGCGCGGGAACGATCCGATACCGATCGCCATCGCGCGCTGCTCGATGCCGCCGCCCGCGTCTTCGCCGAGCGCGGCTACGAGAAGACCACCGTCGCCGATATCACCGCTGCCGCAGGCGTTTCCCGCGCGACGATGTATGTCTACTTCGCCTCCAAGGACGAAATCTTCCTCGCCCTCGCCGCCCGGGTCCGCGACGATTTCCTCGCCGCACAGGAACCCGATATCGATATCGACGATCCCCGAGTAATGCTGGCCGCCACCATCGATGCCTTCGCCGCCGCGGTCCGCAATGCCGGACCCATGCTGCGCCTCATCGATGAACGAGGTGCCGTCGACGACCGAGTCGCCGTACTCGCCGAGGAAATCGCCGAACGGCCCATCCGCCGCTTCACCCGCTACATCGAACGCCTCCACACCGCAGGCCACATCTCCCCCACCGTCCCGCCACGAATCATCGCCGAAACCATCGGCTATGCCCTGACCCGCGGCACCCTCACCCGCGCAGACGCCACCCCCCGCGCCCGCGCCACCTACCTGGCCCACATGCAGACGGTCGCCGAAACCCTCTTGTCCCCAACCTGATTCACCCGTATCCCGGATGTGACCCTGGTCGCCGCCAGTCGGATCCACAGCTCTCGAGGCGACCCCGGCAAGAATTGTTGCCGAAACGCTCTGGAGCTCAACCCGGCTCGGATTCGAGTCATCACCCGGTCGTACCCACAGTGTGCAAATAGTATTTGCAAACTCTCTTTGTAAGTCCTACGCTCGGAGACATGGCCGATCAGCCTGTCCCCCGGACGATTACCGATGTCGCCGTCTTGCGGCTGCTTGCGCACCCGCTGCGCCGGCGCATCGAGGAGCAACTGCGCAGCGGGCCCGTGAACGCGACCTCACTGGCGCAAGCGCTCGGCGAAAGCACCGGGCTCACCAGCTATCACCTGCGGCAACTGGCCAAACACGGCTTCATCGAGGAAGTTCCGGAACTGGCCAGCGGAAAGGAACGCTGGTGGCGCACGGTACCCGGCGACCGCCGCTACCCCGCCTACACCGAACAAACCGACGACATGCGCGCGGCCACCGCCGACATGACCCGGCACAACCTCGCCGAACTGGTCGAACTCTACGAAACCTTCGAACGCGAGGCCCCTGGGCTGGGCGCGTGGGCCGACGCATTCCTGTTCTCCCGCGCCACCCTTCGCATCGACCTGGAACAGTTGCGCGAATTCTTCGAGGAATACATCCGGCTCGTCCAGCGCTACGGCGCGCCGACGGACTCCGACGACGACCGGAAGACCGTGCTGCTGCGCCTGTTCGCCTTCCCTGAAATCTGAATCCCGCACATCTGAATCCGTGCCGAAAGGCCACCCATGCACCTCACCCGATCGCCACGACGCGGCCGGTTCGCCGCCGCATGCCTGCTCGCCCTGCTGGGCGTGCAGCTCCTCCCGGCCAGACCCGCCACGGCCGCACCCGCGCTCGACTGCAGCGGTTTCACCTGCACCGATGTCACCTTCACGGGTGGCGACGGGCTCACGCTGCAAGGCACCATCATCGCCCCGGCCACACCGCATTCCGACTCCCCCGGCATCGTACTGGTAGGTGGTTCGGGACCGGGACCGCGCGCCGAATACTTATACGAGGCGCGGGCCTTCGCCGCGGCGGGTATCACCACACTCATCTACGACAAACGAACGATCGGCTACTCGTTCGGCCATCGCGACTTCTCCCTGCTGGCCGATGATGCCCTGGGCGCGGTCGAAACCCTGTGTCGCACACCGGGAGTGCGCGCGGACCGGGTCGGGTTGTGGGGCTTCAGCGAGGGCGGCGGCTGGGTCGCGCCGCTCGCAGCCTCCGGCTCCGCCGACATCGGATTCCTGGTCACGCTCGGCGCCTCCGGCCGCACCCCGCTGCGCTCGCAGACCTGGAGCCTCGCCACCACCCTGCGCCACCGCGGGGACGCCGGACCGCTCTCCGACACCGTCACCGGACCGGCCGCTCGTCTGCTCGAGGAGACCGGGGTGTTCCCCGCCGCGGACTTCGACCCGCTGCCCGCACTGCGCGCCGTGCGGATTCCCGTCCTCGCCCTCTGGGGACAGTACGACGTGCAGACCCCGCCGGCGGAAAGCGCCGCAGTGCTGAGGGATACGCTCACGGCCGCGCCGTCGGTGACGATTCGCTTCCTCGCCGGTTCGGCCCACAACGGCCGCTCGACCACCGACGGATTCGACCGGCTCGGGCCCGCACCGGGTCCGGGCGCGCCGCGCGGCGCCTTCGCACCCGGCTATTTCGACACCGTGACCGGCTGGGTGCATCAGGTCGCGAACGGCAATCCACCTGCCTCGTCCGCCGACACCCCGCCCCCGCAGGCGGTGATCAGCACCGATCCCGGGCACGGCAGGTGGACGTCTGCGTGGACACAGCTCACGGTCCTGACATTGGTGCTGGTCGGCTTCGTCGGCTATCTGCTGATGTCGGCCTCCGACCACCGGATGCGCCATACCCGGGCCCCCCGCCGGCCTGCGCGCCTGCTGGCGTCGGCCGGACTGCTCTCGGTGTTCGCGACGGTCATCTACGTGGTGTCGATCCTCGCCTTGAATGCGCGGCCCCTCGGCCCGGTGGCCCTGTCCCGGCCGATCGTGTGGCTGGCTCTGCAACTGCTGGCGTTCATCACCGTGGGTCTGCTGGTCGTCACCGGTATTGCGAGTGTTCGCGCCCGGGCCGCGCTGATCGGGCGGCATCGGATCGCACTCGGCGTACTGTTCACGGCCGGGTGTCTGTGGCTCGCTTGGGCGGCCACTTGGGGATTGTTCGTCGCGTGAAAACCCTTGCTAGGCGATCCGCTTGCGCGCCTGACCTCTCGGCTTGCGGCGGGGCCGGGCGGCACCTGCTGCGCCGTCGAAGGTGAGTACCCCGTCCTCCAGTTGTCCTTTGCGTAGTAGCGCGCGGTCGCGGAAGTAGTTGTTGATGACCTGCCAGGGGCCGCGGGCGCCCTGGCGGGGCATGACGCCGTCGCCGCGTTGGATGTAGCCGGAGGTCAGGGCGCCGCCCATCAGTGACTGATCGGAGCGGTCGGCGTCTTCGGCGATCGCGACGACCTTGGTGTAGCCGTGGGCCTTCATGTGGTTGAGGAGGCGGCAGAAGTATTCGGCGGCCAGATCCGCCTTCAACGTCCACGATGCGTTCGTATAGCCGAGGACCAGCATCGCGTTGGGGATGCCATCGAGCAGAGTGCCCTTGTAGACCACGTGCTCGCGGGTCGACACCGGCTCCCCGTCCACCTCGAGCGCCGCGCCGCCGAAGATCTGCACGGTGAGACCGGTCGCGCTGATGACGATATCGGCGGGCAATTCCTCCCCGGATGCGAGCCGAATGCCGGTTTCGGTGAACCGGTCGATGTGATCGGTGACGATCGATGCCTTACCGCTGCGCAGCACCTTGAACAGGTCGCCGTTCGGGACGACGCACAGTCGCTGGTCCCACGGGTTGTACGACGGCGTGAAATGCCGCATATCGATCTGCTTGCCGAGTTGCATTCGCACCGCGGCGAGCAGCAGCTTCTTCGACAACTCGGGATTGGTGCGCGAGAGCTGGAAGCTGGCCCGCTGCAACGCGATATTGCGCGCCCGGCCGGTCCGATAGGCGAGCTTCTCCGGCACCCGCGCGTACTTCATGCCGACCGCGACCGGGTCATCGGCGGGCAGCGCGGTGATGTAGGTGGGCGAGCGCTGCAGCATGGTGATGTGCGCGGTGTCGTCGGCCATCGCCGGAACCAGCGTGATCGCGGTCGCGCCGCTGCCGATCACCACGACGCGCTTTCCGCTGTAGTCGAGTCCCTCCGGCCAGTGCTGTGGGTGCACGATCTGTCCACGAAAGTCCGCCTCGCCCGGGAACTGCGGACGGTATCCGTTGTCGTAGTCGTAGTAGCCGGTGCAGCCGACGAGGAAGTTGCTGGTGTAGATCTCGGTCTCGCCGGTCTGCTCGTCGAGGGCCTCGACGGTCCACAGCTCGGCTTCGCTGGACCAGCTGGCCTTGGTCATCTTGCGCCCGAACCGTATGTGCTCGGTGACGCCGTATTCCGCGGCGGTGTCCTCGATGTATTGGCGGATGTGCGGCCCGTCGGCGAGCACCTTGGTGCCGATCCACGGACGGAAGCCGAAGCCGAAGGTCAACATGTCGGAGTCGGAACGGATGCCCGGGTACCGGAACAGATCCCAGGTCCCGCCGATGGCAGTACGGCGTTCCAGGATCGTATAGCTGCGTCCGGTCTGCTCGCGGGTGAGATGGCACGCCATCCCGATGCCGGACAGGCCCGCGCCGATGATCAGTACGTCGACATGCCGCGTCATTGAGGTAATCCGTTTCGTCTGCTTTCACCCGGGCACCCTTGCCCGACCGTCTACCAAGATTACCTGTTATCTCTAGTAACGTCTAGCTGCCTCGACTTCGAGAATGCACGGATGGCAGTCGGTCTCGACGCTCGCGTGGTGATCGACCTCCGAGCACTGCACTTGCCCCCGAGGTTGCGCGAGAGGCTGACTGCGCGCATTGCAACCGCGCACTCGGCGCGCAACTGCACGCCACGCATGCGCGCCCGTGGATACCTGCGCGTCACTCTCGACTGCCTGTCCCCTACGTCGAGCGCATGGACTTGGACTCCTGTGACCACAACGGATAGCCGACTCCGCCGGTCGGTTTGGAGCAAGAGCGACGGTACCCCCAAAAAAACAGCAAAGGGAGTTCTTGACTTCGTCCCACGCCTATAGGCGGGGGATTTCAACCTTCACAGGTTGGGATTCCTGTTTCACAGGCGGCTGCCGCGCCGGCGAGCGCCGGGTTGGTCTTACACCGCCTCCGCAGGCCGTCACCGCCAGCCCGGCGGCCACAATATTCTTCGCCGCGTTCACATCCCGGTCATGGACCGCACCGCAGCGGCACGTCCATTCCCGCACATGCAACGGCAAGTGATCGAGCAGCAGCCCACACACCGAGCACGTCTTACTCGACGGGAACCAGCGATCGATAGCGATCACCTCACGCCCATACCAGCGGGCCTTGTACTCGAGCATGGACCGGAACTGCGACCATGAGGCATCCGAGATCGCACGCGCGACGCTGTGGTTCCGCAGCATCCCCGCGACGTTGAGGTCCTCGATCACGATCGTTTGGTTCTCACGAACGAGCCGAGTGGTCACCTTGTGCAGATAGTCGCGCCGCCGGTCGGCAACCCGGGCATGGATACGCGCCACCGTGCGACGTGCATTCTCCCGGTTGGCCGACCCCTTCGCCTTCCGGGCCAGGGACCGTTGGGCTTTCACAAGCCGAATGTGTTCGCGCTGCTGATATTTCGGGTTGGTGATCTTCTCCCCGGTGGATAACGCCAGCAGCGACGTGATCCCCGCATCGACCCCGACCGCGCTGGGCGTCGGAGGAAGGTGGGCGATGCAGGTTTCCACCAGCAGCGACACGAACCAGCGCCCCGCGGCGTCCCGCGACACGGTCACCGTGGACGGTTCCGCCCCCACCGGCAATGGACGCGACCACACGATATCGAGTGGCTCGTCCATCTTCGCGAGAGTCAGTCGCCCATCGCGATACCGGAACGCCGACCTCGTGTACTCGGCAGACGCGCGGGACTTCTTCTTCGACTTGAACCGCGGATACTTCGCCCGCTTGTCGAAGAAGTTCGCGAATGCACCCTGCAGGTGACGCAGCGCCTGCTGCAACGGCACACACGACACCTCGCCGAGGAACGCGAGTTCATCGGTCTTCTTCCACGTGGTGAGCATCGCGGAGGTGTCGTTGTAGTTCACGCGCCGTTGCTCGGTGTACCACGCGGTCGTCCGAGCCTCCAGCGCCTTGTTGTAGACCAAGCGGAGACAACCGAACGTGCGCAAGAGCTCCCGCTCTTGTTGGCCGGTCGGATGGAAGCGGTACTTGTAAGCCCGCTTCACCTGGGTCTTCGCCACGTTCACACATTAACACGCTAGATTGTGAAAACGCGGCTTCCGTACGTCCAGTGCCTTGTCGAGGGCGCACGGTGAGATTGCCGATCTGATCTCTTCGATCATCACGCTCACCGAGCGTTGCCTCTGCCTGGCTGCGTACTGCTGGCAACCACCTTGGATGGGCTGACCTGGCTGCGCTTCGCGGTCTGGGTGGTCGTCGGCATTGCGGTCTACCTGGGCTACGGCCGTAAACGGTCATCACTCGCCGTCCCGACCATAACTGACTCAACGGTTTCTGCCGATCGGTAACCGGCGCGAAATTCGCCATTGGGATCTTGCACGAATGCATTCCGAAATATTGCGTCCCCGTGGCGAATTCGGCACGCTCTCTGGGTAAGAGCCACGGCGCACACCCCTCGCGGCCGGGCCGGAGAGGACGACGACCCGATATGTCCGATAACGAGAAGCAGATCCGGATCCTGATCGAGCGGTGGGCGGCGGCGGTGCATACCGGCGATCTGGCCGGTGTTGTCACCGATCACGCCGACGATATCGTGATGTTCGATGTGCCCCCACCGAATGAAGGTGTGCGTGGCATCGACGCCTATCGGGATACCTGGCCGGGCTTCTTCGAATGGCAGGCATCGGGTGCGACATTCGACATCGTTTCGCTGGAGGTAGAGGCGGGCGCAGACGTGGCATTCGCGCATGCGCTGCTGCTGTGCGGCACCGCGGAGGATTTCGCCCGCGATCCGGCCAAGCGCCTGCGCATCACCTTCGGCCTGCGTAAACAGTACGGACGCTGGGTCGTGGTGCACGAGCACCACTCCTTCCCCGACGACACTGCGGCACCCGAGGCCTGAGCTCGCGCCGGTTCGCTACGGTGGCATCGAGCGCAACGATGCAGCGACCGCCGGTGGCGTGGTGCACCGTTGCCGCGAATACGGCATCGAGTGCACCGGGAGTTCCACGTGAATCAGCCTGATAGCGAAGCCTTTTCGAACCATGCGGGCACCCGCCCCGCGGCCTGGTACGAGAACTGGACGGAGGTACCCGATTCGCCGTGGCGGGATCGTCCCGAGCCCGCTGGCGAACGCGAGTACCGCACACTCACCTATGAGCGCGACGGGCGCATCGCGCGCATTACCTTCAACCGCCCGGAGAAGGGCAATACGATCACCCCGGATACCCCGGTCGATCTCGCGCATGCGGTCGAGCGGGCCGATCTGGATCCGCGGGTGCACGTCATCCTGGTATCCGGGCGCGGCAAGGGTTTCTGTGGCGGCTATGACCTGGATATGTTCGCCGAACAGGGCAGCCACGGTGTCGACGGCTCGATCGACACCACCGGCACGGTGGCCGATCCGGTGGTGCAGGCGGTCAATCACAATCCCTGGGGCACTTGGGATCCGATGATCGACTACGCCATGATGAGCCGGTTCAACCGCGGTTTCGCCAGCCTCATGAACGCGAACAAGCCGACCGTGGCGAAATTGCACGGCTTCGCGATCGCGGGCGGCACCGATATAGCGCTCTACTCCGACCAGATCATCTGCGCCGACGACACCAAAATCGGCTATCCGCCCACCCGCGTATGGGGTATTCCGGCGGCGGGTATGTGGGCGCATCGCCTCGGCGATCAGCGCGCCAAGCGGCTGCTGTTCACCGGTGACTGCATCAGCGGAAAGCAAGCCGAGGAATGGGGGCTCGCGGTCGAATCATGTCCGGCCGATGAACTCGACGAGCGAACCGAGGCGTTGGTGGCACGTATCGCGCGCATGCCGATCAACCAGCTGATGATGGCCAAACTGGCGCTCAATTCGGCGCTGCATTCACAGGGCGTGACGAATTCCGCGATGATCAGCACGGTATTCGACGGGATCTCGCGGCACACGCGCGAGGGTTACGCCTTCCAACTGCGTTCGGCCACCGTGGGTTTCCGTGAGGCCGTGCGCGAGCGCGACGAACCGTACGGCGACTACAAGCGCGCCCAGTTCCGCGCGGAGGAATAACGCGCTCAGCGCGTGTAGCGGTGCTTCACCCAAGGTATTTCGCGTCGTTCGTAGTAGAAGTCGATTCCGAGCCGCTGCCCAGCTCGGATTCCGAGGTCGGTATCGACTTGGGGTTGACGTCGTTCGCGGTGTTGTCGAACGGCACGATGATCGAGAACCCGAGATTCCTGCGCCGTGCCGAACGCAAGCTCCGCAAAGCGCAACAGTCGTTGTCACGCAAGAACGCCGCGAAGAACATTCTGGCCGCAGGACGTGCGGACAGCCCAACGCCTGTGGAGCTGGTGTCAGACTTGCCTCGGCCGAGCGACCGGCGTCGAAGCAGGAACCCACCGGAAGCGCGGCATAACCGGCACAGAGCGGAATCTCCCGCCTCCAAGACTCTGTTGCCCAATTCGGTCCTCTTCGTTAGTTGGATGGTTCAAGATCATCGGATCGATGTTGGTTGTGGTGGATAGCGAGGCGTGTGGTGTCGTTGCTGCCGGGTCCGTGGGCCGAGGTGCCCGAGATGACCGCGCGGGTGGCTCGGTCGGCGTTTCCCAAAGGGTGCCTGGCTATGCGGGTGCGTGATGAGCTTGGGGCGGTGTTCGGCGATGTGCAGTTCGCCGCCGTGTTCGGGGCGCGGGGTCGTCCGGGCTGGTCGCCGGGGCGGCTGGCGCTGGTATCGGTGTTGCAGTTCGCTGAGAATCTGACCGATCGGCAGGCCGCTGACCAGGTGCGGGGCCGGATCGACTGGAAGTATGCGTTGGGGTTGGAACTCGACGACGCGGGTTTCGACCACAGCGTGCTCACCGGGTTCCGCGCCCGGCTGGTCGAGCACGGGTGGGAGAGGAAGATCCTGGACCTGATGCTGGCCCGGCTGGTGCAGGTGGGGCTGGTCAAGGCCGGGGGTCGGGCACGGACCGATTCCACGCATGTGCTGGCAGCGGTGCGCACACTCAACCGGATCGAGTTCGTCGGCGAAACGCTGCGGGCGGCGTTGGAAGCCCTGGCTGCGGCCGATCCCGGCTGGCTGGCTGCCCACATTCGGCCCGAGTGGGCGAAACGCTATGGGGCGCGGGTGGATTCCTACCGTATGCCCAAAGGTGAGGCCGCTCGCGCTGAGTTGGCGATCACCATCGGCCAGGACGGTTTCGGTTTGCTGGAGGCGGTTTTCAGTCCCGGCGCACCAGCCTGGCTGCGTGAAGTTCCAGCCGTCGAGATCCTGCGCACGGCCTGGATCCAGCAATACCATCGCACGATCACCGGCACCGGGGCGCAGGTGGCCTGGCGGGAGTCCAAAGATCTCCCGCCGGGCAGGATGAGGCTGGCCAGCCCCTATGACAGCGATGCCCGCTACGGGGTCAAACGTGGGTCGGGATGGATCGGCTACAAGGTCCACCTCACCGAGACCTGCGACGACGTCGAGGTTTCCGGGACACCGCATGTGATCACGAACGTGGAAACCACCGACGCCACCGTCACCGACCAGGACATCACCGCCGTCGTGCACGATCGGTTGGCCGGCCGTGGCCTGCTGCCCGGCGAACACGCCGTCGATGCCGGTTATGCCAGCGCCGAGCTGATCCTCACCGCAGCGGCCGAACACAGCATCGAGTTGATCGGCCCAGTCGGCGCCGACACCACCTGGCAGACAAAGGATCCCGACGCATTCGACCTCAGCCACTTCAGTATCGACTGGGGCACCAAGCAGGTCACTTGCCCCGGCGGGGCGACCCGCAGCAGCTGGCGCACCGAGAAAGCCCGGGGAAAACCCGTCCTCAAAGTCGACTTCCGCAAGGCCGACTGCACACCCTGCCCACTGCGCGCCCGGTGCACCTCCTCCAAAACCAACGCCCGCAAACTCACCCTGCGCCACCGCGAACAGCACCAAGCGCTCGAACACGCCCGCGCCGAACAGGCCACCGACACCTGGAAACACCGCTATGCCATCCGCGCGGGTGTCGAGGGCACGATCCACCAAGCCGTCACCCTCGGTGCCCGCCGCTCCCGCTACCACGGCCTGGCCAAAACCCACCTCGCTCACACACTCACCGCCACCGCGATCAACCTGATCCGACTCGACGCCTGGTGGACCGGCACACCCCTGGGACACACCAGACACTCCCACCTCAGCACCCTCGATTTCGCACTGGCCGGGTGATCGAATTGGGCAACAGAGTCCTCCAAGCGGGAGAGGACGTCAACGATGTCGGATGCACGACAGGCGCGATCGTCCGATACTTCTTCCACGGCGTGGTCTCCGAACGCGGCACCCCGCTGCCACGATTGATACCGGAAACGGCGGGGTCGTGGTGCTCGATAGGTATTTCGAGAACGGGAGGACTGGGGGATGTCGGATATGCGCGCGGAGTTCGGGGTGCTCGGACCGGTGCAGTTGACGATCGATGAGGTCGCGCAACCGCTCGGTGGTGTCAAACAGCGCGCGGTATTGGCGTATCTGGTGGTGAATGCGAACCGGCCGGTGTCGACGGAGGCGCTGGCACAGGCGGTATGGGAGGAGAATCCGCCGCCGGATGTCCGGATCAGCCTGCACACCATCGTGTCGAATCTGCGAAAGCCATTGCGGGATGCCGGACTCGACGCGCGCACGATCCTGTCGCGCGCCGGCACGGGCTACCGGATCACGGTGCCCGCGGACAGCTGCGATGTCCAGCGGTTCCGTAGGCGCAAGGAATCCGGATTGCGGGCCATGGCCGCGGGCCGGTTCTCGGTGGCCAGCGAGGTGCTCTCCAGCGCGCTGGGACAGTGGCGCGGCACCGCACTGGCGGACCTGCAGGGCCTGGGCTTCGCCGATGCCTTCGCCACCGCCCTGGACGACGAACGGATCGGCGTCATCGAAGCCCGCGCCCAAGCCGAGATCGCGCAGGGCCGGGCCGACGGCGTCATCGCCGAGCTGGCCGAACTGGCCGATAGATATCCGCTGCGCGAACCGCTCTGGGAGCAGCTGATCACCGCGCTGTACGTGAGCGGTCGACAGAGCGACGCACTCGAGGCGCTGCGCCGATTGCGGGTGACGCTCGCCGATGAACTCGGCATCGATCCGGTGGCCTCCATTCGCGAACTCGAAGCCAAGATGCTGCGCCAGGAACCGCTCACCCCGCCTGCCGATGCCGTCGCATCCGCACTGCGCGTCACCACCGTCGTCGACCTGATAGCGCCCGGATCCCAAGCGTACCTGCGGGATTCGACCGGGCAGACCTTCCCGATCACCGGCCCGTTCACCCGCATCGGCCGACTGCCCGATAACGACATCGTGCTCGACGACGGCAAGGTCAGTCGCCATCACGCCGTGATCGTCAGCAACGGGGTGACGTGCGTGCTGAAGGATCTGTTGTCCTCCAACGGTGTGTTCGTCGGCGGGGTTCGGGTCATCGACGGCGCCGCGCTCACCGATGGTGTGACGATCCGGATCGGCGATACCGAATTCACCTTCGGCGTCATGCCGCACAACTAGGTGATGTGCTTATCGAACCAGTCCCGCAGTTGGGCTTCGGTTTTCGGTCCGGGGAGCGGGTTTTCCGGTACCAGTGTGCAGAACTGAGCGATCAGGTGGGCATCGGAGTGCACGGCGATGAGGCAGGTCCGGGTGCCGATATCCGGATCGTTGTCCAGGAAGCAGAAGAATCGGCCGATGTCCTTGCCCCCGCTGCGCCACACCTCGTCGGCGCCCGCGCCCCCGCAGCTGTGTCCGCCGAGCACCCCGACGTCGGCGCGGTACAGGGTGTCGGCCGACTGGCTGTCCGGGAATCCGTAGAACAGTGCGGACGGATAGTCGGGCGGGGTACTGCACGCGATGGTGGCATTCACCGTGCCACCGGGCGGCGGCACGTGCCGACAGTTCCCCGGACCGAAGGCATTGCCGAGATGCCCGAGGACGATACGGTCCTCGGGGGTGAAATAGTCCGGGTCACGGGTGGCTTCGGCGGTCAGGAACTGGGAGGCGGCGAACTTGGACATGTAGTCGCGCAGCGGCTGGTCGCTCGGCGACGGCCAGATGAAGAAGGCCAGTGCCAGCTGGGGCTCATCGGTCACCAGCAGGGATGGTTTCGGCGCGTCGGGTGCTTCGGCGCGGTTGGCGACGCACGCCTTGCGACCGATCTCCTTGCCCTCGTACATCACCGGGCCGTCCGCCCCGGCGGGGTCACCCGGGCAGTTCGTGGCCTGGAAGGTGCGGATCAGGAGATTGTAGTAGTCGTGCAGTGCGTCGAGATTGCGGAAACGCATGTATCGAACCGCCGACTCACTGGCGGCGGGGTGGTCCGGGCAGAAGATGACCGCGACGGTGGTGGAGGTATCGGGCTGCTCGTGCTGGCAGGTGGATCGTTTGCGGCCGGTCTGGGAGACGATCTTCAGCAGATCGATATCCGCGTCGCGCAACGCGGTGGCGTCGGCGACCGCTGTGCCCTTGCGATCGCCGAGGAAGGTCCAGGCTCCGAATCCCGCCCCGGCGGCGATCACGGCGGCGAGTGCCAGGACGAGCGCGGTCAGCCTGCGGCGTCGGCGGCGCGGCTCGGCCACCGTGACGCCCTGTGTATCACGTGTCTCGGCTTCGGGCTGCTCGACATCGGATCGCTCGGTATCCGGTTTCCGAGCAACGGACAACAGGTCGTCACGAGTCGCGGTATCGGGTGAACTGGCTTGTCCTGTTTCACTATTCGAGGTTCGTTCGTCGGTCGCGGATACCGCCGTATGACCTTCGGTAACCGCGCCCGCACTCGTCAGCGCCGCCTCCGCCGCCTGTGCGAGGTCCCCTGCTGCCCGGTAACGATCGCGCACGTTCTTGGCCATGCCGCGCTCGATGACGGTATCGAGCGCGGGCGTCACATTCGGCCGGATCGTGCTCGGTCGCGGCACCGGCTTGAACAGATGGGCGCTGATTATCTCGGCATCGGTGGTGCCACGATACGGTCGTGCGCCGGTGAGGCATTCATAGAGCACGCATGCCAGTGAGTAGACGTCGACCGCGGGCGTGGTGTGCTCGGCCCGGAACCGTTCCGGCGCCATATAGCTGAACGAACCGATCACCGCACCGTGGGTGGTCAGGCCGTGATCGGCATCCGAATGCGCGATACCGAAGTCGACCAGATAGGCAAAACCTTCCGGCGTGAGCAGGATGTTGTCCGGTTTGACGTCACGGTGGACCAGTCCTTCGGCGTGCGCGGCATCCAATGCCGACGCGATCTGGCGGATCACCGCCACCGCCTGCTGCGCAGGCATCGGCCCCTTGCGCTCCAATACCGATGGCAGGCTGACACCGTCCACCAAACGCATATCGATATACAGGTGGCCGTCGATCTCGCCGTAATCGTGAATCGGGATGACATGCGGTTCGCGCAGTCGCGCGGCGGCGTCGGCCTCGCGCTGGAAC
>NZ_BAGN01000115.1 GCF_000308835.1 Nocardia vinacea NBRC 16497 | reverse complement strand
GGTGAGCAACGTGGTGCGGCACGCGTCGGCGACGATGGTATCGGTCCAGCTCCGGGTGCGCGACGATGTCACCATCGAGGTGACCGACGACGGTGTCGGCGTGCCCGAAGACTTCGAGCGCATGAGCGGACTGGCGAATCTGGCGACACGCGCCGAACAGGCCGGCGGCAGTTTCAGCATTTCGAAGGGCGCGAACGGCGGGACGGTGCTGCGCTGGTCCGCGCCGCTGCCCTGAGTTCTGCTGGTGCACAAGCACGTTCACACCCGGAGGTGGCACGCGTCCGTCACCACGCGGGGGCCCGCGCATACCGAATCAGCTACAGCAGGTGCGGCCTTTGTACCCTGCGGTTGGGGACCAACGCCAGGCGTGCCCGACCGCCTCGGATTCCTAATCTTCGGGTAGCTGATTTTTCGGAATCCGAAGGGACACCGCCCATGACCTCCAGCACCACGATGGCCTACACCAGGTGGCGTCGGCCGAAATTGTGGTCGGCGTCGACGGGTCCGGAAGCTGCCGACCTCGCCGTCCGCCGAGACGGCGTCGCAGCGGGGCCGCGGCCTGCGGATCGTGCACGACCTCGACCTCGACTTCGTCGCCCGGCCGCCTACGGGATTTGCGACGTGATCATGCCCCCGGTGATCGATGCGATCCGCCGCGAAGGCGCGGACCTGGTGCGCGCGGCGCGGCACCTCGCCCACCAGGTGTATCCGACCCCGACCGTGGAACCCGAAGTCTCCGAAGCCAATCCGGCGCACCTGCTGATCGAGCTGTCCGAAACCGCACATCTTGTCGCGATCGGCGCGGCCGGATCGGGCGGCACCCTGAGCTATCTCGGGTCGACACTGCTCGCGGTCGCCGGCCATGGCCGCGGCCCGATCGGGGTGGTCCGAGACACCGGCACCGAACAGCAGACCCGGCGCATCGGCCCGGTCATGGTCGTCCACCCACAGTAAGTACCAATCCAGCCACCCAGAAGGGCAACGAATTCACATGTCCGCCAACGCCATCAATCCCCCCGTGCTCGTCGGTATCGACGGCTCCGACGCCGCCGCCGAGGCCGTGCGCTGGGCCGCCGTCGACGCTGTCCACCACCGTGCACCCTTGCACATCGTGTACGGCATCGGCGCACCGATGGACTTCGGTCCCGGAATCGCCTTCAACCAAATCGATTACGACGCCTTCCGGGCCGCCGGCGCCTCTGCCGTTGCCGCCGCACGCGAATTCGCCACGGCCGCAGCCGCACCCGTCGGCGACCTCGACATCACCACCTATGTGGTCGATGCGCCACCGATCCCGGTGCTGCTCGACCGCTCCAAGGACGCGCGCCTACTGGTCGTCGGCACCCGCGGTCTCGGCGCGTTCCGCCGCGGCCTGCTCGGCTCGGTGAGCACCGCCGTGGCACGGCACGCACACTGCCCGGTCGCGGTCATCCCCGAACCCGAGAACTACACACCGGATCGGGTGCTCGGCCCCGTGCTGGTCGGCGTCGACGGCTCCCCCGCCAGTGTCCGCGCCATCGGAATCGCCTTCGACGAGGCCGTCAATCGCAATGTCGCGGTACGAGCAGTACTCACCTGGTCCGAATTCAACCGCTACATCTCCCGCGCCGACATGCAGAAAGAGGCCGAAGAACTGTTGGCCGAGAGTCTGGCCGGTTACGCAGAGCAGTATCCGGATCTCGAGGTGCAGCGCGTGGTCGCCGAGGACCGACCGGTCAGACGCCTACTCGCCGAATCCGAAAACAGCCAACTGATCGTCGTGGGCAGCCACGGCCGCGGCGGCTTCGCGGGCATGACCCTCGGCTCGGTCAGCCAAGCCGTCCTACACGCCACCGACTGCCCCCTCATCATCGCCCGCCCCTGAACCGCGCTCCATCTGGAGTTGGGTCGTGAGCCGGCCTGCGAGTCGACCTCAGTCATAGAGTGCGTCGATACGGTCCGCGAGATTGTTGACGACTATCTTGCGGCGCAGCTTCATACTCGGTGTGAGATCACCTGCCTCCACGGACAGTTCGCGTTCGATGATGCCGAATCTCTTGATCTGTTCCCAGCGATTGAGTTGGGCGTTCAGGCCATCGATGTAGTCGGCGATCACGTCGTGGGTCTTCTCGTCCCGCGCGATTTCGGCGAGCGGCATATCGGCCAGGCCGTGCTTGCCGGCCCACTCGGTGATGGCCTCCGCATCGAGACCGACCAAGGCGACGCAATAGGGTCGCGTCTCTCCGTAGACGATGAATTCTCCCGCATACGGACAGAGTCCCTTGAACGTCGCGGCAATCGCGGAGGGAGCCACGTACTTGCCTTGCGAGGTCTTGAACAAGTCCTTCTTACGATCGGTGATGCGCAGGAAGCCATCGGTGTCGATCTCGCCGATGTCGCCGGTGCGGAACCAGCCGTCCGCGTCGAAGGCCTCGGCGGTGGCATCGGGGCGGTCGTGATAGCCGCTCATCACACCCGGGCTTCTGAGCAGGATCTCGCCGTCCTCGGCGATCTTGACCTCGGTGCCGGGGAACGGTTTGCCGACGGTACCGAACCGGTACGCATCCGGGCGGTTGATGAACGAGGCGGCAGCGGTCTCGGTCAGGCCATAGCCCTCGAGCACGATGATGCCGATCGCGTCGAACCACTGCGCGACATCGCGGTCCAACGGGGCCGCTGCCGAAACGAAGTACCGCAGCCGACCACCGAAACGTTCACGGACTTTGGCAAGCACCAGCCTGTCGGCAACTTTGTGCTGCAAGGAAACCAGCGGCGACGGATCCCTGCCTGCCTGCCTGGCACGCGAGACCTTCAGGCCGACCCCGACCGCCCAGTCGAAGAGCTTCTTCTTGATCCCGCCTTCTTCGGCCACTATGCCCTCGATACGAGCATGTGCCTTTTCGAAGATGCGCGGGGCGGCCGCCACGATGGTGGGGTGCAGTATCGCAAGGTTCTCCACGATCTTGTCCACCCGACCATCGATAGCCGTGGGAAAGCCGATCAGCGGTGACAGCGCCAACATCACCTTCCCGAACGCGTGCGACAGCGGCAGCCACAAGAAGTTCAGGTCGTCCGGGCCGAGGACGTTCACGGCATCGATCGCGGCGGCGCTGTAGGTCCACGCGGAATGCGGTAGCCGAACCCCCTTCGGGGTTCCGGTCGTCCCGGAGGTGTACATGATGCTGCCCAGGTGCTCGGGGCGGATCCCACCGATGCGGTCGACCACCGCATCGGGAGATCCGGTGAGCAATTTCCGTCCGCGCTTTTCGAGGTCGTCGAGAGTGATCACCCAGTTTCCGTCGCCCTCGCCGTCGAAGATCACTACCTGTTGTACGTCGGGAAGTTCGGCGCGATGCTCGATCAGTTTGTCGACCTGGGTCTGATTCTCGGCAACAACGACACGGCTGCCCGAGTTGGCGATTATGAACGCGACGCCGGTGGCGTTGGTGGTGGGGTAAACGGTGGTGGTGGCCGCACCGGCGCACATCACCGCGAAATCGACGAGCACCCATTCATACCGTGTGGACGATACGAGTGCGATCCGGTCCTGAGCCTCGATTCCCAGCGCTATCAACCCGGCGGCGAGGAGGTCGACTCGGTCACCGACCTGCTGCCAGGACACGCTGGTCCAGCCCTCGCCGTCAGGGAATCGGAACGCCTCCGCGTCCGGAGTCGCGGCTACCCGGTCGACCAGCATCTGGGCGACCGACGGTGCCCGCTTCTCGATCTTGCTGAGGTCGGAAGGTTCCTCGGATTCTCGGAGGAACGTCATAATTCGATCCTACGAGTCCCCGGGCGATCGCTCGGGCATTCGGACGAGAAACATGGGCGCGAGAACACCCTGGCAGTAATCTCGCAGCGCCGATACTTCCCGACTTGCCAGGCACCCGAGGAGAGGACGAATGGCCTCGCCATAGGAGTCTTCGTAATCGGTTGCCTTCGGCCGGAACCGAGCAGACTAGCGGTATGGATGCCGCCGAGCATGCCGCCGTTCGGGCCCGCGAGATCGAGCGCAGGCTGTTCGGCGTGGGATCTGATGTCCGTCGGTCGCCACGGGATTCAATCCATATCGCGTTCAACGTCGGGTTCCCGGAATTGACGTGCGCCGATGCCTGGTTCTCGCGTGCAGCGATCGACGGTCTGGAAGACAAGATCCGCGCGGCACTCTCGGTGGAGCCGAGCCGGACCGTGAAGGTCTGAGGAAGCACAAGTGAAGCGGTACAACGTATAACGGCGAAGACGAAGGCAGCAGGCGATGGGCCACCGCGAATCCCACATGTCGCAATCGGACCTGTTCTCATGGAACATGGAGCGGGATCCGGTCCTGCGTTCGACGATCGTCTCGGTTCTGATCCTCGATACCGATCCGGACTGGGATCGCCTGGTGGAGACGATCGATCGCGGCACCCGCCTCGTGCCGAGGTTGCGGCATCGGCTGAGCACCGTGCCGTTCGGTCTCGCCCCGCCCAGGTGGGCGCTCGATCCCGACTTCGACCTGTCCTGGCACCTGCGACGGGTTGCGCTGCCGGAACCGGCGACCATGTCCGCGGTACTCGAATTCGCGCGCACCGAGGCGATGACCGCCTTCGATCCGGCTCGGGCCCTGTGGCGCTCGACCTTGCTCAGCGGTTTGGCGGGTGGGGGATGCGCGCTGGTGATGACAGTGCACCACAGCCTCACCGACGGTATCGGCGGCATTCAGATCGCCACAGCGCTACTCGATTTCGATCGTGCGGGCACCGATCGCGGCCATCCGCCCGAGCCGCAGCACGACCATGACGGCGCACTGCGCGATATCGTGGCATGGAACTGGTCGGTTGGCTCGGATCTCCTTCGCGGCGGTATCCGGGCGACGCCACAGACCGCGTGGCGAGCCCTCACGCATCCCACGCGGGCGGTACGCAACAGCGCCGCGCTCGCGACCTCGCTGGTCCGTCTGGCCAAGCCCGTTACCGCGACGCTGTCGCCAGTGATGATCGAACGCAGACTCGGTCGCCGACTGGCGGTGCTGGATACACCCGTCGAGCAATTGCGCCGCGCTGCGCGTGCCGTGGGCTGCACGATGAACGACGCCTTCCTCACTGCGGTCGTCATCGGACTGCGCGGGTATCACGACCGACACGGGGCGAGGGTCGACCATCTGCGGCTGACCATGCCGATCAGCCTTCGGGCGGCCGATGACCCAATCGGCGGCAACCGGATCACGCTCGCTCGTTTCGCGTTGCCGGTCGATATCGCCCAGACCGAAGACTTGATGCGTGCCGTGGACGCTGCGGTCAGCGGTTGGCGCCGCGAACCGGCCGTACCGCTGTCCGGTGCTGTCGCGGCGGTGTTCAACCGGTTGCCGGTCGGAGTGGTTACCGAGATGGTCAAGCATGTCGACTTTGTCGCCTCCAACGTCCCGGGTTCCCCGGTACCCCTCTATATCGCCGGGGCACGTATCGACCGTATGTACGCTTTCGGCCCCACCATCGGCACGGCCGTCAACGTGACAATGACCTCGCACGCCGGAACCTGCTACGTCGCGATCAACGCGGACACCGCCGCGATCCCCGACCTCGCGACCCTGACCGAATGCCTCGCCGCAGGCTTCGCCACCGTGCTTCGCCTAGGCGGCGAGTACGCACCGCAAGCTGCCGACGCCACGGCCGAAACATCTCGGCCTGCACCGGTCTGATCGGTTCCCCACGCGATCAGATCACGAGGCGTTTCGGAGCGAAAGTGTCCTTGGGTACCGACGAAAGCCCCTGGCAGCTGGTCGCCTTCGACACTGCCGGTCTCGAGCGCAGTGCCCCGCCGACTCGAGGCAACGGGGCCCGCGAGTGTTTCGCACCCCCACAGCGGCGAAAGTCAGTGTGCTGCCGGACGGTCGGGCGAGATGCTGTGTTCGACACTCCGATACACGCCGACTCGACCATCGCGACCTAAGGGGCAGCGGAATGAGACACGATGCGGATCGACACCAGCAGGCATCGGCTGCGGTGGTGGTGGGGACCGATGGGTCCGCGGCTGCTGATGCCGCATCTCGAAATCCCCATAGTCGACCTCGAGATCGCCGAACACGCACTGCTGGCCGTCCCGATACGGCGATCCTTCGCGCCGACCATTTGCGTTCTCGCCGCAACTGCTCGATCCACAGAATGATCTCGGCGTGGTCGCCGGGGCCGAGGACCGGTCGAGCAAACCGATTTTCCCATATCGGCGAAATCGGTTGCCCCACTTGCACGCGCTGCCGAGAGACACCCATCTCGGTGGCGACGTGAGCGATCGGGCGAGTCCGGCACCGCTCGATGCGTCGCCGACCTTCCACCGACAACGGTGCGTTAGCGTGCATCGGCGCGCACCTGCTCGACCGGGCACGCGACGAGACGACGGCCTACTAGAACGACACCGGCCGGAGTGGCCGTGAAGGCTGCGCCGCACCAGAGCGCCGTGGTGGTGTGACGGGTGCAGTTGACGACGAGACCGGCGGTGGCGGGGCCGAGAACGGCACCGATGTTGAAAGCGGTGGTCGCCAAAGCGCCGGCGATACGTGGCGCTGTTGGGACGGCGGTCTGCACAATCGTCGCGATCAGCGTCGATCCGATACCGAAGGCACCCGCACCCGCCACCGCTGACATGATCAGCACCCCGATCAGGGTGTGCGCGGTCAGAGCAGCCAGCACCCAGACCCCGATCAGGACCACGTTCCGGCAGTGATGATCCGCCACCGATGACGGTCGCTGTGGCGGCCGGTCAGCGTCACACCGGCGAAAGAGCCGAGCCCGAACAATGCCAGCACGACCGGAACCCACCCGGCACCCTCGCAGATGCCCGCGGTGATCGCTACGTTGGCGAGTATGCGCACCGATGGAGATTCCTGGGACATCAATACCAGTGTGGGATCTACGGCGTTGTTCGTCGCGGCGGCTCGCGCGCTGGGCGGCCGCGCGGCCGATGCGCCTGCGGAGGACCCGTTCGCCGAGCTTTTTGTGCGGGCCGCGGGCGGGGAATGGGCCGATCTGCTCGACGGTCGAGTGCCTGCCCATCCGTTGCTGAGCCCCGAATTCGGCATTCAGTTCCAGCAGCATCAGGTCGCCCGCACCCGGTACTTCGACGATTACCTCCACACGGCCGCGGCCGCCGGCATCCGGCAGGTGGTCATCCTCGCGGCCGGTCTGGACGCCCGCGCGTACCGGTTGCCGTGGCCCGAAGGCGCCGTCGTCTATGAGCTGGACCGACCGCCAGTGCTGGAGTTCAAGCGCGAAACTCTCGCGCAGGCTGGGCTCGATCCGATCGCCGAGCGTCATGAGGTACCGGTGGATCTGCGTGAGGACTGGCCGAAAGCGTTGTGCGACAGCGGCTTCGATCCTGCCGTGCCGACAGCGTGGCTGGTGGAGGGTCTGCTGATCTATCTGTCGTCGGCTGCGCAGGATCAGCTGTTCGACGCCATCGTCTCGCTCAGCACGCCCGGTAGCCGGGTCGCGATCGAGCAGATGGATCCGCTGCCCGCGGAGGCCGTCGCCGAGATGGCCGAGCACGACGACGCGGGCTCGGACTGGGTGCGGTTGATCTACAACGACCCCCGCGCTGAGGCCACCGAGTGGTTCGCCGACCGCGGTTGGACCGGCGAGCGGATTTACCTCAACGACTACATCCGCGACCTCGGCCACACTCCGGCTGCCCAGCAGTCATTGATCAATCTGGTCACCGTCGTACGGCCCTGAGCCGGTTTTCAGCTGCCGCTTCGCACCAACGGACCTTGTGACCGTCCGGGGCCTGCAGACCGCCCATGACCGTCTTGCCCGAAACCCGGATCAATCGCGGAACGGTGTCGGTTGTGCGACGGATCGGTGGCGATACCGCTCGTTGGCATCTCAGCAAGTGCCTAGCTACCACATGCTGGCGGACAGAGGTCGGCCCTGCTGCACCCAACGAAGGGAGAAATACGGTGGCATTGGGACGTCGTCGGCTACTGATCAGCTTCGCCGGTGCAGGTGGCCTCGCCCTGGCCGGATGCGGGCTGCGAGAACCTGCGCCCCCCAAACCCGCCACAATCCGATTCGATCCTCCACCCGGCACCCACGACGTCGATGCGCGCAGCCCCGGCACGGTCACGGTCACCGACGGGACACTGCGGTCGGTCGAATGGGTCGACGAAACGGGCAGACCACTGCCGGGTGCACCGGCACCCGACCATCGAACCTGGACCAGCGCCGAACCACTCGGCTACGGACACACCTACACCGCGAAAGCCGTGGCGCAAGGCGAAGCCGGCGACGTCACCGCGACGACGACCTGCACGACGGTGCGACCGCAACAGCTCATCGACGTCTCCCTGCGCTCCGCCAATCTCGTCGAGCTGGCCGAAAACGACACCTACGGAGTGGGTTTCGTGCTCGTCGCCCACTTCGACGAACCCGTCGATCGAGCGGCCGTGGAAAGTCACCTGAAGGTCACCACCCAGCCCGCCGTCACCGGTGCCTGGTACTGGCTCGACGATCAGAACGCCCACTGGCGGCCCGAGCACTATCACGCACCGGGAACCAGGATCACGATCGAGGCCGCACTCTTCGGCGTCGCGCTCGGCGAGGGCCGCTACGGCCTGCGCGACCAACGGGTGTCGGTGATCATCGGCCCCGCGCACGTCGCGATCGCCGACGATGACACCAAACAGATCGAGGTCTTCGACAACGGGAACCTGGTGCGCACCATGCCGACATCGATGGGCAAGGGTGGCACCGCGGCCGTCGGCGGCAGATATCTGTCGTTCTGGACCCGCCCCGGCATCTACACCGTGCTGGACCGAAACGACCCGGTGATCATGGACTCCGCCAGCTACGGCCTGCCGACCAACTCCGGCGGCTACCGCACCAGCATCAACCACGCGGTCCGCATCAGCCACGACGGAATCTTCGTGCACGAACTCGCCGCAACGATGTGGGCCCAAGGCAACACCAACGTCTCACACGGCTGCCTGAACATCTCCCCCAACGATGCCGCATGGTTCTACGACTACGTCATCCCCGGCGACGTCGTCGAAGTCCGCAACACCGGCGGCGACCCCCTCGACATCTGGCAGAACGGCGATTGGAGCATCCCCTGGTCCGACTGGGTTCGGGGCGGCACCCACACATGACACGAAAAGGCAGGCCAGCCGTGACGCAGCCCAGCGTGCCCCGCAATATCGAGCGGCGACTCACCGCCGCGACGGTCAAGGAACTGATCTTGACTTACAACGACAGTGCCTCCACCGCGCACCAGGCCACGCGGTACGGCATCCTCGAGACCGCAGTAATCGAGACCGGAGCGCTCACCCGGTGTTCATTCTGCTCATGGACGAACTGGAGCGCTCATGCGAACGAGGCGAAATCGCCTCCGACACAGACGTATTCCACAGCGTGCTGCATTTCATCGCCGACTTGTACCCACTGCTTACCGGCCTGCCCGAAAGGCCATCCATGCGCGATCTGATCCTGGAGAATTACGTGGCTGCCACCCTGCTCGATATGCCGGTGTCGACGACATCGTCCGGCTACCCCAGCTATTCAGCGGTCGGCCTCTGGTAGTGCAGCTGCACGGCGGCGAACCTCTCACCACCGGAGAGCTTTATCTCCGCGAGGTACTCACGGCCGCTGGCCAGCCGACCACCAGTGCAGAGAACGCGTTGTCAACCAACGGGATCCGCTTGGACGCCCCCTGGCTCGACTGCAGGTGAGGTAGGCGGCCGCGACAGCGTCGCGGACCATGCGACTGGGGCCCGGTATGCGCGAACGTCTATTCGGGATCTGTCCCATAGACCGAGCGGTACTCCTTGGCGAAGGCGCGGCGGCCGAGCAGGCGCCACGCCAGTCTGGCGGCGAACGGCATGTCGGCGAGGAACTTTCGGCGTTCGGCGTGCGGTACGCCTTGCAGGATGAAGCCGAGGAAGATCAACTGCCGGTCCTTGGGCACGGCGGCGCGTCCCCGTTCGCCGAGCGCCCCCCATTCGCGGGCGGTCATGACGCGTCCGACGAGCGGCAGGATGAGCGCCTCCTCCTCAGCCATATGCTCGTCGAGAGCGGCGGCGAGCGCTGACAGTGTGGCGGCGAGACGCCCGCGCACCTCCGGATGCGCCGATGCGGCGAATTCCTCGGCCTGCCGAGCCGCGCGGTCGATCAGTTCGGCGATCCGCTCGTGCTGTTCCTCCATCCGCAGGATCAGTGCGCCATCGGTCTTCGCCCGCTCGAGCAGCAGTGGCCACATCAGCTCGTCCTCTGCGGCATGGTGGTGATGCAGGCCGGTATCGAGTTCGGTGAGGAACTCGACGATGCGGCCCGCGCGGGCGGTGTCACCGTCGGCGACACCGCCGACCAGGCCGGGCAGCGCGTCGAAATGGCGGCGGAAGGCGCGGTGGACGAGCACCATGTCGGTGGTATCTGGGCGTTCGGTGGTCTGGGTCGCGATGTTCATGGTTCTCACTGTCTGTCGATCCGCTTGTAGCGCACTTGCAATAGACTTGGCCGGTCATGGTGCGGATTCAGGTGCTCGGCTCGCTGGCCGCGCAGACCGAGCGCGGCAGCGTCGATCTCGGCGGCCCACGCCAGCGCGGCGTGCTCGCCCTTCTGGTGGTGGCCCGCGGCGCGGTCGTGCCGATCGACCGGCTGATCGACGATCTCTGGCGCGGTGAGCCGCCGCCGCGCGCACTCGGCGCGTTGCAGGCCTACATTTCGCACTTGCGCAAGCTCCTCGAACCGGATCGGCTGCCCCGCTCGCCGGCCACCGTGCTGGTGAGCCAGGCACCGGGATACGCGTTGCGGCTCGCCACGGAGGCGGTGGACGCCTGGCTGTTCGAGGCCGAACTACGCAGCGCGCCAACAGATCCCGCAGGACGACGACGCAGTCTCGAACAGGCACTCGGCCGATGGCACGGCCCGGCATTCGCCGAGTTCAGCGACGAATCGTGGGCGCAGCCCGAGGCGAACCGGCTCGAGGAACTGCGCCTTGCCGCGCGCGAGCGACTGGCCGCGACACTGGTCGAACTCGGTGACCCGACGGCCGCTGCCGCGGAAGCGGATGCGGTGACGAGCACGCATCCGCTGCGCGAGGAGGCGTGGCGTATTTCGGCGCTGGCGCGGTTCCATGCGGGGCGGCAAGCGGACGCGCTCGCCGCGTTGCGTGCCGCCCGTGCGGTGCTCGCGGACCAACTCGGCATCGACCCCGGCCCGGCCCTGGTGCGGCTCGAGGCCGATTTGCTGGCGCAACGCATCCCTATCGATCTACCCGCACCGGTCTCGCTGCCGTCGCCCACACCCGAGCCGGCCCCGTTGCATTCCGAATTCGTCGGCCGGACAAGGGAACTGGATGAGCTGCGGCGGGCGGCGCGAGCGGGCGGCGCACCTCGTGTCGCGGCTGTGATCGGGGAAGCCGGCAGTGGCAAATCCCTTTTGCTGCAGCGGTTTCGGGCCGAGCTGGCGGCCGGCGGCTGGTGCGTGGTCACGGGCCGCTGTCCCGAGGAGGACGGCGCACCACCGGCGTGGGCGTGGGTGGAAGCTCTGCGCGAGCTCGCGGGCACGGTCGATCCCGGCAAATACGCCGAGCCGCTGGAGCCCCTACTCGCCGACCGGCGCCGCGAGTTCGGCGCCGATGCCGCGGTCGGGCGGTTCCAGCTGCATCGCGCTGTCGGTGCGTACCTGGACGACGCGGCACGGCAGCAACCGCTCGCGGTGTTTCTCGACGACCTGCACCGCGGCGACTCCGAGACGGTAGGCCTGCTCGGCAGCGTGGCGAAAACGGCCTCGATCCTGATCGTGATCGCCTACCGTCCCGACGAGATCGGGATGCCTTTGGAAGACGCGCTCGCCTCGCTCGCCACCGCGACCGCAGCCCGGATACGCCTGCGCGGCCTGGGTTACGACGATGCGGCGGTCCTCATCCGGTCGGTGTCCGGACACGATCCCGATCAGGCCACGATCGCGGCACTGGCCGAACGCACCGACGGAAATCCCTTCTATCTCACCGAAAGTGCTCGTCTACTTGCCAGTGAGGGCGCGCTCGTGGCGACTTCCGAGGTACCCGAAGGCGTCCGCGACGTGCTGCGCCGGCGCTTCGCACGGCTACCCGAAATCAGCGTGTCGGTCCTGCGTCTCGCGGCGGTGATCGGGCGCGAATTCGATATCGACGTGCTGATCGGCGCGGCCGAAGTCGACGAGGACACGGTCCTCGATGCCATGGAGGCGGGCGTGCTCGCCGGGCTGCTCGAGGAACCAGGTCCCGACCACGCGCGCTTCACCCACGCGCTCGTCCGCGACACCCTGCTCGGTGACCTGTCCCGCATACGGCGACGCCGCTGGCATCTGCGCATCGCCGAGTCGATCGAGCGGGCCCGGCCGGAGGACCTGTCGGCGCTCGCGCACCATTTCGGGGAGGCGCTTACCGCGGCAACGGCACGACGTGCCGCCGACTACGCCCTCGCGGCGGGTGAACAGGCCGAACGCCGATTCGCCCACGACATCGCGGCCGAAAGCTACGACCGCGCCGTCACCGCGCTCGAACGGATCACCGGCGCGGACACCACGGCCGAGCGGGTCGCCGCGCTCTCCCGCATGAGCAGGAGCCACCTCGCCGCCGGCGCCGGCATGCCGGCTCGCGACGCACGCGACCGGGCGGTGTCGTCGGCCAACACGCTTGAACTGCTCGTCGGGGCGCTCACCGCATGGGACACGCCGACGCCCTGGCTGAACCGCGCATACGGATCGGTCGACCAGCGGGCGGTCGCCTCCATCGACGAGGCCCTGCGCACACCCGGGCTCACACCCCAGGCACGCTGCCGGCTCCTCGTGGCGCTGGTCCGCGAGATCGGCGGAGAGCTGCACGAACGAGCACGCGAGGCGGCCGAGGAAGCCGAAGCGCTGGCACGTGAACTGCGCGATCCTGTACTGCTCGGGCTGGCATTGCAGGCGCGGACTTCGGTGTACGACACGTCGATTCCGCTCGCCGATCGTGACCGGCTCGCCACCGAGTTGATCCGCCTCGGCGAGGACAACGATCTTCCCGCCTTCGCGCTGATCGGCCGTAACGCCGCATTCCAAGTGGCCGCAGCCCGCGGCGACATCGACCGCGCGAATACCGAACTCGCGGCCGCGACGGTGTTGGCCGACCGCTACCAGTGGCGCCAGGCCCAAGCCGCGAACACCATGGGCCGTGCGATGATCGCCCACCTGACCGGGAATCTCGAAGCGGCAGAACAGCATTATCAGCAGGCGCACGAATTATTCTTGCGCCACAAAGTCTTCGATTCGGACGGCAACCTTCTGATCGCACTCGTGACCATTCGTCTCACGCAAGGCCGGGTCGGCGAATTCGCGCCTCTTTTCACTGAAATGTTCACGCAGCTCGCAACTTCCGGCGACGACCTCGTCGTCGACCCGCTCGCATTGGCACTGCTGGCGACCGGTGACCGGGATGGCGCACGAGCAGCGACGCGGGCCCGGCGCCCGCTGCGTGCCGACTTCTTCCGTTCGCTCTTCCTCACCGTGCGCGGTATGGCCGTCACGGCTCTCGAACAGCGCACCGAGGCAGCACAGGTGTACCAGCAGCTCCGCATCTACACCGGTCAGATCGCCGGCGCGGACACCGGCGCACACGCCGTGGGACCGGTCGACACCGTGCTCGGCGACCTCGCGGCGCTGCTCGGCAAACCCGCCCAGGCAGCTGAGCACTACGCCGCCGCGGAACGGCTCGCCCGCCGCTGCGGATGCCGAGAGTGGATCACCGCCGTGCACAACCGCATCGGTTTACAAGTCGATTACTAGTCGCGCCCGGAAGCTGGGTAGCAGATCACTTATCAGCCAGCAGAAGGAGCGCGGCCATGCCGACCGATCGTAAGCTCAAGACCTTGAACACCATCCACCGTACGGTGATAAAGATCAGCGGCGGCGTCCTCGGCACAACCTTCAAGGGCATGCCGACGATCTCGCTGACCACGACAGGCCGTAGATCCGGCCGACCGCACACCGTCATCCTCACCGCACCGATCATCGACGGCGACACGATCGTCATCGTCGCCTCCCGCGGCGGAGATCCCACCGACCCGGCATGGCTGCACAACCTGCGCGCGAACCCCACAGTCCAGGTTTCACTCAAGCAAGGCTCGAACCGGCCGATGACCGCTCTCGTCCTGTCATCGGCCGAGCGGGACAAGCTCTGGCCCGACGTCATCGCAGCCCACCCCGGCTACGCCGACTATCAGGAAATGACCACCCGAACAATTCCTCTGGTCACCCTGACACCAATCGCTGATGAGATCAACGCTCGGCCGATCTGATAGCCGTTGCCCGCCCGCGGGCACGCGCGGGCCGGCGACCGACCCCCGCGAACCTGTCGTGACCGTCAGGGGGTCGTTGCCGCAGAAGGGACCAGACTCCATCGGCGGAACCCGCCCGAAGCCGTTTCGAGCCGCCACCACGCCAACCGCTCGGCGAGTTCTGGCAACCAACTGGCCGGCGCATCGCAGAGGTCGTGTTGCGCGCGGGCGGCGGCGGCGTGCAGAACGTCGGCGGCGACGGCGGGAAAGTCGTGTCGGAGATGCTCGATCGCATCGGTGACAACGACGTCTGGCGTGGCTCTATCCGATCTCACCGACGTCATCTCGTACCCCTCTTGCTGGCTCGTTCGTGGATGACTTTGTTGGCCGACAGTATTTGCTCGATCGTGGCGGGGACAGGGCCACTGGTCCCACTCTCGTGGGCCTATAGGCACTGCTGAGGCGGCGTCGACGAAGTGGTCGGCAAAGGCCCCGAGCAACTCGCGATCGAGCACCGATGCCCCTACCACGAGGGACGAGGGCGGACTCAGGGGTTACCGATGGCCGGGTCGGATCGAATGCGGGCCACGAACTGCTCGATGGCAGCCCACATCTGGGGGTTGAGTTGCGTGTGCTTGTCGGTGCCCAGGACGGTGTGGAAGTCGACGCCGTTCGCGGCGAGTTGGGCGGCGAGGAGGCCGTGCAGCGGGGACGGGACGGTGGTGTCGGTGATGTTGATGCACAACAGGATCGGGGCGTTGTAACCAGTGGTGGGTACGGTCATGTAGGCGTCGGCGGCAGCGGGGATGGGCGCGACGGACAGGGGTTTCGCCAGCAACTCGCCGATGCTGAGGCCGCGGACGCGGTCCATGATCTGGGGTGTGCACATCGCGCCGACACTGTCGAGCACGGACCGGCCCTCGGGGGTGAGGTATTCGTCGACGTTCACCTCGGGTCGGGCGGCGCGCAGCCCTGCCAAGATGCTGACGAGCAGATCCACGAAACCGTCCGCGATGACGGACGGGGTCGGAGTGCCCGGCCCGAACAGCGGTGCAAGCTTCTCCACATCGGACTCGGGGTCGATCGCGATGGTGCCACGGAAGTCCAGGTCCGGCGCATCGGTAGCCTGCAGGTGGCCGGTGCCGAGCGCGGCTTGCCCGCCCTGCGACGCGCCCATGACCGCCCACGTCCGCGACAATTCCGGGTGCGCGGCGCGGGCGGCGCGCACGAGGTCGATCGTGGCCGTGGCCTCGGTATCGATCCCCAGGTATGGATGCGGTCCGGTGTCGAAGACGCCGAGGCCGAGGTAATCGGGCGCGACCACGGCGAATCCCTGCGACGCCAGGTACTGGAGCAGCGAATCTTCATCCCCCGCAATCGTCTGGGCGGGGTGCTCGAGCGGATCGGACTGGCCACCGCAGCCTGGTCCGAGCCCGCTGGTGCCGTGGTCGTAGGCGATGATCGGCCAGCCGGACGACGGCGGGGTACCGGCCGGGACGTACAGCGCTCCGCTGGCCGGCTGCGTCGTCCCGTTCGAGCCGCGCATCCAGTACTCGATCACTGAGCCATCGGCATCGGAGATCCCGCGCGAACCGTCGGGTAGCGGGTACTCCGCGATCAGGGTTCCCGCAGTTTCTGCATGCACCGGGGCGATAGGCATCAGGAGTGCGATACCGAATGTGACCACCGCCGCCACTTGCTTACCCGCATGGACAACTCGCATCGAACACCTCACATCCGGTCCGACACCGTCACAATCGTGAACGAGGCTATAGATCAGAACGCGGCAACTCGCTTCAACACGCTGCTCAGCAGAAATCGCGCATCAGGCCGACCACACCTATCCGAGCAGACAGCTCGCGCCGCATCGGTGGATTCGATCTGGATGCGATCCCGCGGCGGGCGCGGTCACCTTTTCCGGATCACTCCGGAGGTGTCGTTGCCCGGAGGGATCTACGGTGGAGATATGACCGCCTTGGAGTATCGGCATTTGCTGGTCGCGCGGGATGGCGACACGGTGCGCATCACCATGAACCGGCCGGAGCGGCGCAATGCCCTGTCGGGCGAGCATCTGGCCGAACTGCTCGCCTCGTTCCGGGCCGTCGGCGAGACCGACGCGACCGGGATAGTTCTCGGGGCGCACGGTCCGGTGTTCTCCGCGGGACATGATTTCGCCGACGTGGCCGCCCGCGACCTGCTCGGCGTGCGGGAACTGCTCACACTGTGCACCGAGCTCATGTCGACCATCGAGTCGGTGCCGCAGGTGGTGATCGCCCGGGTACACGGTCTGGCCACGGCCGCCGGCTGCCAGCTGGTGGCCTCATGCGATCTGGCCGTCGCCGCCGAATCGGCCGGGTTCGCACTTCCCGGCGGCAAGGGTGGCTGGTTCTGCCATACCCCGGCTGTGCCGGTCGCGCGCGCCGTCGGCCGTAAACGCCTGATGGAACTGGCCCTCACCGGCGACCCGATCGATGCCCGCACCGCCGAACAATGGGGCCTGATCAACCGAGCGGTGCCAGACGCTGAGCTGGACACCGCCGTGGACGAGTTGCTCGCCCGCGCCACCCGGGGCAGCCGGGCCAGCAAGGCACTCGGCAAACGCACTCTCTACAGCCAACTCGACCGCCCTGAAGCAGATGCCTACGCCCTCGCCCTGGAAGTCATGGCCGCCGCCGCCCAACTTCCTGGCGCCCGCGAAGGGATGGCGGCCTTCCTGGCGAAGCGCCCGCCCGTCTGGCCCGATTAGCACCGCCAGGGGACTCTTTCAACAGGGACTGGAGCGTCATTCCCGATTCTGGGAATGGCCGATACTCGAATCGCATCGGTCCCTGTGAGTAGAGGATTACGGATGTCGCGATTCGTCGGTCCACAGCCGAGGGGCAACGGGGTGCTGCGATGAGCCCGACGGTCGACCACTATCGGATCATTCCGGAGCTGACCGTTCCCGATTACGCGTCGGATGCGCTCAAAGCCATTGTCGGTGCTACCCACGCGGCGGTCCAAGCCAATGTCGACAACCTGGGCGCGGGCACACCTTCGAGGGCCCCGAAATTCGTGAAACTGCTGCAGGACAAGAAGATTGTCGACGACAAGAATCAGTCGATCGCGACCACCAACCACAACGAAACCGTCTCGGCACTGCGGGACATCGAAGCCTCGATGGACGCGAACGACGAAGGCGTCGACAGCTCGACCTACGGAACCTACTCCGTGGCGGGCGACGCATATGTCGACATCGAGGCAGCGGTGAAACAACTTCAAGGCACCATCAACGACGCGGCGAACGTACCCGGAGCGAGCATCGACGCGGCAGGCCGAAAATACTGGCCGGAAACGGTGGAGGGCCCACTGCGGACCGCATGCGCCACTACCGCCGCGACAGTAGAGGAGCGGATGTGGGGCGCCGCGACGGACATCCAGCGCCATGCCGACCACATCAACAACTCCGCCCCCGACAACCCGACGAGCAGTGGCTACGGCGGGACCACGGCGCCGTTGACGACTCCGTGGTCCGGCCACAGCTATGTGCCACCCGCCGACGCCAGCACCATCGACAAGATCAAGGGATTCGCCGCGAACGAACTCGGCGTCGCCGAAACCGGAACCAACCACGTGAACCGGCCGTACAACATCGACGACGCATGGTGCGCGTCCTTCGCCACCTGGGTCTGGAAAAAGTCCGGGATCGACGTCGACTGGAGCAACAAGAACTACGTGCCCAGCGTCTGGTCCGACGCCGCCAGTAAGGGCTTGGCCGATAGCGACATGTCGAGCGCCCGCCCCGGGGACCTCGTTGTTTTCGGCGGCCAACACCACATCGGTGTAGTGGTGGCCCGCAACGGCAATAGCATCACCACCATCGAAGGCAACTCCGGCGACGCCGTACGCCAGCACACCTACAACCTCGCCAGCGGAAATTTCACCGGCGTCATACACCCGCCGGCCAAGACCCCGGTCAACGCGTAGCCGCCTTGGGCCGGGGCCCGGCGAACTATCGGGAGAGGCTGCCGGAGTCGATAGGGTGGGTTCGATGTCCAGAATCGATGATGGTGCGAGCCGAGTGGCCGCGGCAGCCCTGCGGTCGAGACGGACGGTGGCGGTTGAAGTCGCGCTCGACATGGTGTGCGAGGCGATAGGCGAAACCCCGAGTTGACCGGCGCCTATCCGCGGCCGGTGATTATCGAGGACGCTGTCTCGGAGATCTCGGCTTTCCCGTTCGTCGTATGGGTGGGGAGCGCTCCCGATAACTACGCGGTAGACGGGTAGCCCCCCGATATCCAGCGCCGAGCGAAGGAGCGACAGTGACCCGATTCGGATACACACTGATGACCGAGCAGAGCGGCCCGCGCGAACTCGTCCGCTATGCGGTCGCCGCCGAGGAGGCAGGATTCGATTTCCTGGTCAGCAGCGACCACTACGCACCGTGGCTCGAGGAGCAGGGACACGCACCGAACACCTGGACCACCCTCGGGGCCGTCGCACAGGCGACACAGCGCATCCCGTTGATGACCTACGTAACATGCCCGACCATGCGCTACCACCCGGCGATTGTGGCGCAGCAGGCGGCGACGTTGCAGATCCTGGTCGAAGGGCGGTTCACTCTTGGGCTCGGAAGCGGTGAGAGTCTCAACGAGCACGTCATCGGTGCGGGCTGGCCCGGACTCGAGGAACGGTTGGAGCGACTCGCGGAGGCCATCGGCATCATTCGTGACCTGCACGCGGGCGGGACGGTCAGCCGACTCGGCCAGTGGTATCGGGTCGACGCCGCTAAGGTCTGGGACCTGCCGGATCAGCCGGTACCGATCGCGGTCGCGGTATCCGGACCACGATCGGTACAGCGATTCGCCCCTTTGGCCGATGAGATGGTCAGCACCAGTCCCGATGCCGAACTCGTTCGGTCGTGGCATAGCATCCGCGCGAAAGAGTCCGCCGGGGCGCGGTCGCGCGTGACCGGGCAACTGCCGATCAGCTGGGATACCGATCGAGACAAAGCAATTCAGCGCGCCCACGAACAGTTCCGGTGGTCGGCAGGCGGCTGGGATGTCAACTCGAATCTGCCGACGCCGGCGAGTTTCGCGGCCGCGACGCAGTTCGTGCGCCCGCAAGATGTCGCCGAGACGATCCCGTGTGGCCCCGATCTCGACGCCATCGTGGCGGCGGTGCGGCCCTACCAGGACGCCGGGTTCACCGACATCGCCGTCGTCGAAATCGGCGACGAACAGCAGGACCGGTTCCTCGCCGAGGCCGCCGAACCGCTACTTGTGAAACTCCGTGCGGCCGATACCGGTTAGGCCATCCACAGTGGTTGCCTTCTTGTCGAGCGATCTGCTTCAGGTAGCCGGATCCGGTTCGGAGCGTTCGGCGAGTTCGGCGATCAGCGGTTGTGCTGCGTCGGGGATCTGCATATCGGTCCAGTGATAGGTACTGGTCCGATGGCCGTCGGTGACGGTGAGTTCGTAGTCGAACTGATCCGGCATCGGCGGACGATGTGTCGGCGTGTCCTGCTCGAGCAATGTGTCGTTGAGCAGATCTGTGATGACCGGCGCCTGCTCGGCGGGCAGGTCGCGCGCGTCGACCGAGGTTGTCATCTCTATTCCGGCGAGGCCGCCGCTTCGCCGGAATTCGAGATGTACGTCGGATGTGGCCATACACACGATGGTATTCGTGGCCGTGCGGTTCAACGCAGCGAAACTTTCACAGCATCCCATGCAGATTCCACCGCGTGTGCTTCGGTGCTGACCCTTCCGAAACGGTAGCGGGCCTGTTTCAACGTCAATGCGGCGAAGTTGCTGAAGGTGGCGTTGGGTTTGAGCCCGGGGTCGACGAGCGCGTCGTACCAGACTGTTCCCGGCGTCTTCCACGCTTCCCCGCCCAGCGTGGTGGCGAGCACATAAAAGGCGTGGTTCGGGATGCCCGAGTTGATGTGGACGCCGCCGTTGTCCCTGGTGGTCTGCACGTATTTGGACATATCGGCGGGTTGGTTGTCGTGCGGGTTGGCTGTGCCGGGGGCTTTCAGCGATCGCAATGCAGGCGACAACAGCGGTCCCACGATGTCCGCGCCGATCAACCAGTCGGCTTGATCGGCGGTTTGGGCCAGGTGGTACTGCTTCACCAGCGATCCGAACACGTCGGAGATGGATTCGTTGAGTGCGCCGGACTGGTTGGAATAGGTGAGATTAGCCTCGAACTGGGTGACTCCATGGGTCAACTCGTGCGCAACCACATCGAGGCTGCGGGTGGTGTCGGTGAATACCTGGCTGCCTCCGTCACCGAAGAACATGTGTCCCTGTCCATCCCAGAACGCGTTGTCGTACTTCGTGCCGAAATGGACCATCGCGGCAATCGGCATGCCCTGGTCGTCGATGGAGTCGCGTTGGAAGACGTTCCAGTAGAAATCATAGGTTTCGCCGAAATTGTCGTAGGCGGCGTTGATCGACGGGTCTGCAACCGGCGGCTGACCTTCGGCTCGAACAAGCGTGCCCGGCACCGTCGCAGTGGAATGCCGCTGGTCGAAGATCGATCGCTGCGGTACCCCATTCGATACCGCGCCGACCGCTTGTTGCGGTTGTGGTCCCTGGCGGCCGACGGCTTCGGCCCGCAGCATTCGGATGCTGTTGTCCAGATCCATGGATGCCAGCAGTTCTGCTCGCTGTTTCGGCGGGAGTTCACGTGCGACCGACTGCAGTAGGTCGGGTGGGAGTATGCACGCTGTTGGGTATCGCATTTTCTGCTCCGTTTCGGGTGCTGAGCGGTGGCTGATTCTGGATGCGGGCGCGGCCGGTTGGTGCGCGGCAATGGCTCGCTCGGAGTCGAGGTTTGCGAGGACCGTTTGGCGGCTCTACGTTATCCGGGCGTCGATATCCATCGAAAACGCTTGTGGCGCTGTCGATTTATGTCGTTGCCGCACGGTTCAGCGGAACAGATGAGTGGCTTGTGCCTTACCACCTAGACCAGCATCGACCTGCGTTTTCATTCTCTGACAGCACATAGCCCCCGGCACGGGTAAGCGACTACTCCTTATTTGCTGTCGAAGCGACCAACCGGGTCGAGTAGCGCCCGGCAGAATAACCGTGATCGGGCTGGTCAGCGGGCGTCGGCCCACTTTGCCAGCCAGCTTTCGTTTTCGATGGCGATCGCGTTCTCACAGTCGTCGACGAATTGCGACCATCGCGGTGGATCGGTCGGAGATCCCGCTGTTCGCCAATGGTCGAGCAGTCGCTGCAGGCGGTTTGCGGTCGCGAGATAGCTGACGACCAAGAAGTCGTATCGCTTGCTTGCGAGGAAGGCGACCAGCGAACCGCTGAGTGTGGTCAGGACTGCGATCCATGGTGCGATTCGGGTGGCGGCGTCGGCGCCTACCGCGGTATCGACCGAAGCCGCGATCGTGGCGACAAGGCCCAGTGCGATGGCGACCCGACGCAGGAATTGTGCTCGTGCGCAATACCGTAGCGCGGACGGGCGATAGTAGTTGGTGATCTGGCCTTCCACACGTTTGCTCGCATACTGCTCTGGTGTCAGCGGCCCGGGTGCGGGTCCCGGGGTCGGCGCCTCGTCGAGGAAGCACAGGAGATCCTCGGCGGCCTGTTCGAGCTCTTCGACCTCGGCCCGAAGCTGCGCGACCGTTCCCGGAATCGCGCGAAACCTGAAGATCTGGTGCCGCATTCCCTCCGATACCGCCCGGGCGCGGGTCCACCGCCGGACCGCTTCCGAGGTCAGGAATTGGGCTCCCACGAAGGTGGCACCTGCCAGCGCCGCCGCACCGGTGGCCGCGACGATGCGCGCGGGCAGCCCGGACTGCCGCAGCACCGTAGCCGTCAATGCGGCCGCGACCGCTCCCCAACAGCTCAGGTACAGCACTGTCAGCCGGAGCCGGTCGATCCGCAGTTTCATCCGGGTGGCCGCATGAGACCAGCGAATCCGCTTCTCCCACAGGGCATTCACCAGCTCGTCATCGGAAGCGACTGTCATTTGCCCTCCTCACCGAAGATCGGCAGATTCGGGCATAGTTTGTGGTACGGGATTTCCGGCGAGACCCAAGAGTTCCAGCGTTCCCGGCTCATGTTGTAGGTCATCTTGTCGCACAAGACGTCTTCTGATGCGGTCGGGATGGGCCAAACGCGGATGGTTCCGTCGTAGCTCGTCGATAAGACATCCTTGCCGTCGGGGCTGAACTCCACATGCGTGACCGGTTGGGTGTGGCCGACGAGGGCGGACCCGATCTGGCGGTTCTCCTGTACATCCCACAAACGCACGGTCCCGTCCCCGCCACCGGTGACGATGCTTCGGCCATCAGGGCTGAACGCGAGGCTGTATACCCAGCCGTCGGTCCGCATGGGCTTGCCGATCGAATCTCCGGTCTGCGCGTTCCACAGGCGTGCCGTTTTGTCCTGGTATGCGACGGCGAGAGTATGGCCGTCGCTACCGAATTCGATGTCGCTGACCCACCCTTGGCCCGTCAGGACTTTGCCGATCTGTTGGCCCGAGTTCGTGTCCCAGAGGCGGACATTCCAGTCCCGGCCGCCGGTCGCGAATTGTCGACCGTCGGGGCTGAACTTGAACGTCAACAACGATGGATGTCGAAAGGGAACCCCGATCGGCTGCATCGTGTCGATATCGCGTATCTGGATCTCGGTACCGTTATCCGTCGCGAGCTTTCGGTCGGCGACGTCGAGTGCCACGTACTTGGTATCCGGCGGCATGGCGATCGGTTGCCCGACCAGAGCACCACTGGCCGAGTCCCAGTGTCGCAGCGTGGTCGTAGTAGCCGTGACGATCTGCGTACCGTCGGGGCTGAAGCCCCAGGCGGCCACACCGTCGACCGGAATCACCGGAGCCATGGTTGTACCGGTACGGGCATCCCACCGCCGGATCGTCGCATCGACACCGCCGGACACGATCCGAGTACCGTCCGGGGTGAATGCTGCGGCGTAAACTCCTCCGTCGTGCCCGCGGAAGACCTGTCCGCCACTGGCGTCCCATTCGCGCAGCGTTTCGTCGAAGCTGCTGGAAATGAGACGCTGCCCGTCGGGGTGGAAGGCGACCGCGCTGACCGCGAATTCGTGTCCCACCAACGGTTCGCCGACCGGCTGTCCGGTCGCGACATCCCAGAGGCGCACGGTCTTGTCGTCGCTTGCCGAGGCGAGCCGGGTGCCGTCGCGGCTGAACACCACTCGCTCGATGCTGGCGGTGTGGCCTCGCAGCGGCTCGCCGATCTGCTGGCTGGTACGGGTATCCCACAATCGGATCGTGGTCCCGTCGCCACCCGCTGCGATTCGGGTGCCATCCTCGCTGAACGCGACACTGGTGACCTGCTCTCCTGGCACGCGCATCAGCTCCCCGATTTGCTGGCGGGATACGGTATCCCACAGCCGAACCGTGCCATCGAAGCTTGCTGAGGCGACTTTGTCATCGGCGCCGACCGCGACGCTCGTCACCTCTTTCTCGTGTCCGCGCATCGGTTCGCCGATCTGCTGGTGGGACTCGGCATCCCACAGCCGCAATGTCTTGTCCGAGCTGCCCGATACGATTCGGCGGCCGTCACGGCTGAACGCGACGCTGGTGACTTGCGCTTCGTGTCCGCGCATCGGTTCGCCGATCGGTTGGTGGGACTCGGCATCCCACAGCCGCAATGTTTTGTCGAAGCTGGCAGTCACGATTCGTTTGCCGTCGGGACTGAACGCGACCTGCGATACCTCGAGCTTGTGCCCGGTCATGGACTCCCCCGTGGGCTTCCAGGTCTCGGCGTCCCACAGCTGGATGCTGGAACCATGACTGGACACGATTCGCGTGCCGTCGGGGCTGAACGCGAGGCTGCGGGGGTCGCCGCCGCCGGAGGGGATGATCTTGCGCAGGTTGCGTAGCTGATTCACGGCATTGAGCAACGAGAAATCGCCGTCGTGGCGGTTCGTGAAACCGCGCGCGGCCAGGACACTCTGCATGGCGAGTACGTCGTCGTTGACGCCCGGATACGAACCGGACAGAATCAGTTGCGAATTCGCGTCCAGCGCAGACGCGGTCGCATCCCTACTGCGCTCGGACGCCTCCTTCTCCGCTCTCGACGCTTTGAGGAACAAGAACCCTGCAGCCAACGCCGCGACAACCGCTATAGCCAACGCCATCCGCAGGATTCGCGACCGCCGCCGCAGCACCAGGGTGTACTCCTGCGCCTTCTCCTTGGCCTGGGTTTCCGCCGCCGCCAACGCTTCCGCGGATTCCTGACGCTCCTGTGCCGTCCGCAGGTCGGCCTCGACGCGCTCGTCCTCACGCCGTCGGGAGGCGAGCAGGAACTCCCGGATCGGGTTGAGCCGTTCCCGGAAACCCGGTTCGGCGGAGAGGGATTCGGCACCATTGAGTCGTGTGCCGGTGAGCAGCCATTCGTCGCTTCGCGCGTTGGTCTCCCAGGCATGCGCCGCCCGTTCCAACTCGTCGGCGCCCTTCAGGTCGGTGGCCTGCTCGCGCAACCACGCGGCGAGCGTATCCCATTGGCGCAGTAGGCTTTCCAGTGCAACTTCGACGACAATCTCGCCGTCGCGTTCATCGCGGACCAGCAGGCGCCTGGCGATGAACGCCTCGAGCAGCGAGTGGCTGTCCGACGGCAGGTCGAACCAACGCGCCGCGCGTCGCATCGGCTGGTCGTTATCCGGATTGATCGTTGCCAGCCACGGCACGAACGCGGTCCGCAGCACCGCCAATTGCCTTTGCCTGACCTGGGAATCCACGGCTAGCAGCTCGTCGATCTCGCATTGCACGACGCGGCGCAGCCCACCCATCGCGTTGTATTCGGCGAGCGTGATCTCGCCGTCACCGTAGTCCTGGTAGAGCCGGGCCAGGGTGAGCGAGAGCAGCGGCAGCGTATCCGCGCCGCGCGACCAGTCGTCGAGCAGTCGGTCGACCAGGTCGGGCGCGAACGAGAGTTTGCTCCCGGCTTCCTGCGCGCGTCGAGCGGGCCCACAGATCACCTCCTTGAACTGCGCCTGCGGCATGGGTTTCAGATCGTCGAACGGGCGAACCTCCAGGGCGGCCAACTGCGGCGCGGTCTGCAGTGGCTCGTACCGGTCGGAGCGAATTGTCGCGATCACGATCATCGGCGGCGCGTCGTCCGCGCCGAGCAGGTCGGCCAGCACACCGAGGAAGGCGCCCGCCTGCGCACCCGCGTCGACGCCGAATAGTTCCTCGGCCTGGTCGATCGGGAGTACGAGGGTGGGTGGCACGTCGTCGGTCGGGTCGATGATGCGATCCCTGGCAGCCCGCTGCGCCTCGGTCAGCCACGCGCGCACCCGTGTGACATCACGAATTTCTTCCTTGATCACACCGAGGCTCGGCGTATGCAGCCCTACGCTGTCGCGTAGGTCGTGAATCGAGTGGGCGAATCCGCCACCGCCGCTGAGCGCGTTTCGTTGCGGTCGGACGATGCCCATCGGCAGGAAATGCCGGTCATCGCGATGGAGGCGCGGCAGCAAGCCCGCCCGCAGGAACGACGATTTACCGACGCCCGACGGCCCGAGTATGACGAACATTCGACCATCGCCGGAATTACGCATTCCCCGTATCGCATTCAGCGCGCGGCCGATCTGGGTGTCGCGCCCGAAATACACGGCGGCGTCCACCTTTTCCAGCGGCTGCCAGCCACGATATGGTGCGCGATCCGGGTCGTCGGGCGGCGGCCAGGCAAAGGTGTCCGCCCCGATTCCGGCCGCACGCAAGCCGTCCCGGAGTCGCAACAGTCCATCGGTGCGGAATTGCACCGGCGGCTCACCGTCCACGGCGATCTCCGTTTTCGGACCGTCACCGAACAGGTCGCAACGTTGCCATTCGCTGGTGATATCTCGGCCGGTCAAAGGCTGCAACCGAGCCGCGAAGATCGGCTTGTTCTGGTCCTCGGCGTGGCGGTATTCGACCTTGCATTCGCCCGATGCGTCCCAATTATCGGAGACCAGACAGATAACCGCTTCGCACCGATCGCTCGCGCGGCGCAGCGCGTCTTTCCACCGCACTCCCACCGGAATTCCGGT
The DNA here is from genome assembly GCF_000308835.1 of Nocardia vinacea NBRC 16497. Taxonomy (GTDB): domain Bacteria; phylum Actinomycetota; class Actinomycetes; order Mycobacteriales; family Mycobacteriaceae; genus Nocardia; species Nocardia vinacea. The sequence goes on along the minus strand of NZ_BAGN01000115.1, from coordinate 86,633 downwards.
CTGCCGGTCCAGGTCGAGAAATATCTCGCCGGTGAGGCCGGGATCGGCCTCGGTCAACCACGCCTTGAGTGCGATCGCTTCTCGATCGTCCCGGCTGGAGTGGCTCAGAAAGACCCTGGACATCGCCCTACACCACCGCGCACAGACCCCGATGGAAGACCGCATCGAATATCGCAAGCAACATACGAAAATCCTGCGCTCGAACAAAACGCCGCACGCGAGTATCGCCCTACTCGATACCGCCGCAGTCCGTCACACTGGCATCCGTGAAGCGGAGCTTGGTATTCACCGCCGCGGTGCTGATCGTCGGGCTGGCGATCGAGTACGGTCGCGACGACGACCATTCGGGCGTGGCGGTGATGCTCGCGGTGGCCGCGGCCGTCTTGCTGCTCGATGTGGTCATCCGCCTGGGGCGTCATTCGCAGTGATGCGGTCAGCGCGGCAACGGGTTGATGCCGTGCGATCATTTCATCGCGTCGCACGCATCGATGCAGGCCGGAATCGACTATGAGGAGGGCTAGTGACGAACAACGGGGTTCGCCGGGCTACCGGCGTGAGTGCGAAGCTGGGTTTCGTCGGTGCGATGGTGAGTGCGCTGGTGCTGGGGCAGCACACCGTCGCTAGCGCCGCGGAGACGACGACGTTCCAGCTCCCGCTCGTGAAAATTTCCCAATCATGGGGTATTCCAACGCAATTCAGTATCTACTTGACGGCGACCGTCGGCGACCAACCCGGAGTAACCACCTTCGGTGTGGCCAATCCCGGCCCCTTCGGCGGTAGCACCATTCTCGACTCCCACGCCCGGATCCAGTGGTCGAACCTGACGACCGGAGCAGTCGGTGTGGTCGACGTGGCAGATCGGGAGACGGCGCAGCAGCCCTGCGACTGCGCCCCGGCGCCGGTGCCGGTGTACACCGGAGCAGGCCAGATCGTCGCACTTGCCACCGCAGGCGGCTTCGCCATCAACATTTCCTCGGGGTTCGGCACGTTCACGGCTCTTTGAGCCCGACCTGACCGGGTAATCGCTTTCGGCGATTACCCGGTCCAGTCGATGGATGGAATCCGGACGTCTCAGGGACCATCGGGCAACGGCTCTTCATTTCCGTTGACCGACCGAAGAGCGAGGGTCTGTTTCGGTGTCCAATAGATCCGGCCGTTTTCGAACTCCTGGTAGCTCCCAGTGTCGAAGGGAATTTCGTCGGATGTCGGCCAGCCGAGGGGCCCGTTCTCGAATCCGCTCCGATTCCATCGGTCACGGATTTCGCCGTGTATCCAGTACACCGGTCGGCCGTTGCGGTGATAGAGCGCCCCGTTCTGGAAGCCCTCCACCTCGCCCCATTCCACGTCCTTCGGATCGCGCAGTACTGTATTGTCGGTGATCGGATACCCCAAAGGCCCTGCTTCCCAACCGGTTTCGGCAAACTTGTCGAACAACGACGACGGGATCGGATGTGCACCGGTGGAGGGATGCCAGTAGATGTATCCATTCTTGAATTGAGCGAATCGACCGACGCCGTCCGCTGTCTTGATTTCGCCGTTGGTGCCGAGCCGCGGGCCCAGCCATGGCGAAGCCGCAGCCTTCGCATCGATTTCGCCGGCCAGCGCGGCACCGGAGAACTCTCGGACGTGGCTTTCGAAGACGTCCCACGGGAAGTTCGGGCCGACATCGGTATGGGTGCCGATCCCCAGGCACTCCGTCACATATTTGTGGTCGGAGATGCCGTCGCGCCGCGTATATGGCGGAGCGATGACATCGGTCGCGAAGCCGTACTTCTTCGCGTCCTGAACAGCCAGCCAGGCGGCTATCCGGAGATCTTCGTCGATGGCCATCCATTCGTCCCTCGACCATGCCGCCCGGCTGCCCGCGAAGCAGAGATTGATCGTCTGTGCGTTGGCATCCAGGACCGACCACGACGCGTAATCCGTGTCGACGACATCGCAGACGATTCCATTGCGCAGCGTGTAGTGATACGAGGCGCCGTTGGCCGTGTTGTTGAGGTACGCCGCCAGCGATTCGGCCGTGCCGCCGCCTTCCTGGGTATGCAGCAAGAAGTTCGTGATGCGAGCCCCCCAGCGCTCCGACCGGGAGTTTCCCATTCTGTCCAATTCGGTGAATACGGGGGCGTTCACGGCGTGTTCTCCTTGTGCCTGAGTGCGTTGGATGGACCACTGCCCGAAGTCGGTAGCCAAGATGTCGTTGACGTCGACCGAGCTACCGTCGATGACGGGGCCGGGATTGGATGCGGTATCGATGACGCGCTGATAAAGGACGGCCTCGGGTGTGTCGAGCCGATTGCCGGACCACGCGCGCGTCTGCCAGGCCCAGAACCGGCCTTCGGAAGTCCGGCCGAGTACACCGTCTTGGATGGCCCAGGCGCATACCTTGGACGAACCGTAGACTCCGGTCCACTCCCGCCCGATCGCGTCGTTGACGCCACGGAAAAAGTTGACCGCCTCGTCGTTCCATTGGTCCAGCGAAATGTCCTCGTCCACCGCGAAGAAGATCGGGCACCGGTCGTGCCCGCCGACGGCGGTATGGATTTCCCTGGCCTGCAGGCCCATCCGATGCCCGCCGTCGTAGCCTGTGGTCCAGTCCGAAGGCGCCTGGGCATTACCGGGCTTGCCGTACTGCCATATCGAAACGATGTCGAGCCCAGCCGCCTGCACACTGTCTGCATATTCCCTGGTCACCGGCTTGGCGCCGAAACTGGATCCGGGTCTGCTCGGCGACACGTAGACCAGGACTGCACTGTGTCCGGCTGCCTTGATGGCGTCGGGGTCGAGGAAACGCGCGGCGAAATCAACTGCGGTGGACATGCGGGGAACTCCATTGGTCGAGAGTGGCGGGTCTGTGGCTTCGGCCAGCAGCGGCAGCGGGTCGAGCCGGTCCGACCCGGGTGGCACCCAGACATGCCGATGCCACTCGAGGTGCAGATGCGGGGCGACGCCACCGTTGGATGCGGAATCGGGGTTGATGCGGGCGATCCGCTGCCCGGCTTCGACCCGGTCACCGACCGCGACTTCGCGAATCACGTGTCCGTACACGGTCGTGCCGCCGCCGTCTTCGGCGGGATGGTCCAGGACGACCCAGCCGGCCGGGTCGGGTCCGCCGAACCCGGAGGCCGGACCCGCGAATACCACCGTGCCTGCTTGGACCGCGTAGACGGGTAATCCGCCGCTGCCGCCTGGCCAGCCGAGATCGACACCCCAGTGGAAACCGTCGTCGCGGGGACCGAATCGGGAAGTGACGATGCGGCCACGCGCCAAGGGCCAGTACCTGGTCATGTCGTTCCCCTCCGAGAAGTCGTAGCCGACCGGCTGCGAAGCAGTTGCCCAATCGAGTAGAGCAGGGCTCGCGGCGCGGTTCGTCATCCAAACCGATGAAAAAGCGGTCCCCGTCGACGACATTCGGGACAATAGAATCGAGTGTCGGACTACTCGTGTGAAGCACCTCCCGAAGACCTATGATCCATCCCAGGATGATTGCCGTTTCTCTTGTGTCGCAGGTCATTTCATATGCCGATGACAGTCGAGAGGTTCTCCGCGATCGTCGCGCGAATCAACCGTGCGGCGCTGCATCCGGCTGACTGGCCGCAGGCGGTGCACGATATCGTCACGGTACTGGGCGCGCACCGCGGCGGCTTGGTCGTCTCGGCATCGGGTAGCCGACAGATGACCGCCTGTTCACTCGGCGCGGACGATCTGCGCCACAGCTACAACACCCGATACTGGCGTATCGATCCGATCGCGAATGCACTCGAACATCAACCCGCCGGTGTCATTACGACATGCGAAGAGCTGCTGGGGCCGGACTACCTGCACCGGCATCCGTTCTTCTGCGACTGGATGGCGCCACACCGGCTGGGCAACGGGATACTCACGCTCCTCACCAGTGGCGCCAGCACATCCTGGATCGGGGTGTATCCCGATGGGAGCCGCAATCTCGACCGATCACAGGCGACATCAACGATGCGCCTGCTGCTCCCGCATCTGCGGAACGCGCTGAACGTGCAGTCCTGTTTGACGGACGCCCGCAACGAATACGGCCTGGCAATCGCCGTGCTCGACGCGCATCGGAACGGGCTGGTGATCGTATCCAGTTGCGGCGCTGTCAGTTACGCGAACCCAGCGGCATTGTCGATCCTGGAAGCGCGAGACGGCCTCGGTATAGGACGCCGCGGGCACCTCGAATCATCGGACAGCCGAACAGCAGCCGGGATGCGCGCGATGATCGATTCGGCAGTCCGCAAGTATGGGCCCTACGTCGGCGGGCGCACCCTCATTCCCCGGGACAGCGGGCGCAGCTCGTACGCACTGCTGGTGTTGCCACTGGATCCGAAGATCGGCTGCCCGGAGGAGTACACATCGGCGGCGCTCGTCGTCATCGTCGACCCGGATCACGAAATTCCGGGAGGGCCGAAGGCGCTGCGGCAACTGTACGGGTTGACCGGAGCCGAATCGCGCGTCGCGGCGGCGGCATTACGCGGCGAAGGCCTGCGGTCGATCGCGGAAGAACTGGCGGTATCGGCGAACACCGTGCGCACGCATCTGCAACGCGTCTTCGAGAAGACCGGGACACATCGACAGGCAGAACTGGTTCGGGTGCTGACTGCTGTGCTGTCTGGAACCGGTCAGTTCGTCGAATTCCGCGAGGAGTAGGCCGTGCTCGCGGACCGACCGACAGTGTGCAGGTGACCCAGCGCTTGGCTGTATGAGCCCAGAAGGCTGGTCTGGCAATAGGGAACACCGATTTCAGCGCAGAATGCGGCGACCAGCGGTTGGGCTCGGCGAAGGTTGGGCCGGGGCATGGACGGGAAAAGGTGGTGCTCGATCTGGTAGTTCAGGCCGCCGAGCGCGGCATCGGTCAGCCACCCGCCGTGGACATTGCGGGACGTGAGCACTTGACGGCGCAGGAAGTCGGTTGAACCGGGAGTCGACAGTACGGCCATCCCTTTGTGGTTGGGCGCGAAGGTGCACCCCATGTAGAACCCGAACAGGCCTTGCTGCACCGCGATGAAGACAATTGCCTTAGCCGGAGACAGCACGAGGAACACCGCAGACAGATACAAGGCCACGTGGGCGCCCAGCAGCACGGCCTCCCGCCCCCAGTACGGCGTCGACCGCCGCACAAGGGCACGAACACTGGCGGTGTGCAGGCTGCCCGCCTCGAGGAACAACATCGGGAAAAACAGCCATGCCTGGTACCGGAATATCAGCCGCCGGATGCCACGGCCGGCCCGCGCCCGCACACTGGAATGCGCCAGCACGCCCATGATGTCGGGGTCGGCGCCCTCGGTGTTGGGGTTCGCGTGGTGGCGATTGTGATTGCCGACCCACCAGCCGATGCTCAACCCGATGCCGAGATTTCCGCAGATCATGCCGAACATTTGGTTGGCCCGCCGGGTGCGAAAGATCTGCTGATGCCCGGCATCGTGGCCGAGGAAGGCGAACTGAGCGAAGATCACGGCCAGAAACACCGCCGTGCCCAGCTGCCACCACGAGTCGCCGATGAGAACGAACGCCGTCCATCCCGCCGCCAGCGCCGCCCCCGTGACCGCGATCCGCCAGCCGTAGTACCGCAGCCGCCGGTTCAGCAGTCCCGCCTGTCGCACTCGGCGAGACAGCCGGGCATAGTCGCTGCCCCGGTCGGGCTCGACATGCGGGTCGGTCTCGGTCAATGTCACGCGTTGGGCCCCTATCGATACATCACCGGTTGCCAAGGATGTCCACAAACCTACCGGTGTCAACCGAACAACAGCCCCACGCAGCCCGAACGCTCGGGGTCGATGTGGCAGTCAGACTCCGGAACGGATCATGCCTTTGGTGCGCATCAGGAATTCGGCGAGGTAGCTGTCGTGGGGTACGCCCGGGCGCAGCCACGTGGTCGGGTTGTCGCCGAGGTACAGGTTGGTGATCGTCGGCTCGTCGAGGAGCGCTTCGATCAACTGCCGTCGCTCGGTCATCGCGGTCAATACCAGTGAGTTCTTCAGCGGCGCAACGCCGTCCGACGCCGACCACGGGCCTACCCAGACGCAGGGGAACGGGAGTTCGACGTTGAGTTGTGCTGCGGTGCTGTCCGCGACGAGGTGTACCGATGGGCGCAGGACCGCGCCACCGGTATCGAGTTCGTCGACGATGGTGTCGCCGCCGAGGATCGGGTGCGCATTGCCCGCCACCTTGTGCAGATAGGCGTCGATCGCGACCACGGCCTCGGTTGGCTGCACGGTGAGGATCGCGGCCGGATCGTCGGCGGGCAAGCTCGGGATCCGGTCGAGCACTTCGGCCAGCGCTCGGGCCAGAGGTGCTGGGTCGCCCTCGACCAGCACAGCGGTCGCGCACGTGCATGCGGTGCCGCCGAGGTGGCTCACCGAGTCGGCGATCAACTCGATATGGTCGCGCCAATCCACGTCCGAGGTGACCAGGATCTTGGATCGTCCGGGGCCCTGAGTCAGTACTCGGGGGTCGGTGCCGTACTTGTCGACCACGTCGTCCCCGCCGTAGACGATAGAGAAGTCCGCTTCGGCCAAGATGACGTCGGCGGCCGCGTAGTCGGTCGGAAGCAACGTGACGACGTCCGGCGGGAACCCAGCCGCACGTAAGGCGCTGACCAAGCGAAAAGCCGTGAACGGCTCACGGGTGGATGGTCGTACCGCGACCTTGTATCCCAGCGTGAGCGCCTCGAGCCAAAGGCCGTGTACCGCAGGCGTATTGCCCGCGGCGTGCACAGCGAACAGGTCTCCTTTGCGAGTCCAGACGGCCGAGCCCGCGCTGGTCTGTGGATCGTGCCAGTCGCGCACGGCTCCTCTGGGCATGGCGAGCTCGACGGTTGCGGGCTGCTCGCGCAGCACGTCGGCGACCCAGTGCACCGCCTGATGTACGACGGCCAGCGGCACACCGGAGGTGACCGAGACCAGACGTGTGTAATCGCTGGGGTCCAGACCGTCGATGACGCCGTGCAGGAAGAGGTCGGCGGCGCGCTGCAGTGCCCGCGAGCGCGCGGTTGCGGGCATGATGGGTGCTTTGCGCATTGCCGCCATGGTGCGCCGCACATAGAGGGGCGGAACCTGACTGATCTCACCGATCTGGTCGCCGGACACAGTGATCAGCGGCTTGCGGGCGTGTGCGCGGTAGGCGCCGTCCGGGCCGAGCGCGTCGATCTGGATGAACTCGCTCATCAGTACACGCCCTCGATGACCTCGACGTCGTCGAATGTTCGTACCGGTCCGACGTCGGCGACCGAACAACCGAGTGTGTCCGCGGGCGGCTCGACCTTCAATGCGATGTCGCGTTCCAGGTTGTTCGGCAGCAGTGCGTATTTGGTGAGATGGTTCATCACGACCTGTCCGCGCTCGCCGTAGTTCACTTCTGCGCCGGTTGCCGCGTCGACGACACCGAACGCGATATAGGGGCTGGGTGTATCGAATACCGCCAGCCCGTCTGACCGCTCCTCGTCACGTTCGCGCGACATGCCCAGGATTGTGGTACTGCCGTAGAGACCTTTGAGTGGAATGCCGGGAAAGATGTCGTGGCGGAACATATTCCGTGAATCCGCATCCATGTGGGCGCCGCTCCAGCAGATGAATCGGATCTTCTCGCGTACGAGGTCGACCAGTTCGTCGCGCTGCGCGATCCGTTCGAGGATCGGCGGTGTGGTGATGAGGATGCCGATCGATTGTGTCACCAGCAGGTGGGCTGCCTGGTCGACGATGTGATCGGCGTAGCGTTCGGTGTTGGCCGTGTCGCCCAGGCCGATCATCTGCTTGATCCACCGCGGGTCGAGATCGACAGTGAATTTCACACCGTTGTGCCTGCGTGCCCGGCGCTCGGCGAACTCTCCGAACATATGCGGCCCACTCGGCGTCACCGCGAGCACATTCGCGTCGCCGATTCCGGTGTAGTGGTGCTCGTCCCAGCCCAGCGCAAAGTCCATCCACCGGTCGAACATCACGAAACGCTTCGGATCGCCGGTGGTGCCGCCACTTTCGTAGATCCCGGCGATTACTCGATCCGCACCGGTCAGCCCGCGCGGAATCATATCCTCGACGGGCGCCTCGCGGAATTCGTTGACGACATTGGGAAAAAGGCTCAGTTCGCTGAATGTTCGCACATCGGAGAGCGGATCGAAATCGAGCGTCTTCGCACGCCGCAGCCAGAACGGGCTGCCCGTATCTTCGCTGAAATGCCAATGCATGAGGGCGCGGATATAGTCGTCCGCGTTGCTTGCCGCGAGTTCGCGACAGGAGAGGTTCAAAATTTCAGGGAGCACTCAGCGGCCTCCAGATAAAGCCCGAATCGGGGCAATTCGCTCGAATGGGGCAATCTTCCCGTGCCTGACGGCGGCCAAACCGGCGACCGACCCGGTTCGATCCCCCGATCGAAACCACCTGTCGGGCTTGCAGGGATCGCGACCGATACCACAGGGGCGACCGCGTGCTCCCTCAGCAGCATCCGCAGTCGGGACTGCCGGGCTGGGCGGCATCAATGCTGATTTGGGTTGTGGGACAGCAAGTGTCGCGGCCGAGGACACCTCGATCACCGACCCCAGTGAGAGCGACCACCGACGGAACAGACGGCATGCCCGACGACTGCGACCTCAGCAGCACTCCGCGTCGGCGGCTGGGTAGCAGGCCGGACCTACCGCGAGAACCAGGCCGAGGAGATCGTCGAGGGGGTGTGGGATGCGGCGATCAACCAGTTCGTAGCGGCTGCGCTGACCCTCAGGGACCGCCACGACCCGCCCGCAGACAGGCCAGATGATTGGACAGGATCTGCCGCGAAACCCCGTTTCGGTCGGCCAACTCCGACGGATAGGTCGGACCGGTGCGCATGCTCGACACGATCTGGGTACGGGTCGGATCCGACAACGCGTGACCGAAGCGGGCCAGCGCGCGCCACAAGAAGTTCGGCCTGACCGGCCATTAACAGGATAGTTATCTTCTAAATGTTCTCGTTCCGGCCGTTCGTCGGGTAGCCAGCGGTATGCTGTTGTGGACGCCTTTCGCGGTACCAGGAGGTGTCCTGTCCGGTTCGGTCGATAGCGCAGCTATCTGCCAGCCGGAGTACGCACTCCGGTCGGGGGTAAATCATGTGCGCTTCACCGAGCAACGAATCGGGTAACAGTAGCCGATTCGGCAGGTGACACATTCACAACCAAATCCAGCGGCTCGACAACGTGGCCGAGCACGCGGACGTCACAAAGCTTGGTCCTGGCCGACATCACCGAATCCAGCGGCCCCACGTCTAACCAGACCACGGGCGTGCATCAGCCCAACAGGGCGGCCACGGAGATGTCGATAACAATTTCTTGATTCAGCATTTAGTTGAAGGATGCAAAATGTCTAAAAAAATATTCAAGACCGCCGCCGCGACTGCTATGGCCTTGCCTTTGCTCGTCCTAGCAGCTCCCGCAGCTTCTGCCGACACGACTCCATCCCCATCTCCGTCGGCCGCCGCTCCAGCCGCCACGCCCGTGTTGTTCGGATCGGCCGTGTGGTGTATCAATCTCGGCAGTGTCATCTGGTGCATCTGAGTTCCTCGGCTCCCTCGAATTGAGCTAGCCGGTCGAGGACACAATTTCACGCTTCCGGTGCGTCGTGCGCGACGCACCGGAAGCCGAGATGGCAGGTAGCGGTGTCCTCGGTCTGCCCCTGTCGGGCAGCGGACCGGTACCGAAGGCAGTAGTCGGCCGCGCACAGATACGATCCGCCCTTGATCACGCGCCGGGCACATACCGCCACCAGCGGCGCCAGTAGTCCGAAGACACCGGTCCCCCAGTGCGGGGAAGAAGTCCTCCGACTTCCCATCGCGAAGCTGCCGCCGGAGATCCGGACCATGCCTCGCCGGATATCGTCGCGGATCGCGGTAGCCACCGAATCCGCCTCAATCGCGCGAAAATGCCGCAGCCGCCGCCATTTCCAGGTCCTGGTAGGGCTTACCGCTCACGTCCTCGATGACCTGGTGCATGGTTCCCCCGGTGAATGGGAACGGTGAACGGTAGCTCGCGGATACGGATTGACCGCTGTCGCGGCCGACGCGGATTCCTTCCCCGACGCCGGAGAAGACGATGGGCTGGGTCCGCATGTCCTCCAGTGAGCCGACCGGGTTCTCATCGATGTACAGGACGGCCTCACCGGTGGGTGTGAAGTTGTCCGGGCGGGTGCCGCGGCGTTCGTACCGGATCCCGAGGATGTGGTCGCCCAGCGGTACCGTCCGATCGGAGATGATGGTCTGCTCTTCCTCGCCGAGGAAGTTGTAGGTGTAACAGAGGTGGCCGTCCTTGACGTACAGGGTGTGTCCACCGAGTCGGCCGCCGTGGGCGAAAAGCACCCCCTCGGCATCGGCACTATCGATCGTCGTCTCCGCGAGCAGCGCGAACGACCGTCCCTGAATCTCCAACGCGGCACCGGGTCCCACCTCCGCGACGTCCGGATAGTAGACGGCACTGTCCCGCTGCGAGCCGTACGTCGGGCGTTGCCGCGTCATCATGGAGATGACGTCGAGATCGTTGAGCGGCAAGCCGTTGTATTTCTCGGCCTCCGAGAACCACAGCGCCTTCAGCTCTTCCAGCTTCTCGGGATGAACCTCGGCCAAGTCGTGCATCTGGCTGCGGTCCTGCTCGATATGGAACAGTTCCCAGCGGTCCTGGTCGAAATGCCCCCAACCGGACGGGCATGCCGCGTGAATGGTGTCGGCGAACCACCCGCGATGCCAGATCCCACGCGTGCCGAGCATCGAATAGAACTGCGTGTGCTTGCCGACGTCCGCGTTCGCGTCATCGAACAGCGCACGGAAACTGATCCCTTCCAAGGGACGCTGCTGCACGTTCTTGACCATGTCCGGAGGTGTGATGCCGAGCAGGTCGTAGACGGTCGGGGTGATATCGCAGACGTTGAGGTACTGATGGCGCACCTCGCCGCGGGCGGGTACCCCGGCGGGCCACGACATGAGGCACGGGTCGGCGATGCCGCCTTCGTGCGAGGCATATCGTTTGTACAGCTTGTACGGGGTGTTGAACGCCATCGCCCACCCGATGCTGTAGTGGCTGTAGGTGGTCGGCGAACCCAGCTCGTCGAGCTTGGTCAGACTGTCCTCGATCGTATCGATGTAGCCGTTGAAGAACTTCATTTCGTTGGCGGTGCCGTTCGGACCGCCCTCGCCGCTGGCACCGTTGTCGGAGAAGGCGACGATGATGGTGTTGTCCAGTTGGCCGCTTTCTTCGAGATAGTCCAGCAGGCGGCCGATCTGGGCGTCGGTGTAGGAGAGGAATCCGGCGAACACCTCCGCCTGCCGCCGGAACAGCCGCTTCTCGTCCTCCGACAGTGAATCCCACGCTCGCACCGTGTCCAGCATCGGCCACGGCTTGCCGTCGGCACTGGTCACATTCGCATACGGGTTCATCGGCGACAGCTCGGTGTTCTCCGGCACCAGACCCATGCGCTTCTGGTTCTCCAGCACGATCTCGCGATACTTCTCATAGCCCATGTCGAACCGGCCGCGGTACTTGTCGGCCCATTCCCGCGGCACGTGGTGCGGCGCATGCCCGCATCCCGGGCACAGGTAGGTGAACCACGGCTTGTCGGGGGCGACCACTTTCGAGTCGCGGATGAACTCGATCGCCTTGTCGGCCAGATCCTTCGACAGGTGATATCCGTCTTCCGGTGCGTACGGCTGCGGGATCGGGTGATTGTCGTACACCAGATTCGGATACCACTGGTCGGCCTCGCCACCGAGGAAACCGTAGAACCGCTCGAACCCACGCCCCAGCGGCCAATGCCGCTTGGAGGCCGCCAGATTCTCCTCTTCCAGTGGTGTCATATGCCATTTGCCGACCGCGTACGTGTTCCACCCGCGTTCGGCGAGGACCTCCGAGCACAGCGCGGTTTCGGCCGGTATGCGACCACACATACTCGGGAACCCATCGGTGAACTCCTCGATGGTCGCCATGCCGACCGAGGTCGCATTCCGGCCGGTCATCAAGGACGCACGAGTGGGTGAACACAGGGCGGTGGTGTGGAACTGTGTGAACTGCACACCGCGGTCGGCGATTCGCTTCATGTTCGGCATCTCGACCAGACCGCCGTAGCAGTCCCAGGTACCGATCCCGATGTCGTCCCACACCAGATACAGCACATTCGGCGCGCCCCGCGGCGCCTTCGGTTCCGCGTAAGGCCCCCAATCGGGGACCGAATCACGGATATCCAGCGCGACCTCCCCCTCGAACTTCCTGGCCATCATCCACCTCCGGTGCGAGAGCTGTTCGTTTGCCATTCGTCCTGTTGTCCGGGCTCCGGACCTCATGCCGAGTACACACGCGAACACCGACCGTGCGGCTGTCGTGTTGGGATGGATATCCCCAGCTCCGGCGATACCGCGGAGACGGGCTCGGATATTCGATTCGACGTGTGGTGGTCGTGCTCTCCCGGACATGATGTCGGGAAGTTCGCTGATAAACGCCTTCGGTACAGAGAGTACGGTGACCCACCGCGATGTGTCACGAGTTCGGCGGCAGGGGCGACCGAGTTCGGAACAGGTTGAGTTCGTACGTGGTCACCGGCGGCGTCCAGCCGATGATTGCGAGCGCCGACCTCGGATTCGGACTGCTGAAGATCTGAGGTTCAGTCGACGCCGAGGGCGACTTCGGTTGATTTGATGAGGACGGTGACTCGCGAGCCGTCGCTGAGCTCGAGGTCGTCGGCGGCGTCGCGGGTGATGGAGGACGTGATTTCGTCGCCGCCGGCCAGCCGGACGCGGACGACGGCCATCGCTTCGCCGCGGGTGACCGAGACGACTGTTCCATCGAGTTGGTTTCGTGTGGATAGTCGCATGTCAGTGATCCTACGCAGTGCGGGCACCGATTCATCGGATGTTCGTCCACGTCGCTCGGGGTTGCGTTTGCCCGCGCATATGCCACTGCCGACGCCGAGGTGGCATCTGAAGGTGCTCTCCCCGTCTTCCTGCTCTCGGTGGCGGCGGTGGTTCGAACGGAAGAGACTCTGAGGTGGGCGGTGGATGAGTAGGTCGATGAGTACTTCGGCGGATTCGGATGCGGCGGTGCGGAAATAGTGTCGATGGCATCGGTTCTCGAAATGTCGGAAGGACATCGACGATGACAAATCCCGGATTCTCGTCTTGGCAGGCGAGTCAGAATGCGAATCGGAACGTGGCCCGTCATATGGATTGGGCGCGCCAGTCCACGGCGGATGCGCATCGACTGTCGCGCCGCTACTCAGCCTCGCGTGGTTGGCGTATCGCGAATGTGATTGCGGCGCTGGTGGTTATCGGGGTGCTCATTGTCGCCGCACCGTTCGTACTGGCGATTCTCAACACCGTCGGGTTCTAGCCTCAGGTGGTGCCCGCGCTCATGCCGCCGGAGATGGTGATCGCTTCGCCGTTGAAGTGGCGCCCGGATTCGCCGACCAAAAGCAGGATGGCGTGGGAAACCTCTTGCGGCACAATCAGATCACCGTTCGGCGGACCGGCGGCGAACATCGCCTCCACATCCTCGAGTGTGGGATTCTCGATATCGGGCACCATCGCCGAATACATTGCTGGATTCATGATCATATCGGTGCGCACACCGGCCGGCAGTACCGCGTTGACAGTGATGCCGTGCGGAATTACTTCGTGGGCAAGCGATTTGACCAAACCGATGACACCCCATTTCGCCGCAGCGTAGTGGCCGGAGTTCGCCGCTCCCATGCGGCCGACGATGGACGAGGTGGCAACGATTCTGCCCCACCGGCGCTCGATCATATGCGGTAAGACCGCGCGGAAGCTGTGGAAGACGCCGGTGAGATTGACGTCGATCATGTCCTGCCACATCTGCTCGTCCATCTCGGCGACGGCCGCGCCGGAGGCGATGCCAGCGTTGGCGAGCAGGATATCGATCCGACCGAACTCGGCGACGGCTCGTTCGGCCAGCCCGTCCATCGCCGTGTGGCTGCGCACATCGGCCTGCACCGCGACACAACGCCGCCCGGTCTCCTCGACGAGTTTGACGGTCTGGGCGAGATCGTCTTCGGAACTCAGCGGATACGGCACGCTACCGATCGGTTCGCTGATATCGCACAGCACGATATCGGCGCCTTCGGCCGCCAAAGTCACCGCATGCGAACGCCCTTGACCGCGAGCACCGCCGGTGATCACCGCGACCCTGCCCTCCAACTGCCCCACGAGCGTCCCCTTTCGACTGGTTAGCCCATGCTGTCACGATCCGTAGCACCCGTGCATTCGAAATAGGAGTGCAACAGCCACGGTCCACACCGCGAGGGTCAGCTCGCGGACCAGCCCGACCAGCGGGTGACGTCGATAGCGAGCACTGGACCGGGTGGCGGCTCGGTGCGGTACACGGGATAGCGCGCGGTCAGCAGGTCCAGGGCCTGCTGGGTTTCAGGGGCGTCGGTGATTCGTGCGGTGCCGTCGGCCCTGGCCCACCACAGGTGCGTCCAGTCGTCGCTGTAGCAGTCGGCGAGTACGGCTACAGCGGGGTTCGCGGCGATATTCGCCAAGCGGCGTAAGGCGGTTGTCGTCTTCGGCTTCGCATCGACGGCGCTGTAGATGGTGTCGTCGATGACCGCGAATACGATCGGCACGATGTGTGGACGCAGGTCGGTGGAGACGGTGGCGAGTCGGGCTACCGGTTCTGCCACGAACCGTTCTCGCGCCGCTTTCGCACTCAGTCGCACCGAACCTCCGCATAACGTATTCAGGGCCGTAGCCCTATTCTCACCTGGACTCAGCGATTAGATGCGGACGAACAGCGGCCGGGCGGGGTCCACGGGTATCGGAATGGCAGGGCCGATTCCGAACAGGATGAAGACCGCGGGCTCCGGGCTGTCGTGCAAAGTGCCGTCGTAGTGTGGCGTACCCGCTGTGCGCGTGGCGAATTCGCCCGGGTACATGGGCAGAGTGGTGGTGAGGTCGATGGTGGGGCCCGCGCCGACGGTCCAGACGCCCGAGAGCATGACCGCGTGGCGATCGAAGGTGTAGGCATGCGGTGCGCTCATCCAACCGGGGTGCCAGCGGGCATAGCTCGCGTAGAAGCCGGGAGCTCGATAGGAACCGAGCACGTCGGCGGTTTCGAAGCTCTGCGGTGGTGCGCCGGGAGCGGGCTGCCAGTTCAGGTCGGCCATGCCGTGAATCGTGGTGCCCGGACCCGGGGACCGGTCGTGGACGGTCGGGAATTCGACGGTCGGCGGCTCGGCCGCGTTACCGTCCGATCCCTTCCAGACCACGGGGAGCATCAGCCCCAGTGCGGGCAGCGCCAGCGCGATTCTGCGGCGCATTTCGCGCGTCGTTTCGTCGTCGGCCTCGGCGAGGTATCGGTTGTCTTCCACGCGCATGACCTCCTGGACGCCATCGCAGCAGGGCAAACCGAATGCTTGACGCATCATACGGTGGTGTGCCGATCATTTGCTGGATATCCGGCAAGATCAACTCGGCCGCCCCGCTCATCGCACGGCCACGATTGGTCGGCAGGCTGTCCGACCGTACGATGCGAACTGATCCCGTCATTCGAGTTACGAAGGGGACGTCATCGATGCCGACCGACCAGCTCGTCCAGAAATTCCGGACCGTCGATACGACGGCGATCTGCGATGCCGATAAGTCGATCCGAGTGCTGGACAGCGCGATTCGCCTGCGCTCGGCCGAGCCGCGGATTCTCGGGCCCGCCTTCACCGTGCGCTGTCGCGGTGACTTCCTCGCCGTGCTGCGCGCCGTCGAGACCGCCGCGCCTGGCGACGTCATCGTCGTCGATGGCGGTGGTGCCGAAATCGCGCTCGCCGGAGAACTATTCGCGCGCGGCGCGCTGGTTCGCCGTCTCGGCGGCATCATCGTCGATGGCGGGTATCGCGATATCGCCTATGTCCGAGGTTGTGCGCTGCCGGTGTACAGCCGCTTCGTCACGCCCATGGCGGGTACCACCGCACACCTCGGTGAGCTGCAGATCCCGGTGACCTGTGGTGGCGTCGAGGTATCCCCGGGTGACCTGATCCTCGCCGATGAGGAAGGCGTCATCGTCGTCGAACCCGACCGAATCGACTGGCTCCTCGATGCGGCGGCAGCGGTCAAAGACGCGGAGGCCGGACTGGTCGCACTGCTCGACACCGGATCGACACTCAGCGATGGTCTCAACCTCACCGAGCACACCGCAGCCCTGAATCGCGGTGAACCCTCTACGCTGCGGTTTCTGGCCTGACCTCGAAATATCTTGCACTGCGGGTAGATTCAGCCTGGACTGCGGCGCGTAATCCGGTGCCACCAACGGGGTTCGGCAGGCGCGGGCCGAGGACGCGACTCAGGCGGAGCCGCTCGACGTGTGGCCGCACGGTCGGTGCGCCACTGCTTGACGATCTCCTCGGTATTGACCGGTCCGACCGGAACAAACGGCCCGTGCGGCATTCGCAACCACTCGACGATGCGCTCGTTCAGCTCCGATACCGTTTTGCGGACCTCGCGTTCGGAGGTCATATCACGCACCGTTTCCGGAAGTTCCTCGATATCGCGGCGCAATATGAGGGACGGGGGCAGCAGGCCGTCGCCACGCACGCCCTCTCGGCGCAGGTAGTTCTGCAACCACCAGTTCTCGTCGTCGACGGAGTTCGGGATCGGTTTGCCCGTGCCACGGAGGTTCTCGAATTCGCCGCGTTCGGTGGCCTCGCGGACCTGTTTGTCGATCCACGATTCGAAGGTGACACCGAGGGGCTTCCGCTCGGTCATGGCAACAGCTTCGACGGAACGTGCACAACCCCAGTCTACGGACGGTAAAGATATCCCCATGGCCAGCCATGTCCTCGCGATCGATCTCGGCAAGACCGGCTGTCGCGGTTCACTGCGTGTCGGCGGACGCCAGGTGGGCTATGCGGAAGCGCCGGGTGCGCCGGGGCTGGCGCACCGTACGGGTGTCACTGCGGCGGAGCGTGCGATCCACGCGGTGATCGATCAGATCGCCTCGCTACCAACAACGTTCACGCTCTCGGTGGGCGCGGCGGGTGCCGCATCGGCACCGGCCGCGGCCGCAGCACTCGCCCGAAGGCTGGCCGAGGTCCCCGGCGCGGTCGCCGTCGTCGTGACTTCCGACGCCGTCACCGCACACGCCGGAGCGCTAGGAGGGGCGCCCGGAGTCGTGCTGGCAATCGGGACCGGAGCCGTCGCGACCGCCGTCGACGGGGTAGGCCGGTTCACCCGAGTCGACGGCTGGGGGCCGCAACTCGGCGACGAGGGCAGTGGCGGCTGGATCGGCCTCGAAGGTCTGCGCGCCGCACTACGTGCCCATGACGGCCGCGGGCCACGCACCATCCTGACCGAGAGGGTCCGCGAACACTACGGCATCGAATTGGATGTATTGCCGAAATACCTTGGCGAACACGATAATCCGGCCCTTGCCGCCGCTGAATTCGCGCCCGTCGTTGCCGCTGCCGCCGACGATACCGCGGCCGCGATCATGGCGGCCGCCGCACGTGCACTCGCTCGCACGGTCCTCGCTGCGATCGAACGATCCGGAATTCGCCCACCTGTCCCCTATGCGATCACCGGCGGCCTGGTCAAGCTCGGCGCATCGCTCCTGGACCCGCTCGACAACCAGATCGCGCACGCGATCGATCGCCGCGACTCGCTCGGCGACCCGATCGACGGCGCCGCGCTACTCGCTCTCGACCCGACCACCGCGCTCGAAGCGCTGGTCACTCGAATCTCTGACACTTATTGACAGAGGCGTCGTGACATCTGACACTTAGTTGCATTCAGTCCACCGCGTCACCGGGGAGCTGCGTTGAACGCACTCGATCTCGCCGTCATCGTCGTCTATCTCGTTACCGTCGCGTGGATCGGCCTGCGGCTGTCCGGAAAACAGAAGTCCAGCAGCGACTATTTCGTCGGTGAGGGCCGAATGCCGTGGTGGACTGTGTGTTTCTCGGTGGTGGCCACCGAAACCAGTGTGCTCACCGTCATCTCGATTCCGGGCGGAGCGTACACCGATCAGGCCTTCGGAAATGTCGAACTGGCCATCGGGTACATCATCGGACGCACGGTCGTGGCGATCGTGCTGATCCCGCTCTACAAGCGCGGTGGGTTCGTCAGCGCATATCAGTATCTCGACCTGCGCTTCGGTCGCTACCTGCAGGGCGTGGCCGCGGTGACCTTCGTGTTCACCCGGCTGCTCGCCGAGGGCGTGCGACTGTTCGCCTCCGCCATTCCGATCAAATTGCTGCTCAGCGAATTCGGACTCGACTTCGGCTACGACGCGATCATCGTGGCGCTGACGCTGCTCACCGTCGTGTACACGTACCTGGGTGGCATCAAGGCGGTGATCTGGACCGATGCACTACAGATGGGCCTCTACCTCACCGGCGCGCTCATCGCGATCTGCGTGCTCACCGGCCACGTCGGCGCGTCCGGCTGGTCGGATGCGTTGCATGCGGGCAAGTTCGGTGTCTTCGATACCGATTTCGGTCTCGCGCACATTCTCACCAGCACCTTCGCTCTCCCGACCGCGATAATCGGCGGCGCGATCTTCGCGATGGCCTCGCACGGCTCGGATCAGCTGATCGTGCAGCGCATTCTGGCGACGCGGTCGCTGCGCGACAGCCAGAAGGCGATGATAGGTTCGGGCATCTTCGTAGCCATCCAGTTCGCCGCATTCTCCCTGGTCGGTGTGCTGCTGTGGTCCTACAACGGCGGCAAGACGGCCAAGGAACTCGGATTGGCCAGCGCGGACAGCCTGTATCCCAACTTCATACTGCACGGGTTGCCGGTGGTGGTCTCCGGACTGCTGGTCGCCGGAATCCTCGGCGCGGCAATGGGTTCACTGTCCTCGGCGTTGAATTCCATGGCCAATTCGACGGTCGCCGATATCATTCGCAGCTTCTCCCGGCGCACGCTCGCCGATCACACGCTGCTGCGGCTGGCGCGCGTGATGACACTGGTGTGGGCGGCGCTGATGGCGGCGTTCGCGATGGGTTTCAGCGCGACGACTGGCAATGTGTACCTGACCGCGCTCACCATCGCGGGGTACACCTACGGTGCACTGCTCGGCGCGTTCCTGCTCGGGCGACTGGTCGCGCGTGCCAACCAGTTCGACGCGATCGTCGCCTTCATCGCCACGGTGATCGTGATGACGTTCGTGGTGCGGGTGGTCAAGATCGATGTGACCGTCGCGGGGAAAGTGGTCGAAAAGGGTATCGCGGCACAGTGGTTGGTGCCGATCGGCGTGCTCGTCACCTTGATCGTCGGCGGAATTGCCAGCCTGTTCCATCCGGCATCCGCACCGGATGAGCCGGAACCCGTTGCGGCGGTGGCGTAGTGCGCGTCATCGGGTTGATGTCGGGGACCTCGCACGATGCGATCGATACTGTCGGCGCGGATATCACATTGCAGGACACGTCGATTCAGGTGCGACTTGTCGGACAGCTCAGCCGACCGTATTCCGAGGAACTGCGTACGGAGCTCATCGCCGCCTTGCCGCCCGGTGCCGTACCTATGGCCACCGTGTGCCGTCTGGATACCGCGATCGGCCAAGCCTTCGCCGATGCGGCTGATGCGGCACAGCACGAGTTCTTCGGCGGCACAGCTGATCTCGTCGCCTCCCATGGACAGACGGTCTACCACTGGGTGAGCGACGGTGCGGTGAAAGGCACGCTGCAGCTGGGGCAGCCTGCGTGGATCGCCGAGCGCACCGGGTTGCCGGTCGTCAGCGACTTTCGTTCGCGCGATATCGCCGCGGGCGGGCAGGGCGCACCGCTGGTGGGACTGTTCGACCTGTTGTGGCTGGCGGGACGTCCCGAACGCGCGGCCGCGCTGAATATCGGCGGGATCGCGAATGTCACGGTCACCGGCGACAAGCCGGTCGCCTTCGACACCGGCCCCGGCAACGCCCTCATCGATGCGGCTGTCGATCTGTGCACCGGCGGCGCCGAGCATTTCGACCGCGCCGGAGTGCGGGCCGCCTGTGGCGAGATCGACACCGATCTGCTGGAAACCCTTCTCGCGGAACCCTATTACCGCGCACCGGCACCCAAGACCACCGGGAAGGAGCTGTTCAACCGCAGCTATTTGGCGCGCGTGTTGGACGGCCGTTCGGTCTCCCCCGACGATATTGTCGCCACTGTGACCGCGCTGACCGCCCGTACCATCGCCGATGCCCTCGCACCGCTGCGCCCGACCGAGGTCATCGCGTCGGGCGGCGGGACACGCAATCCCACCCTGATGGCAATGCTCGGTGCACATCTCGCTACCACGAAGTTGCGCACCTCCGACGAACTCGGTCTACCGTCGGCGGCGAAGGAGGCAACCGCATTCGCGGTGCTCGGCTTCCTCACCGCGCACGGTCTGGCGGGTAGCCGACCCGCCTGTACCGGAGCGAGTCGCGCCGCGGTGCTCGGTTCGATCACCCCGGGTGCGGCCGGATTCGCGCTGCCCAGTGCGCCGACCGCTATGCCCCGACGACTCACGGTGGCGAGGTGAACCATGCCCGAGGCTGATGACGTACGTACTCGCCTGCTGGCGGCACTGCCACGACTCACCCCGACCGCACTGCGCGTCGCGCAGGTGATCCGGCACGACC
Source organism: Nocardia vinacea NBRC 16497 (assembly GCF_000308835.1). Taxonomy (GTDB): domain Bacteria; phylum Actinomycetota; class Actinomycetes; order Mycobacteriales; family Mycobacteriaceae; genus Nocardia; species Nocardia vinacea. The sequence goes on along the minus strand of NZ_BAGN01000115.1, from coordinate 66,073 downwards.
CGGCCGCCGCCGCACAGCTCACCGTGAGCCAACTCGCCGACCGATCTGCGACCAGCACCTCCGCGGTCGTCCGGCTGGCGAAAACCCTCGGCTACGAAGGCTATCCGCAGCTGCGACTCGCAATGGCCGCAGTCGGCGGCGATGACGGCTCGCCCGTATTCGCCACCGATATCGACGCCGACGACGCGTTGTCGAAGGTGCTGCACAAACTCACCGCCTTCGAAACCGAGGGCATGATGGCGACCGCCGAACTCGCCGATCCGGCGACCATGGAAGCCGTCGTCGACGCACTGGTGGGCGCGCGACGGGTGCACCTGGTAGGTATCGGCGCGTCCGGACTCGTCGCGATGGATATGGCGCAGAAGCTGACTCGCATCGGAATGTGGTGCGGCGCATGCACATCCGAGGATGATGCACTGGTCCAGGCCAGCCTGCTCCAGGCTGGTGATGTAACCGTCGCGTTCTCGCATTCGGGCGAAACCGCCGCGATCGTCGAGGCTGTGCGCCGGGCCGCCGACGCGGGCGTGACCACGGTCGCCGTGACCGCGGGAGCACGATCCGGACTCGCCAATGCCGCCGCGCACACGGTGCTCGTGGCCGGACGCGAGGACGGATTCCGTTCCGCGGCCATGGCGAGTCGCATGAGTCAGCTCCTCATCGTCGACGCACTGTATGTCGGCGTCCTGCAACGCACGCCGTCGGCAGCCAGGGCGCTGCGGCGCACTTACGAGGCGGTAGCCGATCGTCGAACCAAGGAGGCCGAATGAATCACCCGGTGTCGCGGTGACCGAGATCGGCTCGCTGACCACCGAAGCGTCGAATCCACGCACCAGCGCGCTGGATTCGATGCCGATCGACGAGTTGCTGCGCACCATGAACGCCGAGGATGTCGGGGTGGCCTCCGCGGTGGCGCAGGCGATTCCGGAGATCGCGCGGGCGGTCGAGCTGATCGTCGCGGCGCGGCGGCGCGGCGGTCGATTGATCTACGTCGGCGCGGGCACCAGCGGCCGCCTCGGGGTGCTCGACGCGGTCGAATGCCCACCGACCTTCGGCACCGATCCCGGTGAGGTCCTCGGCATAATCGCGGGCGGACCGGATGCCTTCCTGCGGGCTGTCGAAGGTGCCGAGGACGATCCCGCACTGGCCGTCGCCGACCTGGCCGCCATCGCACTCACCGGCGACGATGTGGTCGTCGCACTGGCCGCCAGCGGCCGAACTCCCTACGCCGTCGGCGCGCTGCAGTATGGCCGCTCGGTCGGTGCCGCGACGGTCGCGATTTCGTGCAACCGCAATGCCGAAGCCAGCGCACACGCCGACGTCGGCATCGAAATCGACACGGGCCCTGAGGTTTTGACCGGCTCCACCCGGTTGAAGGCGGGCACGGCACAGAAAATGGTGTGCAATATGCTCTCCACCGCCGCCATGGTGCGGGCGGGCAAGGTCTACGGCAACCTGATGGTGGATGTGAAGCCCACCAATGCCAAACTCGTCGACCGCGCATGCCGCATCGTCGCCGAGGCGACCGGAGCAGACCCCGCCACCGCCGCGGCCCTACTGGACGCAGCAGATGGTCACGTGAAAACCGCGATCGTCATGCGCCTGGCCGGAGTCGAAGCGTCGGCGGCCCGCGCACTGCTCCATGATGCGGACGGACGGGTACGCGACGCCGTGCATCACTGATATTCCGTTCGCCGAATCCCAGCGCGGCCAACCGCTACCCTGGCCCACAGTTCCGCGCCCCGGCGGAACGATGTGTCGGCAATTCGGAGGCGCCATGCTGTCCCTGCAGGAGATTTCCGACCGCCTGGAGATCGAGGACCTCATGGTCCGGTACTCACATGCGGTCGACACCCGACAGTGGGATCTGCTCGACGAGATTTTCACCGCGGATGCGCATATCGACTATTCGGCCATGGGCGGCGCGGTCGGTGATCTCGAATCCACCAAGAAGTTCCTCGCCACCGTGATGCCGAACTTCCTTGCGTTCCAACATCTCATCAGCAATTCGTCCATCACCGTCGACGGTGACAGCGCCACCGGGCGCACCATGTGTCACAACCCGATGCTGGTCTCGACCGGCGAAGGTCAGCAGAGTCTGATGCTGTGCGGGCTCTGGTATCTGGACACCTTCGCCCGCGTCGATGGCCGATGGCGGATCAGGCAGCGTGTCGAGGAGAAGAGCTTCATGTTCGTCGCGCCGGGCACTGCCTGAATACGAACCGAGGCTCCCGGATTCGGGAGCCTCGATCGGTCATTCGTGTTGGCATTTATCTTCGCACGAGCACTTGCCGCCATCCTGGCAACCGCACCGACAGTCCGGACCACAAGCACAGGGAAGAACGCTGGGAACCATCGCAAACCTCTCCGAAGTAGGGATTGCCGCCTGAGCCATAGCCGGGAAGTATAACCAGGCGCTCAGCCGGTCTTGTGTGCCACGGCGAAGACCCGTCGGAACGGCAGCCAGGTGGTGCCGTCGAGCTGGCGCGGATAGGCCGCACGCAAGAGCGGCGCCAACTGTGCGGTGAACTCCTGCCAGGCGGTGTCGTCGAGTGCGTTGCGTACCGGACGCAGGGCGGTTCCGGTGACCCATTCGAGTACCGGATCCTCCCCCGACAGCCGTTGCAGGTAGGTCGTTTCCCATGCGTCGACCGCACAGCCCGCGAGGGCGAGCACCTGGGCATACCCGCTGGGGTCGAGGACATCACGCGGCTGCAGTATGCCCGCGGGTGCGAGCCGGTCGCGCCATTCGGCGCGGCCCGCGAGTTCTCGAATCGCGAGGTGTGACGGTGCGTCGAAATTGCCGGGCACCTGGAATGCGAGCCAGGCGCCTGCGGGTAGCGAATGTACCCATTGGGGCAGCAGCGTCGTGTGCATCGGCACCCAGTGCAGTACCGCGTTGCTGATCACGACATCGGTATCCGGCGCCGGTTGCCACTCCTGCACCGTGCCGAGTTGTGCGTCGATGCCGAGACTCCTTGCCGCGGCGACCATTTCAGGCGATGAATCCGAGGCCTCGATAACCGCTCCCGGCCACCGCTCGGCCAGCGCAGCGGTGAGATGTCCTGGGCCGCAGCCGAGATCGACGACGCGGCGTGGATCCTCGGCCCCGATACGACCGAGTAGTTCGAAGAATGGACGCGAGCGGTGGTCATCGAAGGCCAGATACTTCTTGGGATCCCACATCGGCAGCTCCAAGTCGATTCAACCAAACCGTACGTACGTACTGTATTCTGCGTCGGCTGGTCCGGCAAGAAGCGGCCGGAATTTCCGGCGCACAGTGTGGGTTGGTGCGGAAAACAACCGATGGGAGTGCAGTGAACGACTTCAATGCGCAGGTGATCAATGAGTTCCGCGCCAATGCGGGCAAGGTCGGCGGGATGTTCGACGGTGCGTCGATGGTGCTGATCACGACGACGGGCGCCAAATCCGGCCGCCAGGTCACCAGCCCGCTGGTTTACCTCCCGGACGGCGAGCGGATCGTGCTCATCGCCTCGAACGGCGGTGCCGATAAGCATCCAGCCTGGTACCACAACCTGCGCGCCAATCCGGAATTCACCGTGGAGCTCGGCACCGAGAGCTATCCGGCGAAGGCCGAGGTGGTGACGGGCGCCGAACGCGACGAACTGTATGCGCGGATGGTCCAGATCATGCCTGGATTCGGTGAGTACCAAGCGAAGACTTCCCGGGTGATTCCGGTTGTCGCGGTGTATCGCCAAGTGGCCTGACGATCAACGTGCCAGCCCGGTCCACTGTGTCCGGGCTGGCACCAGTCGATCAGGATTTGTCGCCGAACCAGCGTCGCAGCGCTTCGGCGAGTCCATCGCGCTCACCGGAATCCGAGGCCCAGGCCACGTAGCCGTCCGGTCGGATCAGCATCGCGGAAAGATCGCGTGGTGCAACGGGTTTCGCGGTCACCACGCGCACCCGATCCGACCACGGTGCCGCGATCATCCGCAGCCCAGCGGAATCGGCCAGATCCAACAGGATTGCCCGACCATCGGCGAAGTGCGCACCGAGCCGACTGCCGTCGGACAGTTCGATATCCGGCGCGACGGCGCCGATCAGGTCGTGGCCACCGCCGAGGTCGTAGCGGTGCAGCACACCAGAGATCCTCTTGAAGATCGCGGTGCTGCCGTCGCGAGTGGCGAGCAGATCGGTCATGACTTCGCGTAATGCCTTGCTGCGCTGGTCGAGTCGCATCAGCGCGACCTGTGCGCGGGTCCACTCCAGCACCCATGCGCCGACCGGATGACGTTCTGCGGTGTAGGTGTCGAGCAGAGCTTCGCTCGCATCCCCGCGCACGACGGCGGCCAATTTCCAGCCGAGGTTGACCGCATCGCCGATGCCCAGATTGAGGCCCTGCCCGCCGAGCGGTGAATGCACATGGGCGGCGTCGCCGGCCAGCAGCACCCGGCCCTTGCGATATTCGGTGACCTGGCGGGTGTTATCGGTGAACCTTGTTGCCGAGTGCACGGCGGTGATCTCGACCGGCACACCCGATACCGCGCGCAGGCTGGCCTGTAATTCGGCCGCAGTGACCGGCGTTGTCCGGTCGGAAGGCGGGCCGTCGAGTTCCACCGTGACGATACGGCCCGGTGTCGGGCCATTGGTGTAGATCCCGGACTCGGTGGTGTTCCAACCCGGCCGCAAACCCTCCGCACCGGTCATGTCGACAACTGCCTGATGGCCGGTGATCTCCGGGTCCAGCCCCGGAAAATCGAACTCGGCCAGCTTGCGGACGGTGCTGCGGCCGCCGTCGCAGCCGACGAGCCAGTCCGCGCAGACGGTGCTGTCACCGAGCTGGACAGTGACACCGGTTTCGTCATCGTCGAATTCGGCCAATTCCACACCGCGCCGGACCTCGACGCCGAGTCCGGCGGCGCGCCGAGCCAGGATCGCCTCGATGGCCTGCTGCGGCACCAGCACCACTTCGGCACCGGGCCCGAGCTCGGCGAAAACCGGATCCTCGAAATCGATTTCGTCCATGCGGAGCACGATGCCCGCGAAATGACCGGCCATCGGCAGGCGCTGGCTCCCGGCATTCGGGAATAGGCCCGCCGCGCGAATGCGCTGCAACGTCGCACTCTGCTGCTCGCGCAGGTCGGGCAGCAGGCCGCGACGGTAGAACGCCTGCACGGTCGGCACATTGATCCCACCGGCCTTGATGGTCATATCGGGTTCGGTCAGCCGCTCGACCACCAGCACCTCGGCGCCGCCGAGGCGAAGTTCGCAGGCCAGCATCAGTCCGACCGGTCCGGCACCGGCGACGATCACATCGAATGTCTCGTTCATGAACTCGACTCTGCCGATGGGCGATTGCGGCGGACTTACAGCGCCTTGCACGCGCCTTGCGTCGCGCCGGAACTCACTGACGTCAGTCGAGCTGATCGCTGACGGCCACACCGATCTAGTGGTCGGTCTGCGCGCGCCCACGGCATATCCGCGGCTATTCCGGAAGTTCTGCGACGTGCTCGAAACTGTAGTCCGACGCCCGGTGCTGCGTAGAGAATCGAGTCGAGCGAAGGAGACTCATGGAACCGATTGTTTCCGTCACCGGCGGCAAGATTCGCGGCCGGACGACCGCCGGGGTCAGCGCATTTCTCGGAGTGCCGTACGCGGCGGCGCCGGTCGGGCCCGCGCGGTTCCGGCTGCCGACGCGAGTGCCGGACTGGCAGGGGGTTCGTGATGCGCTCACCAACGGCGCGACCTGCGTGCAGACCCCCTATCCCCCGCCGATCCACGCGCTGATCGGCAGTGACGGGATACCGGGCGACGAATATCTGAATGTCAATGTGTGGACACCGGATCCGGACGGTGCCGGACTGCCGGTCATGGTGTGGATCCATGGCGGCGCATTCACCCGGGGATCCAATGCAAGGGCGATCTACGACGGTACGGCGTTCGCGCGCGACGGGGTCGTGCTGGTTTCGATCAACTACCGGCTCGGCATATCCGGCTTCGCGGCAGTACCCGACGCACCGCTCAACCGGGGACTACACGATCAACTGTTCGCGCTGCAGTGGGTGCAGGAGAACATCGCGGCCTTCGGTGGGGATCCGAACCGGGTCACCATATTCGGTGAGTCGGCGGGTGGGATGAGTGTGGCGACGCTGATGGCGTCGCCGCTTTCGCGCGGGTTGTTCCGGCAGGCGATCATGCAGAGCGGCAATGGATCCGCCGCGGTGGCCGTAGAGGATGCGCGCAAACTCGCCGGAGAATTGGCCACAAGTTTGGGAACGAATCCCACCGCGGCGGATTTCGGCGAACTCGGTCCCGATGAGCTGCGCGCGGCGCAGGACGCACTCGCGCTCGCGCTGATGAGTGATCCGGATCCGGCGCGATGGGGGTCGTCGATCATTGCCAATGGCATGGGGATCATGAGTCTGCTTCCGGTGATCGATGGTGAGGTGGTCGAAGGGCAACCGGTCAAAGTGCTTGCCGCGCAACCTGATCGGGCCGTGCCGCTCATCGCCGGATGCACCGCCGAGGAGTTCCGGTTCTTCACGTTTCCGACCGGCATCGCCGCCGGAATCACAGCGGACACACTACCTTTCGTACTCACCCGCTACGGACTCGATTCCGCGCTCGGGGATATCTACGGTGCGAATCGTCCCGGTGACACGGCAGCGGATATCTTCGCCGCGATCATTACCGACCGGGCCTTCCGCTCGGACACCCTGCGGATCGCGCAGTCGAACGCCGCCGCGGGTGCGCCGAGCTATGCCTATGAGTTCGCGTGGTCATCCGGCATCGAGGGGCTCGGTGCCTGTCACGTTCTGGAGGTGCCGTTCGTCTTCGATGCACTCGCGGGCGCGCACACGTTGACCGGCCCCAATCCGCCGCAACCGCTCGCCGATGAAATCCATTCGGCGTGGGTGGCTTTCGCCGAGTCCGGTGATCCCGGGTGGGCGCGCTTCGAGGAGGACTCGCGGCTGGTGCAGATCTTCGACAGTCCGGAGTCGGGTGTCGTGAGTGATCCGCGCGGGGACGAATTGGCGGCGCTGCGGAAGTCGGTCGCTTAACGGATCAAGATCAGGTGTAACTGGTGGCGGTCGAGCGAGGCGGCCGGTGGCCCCTACCTGTCGAGTGCACTGGAAATCGTTGTGGCGGAGGCGCGTAAGGCGGCGCGGGCCGCGACAACGGCTGGGTGTCGGCCAGTGCCGCGCCGGTAGGCCAGGTGGGTTTTGCGTCGGGTCGGTAAGGCGGTGAGCACCACGTTCGGAGGTGGGTCGAGTGCGCCGAGTTCGGGCACGAGGGCGACCCCCTGGCCGGCCGCGACCAGGGCGAGGACCGTACTGAAATCGTCCACGTGATGGCGGACCCGCGGCGTGAATCCCGCCGCCTGGCAGGCCCGGATCGTCATGGTGTGACAGAGCGTGCCAGGGGTGCCGACGATCCAGGAGGCGTCACGGTGGTCGTCGAGCGGTGCGGCGATCCGGGCGGCCAGGTAGATGGTCTCCTCGAGCAGCGGCTCGGTGTCCAAGGCGGGATCGGGTTCGGCGGGTACATAGTCGTACTCCTGGACCAGCGCGACGTCCAGGGTGTCCGTGCGCAGTGCATCCGGGACGGTGGCCGGATCCAGTTCTGTCACAATCAATTCCAGTGCCGGATGATCGCGGCTCAGTGCGACCGATGCCGGGGCGAGGATGGTGGCGACCGCCGTCGGGAAAGCGCCGATGCGCAGCGTTCCGGTGAGTGCGGCGCGGGAGGCAGCGAGGTCGGCGGTGGCCTGTTCGAGGGCCGCGAGGATCGTCTCCGCGTGTTCGACCAGGGTGAGGGCGGCGGGGGTGAGAGTGACGCGTCGCCCGGTCCGCTCGAGCAGCGGTACGCCTGCCTCCCGCTCCAGCGCGGTCAACTGCTGCGAGACTGCCGACGGCGTGTAGCTCATCGCCGCCGCGACCGCCGCGATCGTCTTGCGATGGGCCAGTTCGCGCAGCAGGCGCAGCTTCCGAACATCGAGCATCAGTTCAGCTTATGCTCAACGGAATAAATGTGAACTGGACCTGAAGTATTGCCGCGGGTCAGTCTGGAAACCATGACGCTCACCGGCCTCTTCGTCCCCCTGATCACGCCATTCGCCGCCAACGGTGAACTGGCCGCCGACGCACTGGCGGGCTTGGCCCACGAGGTACTCGACGACGGCGCAACCGGCATCGTCGCTCTCGGCACCACCGCCGAAACCGCCACCCTGAGCCCCGAAGAGCGCCACCGCGTTCTCGACATCTGCGGCGCCGTCTGCCGAGAACGCAACGCTCCCTTGATCGCCGGAGCGGGCACGAACTCCACTACGGATTCGGCCCGAGCACTCGCTGCCCTCGGCACCACCGTCACGGCCGCACTCACCGTCGTCCCCTACTACACCCGGCCCTCCGAAGCAGGCGTCCTCGCCCACTTCCGGCACCTGGCCGCCACCAGCCCGGTCCCCCTCATCGTCTACAACATCCCGTACCGCACCGGCCGCGCCCTCGGTACCGACACCCTCCACGAACTCGCCCGCATTCCGAACATCATCGGCTTCAAACACGCCGTCGGCGGTATCGACGACACCACAACCACATTCATGGCCACCCTCCCATCCGATGTCACCGTCCTAGCCGGTGACGACCTGCACGCCGCCCCACTCCTGGCCCTCGGCGCTCCCGGCGCCATCCTCGCCAGCGCCCACCTGGCCACCTCCGCCTTCGCCACCCTGATCCACCTCTGGCACAACGGACCCATCCAAGAAGCTCGCACCCTCACCCACCGCCTCACCCCTCTCTCCGCAGCCCTCTTCGCCGAACCCAACCCGGTAGTCATCAAATCCGCCCTCGCCGCCCAAGGCCGCATCCCCACCCCCACCGTCCGCCTCCCTCTCCTCCCCGCCGCCCCGGAAACAACCACCGCCACCCTCGAAGTCCTGAACCAGCTTTCCGTAACTGTCAGTCGGGCCTTCGCCTTCGATGAACGCGCGGTAATGCCGACTTTCAGAGGTTCTGTGGCGGTCGAGCACCGCAAATCATTCAACGGACTCGGGATTGCGCCATTCCTCGTCGATGGAGAATGCGCCGTGATGGCCCTTGTGCAGGCCGCAAACGGTTAGCGCGAGTACGCCGTGACCCTGCACGCGCGTGTGCGGACCGAGTCCTGCCGGGTCGACCGACGCCTTCGCGGCGACATTGAGTGGTGTCGCCAGATCGGGGATTCCGGTTACCTGCTGGAACTGGCGCCACAGGCTGAGATGGTCGAGCGGTTGGGGGGCGCCCCACGGTGTCGGTTCCGCGTTTTCGACGCGAAACCTCGCATCGCGGGTGTAGGAGGCCCACTCGTCTCCGTTGAATCCGTTGTCGGACAACCACTGCCGCTCGTCGTGATGTCGCAGACCGGCTTCGGCGGGATGTGGCGCGCCGAAATGGTCGAAATCCCGATCAGCGTCGTCTTGGTACCAGTCGTGTACGTAGTAGCGTTGTAGTCGACCGTGCTCGGCCATGCACCATCCCCACCGGTCGCCACAGCCACCATCCTCTATGAGGTTGTACCACTGCGCGCGCCCGAATCGCCTGCTCAGCTCGATGCAGCGGGATTCTCGAAGCTCACGCTCAGAAGGCGGGTCTATCTCGAGCACATCCTCGATCGTGATCGGGTGCCGGCGCCTCAGCTCGATCTCGCGTTCGTGGGCGTCGCCCTCGCGCGTCAGCACAGGGTTGCCGAAAACCAGTGTCCAGCCGTTCAATACCGGGCTGACGTACATGCGGGTGCAGTCGTGGTGTTCGGAGTAGCTCCGTTCGAACGGCCTACCCGCTTCGGCGTTGCGCCAGGGGTGGGTGCCCATGCACCAGGTCGCGGGAATCGGATCGTGGAGGTCGAACGCGTCGAGCACAGCGACTTGATCGTCGGTCTCGACGGCATACCATTCGCCCTGAGGCACGATAGGTCTTGGTATCTCCACGGCAATCTTCGCGGCGATGAGCCGCGCCAACGCGGTGAGATCGGGTGTGTCGAGTTGCCGCCAGCCGAGCCGGACCAGCGCCAGCAGAGCACCGCGGCGCTCCGGAATCGGTGCGCGCCTGGTGGCATGCAATAGTGGCAGCGTCGCAGGACCCAGCTTCGCGAAAACCGCCGCAGCCTCGTAGCGAGCCGAGGCGTGGGCCAGCACCGGAATCAGCAACGGCGCGTAAGCGACCGCCCGATCATCGCCGATCTGCCTGGCGACATTCCCCGGCCGGAGCGGCCAGCCGTGCTCACCACGCACGACCTTCGCATCACCATTGACAATCCCATCGGCGTAGGTCGCCACCTTCTCCAGGTCATCGGTGGGCAAATCCATTGCGATACAGCAGAGTTCAAGAATTCTGCGAGTGCGCGCCGGTTCGTCGAGTAGCGGCACGTTCGCGATCGCTTCGGTGAGCTGCCGATATGCGGGTGGGCCGATGCGGCGCAATACCGACACGATGATCTCGTCACCGACGAACGGTTCGGGCGCCAAGAGCTGCGCCACCAGCAGTTCGACCGCCGCTCGGCCAACGCCGACAAGCGTATCCGTGGCGGCGTTACGGGTCTGCGGGTCGGCCAACTCGAGCGTCACCGCGTACAAATCCATAACGAATTCGTAGCAGGACCTCCCGACAGTGCTGTACGCATTCATGGGGACCCGTCCGCTTCGCCCCGGCTCGCACATACAAGCGCCGAGGAAGATAGGGCAGTCTGTTCCGGCGGCACAGCGCGCTTTGTCGAGCCAACATCGCTCATGCCGCTGATCGTGCGTTGCTCGGTTTTCGTCATCCAGAACTTGACGATCTTCTCCTGCTCGTCGGGATCGTTGTCGGCGATCACCCCGTGGTTGCCGAAATCGATCTCGGCGGCCGACTCGGTGAATCCCGCTCGCGAACTCGCGGTCGCGCGAGCGATTCTTGCGGGATTCATGGTTGATTCGGCATTGGCTGTCCGGGAGGGTTGCGCCAGGTGGGGCGTTGGGCGTTGGTGATCCAGCGGAGGGTCCATTCGGCGGGGCCGTAGCGGAACCAGTGAAGCCAGAGTGCGCTCAGGGCTAGTTGGAGGGTGAAGACGAGCAGGGCTGTGGACATGGTGGCGAGCGGGGAGAAAGTGCCGGCGGCGGCCAGGCCTATGCCGGTGAAGATCAGTAGGCCGATTGCTGATTGGGCGAGGTAGTTGGTGAGGGCTATGCGGCCTGCGGGAGCCAGCGCTGTGCGGATGAAGGACGTGTGGGGGCTGTGCATTGCTCGCAGCAGAGTTGCGACATAGGCGGCGGTGAGGAATGGGGCGGTGGCGACGCTGATCGCTACCGAAAGGGTATGGCCGGTGCCGCCGCCGATGGTGAACAGGATGCTGCCTGCGAGGCCGATGGGGAAGCCGATGAGTTGGATTCGGCGCAGGATGGGTTCGTCGCCGCGTACGTGGGCGAGCAGTTTGCGACGGCCCGCCACCAAGCCGAGTAGGAACATGGCCAGTGCGGTCGGTCCCTGCAGCGTAAGAGATTGCAGGACAAGGAGTCCGAGGCCGTCGAGGTGTTCGCCGATAATGTCGCCCCAACCGCCGAGCATGGCCTGGGTTGCACTCTCGGCATTGGCCTGTGCCTCGGCGGTCGAGGGCAGCAGTGCCGACGCATCGAGGAACACAGTGCCGAGCAGCAGGCTCCCCACGACCAAGCCGTACAGAATCGCCGCGACGCGCAATGCGGTTCGGTCGCTGACCCGCCGCATCCAGAACAACACCAAGCACGCCACCGCATACGTGGTGAGTACGTCGCCCGCGTACAGGAACACGATGTGCAGCACACCGAGGACGAACAGGCCTCCGATGCGACGCAGCATCCGCGGTTCGAAGGCGGCTCGCGCGGCAGCCGCCGATTCCATCTGCAGGGTGAAGCTGTAGCCGAACAGGAATGAGAACAGCAGATAGAACTTCATATCGACGAACACCTCGGACAGTCCGCGCACGGCATCGTCGAGGGTGGAGGTGTAGTCGGGGTCGATCACCAGATTGCCGGGATAACCCGAGGCCATGAAGGTGATATTGACGATGAAGATGCCCAACAAGGCGAAGCCGCGCAGGGCATCGACGTCGTGCACCCGGGATCTGGAGGCGACCAGCTGATCGGTCATTGTGTTCTCCGCAAATCGATAGTATCCAAGGGATACTATCCAACATATACTATCTCTCGGGCTAGTATCCGCCAAAAGCATCGGCGATCCCGAGGAGGTAAGGCCGTGGCCGACGAGGCGGTGCCCGCCGACCTGGGCAGGCTCTGGAGACTCCCGACACCCGCACGGCTCGGCCGACCGGCGGAACTGGACGTCGACCGGGTCGTGCACGCAGCGGTGGATCTCGCCGATCGCTCCGGGCTGGGCGCGGTCACGCTGCTGAAGGTCGCGCAGACACTGGGTTTCACGAAAATGGCGCTGTACCGCCACGTCGGTTCCAAGGACGAACTCTTCGAGCTGATGGCCGATTTCGCCATCGGCCCGGCACCGGATCTCGGTACCGCACCCATCGAGTGGCGGGCCGGGCTGCGGCAGTGGGCGCATGCGATGCGCGCGGTCTACGCCGCGCATCCGTGGCTGCCGCAGGTACCGATCTCCGGGCCGCCCCGTGGTCCGAACACGATCGGCTGGATGGACGCCGCGCTGCGCGCACTCGCCGACACCGGACTCACCTGGGCCACCAAGGCGGGCATCCTGATGCTGGTGAGCGCACATGTGCGGCAAGCGAGTCTGCTCACCCAGCAGCTCACCGAGGCACGGCGCGGCACGGGTCTCGACGAGGTACAGGCCAATCGGAACTACCGCCGCACGCTGGCCGTCCTCGTCGATCCGGACCACTTCCCGGAGGCGGCCGCACTGTTCGCCAGTCCGCTGTTCGAATCACCGCCGGACGGGGATGCCGATGCCGCCGACCAGGACTTCGTCTTCGCGCTGGAATTGATCCTCAACGGCGTGGCCGCCGAGATCGATGGCGCATAGGACTCAATCGAGCAAACGCCAGGTCCAAGTGGTGGACAGTTCCAACGGGTCACTCGCGGTGACCGGCCGCGGGTGGGTGTTGATGCCGTTGGGCGGACCGGATTGTGGCTCGACACAGGCGGCTTCGGGTTGTTGGTCGAAGACGACGACCCACTCGGCGGGACTGGTGATGGTCAGCTCCAGAGCATCGGGCCAGTTCAGGGTGACAGTGGTGCCATCGGGCATCGCAAAACAGTCATCCCATGGACCGGGTTGCGGGGCAATGCGGCGTCCGGTCGGCAGATAGTCGGGGCCGCGCTCCTCCTGCCCGGCCGGGGTGAAGTCGAGCTCGATGTCCTTGCCGGAGCCCAGATTTCGCAGAAACCACGGATGCCAACCGACCTGCGCCGGAAACGGCTCGCCCGCTGTTTCGACCCGCATGGTCAGGGTGATCGAGTGCTCGGAGAGCTGGAATTCCTGGGTGACTCGCCCGCGATACGGCCACGGGTCCGTGAGCTCGCAGCTCAGCGCGGCGGTGGATTCCGTGGTGCTGAGGACGTGCCAGGCCCTATCGCGCGCGGTGCCGTGGATAGCGTGTGGATCGGCGTTGATCGGCAGCTGATGCAACGTGCCGTCATACCGGAACTGCCCCAATCCCATCCGTCCACACCAGGGCGCCATCGGAAACGCGCCGTACCGTGCGCCCTGCCGCAACAGTTCCAGCTCACCGACCCGCAAACTGGTCAGCCGTCCGCCATTCTCCGGCGCGATGCTGACCTGTGCCTTCCCTGCGGTCAGCACAACACGGAGATTGCCTGCATCGGCCATGAGCGCTCCTCCTCGGACTATGGGTCAGGTAAGACACAGTGCCATGAGCAGCCCGGTTGCGCTGACCGACGCGGCGCGCCCGAAACACCGGAGGTGACTTACCTGGCGCGACGGGAGCGGGCATGCTTGGGTTAGAGCGGCATCGACGGTCGGAAACGTGAGGTGACGGATTTGCTGGATATAGTGCGGGGCGTGTCCTTCGTCCAGCTTGCGCTCGACCGGATCCCGGAGCCGTACCGGTCATATCTGATCCAGCGGCGTGAGCTGCTCAAGTTCGCCGTCGTGGGTGGGATCACCTGGTTCATCGACACCGGGATCGTCTATGCGCTGAAGTTGACGGTGCTGGGCGAGAAGCCGCTCACCGCGCGCGTGCTCGGTGTGCTGATCGCGACGATCGTGTCGTATGTGCTCAATCGGGAGTGGTCGTTCCGGACCAGGGGCGGCCGGGAGCGGCATCACGAGGCTGCGCTGTTCTTCGCGATCAGTGCGCTCGGGATCGGTGTCACGCTGTTGCCGCAGGCGGTCGCGCTGTATGTACTCGATATCCGGGTGCCGCACGTCAGCCCGGTCACCCAGGCCGTCTCGAACTTCATCACCGGCCAGATTCTGGGCGTGCTGCTCGCGATGGCGTTCCGGTACTGGGCGTTTCGGCGGTATGCCTTCCCCGACGATCTCGTCCAATCGGAGCTCGAACCGCGGTAGGTCGCTTACCTTCGAGGTAATTGCCCCGATTCGGCGACCGGGGCGAAGATCGCCGGTATGACACAGATCGGCCTGCTGCTACCCAGCCGCGAAACCTCGATGACCGGCGAACACGATGCCGCAGGATTGGTCCGGTTCGCGCGGGCCGCCGAGGATGCCGGGTTCGATTCGGTGTGGATCGGCGATTCCCCGCTGGCACGAACCCGAGTCGATCCGCTGCCACTGCTCGCCGCCGTCGCCGCGACTACCGCGCGCGTCCAACTCGGCACCGCCGCACTCACCGCGACTTTGCGTCATCCACTGCTCGGCGCCCACACCGCCGCCACCGTCGACCAACTCAGCAACGGCCGGTTGGTCCTCGGTCTCGGTGCGGGATTCCCGCTACCCGAGAGCCGGGACGAGTTCGCCGCTGTCGGTGTGCCTTTCGACCAACGCGTCGGCCGGCTCGACGAAACGGTCGCCATCTGGCGCCGGAGTTGGTCCGGCGGAACCGAATTTGACGGCCGCTACTGGCAACTCGATGATCTGACCCGCACTCTCCCCGCCGCGAGCCCGGCCGGTCCCCCGCTGTGGCTGGCGGGCAGTGACACACCTCGAGTGCTCGAACGGGTGGCCCGGTATTACGACGGCTGGCTACCGTTTCTACCGGACCCGGACGCCTACGCCCGCGCATGGCACACCCTGCGCGAAAAGACCACCCGCAGCATCACCCCCGCCCTCTATGCCACCATCAATATCAACCCGGACTCCGCCGCCGCACGTACCGAACTCGACGGCTACGTCCGCCGGTACTACCGCCGATCGCTGGACGAAATGTCCACGATTCAAGCCTATTTCGGCGGTTCCGCCGACGAATGCGTCCATTGGCTCGGACGGTACCTCGATGCGGGTGCGCAGCATCTGGTGCTGCGCATCGGCTCACTGCAGGCCCGTCGCCAGCTGGATCTGCTCGCCGACGCCCTACTCCGAACGGCTTGAACCTCAGCCCTTCATCTGGGCGATCTGAATCAGGTTGCCGCAGGTGTCGTCGAGTACCGCAGTGACAACCGGACCCTGATCGAGTGGCTCCTGAGTGAATCGCACGCCGAGCCCGCGCAACCGCTCGTACTCGGCGTACAGATCGTCCACCGCGAACGACGTGAACGGAATTCCGTCCTCGACCAGCGCCTCCTTGAACGGCCGGACCGCCGGATGCCCATCGGGCTCCAACAGCAATTCGACGCCGTCCGGTTCCTGTTGTGACACGACCGTCAGCCAGCGCGCCTCGCCGAGTGGAACCTCGGTCTTCTTCACGAAGCCGAGCACCTCGGTGTAGAAGCGCAATGCTTTGTCCTGATCGTCGACCAGAACACTGGTGATATTGATGCGGATCATCGGTCCTCCATAAGCCAGCGGTGAGTGAGCCGCCGCAGTGGTTCTCGATTCAGATGGTGGAATTTGTACCGGCCGTCCCGGCGCGTGGTCACCAGACCGGCCGCTGCCAGCACGTCCAGATGCTGCGAAATCGCCTGCCTGCTCGAAGTGAGCTGATGGCCCATGGTGAGCCGCGCGCAAAGCTCGAACAAGGTCTGGCCGTCGCGATCGGCCAGTTCGTCGAGGATCGCCCGACGTGTGGGGTCGGCCAGCGCCTTGAAGACATCGCCGCTCACACCCTTCACTATAGGCAAGTAGCTACTTGCCTATCAAGTGGAGTTCAGATCGAAAACAGGGCGGGCGAATGTGTCGGCGGCCGAGTTAAATTGGGTTGATGAGCTATGAGTTCGTGGTGCTGCCCGCGGGCGCGGCGGCATCGCCGGGGGACGTACTTCAATATTTTCGATCCAGACGCGGGCAACCCGCCGATGACCACCTCTACCAGACCGTAATCGCCGGTCTGCACAGCTGGAACAGCCGAATTCCGGCCGCTGCCCGGCACGCCCGGCTGCGGATCGAGGCGGCCGGAGACTCGGTGCGGGTAACCGCCGCTGACAGTGTGGATCGCCGCAGGACTCGCGGCTCCGCTATGGACTACGCCGCGCCGCGGGTACGCGAACTCATCGAAGCCCTCATCGCGGGTTTCGCATATGAGATCTACGATGCGCGGTCCAACACCTTGACCAGCCCCGAGATACGCCGCTACGCCTCGATCGATATCGGCGGTGAACGCAGATACTCCTCACTCACCCAGCGCGAGATTTTCGACTGGGTCCGCCAACTCCACCTGCTGGCCGCCACCCCATTTCTGATCGCCGAAAAGCGAAACGACGCAAAGAGTTTCATCCGGGCCCACCGCAACTCCGCCACCGACTACACCCTCGAAATCCACCACCCGGTCCGCGACCAACGCCTGCGCGCCACAGTGACCGACGGCGCGACCGTTGCCCAACTCATCTGGGACTGGGCCAGCGACGAGTGGAGCCGACTGGACGGCATCGACTGGGCACCTTTGGAATGAAATAGTCAGCACCACTGGGCAATTCGCGCAGCGGCCGTTCGCCGATTGCAGTCTTCCTCGGTCACGTCCTCGGCCATGCCACGAATTCGTTCCCGCACCATCGGCATCCGATCACGTGCTCGGCTCGGCGGACGACATGGCACGACCGTAAGTCGCCACGGCCGCGCCGGAAACCTATTTATCTCTGGGACACAGGCATCCCCTACGACGAATGCCCAGGCAATACACATACCGTGTCGAGCCCGAGCACATGATTGAGCCGCCCGAAGGCCAGCCACGACCCGATGCTCATACTCAATTCGACGATTTCGGTCTGGCTGTACTGCGCGCGCATCCGATCCCAGAATTCGTCATCGAGATTGTGGTGATCGATGGCGTAGCGTTCGGCGTATTCGGCGGCGAGCCGGGTGCGTTCGTCGAACAGCTCGGTGGTACGCCAGTTGGTCACCGCGTCCGCGAACTCCGGCTCCACCTTCTTACCGTCGCGCTCGGTGCGCCAATCCAGGCAGAAGATGCAGCCGTTGACCTGGGCGATCTTCAGTCGTGCCGCCTCGAATTCGCGCAGTCCGAGGGTCGAATGCGAATACACCGACAGCGAGAAGTTCGAGGCGGCCAAGCCGATGCCGGGCACCATCTCGCCCCACACGTAACCGATCGGGTCCTTGCCCTCGGGGATGTCGATGATCATGGATGCTTCCTTCCGAGCTTGCCGACTGCGGGACGCAGTGGGACATCGAGCGCGTCATAGAGTCCGGGTTCGGCGGCGACGAGCCAGTCGATGGCATTCACCAATCGACCGACCGCGGTGGCATTGCCGCCCGCGGAACGGTTTCCGTCCTCGTCGGCGGCCTCGATGGTGATCTCGATACGCGGGTGGCCCTCGATGAGCACGCGGTGCGCGCCCTCGCCGTCCGGCGGCGTCGGCCAGTCCGGCGCGCAGGACGGGTGGATCCGGGTGATGTGCTCGATGATGATGCGCGACTCCCCCTCGACGATCCCCTGCACCTCGAATCGCAACGCGCCCTGCGTACCCGACGCGAACTCACCCATGCGCTCGGTGGTCACGGTGGCATCGAGCGCGCGGCGGTCCAGGGTTTCGCGGATCTCCTCGAGTTCGACGCCCAGCGCCCGCGCCATCAACCGAATCTGCCCGCCCCACACCATGGTCGGTATGCCCGGCGCCACCATCGGCGGCAGATAGTCCATCGGCTGGCCCATACCGACCAGATAGCGCACCGAATCGGGCTGGTCGTAGGTGGTGTAGTCGAAGATCTCCTGGCAGCGGATCACATCCACGGTGCTGCCGAGTCCGCTCATCAGCAGCGGCAGCACATCGTTGCCCCAGCCGGGATCGACACCGGAGACGAACAGCGACCCGCCGCCCCGCGCGATCGCCGCCAGTACCGGATCTCGCATTTCGGGTGGGGCGCTGCGCGGATCGTAGAGCGCGTAGAGCGCCGGGGTGACGACGACCGCACCGGACTCGATGGCCAGGACGATGTCGGCGAGCGCGTCGTCGGGTCGGATATCACCCGAGGCCGCGTACACCACAGCCCGTGGTCCGGCGGCCAGGGCGGCCACGATATCGGCGGTCGCCGCAATGCCGAGGTCGTAGTCGAGCCCCGCGAGCCGACCCGCATCGCGGCCGACCTTATCCGGATTGTGGACGAGCACGCCCGTGAGTTCCAGCGCCGGGTGTGCGTCGACGGCGCGGATGGCCGCGCGGCCGACATTGCCGGTGCCCCAGACAATCGTGGGGATCATCGAGTGAGCGTAGCAAGCGCTTGGTTTGGTGACCGGGATTATGGGGATTACGCAGTGGGACTTGGGAATTCGCGCGGTTATTTCGCGGTGTTATAGCGGACCAGATAGTCGGCGAAACGCCGGATGTCGGCGTCATCCCATGCCGTCAAGCGCTCGGCGAACTCCTGATGGCGACGCCGCTCGGCCGCCCCCGCGACCCGCCGGCCCTCCGGCGTCGGCCGCAGGATGTGGTTGCGCCGGTTCTCCGGATCGACCTCCCGGGTCAGGTACCCCAAGCGCTCCAGCGCACCCACCTGTCGGCTGACCGTGGATTTGTCGAGCACGAAGTGGTCCGCGAGATCGGTCGCCTGACAGCCGTCGCGCTCGATGACCAGATCCAGAATGCTCGACGCCACCAGCGACAACTCCGGATGCAGCTCCGAGGCGCGGCCGCGGGCGCGCCGAGCGAAGGCGGTCAGTTCGCGCTGGATGATGTGGATCGCCGCGGTGCGCGGTTCGATGGACATGGTTGCACTATACATCAGTTGTATGATACAACAGTAATAGTTGTATTTACCAACTATTAGGAGTTGACCTTCATGCGTTCGCACCAGCTACGGCATGTCGCCGGACATCTGCTGACCCCACTGCTGATGTGTCTCGGCATGGCGCTGGCCTATCTTGGTGCGTTCCATCAACCCGAGCCGAACCATCTGAAGGTGGCTGTGGTCGGCACATCCGCGCGGGACATGGTGCTGGCGCAGACCATGAAGGACAAGGCCGGCGACGCGCTCGAGGTCGTCACGCTGCCCACCCGTGACGACGCCACCGCACAGCTGCGCGACCGCACGCTCTCCGGCGCCTACATTCCCGACGCGCAACATCCCGAACTGGTTGTGGCCAAGGCCAATTCCGACACCACGGCGATGGCGGTCGAGTTGGTGTTCCGGCAGGTTGCCGGGACGCAGGGGGTGCCGATGACGGTCACCGATATCACCCGGACTGCCAGCGGTGACCCCACCGGACAGGGTCTGTTCTTTCTGCTCGTCGCCCTGAGTATCGGCTCCTACGGCAGCGTCGCCGCGATCGGCGCGGCGGGCGCCGGACTGTCCATGCGGGTGCGCGCGGCGATCGGCCTGGCGACCGCACTGGTGGTCAGCATCATCGGAATCGTGGTGGCCGCGCCGGTCTTCCATGTCGTCGACCACGACTACGCGGCAATCTGGGCGATGGGCTGGCTGTACTCGGCGGGCATCATCACCGTCGGGATCGGACTGCACACCTTCCTGAAGCGCTGGACCACGCTCGCGCTGATGGTGCTGTTCGTCATGCTCAACTTCACCACCTCCGGCGGCATCTACCGCCCCGAACTGCAGAACGGCCTCTTCGGTTCGCTGCACGCCTTCTGGAACGGTGCGGGTTTCGTGGAGGGTGCGCGCAGCCTGCTGTACTTCGACGCAGGTGCGGGTTTCGCCGGCCGCATCGCGAGCCTGTTCGTGTGGCTGGTCGTCGGCGCGGTAATGCTGGTGGTGGCCGCGCGACACGAACGCCGTTACTCCCCCGCGCCTACCGCTCCCGCGCGTGCACAGCGCCCCGCCGAGGCCGAGGCGGAAATAGCAGAGGCAGTCGGCGTCTGACAACTCAACGTTCGATTCGACCCACGTTTCGTGGGTCGAATCTTTCGCGGTCGCGTCGCATCGCGGTCCGGGACCGGGTACGATGATCGCATCGCCGCTCTGGCATTCGAATTCCGCAGAACCCGATTTATATGTAACCGTGAGTTACATATAAATGCGTGACGATGCAGGATCGGGCATGAACTGCAATTTCACGTGGCGCGCAACGTCTTCGAACACACCAAGTTGATCGGCGGCCCCCGTCAGGTGCAAGATCGTGGATGTGTCGCGTGGCGGCGCCGGGTGGACGGCGATCGGCATGGAGGCACCGTGATCGAGGAGTCCGCCGTGCGTCCACATTCGCGCTCGCACTGAGGTCGAGCGGGGCATCGAGGCCCCACCGCATTCCAGCACCCTTCGCGGAGCCGCACGGCCCGTGCGTCTTCCTCGAACGAGAGACGATCCATGGCATCAACCGACCTCGACGCAAACCGGGCGCGCGCCCTCGGACAGGAACTGGTGGCGATACACGACTGGCTGCGAACCGAACTCACGCGAATACGCGCGGATGTCACCGACTATGCGGCAGGTGCAGAGCTGCGGCCGACGCAACTTCGCGTGCACTGCACCGCATTCTGCGCCGCGCTGACCCGACACCACACCGGCGAGGACACCGCAGGGTTCCCGGCACTTGCCGACCAGTTCCCCGAACTGGCCCCGGTATTGGCCGAACTGCGCACCGATCACCAACTGGTTGCCGATATCCTGCGCAGACTGACCGAACTGCTCGACTCGATCGGGCCGGACAATGCCGATACCGTACGGCGCGAACTCGATGGATTGGCCGCCATCCTGGAATCGCACTTCCACTGGGAGGAACGCAGGCTCGTGCAGGCTTTCGACGAACTCGAAATGGGTACCAGGACGGGCGAGGAACTTCTCGGCGTCACGGTCGCGGTGGGTCGCATGCGGTCCGCTCGGGACTGAATCAGCCAGCACATCAGAGGCGGGTACGGTATTACCGGCCGGACCGCGTAGACAGGGGCGAGGAAGCATCGGTGAAAGGTCGGGGCGCGATATGAATCAACCGTATTCGCACTGGTATGCCCAGAATTCGCCGGAGAACCTACCCCTGGCCGCCCGCTACCGATCCGCCGACCCGATCACTTGGAACGGCAGCCTGATCTATCCGATGTACACCGAACAGGTCGGATCCGCGCCGATCCTGGTCACCATGAAGCTGCTGTCCGCGGCACCGCCCGCGGGGCTGCGCGGACACGGAATCGGGCTGTCGGTGGTCGACGGGCACATCGGCATCGATGGCAGACGCCTGGCCGGGGTCGACGTATGGAGCGATGCCCTGGCCGCCGGCGTCACCTTCGAGGTAGTCCCGACCGATGCGGGCGCACTGTTCTCGTTGACCCCGGTCTGGGTCGACGGGTTCGGCGCACAGAAATCCTGGTCGGGCAACTACGGCATCCTCATCGAACAACCACCGACCGGCCGAATCATCCTCTGGTGCAGCGTCGGCGAGGGCCCACCGAATTTCGCCAACTTGGTGGTCGAGGTGGAAACCGCGAGTCTGCCCGCCGACTCCGCCCGGACGCCTGCCGCCGCGCCCCAAGCGCCACCACCCGCGCAACCGCGACCGGACACATCCGTGCAGCCGGCGCCACCGACTCAGCCGCAGCGCACCGTATCCGTTGCCCTAGAGCAGCCTCGACTCCCTGAGCCGCCGCCGACGTCACCTGACCTCGAATTGGTGCGGTTCCCGGAACCGCTGCAAACGACATTCGCCCACCCCGAACTCCCGGCGGCCGAGCAGACCACACCGTTGCAACC
The DNA here is from genome assembly GCF_000308835.1 of Nocardia vinacea NBRC 16497. GTDB lineage: Bacteria > Actinomycetota > Actinomycetes > Mycobacteriales > Mycobacteriaceae > Nocardia > Nocardia vinacea. The sequence continues at coordinate 43,973 of NZ_BAGN01000115.1, read as the reverse complement.
CGCGCGCACCCGGTTGGCGGAACCGTCAGTAGCCGAGCAGGTTCCGGTGATGCAGGAACAGGCAGCGGATACCGACCACACCCCGCTCCCGGAACCACCGAAGCCCGAGCAATCCAAATCGCGGGAGCGCACCAATGACGGCGACCGCGGCTATCGCGCAGCCCTCTACGATCTCGGCGTCGCCATGTTCGGCCGCGGCGAGGAAGAACAAGCCTGCGGTCTGTGGGCACAGGCCGCCGAGGCCGGGCACGCCGGCGCGGCCTATGACCTCGGCGTCGTTCTGTTCAATCGTGGTGAACTCGGCGATGCCGAGCGCTGGTGGCGCACCGCGGCCGACCGCCGCGAATCACGCGCCATGACCGGACTCGCCGAGCTCCTCGAACGCCAGGGCAATCACGCCGAAGCCGAGATCTGGCGCGCCTGTGTCGCCGAGGAGCAGACCGACGAACACGATCAATCGGTGAATTCCGGCTGAGTCGCAGCAGGATTCGCCGCCAGTTGGGCCCTGGCGGCCATCAGCGCGAAGCCGAGCAGGTTGAGTCCACGCCAGGCAGCCGGATTCTCGGCACGCGGATCAGTCAGACCGTCGACAACGAACGGTGCGGGCCACCATTGGTCAGCATCCGGGGCCCACCCTACCCCTGGCGACGGGCGCGATAAAACAGTCGCGAACAACTCCTGCGTGCTCTAGGTTTGTCCGTATGGCAGGTAGTCCTGGCTTGAACGGAGCGTGCGTGGCCCCCGCGTACTACGTGCGGCCCCGCGCGGCAGCCCGGCCTCTGCCCGCGCACTGCGCTGCTCCCGTTCCTCGATCGATCTGATCGATTTCTCCAGTTCTCACCGAACTGAGATGGGCTGCGCCCCATAGTGTTCCGGCACGGTCCGGGCGAATCAAACATTCCTGATTCGACCACTCCGTTCGGAGGACACCCATGTCCCGCAATCGTTCGCTGCCGCATGCCCGGATCCACTCCGGCAGCACCCGCAAGCAGCTGTCACAGAACTTCCTCACAGATACCGGTGTCGCGCGGAGGCTGGTGCGCGCCGCCGGTATCGGCGCCGATGACCTGGTCGTGGAGATCGGACCCGGCGACGGCATGCTCACCAGGCAACTCCTGAGCACCGCGCGCCACATCCTGGCCTACGAAAAGGACCGCCATTACGCCGAGAGACTGCGCACACGCTATGCGAACAACCGTCGAATTCGCGTGCACCACGCGGATATTCGCGATATCACTCCGCCCCGCGAACCATTCACGGTCGTCGCCAATATTCCGTTCGCCGCGAGCACCGACATCGTCCGCTGGTGTCTTGCCGCACCGCGGCTCAGCTCGGCGACATTACTGACCCAACGCGAGTTCGCCCGCAAATACGCCGGGGACTACGGCCGCTGGACCAAACTCACCATCACCCAATGGCCCACCGTGACAATGGAATTGGGCACCAGAGTCGAACGCCACCACTTCCGTCCGATACCACGGGTCGACGCCGCCGTCCTGCGGCTGCGCAGACGCGAACAACCACTGCTCGCACGAAAGGAACTCCGTGGCTACCACCAACTCGTGGAATTCGGCTTCTCCGGCCTCGGTGGCTCCCTCGCGGCCACACTGCGCCGGGTCCATTCGACCCACAAGGTCCGAGCGGCCTGCACCGTTGCCGGAATCGCCCTCGACGAACCCGTCGGCCTCGTCTCCCCGGACCGCTGGCTCACCCTCTACCAGGCATTGAGCTAGCAGATCAGTTGCCCAACTCGGCCGCCATCGGGGTATCGGCGGAGCTACGATGCGCAGATGGCGCACCCCGCTCCGCCGGTTCCGGGGGCGACGGTCGGTCCGGACCGCTCGCCGGGCGGTCCGCGCGGCACCGGGGTCGCCGAGGTCGTCGAGCGATTCGCGGAAGCCTGGCGGGCGGCCGATACGCCCCCGGATCTGCCCGCCTACCTACCGGACTCCCCCGCCATCCGCCGGGTGTCGCTGATCGAGCTGATCAAGGTCGATCTGGCGAACCGGTGGATGCGTGGCACGGAGCCGAAGCGTCTCGCCGAATATGTCGAGGACCTGCCGGAATTGCGCACCTGGCCGCTGCCGCCCGATCTCATCTACGAAGAGTTCCACGTCCGCAGGCGCGCGGGCAGTTCAGTGGATGTCGAGGAATACACCGCGGCCTATCCCGAACAGGCCGAGCAACTCTCGGAGATGCTGGCCACCGACGACTACCACAGCACTCTGCTGGCCGTCTACGCCGATCCGGTGAACCTCGACGAGATCGATGTCGGCCAGAAGATCGACGACTTCGACCTGATGACCGGGCTGGGTCGTGGGGCGTTCGCGCCGGTGTTCCTGGCCAGACAGCGCTCCATGCAGCGGCTCGTCGCGGTGAAGATCTCCCAGGACAAGAGCGCCGAACCACAGACCCTGGCCCAGCTCGACCACGACTACATTGTGCGGGTCTTCGACCAGCGGGTCCTGGAGAGTCGCGGCCTGCGCCTGCTGTACATGCAGTACGTGCCGGGCGGGACACTGTTCACCGTGCTCGAGCGGGTGCGCAACACACCGGCGGCCGAACGCTCGGGCGCACGGCTGGTCGATGTCATCGACTCCGTACTCGCCGACAAGGGCGAGATCCGCCCCAGCGAATCCCCCGTGCGCGCCGAACTGGCCGAACTGTCCTGGCCGGAGACCATTGCCTGGCTCGGGCGCAGACTGGCCCAGGCACTGGACTACGCCGGACGGTCCGGAGTGCTGCACCGCGATATCAAACCGGCCAATGTGCTGCTGACCGCCGAGGGCATCCCGAAACTCGCCGATTTCAATATCAGCTTCAGCGGTAATGTCTCCGGTGACAGCCCCGTCGCCTACTTCGGCGGCTCGCTGGCCTACATGTCGCCGGAGCAGCTGGCCGCCGTGCACCCGGACAAACCGACGACAGCCGCCGACCTCGATACCCGCAGCGACCTCTACGCGCTGGCCGTCATGTTGTGGGAATTGCTCACCGGCCGTAAGCCTTTCGATGACGATAAGGTGACCGGCGGCGATCGCACCGCACTCGATGGCATGTTGGACCGCCGCTCGCGCAGTCCGCAATCGCTGCCCTATCAGGATCTTCCGGCCGATTGGCCGGCGGCGCTGCGCCGCGCATTAGTCCGCGCCCTCGACCCGGATCCGGATAAGCGGTGGGCGCGCGGCGCGGATATGGCCCAGCAATTCGATGTCTGCCTGGATGCGCGCGCCCGCGATCTGGTCGACCCGCCGCCGCATAGCTGGCAGTTGCGCGCACGGGTGCTCATGCACCCCATCATGGCGCTGGCCATCGGCGTTCCGAATGCGCTGGCAATCCTGTACAGCTACAACCACAATCGCACGCTCATCATCGCCAAACTGGACGAGCAGGCGCAGCTCCGCTTCGACCAGATCGCCGTCGCCGCCTACGGCATCTGCTTCCTGATCGGGGTCATCGTCACCAATGTGCTGCTGGTCGATCTGTGGTCCATTTCGCGCGGACTACGCAAGGGCAAGTCCTACGACGCGCCGACTCTGACGCGCGCCCGCAGCGAGGCCCTGCAACTCGGTCGCCGAAATGTGTTGACCTGCTTCGCATTATGGGTATTGGCCGGAGTTGTCGTCCCGGTATCGGTTCGGGTCTCCGGCAATCACCTCACCACCGAGGCCTATGTGCACTTCTTCATCACCCAGATCGTTTGCGGCGCGATCGCCATGGCCTACCCGTATTTTCTGGTCAGTTTTTATGCGGTGCGCAGCATCTACCCGATGTTCCTGCCGCACGGCGGACTCGGCGCGGCCGACGGTGTCCAATTGCGCCGGCTCGACCGCAGCTGCACCTACTTCCTCGCCATCGCCGCCGCCGTACCGCTGCTCGGCGTCGCGGGCGCGACATTCATTCCCGCCGAGGATATTCCGGCGGTCATCGTGCCGCTGCGTGTGCTGTGTGTGGGCAGCGCGTTGGCCTTCATCGCTATCTACTGGTTGTTCCGGATGCTCGAACAGGACCTCGCCGCTCTGGAACGTATTGTCGCCCGGTGATCAGCCCGGCTGGATGAGCATGCGCTCGAGGATCTTGCCGGTGGCATTGCGCGGTAGCGCGTCCAGGAAGGTGACCGGACGCAGATTATGGTCCAGCATCGCGAGTTCGGTGCCGAGCGGCTGCGACGGCGCGGTCGGGCCGGTAGGGTCGCAGCGCTGCATCATCTGCTCGAGCGTCCGATCTGATGACCGACGGTGGAATCCTCGCCGTTGACGATGACCGAGGTCGGCGCGCCCGGGATGGCCTCGGTGACCCGATCCAACCCGCACGCGTCCAGTCCATCACCGCGGCATTGTCGTATTCGGCGATCGCGGCGTGGAGCCGGCCCGTTGGTGACAGTTGGGTCAAGAGCTCGGCGCTTGACGGAAGATTGCCCGACGGCGCGTTACCAGTGATCCAGGCCTCGCAGACCAGGTGGCACTGCACAATGGGATCTAGAGGTGCTTCGTGCACTGTCATTGCGCGAGGACTGGGGAACCGGGAGCGAATATGACCGCCAGAGCAGATCTCGAACAGGAACTGGGCGGCCCCGTAGCGGCCCTCGATCAACTCTCCGAGGCGGAATCCGCCGAATTGCTGACCCTGTTCCGCGACGCGCGCAGGGCCGAGACGGCCGGACTCACCGAGGCCGTCGACGGACTGGTCGGTGCACTGCCCTGGCCGCTGAGCACCGCGGCGAAGAAGGTCATGTTCGGGAATCGGCTCGGATGAGTACAGCGTCGCGCAGCGATTCGATGGGGGGTGGTGGTCGGGAGTCGGGTGGGCCGGACCTGGTGACCAGGGCTCAGCTGGTTCTGCTGGCCCGCACACTGCATGTCCCCGCCGAACGCCTGGCCCACTTGGAGAAACTTGGCGCCGAGCAACTGCACGAACTGCAACAACGCATGGCGCGCGCCCTTTTCGACGACCACTCCGCGACCTTCGGTCGGCTCAGCAAGCTGGTGCCGATAATTCCGCTGAACATTTCGATACCGGTGGTGCAGCGAGTCGTGCCGCCGGTGATGGGCGGGCGCGCCGCGGGTGCGGTCGGCATCGAACATCCCAAGAAGGCCGCGGAAGCCCTCGGGATGCTGGATCCGAAATATGCCGCCGATTGCGCGCCGTATATCGACCCGCGCACCGTGGGCCGACTCGCTGCGGTCGCGCCGCCGGAACCGGTCGTGCGGGTGGCCAACGAGCTGTTGCGCCGCAAGGACTATGTCACCGCCGGTCCGTTCCTCGGCTTCGCAACGACGCAACTAGTCCGTGCCATCGAGGCAGGCGTGCCTGACGACGAGGGCCTGATCCTCTCGGCCGCCTACGCCTACTCCGGCTCGAATATCAGCGCGATCGTGCGCCAACTGCTATCCGGGCCGCTGGATCGGATACCGCATATCCTCGACACCGTCCTCGCCGGTTCCACCGAGCTGCGCCTGGCGGCGGTATCGGTCTTCGCCCGCTGCGACGAGGACGTGATCGAAGCGCTCGGCGACATCCTGCTCGATATCGGCCCGCCCGAAGCCATTACCGAACTCGCCGCCACCTTCATCGAGCACGGCGCGATCAACGACATGCTCCATTTCACCGCATACCTGAGCCCATCGGCGCTGGACACCTTGGCGGCCAATCCGATCACGGTGGATCCAGCTGCGATGGCGGCGCTGGTCGGCGCGCTCGCGGGGCAGAGCGATCCGATACTGTGGCGCGGCCTGCTCGACCTGGTCGAGCGCACCGATGCCGAGATCCAACGCCGAATCGGTACCCAACTACTCGAATTGCCCGAATCAACCGTGACCGCGATACCCGGCATCGCGACCAAGGGCCGGTTGTGGTCGACACTGCTGCGAGTCCTCGCCGTGGCCGATACCGACACCCAGGTCCGTCTCGGCGAGCTCTGGGCCAAGCTGTCCGCCGACGACCGCACGGACATCCAGGGGCGCGCCCGCGATCTCGGGCTCGCTACGCGCCTGGCGACACTCACCGTCACGCTGGACATCTACGGCTGACACCCAGTGCATATTCGCACACTGCGCAACCGAATGTTCACGCGCGCAGCCGGTCTCGGGTGAGGCGACCCGAGACCGGCTGCGTCGCAGGCGGATTACACCGGCGTGAAGTCCCGGCTCGCGATATACGTCGGTCGCGGGGCCGGGGCGGCGAACGGCTCCACCAGCGTGTTCTCCACGCTGTTGAACACCAGGAAGATATTCGACCGCGGGAACGGCGTGATGTTGTTCGACGAACCGTGCATGATATTCGAATCGAACAGCAGGGCCGATCCGGCGCTGCCGGTGAACTGCGTGATGCCGTACTGGTTCGCCAGCGCATTGATATCCGCGTGCGTCGGTACGCCGATCTCCTGCTCCTGCAACGACTCCCGATAATGCTCGGCCGGAGTGCTGCCGGTGCACGGAACGAAGGTGCGGTGCGAGCCGGGCATCACCATCAGGCTGCCGTTGATCGGATAGTTGTTGGTCAGTGCGATGGACAGGCTGACCGCACGCGGTGCGGGCATGCCGTCCTCGGCATGCCAGGTCTCGAAATCCGAATGCCAGTAGAAGCCGGTGCCGCGGAAGCCGGGCATGTAGTTCACTCGGCTTTGATGGATGTAGACGTCCGAGCCGAGCACCTGCCTAGCCAATCCGGCCACCCGGGATTCGCGCACCAGATCGGCGATAGCGCCGCTGAGCCGGTGCACCTCGAAGACCGAACGCACCCGGTTCGAGGACTTCTCCACGATCACCCGGTCATCGCCCTGCAGCGCCGGATCACCAGCGAGACGGTCGATTTCGGCACTGAACTCCGCGACCTCGGCGGGTGTCAACAGCTCTTCGACGATCCCGAAACCATTGGCATCGAAGGAGGCCAGCTCCTCGGAATCGACCGCGCCCCACACCGTGGGATCGGTCCGCTCCCGGTGCTCGCCGGCCGTGACGAGCCGAGTCGGGTAGCGATCGTCGGTCTGCACCAACGTCATTGCGCCTCCTATCCGCTTACTTGGGCCGCGACGAGCGGGTAGACGCCGTCACTGTCGTGGACCTCCTGCCCGGTGACCGGCGGGTTGAACACGCACATCATCCGCATATCGGTACGTACCTCCAAGCGGTGGCGCTCGTGTCCGTCGAGCAGGTACATCGAGCCCGGCGCCAATTCGTAGCTGACGCCGTGGTCCAGATCTGTCAGCGTCCCCTCACCTTCGATGAGCCACACCGCCTCCACGTGGTAGCGGTAGTGGAACTCGTGCACGGTCCCGGCCTCGATGCTGGTCTCATGGAAGGAGAATCCGACGCCGTCGCCGCCGAGCACGATGCGCTTACTGCGCCAGCCCTGCCCCGCGACATCGCGTTCGGTGCCGGTGATCTCCGCGGTGCTGCGCACGATCATCTCAACGCTCCTGTCCGCAAACGGTGCCGATCGCGCCGGTCAGCACCCGTAGACCATGCTCGACCTCCTCGTCGGTGACCGTCAATGGCGGCAGCAACTTCACCACTTCGTCCAGCGAACCGGAGGTCTCCACCAGGAGCCCACGCTCGAAGGCAATCTGGCAGACCTTGCCGGCCTGGGAGGGATCGTCGAAGACCACACCGTGCACCAGTCCACGACCTCGCGTCGAAATGCCCGGGAAGTACTCGGCCGCCTGGGTCAGGGCCGCACCGATCCGCTGGCCCTTGGCCTCGGTCGAGGCCTGCAGAGTGCCGTCGGACCAGAAGTGCTCTAGCGCGGCCTGTGCGGTGATGAAGGCCGGGTTGTTACCGCGGAAGGTGCCGTTGTGCTCACCCGGCGCCCAGACGTCGAGCTCAGGTTTGAACAGCACCAGCGCCAGCGGCAAACCGTAGCCGCCGATGGATTTCGAGAGCGTCACGATATCGGGGGTGATACCGGCGATCTCGAAGGAGAAGAACGGCCCGGTCCGGCCGCAGCCCATCTGCACATCGTCGACGATCAGCAGAATGCCACGCGCGGTGCACAATTCGGACAGATGCCGCAGCCACTCCGGCCGCGCGACATTCACGCCACCCTCACCCTGCACCGTCTCCACGATCACCGCCGCAGGCCGGTCGAAACCGGAAGAGGTGTCGTCGAGCACCCGCTCCATCCATTGGAAGTCAGCAGTCGTGTTGTCGAAATAGCCGTCATAGGGCATATGCGCGGCATGCACCAGCGGCACACCGGCGCCGGCCCGCTTGGCGGCATTGCCGGTCACCGACAGCGCACCCAGCGACATGCCGTGGAAGGCGTTGGTGAAGCTGATGATCGTCTCGCGTCCGGTGACCTTGCGGGCCAACTTCAGCGCGGCTTCGACGGCATTCGCGCCGGTCGGGCCGGGGAACTGGACCTTGTATTCCAGTCCGCGCGGCGCGAACACGGTGTCGCGCAAGGTTTCCAGCAGTCGGCGCTTGGCCACGGTCGACATATCCAGACCATGGGTGATGCCGTCACCGGCGATGTAGTCCAGCAGCGGCTGCTTGAGCACCGGATTGTTGTGGCCGTAGTTCAACGCCCCTGCTCCGGCGAAGAAGTCGAGGTATTCCTTCCCATCCTCGGCGCGCAACCAACTCCCGGACGCGGTGGTGAACACCGTCGGCCAGGCGCGGCAATAGCCACGGACATTGGACTCGAGCTCCTCGAAAATGGTCGTCTCGGCGGTAATCAACGTCGATCCTCCTGCTTTCGGGCGGTGGGGGTGATCAGATAGAGGTCTTCGGCAGCGTGGCTGTCCGGGAACAGTTCGGAATCGAACAAGGGGTGTTTGGTCAGTTCGGCCGACCGGCGACGCGCCACCGAGGCGAACATCGCGATCGAGGCCGGATTGTCCGGTGCGATCGTGGTCTCCAATGCCGAAACACCGGCGCCGGCTACGGTGTCGAGCAACGTGTCCAGCAGCGCCGCGCCGAGGCCGCGCCCCCGCTGTTCGTGCTCGACCGCGACCTGCCACACGAATACCGTCTCCGGCGCCTGCGGACGCAGGTAGCCGATCACGAATCCGACGACTCGGCCACCGACTTCGGCAACCACCGAGGTGCTCGCGAAATCACGACACCACAGCAGGTAGGCGTAGCTCGAATTGGTGTCGAGGACCTGCGAATCCTTGGCGATACGCCAGATCTGGGCCGCGTCACCGACTCTCGGCGGGCGCAGCACCGGCTGCGTGTGCGGTCCGGAAATCGGTACGGCCGAAGGGTATTCGGTGACCGACGGTTCGATCGTCTTGGTGGACAAGGTGTGCAGTGACATACGTCTCCCTGGTCGGGTCTGCAGTACTTATCCAGGCTTACGAAGCAACTTTGAGGTGAACCTGTCGAACTCTTTGCGGTTGTATTACGAAAAGATCACAACCGCAGGCAGCGTCATACTTCGGTGCCACTGCGGTGTCGGTCACAGGCTCAGCGCTGCAGATCGAGTCGGTAGCCAAGACCGCGCACGGTGACCACGATGCGCGGCTCGGAGGCGTCGAGCTCGATTTTGGTGCGCAGGCGGCGCATATGGACATCGACGATCCGCTCATCGCCGAAAAAGCCGTCGTCCCATACTCTTTCGAGCAGGACGGTGCGACTGAGCACCCGTCCCGGCGATTCCGCGAGTTCGCAGAGCAATTTGAACTCGGTGATGGTGAGCCGGATTTCGTCTTCGCCGCGGCGTACCGCGCCCCCGTCGCGATCCAGCACCAGCGGTCCGTCGGGGTGCGCGTCGAGTACGGCCTCACGCGGCGCTTCGCGCTCCATGGTCAGGCGTGCGCGACGGCGCAGCGCCCGCATCCGCGCGGAGATCTCCTTGATCTCGAACGGCTTGGTGACATAGTCGTCGGCCCCCGCCTCCAGCGCGGCCACCACATCATGGGTGTCATCGCGAGAGCTGACCACGATGATCGGCACGTCGTGCTCGCGGCGGATCTCCCTGATGCAGTCGAAGCCGTCCATATCGCCGAGCATCAGCTCGACGATCATCACATCGGGAGCGCCATTGCTGCGCAGATACGTCAGCGCGTCCTCGGCCTCATGTGCCTCGGCAACGTCGTAACCCTCGTCCTCCATGGCCGTGCGCAGTGCGCCACGTACCACTTCGTCGTCGTCAACGATCATCAGGTTTGCGGTCAAGCCCTCATCCCTTGCAACCACGCGGACGCGACGCGACGCGGAGACTCGCGTACCCAGAACCGACGCGAAAGTCCGCACTTCGAGCACCTTTGCCAACTGGTTGGATACCCCGACCGACCAATTGGTAAACGGCAGGTCACGGGCAGTCGGTTAGCGTCCGGCTACTCCACCCTGTGCATGAAGACCCGATTTGTGCAAATTGCACGTGACATGCGACACATTTCGGCCAGTGTCACCACTCGTCCCGATGAGACTGTTCCAGCCGGTTGAAGTTGCTCGGTCCGCCATCGGCCCTGCGCTCCTGATAGCGGAACATCAGCCGACGCGCGTCGAAAGTGGCAAACCACTCGTCCCAGCCCACCGCGCGCAGCACAGCGCCGCCGTAACCGGGGAAATCGAAGCGCAGGACGCCGAGGCGACCGTCGTATTCACTGCCGGGCATGGTGGCCGGGCGCGCGCCGCGCTGCTCGGCCCACCGCCGGATCACTTCATGATTGCGGGTGACGAGGAAGCGGCCGGGCTGCTGCGGGCCCTCGCCGCGAACGACTGATTCCGGCGGTTTCTTCAGCGACCTCGAAGCCCCCGGTCCGGCGTACGGATCTCGGGTGGCCGGTCGTCGCTGATCGTTCATGACGACCTCCTTGCGCGTCGGCATCAATAGTCCGGTTCCTCTTCGCGTACCCGCGTGCAACACCGGACAAACAGTGGATCCGATCACTACGAAACGCATTGCGCGACAATGTATTCCCCCCGGTGGATCAGTCGCGTAGCGCGGCGTCGCGCAACTGGCCGAGCGTTCTGGACAGTATGCGGGAGACATGCATCTGCGAAACCCCGAGCTGTTCGGCGATCTGGGACTGGGTCATGGACTCGAAAAAACGCATGACCAGCACCTCGCGTTCCCGGTCGGGCAGCTCCTCGATCAGCGGCCGGACCGCCAGATAGTCCTCCACATACTGGTAGCTGGGCTCATCTTCACCGAGACTGTCCAGTAGCGGTTGCGGCGCGTTCTCGATGTCGTCGCCGGCCACCGCGTCGATCGAACTCGACTGATAGGCATTGCCCGCGATGAGCGCCTGGGTGACCTCGACCAGATCAACATCCAGCTCCGCGGCGATCTCGCGCGCCTTCGGCAACCGGCCCAGCCGCTGCGATAGCGCCTCGATGGTCGGACCGATGCTGAGCTGGATCTCCTTGGTGCGCCGGGGCACCCGCACCGCCCACGTGTTGTCCCGGAAATGCCTGCGCACTTCGCCCATGATCGTCGGCACCGCGAACGACAGGAACGAGGAACCGCGCGACACATCGAAGCGGTCGACGGCCTGCACCAGACCCAATCGGGCCACCTGTAGCAGATCGTCGAAGTTCTCGCCACGCCCGGAGAATTTGCGCGCAATATGTTCGGCCAGCGGCAGGCACCGGCCGATCAGCTCCTCGCGCAACAGTTCTCGACGGTGATCGGCCGGGTCGATGGCGGCGATTTTTTCGAAGAGCGGCTCGATATTGTCGTAACTGTCGCGGTGCGCTCTCGAATCAGCCGCCATCACCACTCCGCGCCCAGCTGAAGTCGACAACGGTCGGATATCCGGAGACCACGCTGTCGAACGGCTCCTGCGCCGCCGAGATCGACTGCGTCAGCGTGCGGACGATATGCCAGCCGAATCCGGCCTGGCCAACCACTTTCTCCGACACCGCGACCGCGGCCACGCGCACGAACATCTCGTGATCGTTGTAGGTGAAATCACATTCCAAGGTAGAGCCCGGTGTCGCTTCCAGAATCAACGAGGTGGCCACCTCGTCGAGCGCGAGCCGGATATCGACCACTTCATCGATCGCGAAATCCGCGATGAGCGCGACGGTTTCGGCGAGCGCGCGCAGCATCGTCAGCTGCTCCAACTCGGCGGGGATACGAACCCCGATCGTCGTCGTCTTCTCCGCCGCGGACTGGGAACTCCACTCCCCCATGCCCATCACCACCTCTTTTCCTCCGAGCCGACCGGAACGTGCCTTCGAGTCGGGGGCCATTCGCGACTTACCCGGCCGGCCACCATCGAAACATCGCAACCGGTGTGGATTCGACTCAGTCGGCCTCGATCCGTTCATGCGCAGTCAACAGCAGATGGTCGAACTGTGTGCGCATTTCGGCCATCGAATCGGTCAGCGCGCCGAGATCGGCGATCAACCGGGCGGCCAGTGCCCGCAGTTTGATATTGGTCTCCTGCGATCGCCAGCTCAGCACCCGGAACGCTTGTTCGGCATTGATGCCGTAGACCAGCATCAACGCGCCCTTCGCCTGCTCGATCACCGCGCGCGCCGCATACAGTTCGGGCAGCGCGTCGTCCAGGGTCTCCTGCTGGCGCTCCTCGAGCGCGTCGGTGACATCGATGTAGTACCCCGACGTCCCGATCACCGTTTCCGACTCGTCGAGCATCTGATCGGCCACGACGATCACATGGTGCACACGACCGGTCGTATCGATGATCCGATGCCGGCTGGAGAACGGCTGCGCGTTTTCGATGGAGTTGGCCAGGGTGTCGGCGACCTGCGCACGATCCTCGGGGTGCTTATGCGATAACAACAGTTCGTTGGTCGGCGTCACGGTCCCGGGCTCGTATCCATGCAACATCGCGACCTCGTCGGACCACTCCCACCGCTGATCGGCAAACCAGAAGTTGAACGTGCCGACGTTCTGCGCCTTACCCATGCCGATGACCCGACCCAACACCTGTGCCTGCTCGGGTGAAACCGATCCACTCTCCGTCACAGCGCAAGTATGGGGCGCGATCATGCTCGGTGCCGGGATATCGGCCCGACCAGGGACTTAAGGCCTCATTATGTGTCGAGCGCGGCCCGCATGGTCGGGAAATCACAGCACACGGCGCGTACCCCGGTAATGGCGAGCACCCGCTCGATCTCCCGGCGCCCCGCGACGATGCGCACGTCGGGGCCGCCGTGCGCGGCCCGCTGGGTGATCGCTCCGATGGTGGCCGCCACCCGAATACTCAGGAATTTGGTGGCGCGCAGATCGAGGACAACCGCATGGCACCGGGTCGTGACGGCGCGTTCGAGCATCGCGCGGAACTCCGGGAGTGCGGCCGCATCGAGTTCGCCTTCGGCACGCACCACCACACACTGCTTACGGCGATCGACGCGTTGCGCCCAGAACCGGTTGCGTGGTCGTTCACCGGCCGGGTGCTGCCCGTTTGAACGGTGCTGAAGAACAGCAGACATGTAAACCTCCCAGAGGGGATTCCGGTCCTGCACGGCAGGATCGGATCGGCGGGAGGGCGGCGATATCGGCGGTAGGTAGGACGCACTGGTTGTCGCCACGCTGGGTCAGGTGTCGCTACGCGCTCCCGTCGGCCGAGTCCTGCGTAGTCTGTCGCCACGTCGGACCCAGGGTCGGCTGTAGTTCTCAACCTCGTCCTAGTCTGGCACGTCGGCTCGGTCCGATTCAACTATCGGAACCATCACGGCCGTCGCGCCAGCGCCACGGCGCCACCACCCAGGCCGCCGCGAACAACAGCGCGACCACCACACCCGCCACCGCACCGGCGATGGTCCCGGCGACGGTAGCCATCACCAGAGTGGTAGCACCGGTCAGGGCGAGGCCGAGCAGCAAGATCCCTGCCATCGCGCAGCGATGGGCGGCGGCCACGACACTGCCCAACCGATGGCGCCGGAACAGGATCCGATGCCACGACACCGGCGCGACCAGGAACACTGTCGCACCCATCGCCGCGGAGACGGTACCCAGATACAGCAGGCGCATCAGCTGCGACAAGGTGGTGAATCCGGCCTGGAACGGGAGGATCAGCAGCGCGCTGATCAAGAACTGCACACCGGTCTGCACGACGCGCAGTTCCTGCACCAGATTGGACCAATTGCGGTCCAGCCGTTGGGTTTCGGTCTCGTGCCTGGCGTTGCGATCCCATTCCTGATCATCGATGGTCACGGCTGGGTCATCGCCTTTCGATGTTGCCGCCATGGCTGCTCCTGGGTTCGCGCTCCGTATTGGCGGCGTACCCGCGCCAGGCCCGCATACACCCCGCGATCGTTGATCGGAGCGCCGCTGATTCGGTGTTCGACGCGCGGGTATGCGGATGACGACGCCGATGCGATCGGCGGCATCGTTTCGAGGAGGAGCGATCCAATCATGAGAAACACCGGAACCTGCCGAGGTCGCATCGCCGCGGTGGGCGCCGCGGCCGCGCTGGTGGTCTTGGCGAGCGGCTGCGAGGCGGCCGAGAAGGCGGTGAACAAGGGCGGTGACACGCCCTGTAGCGAATTCGTCGCGCAGGACAAGGATAAACAGCGCGTCACGGTGACCAAATTCCTCGAGCAGGAACGTAACGGCAATGCACCGGCGACCAATGATCAGACCATCGACGCCTCGATCGGCGCAATCGAATTGATGTGCCGGGCACAGGCCAATCCGGACACCCCTATCCGCAAAGCCGACCTGACCGGCATCCTGGTGCCGAAGTAATCCAGGTGCCGAAAGTGATGGGTTGCCGGGCATATTGCCCGGCAACCCATCACTTGTCATATGCAGCGATTATCGATAATCACTGCCCCTGCTGGTAAGCGCGCTGGCGCTGTTCGTCGAGCTTGGCTTCGGCACGCTCCTTCTCGGCGGCCGCCTCCTTGCTGGCTGCTGCACGCTGTGATTCCGCCTTATCCTGCTGGGCCTTGCCTTCGTCCCGCAGGTTGTCGTTTCCGAAGACTGCGCCGGCGGCCTCCTTGATCTTGCCCTTGGCATCCTCGACGACGCCTTCGACACCTTCGCGGGGACCACTCTTGTGCTCGGACACGATATCTACCTCCGAATTATCGGTTTTTCAGGTGGACATTCGCCGCATACCCGGGATCTGCCCGATGAATCCGAACTCCGCGTTTTCATCGTGGATTCCGGAAATTCTTGCCGCATATCGGGATGTTTCGGCGGTGTGGCAGCGGTTATCGCCGGAGCATGAGGTCCCTGTGGTTGAACGATGCCGAGGTGCCGGCGCGACTGCGGCTCACGCCGGGTCTGCGCTTCGACACCGTTGTAATCGGCGCTGGGCTCACCGGCCTGGTGACCGCCCTGCTGCTGGCCGAGAGCGGGGGCGACGTGGCGGTGCTGGAGAGTAAGCGAGTCGGGGCGGGCACCACCGGTGCCAGTACCGCGAAGGTCAGTCTGCTGCAGGGGATTCGAGCGCAGCGGATCCGCGGTCGCCACGGCGATCGGGCGGTGACCGACTATGTCGAGGCCAATCGCGAAGGGCAGCAGTGGCTATTGCACTACTGCGCGGAGCATTCGGTGCCCGTCCAGCGCGTCCCAGCACTCACCTACGCTCAGTCCAAGGCCGAAATGTCCGCTGTGCGAACGGAATACGAGGCGACTCGGGCCGCCGGGCTGGCCACGACGCTCGTCGAGGAGCTGGATGTGCCGTTCCCGGCGCACGGTGCGGTCCGGCTCGATGACCAGGCACAACTCGACCCGATGACACTGCTTGCCAGTTTGGCCGCCGATATCGAATCGCGCGGCGCGCCCATCTTCGAATCCACCCGAGCCAAGGGCGTGCACAGCGGCGAGCACGACGGGTTGATCATCGAAACCGAGCACGGTGATCTGGTCGCGCGCACGATCATCCTGGCCACCGGCACACCGATACTCGATCGCGGCGGCTTCTTCGCCCGGCTCACCGCCGAGCGCTCCTATCTGAGCGCCTTCCGGGTCGCCGAGCCGATCCCGCACGAAATGTTCATCAGCGCGGGCGAGCCCACGCGCTCGCTGCGGTATACGCCGGGACCCGATGGCACGGACCTGCTGCTGGTCGGCGGTAACGGCCACGTGGTCGGGCGCACGAATGCGGCCAGCCGCCGGGTCGATGAGTTGACCGCTTGGACACAGCGGTATTTCCCCACCGCCGAACCGCTGCAGAGCTGGTCCGCGCAGGATTACCACCCCGTCGACGAACTGCCCTACGTCGGTCCGCTGCTGCCCGGGCAGAATCACATCCTGCTGGCCACCGGCTACGCCAAATGGGGCTTGACCAACGGCATCGCCGCGGCCTTGGCGCTCGTCGGCCGGGTCAATGGGAAACCACCGCGGTGGGCCGATACCTTCGCCAGCTGGCGGCCGAGCGAGCTGAAGTCGATACCTGCCGCCGTATTCGCCAATAGCTCTGTGGCCCAACAACTTTCCTTCGGCTGGCTGCGCATGCTCGGCACCGGCCTCGGTGCAGCGCCTGCCGAGGGCAGCGGCCGCGTCGAACGCCACGGGCTGCGACCGACCGCCGTATGCACCGTCGACGGCGCCACCACCGAGGTATCCGCGGTCTGCCCGCATCTGGGCGGCATCGTGTGCTGGAACGATGCGGAGCAATCGTGGGATTGCCCGCTGCACGGCTCCCGGTTCGCCGCCGACGGCACGCTGCTCGAGGGTCCGGCAACCGATTCGCTGACACCGATCTCCGGTCCGTTCCCCGGTCCCGTATCGCCGCACTGACCGCGTCTCACAGAGCACCATCGAGGCCGACGCCACGGCATCTCGAGCGCCGGCTAGGAATTTGATCATCGGCGGAGCACAATATTTGCAGGGATAAATGTCCCAGCGTGACCGTTCGTGTTCGACAAATCACTTCGCCCACCGATCGAGCGGCGAAAACTGACGACATGCACCGAAACGGCGAGCGCCCGAAAGGGCTCAGTGTCTCCGCGCTGGCGGCGGTAGCGAACCCGTCGTACTCGCGAATCGACACATGGAATCTGCTCGACGACGCGTGCCGTCGGCTCGCCGATGTCAACCGTGCCGGGCTGGACACCACCCACGAAGCCGCCCGGGTGCGGCGCCTGCTCGATCGGCTCGGCGCCTACGAGCGGTACTGGCTGTACCCAGGCGCGGCGAGACTGGCGGTATTTCGCGGATATCTCGCCGATCTTGCAACGGTGCGGCTCACCGAGGAGGTGTCACTGGCCGTTCGCCTGCTCTCCGAGTACGGCGACGGTACAGCTGTGTTCGACACGTCCGCGCCGATGGCCGATCAGGAACTCGTGGCGCGGGCCAAACAGCAGCAGTTCTTCACCGTCCTACTCGGCGACGATTCTCCGCCCGAGGCTCCCGAAAGCCTCGCGGAGAGCCTGCGCGCGCTGCGCGATCCGTCGGACAATGTGCAGTTCGAGCTGCTTGTCGTGTCGAGCATCGAGGACGCCATCACCGCCGTCGCGTTGAACGGCGAGATTCAGGCTGCGGTCATCCGGCATGACCTGCCGCTTCGTTCACACGACCGGGTGCCGTTGATGACCACATTGCTCGGCGTCAACGACGACGTGGTCGTGACCGACCGCACGCAGAACTGGGTCGAATGTGGCGAGTGGATCAGGCAGCTGCGGCCTCATATCGATCTGTACCTACTCACCGACGAATCGATCGCCGCGGAGACCGAAGACGAGCCGAACGTCTACGACCGCACGTTCTATCGGCTCAACGATGTCACCGACCTGTACAGCACGGTGCTCGCCGGCTTCCGGAGCCGGTTCGCCACACCGTTTTTCGACGCCCTGCGCGCCTATGCGGCCGCGCCGGTCGGCCAATTCCACGCCCTTCCCGTCGCGCGCGGCGCCAGCATTTTCAACTCCAAATCGCTGCACGACATGGGCGAATTCTACGGCCGCAACATTTTCATGGCCGAGACGTCCTCCACCTCCGGCGGACTGGACTCACTGCTGGACCCACACGGCACGATCAGGGCGGCGATGGACAAAGCCGCGAAGACATGGTGTGCCGATCAGACGTACTTCGTCACCAACGGAACATCCACCGCGAACAAGATTGTTGTGCAGGCCCTGACCCGGCCGGGCGACATCGTTCTGATCGACCGCAATTGCCATAAGTCGCACCACTATGGCCTGGTGCTCGCCGGGGCGTACCCGATGTACCTGGACGCCTACCCGCTCGAGCCGTTCGCGATCTATGGTGCCGTGTCCCTGCACACGATCAAGAAGGCCCTGCTGGACCTCGAAGCGGCCGGACAACTGGACCGCGTGCGCATGCTGCTGCTCACCAACTGCACTTTCGACGGCATCGTCTACAACCCCCGGCGCGTAATGGAGGAGGTCCTGGCGATCAAGCCGGACATCTGCTTCCTGTGGGACGAGGCGTGGTACGCGTTCGCCACCGCGGTGCCGTGGGCCCGGCAGCGGACCGCGATGGTCGCCGCCCAGCAGCTCGAAGCGATGTTGTCCTCGCCCGGGTACGCCGAGAAGTACCGCGTGTGGCGTGCGTCGATGCAGGGAGTCGACCGCGCCGAGTGGGGCAACCAGCGGCTACTTCCCGACCCCGAGCGCGCGCGGGTACGCGTGTATGCGACGCATTCCACTCACAAGTCGTTGTCGGCGCTTCGGCAGGCGTCGATGATCCATATCCGCGACGAGGATTTCAAAGCTCTCACCCGCGAAGCGTTCGGTGAGGCGTTTTTGACCCACACCTCGACGTCGCCGAACCAGCAACTCCTGGCGTCCTTGGACTTGGCGCGTCGGCAGGTCGACATCGAGGGCTTCCAGCTGGTCCGGCACGTCTACGACATGGCACTGGTCTTCCGTCACCGCGTCCGCAAGGACCGGCTGATCGGCAAGTGGTTCCGCATCCTCGACGAGGACGACCTGGTGCCCGAGGAGTTCCGGCTCTCCGAAGTCAGCTCGTACCGACAAGTCAGACAGGGTGGCTTGGCGGAGTGGAACGAGGCGTGGCGGGCCGATCAGTTCGTGCTCGACCCGACTCGGGTCACCCTGTTCATCGGCAAGACCGGCATGAACGGATTCGAGTTCCGCGAGAAGGTCCTGATGGACCGGTTCGGTATCCAGATCAATAAGACCTCGATCAACAGTGTGCTGTTGATCTTCACGATCGGCGTCACCTGGTCGAGCGTGCACTACCTGCTCGACGTGCTGCGTCGGGTGGCTACCGATTTCGAGCGCAGCCGGCGCGCGGCCGGTAAGGCCGATCGCGCCCTGCAACAGCGCCGGGTCGACGAGATGACGAAGGATCTGCCGGCGCTGCCCGACTTCAGCGAGTTCGACAGCGTGTTTCGTCCCGACGGCGCCCGCTCGTTCGGCGATATGCGATCGGCCTTCTACGCCGGGTATGAGGAGTCCGACCGCGAACACATCCTGCTCGGCGACGCCGGGCGACGGATCGCCAAGGGGAAGAACCTGGTGTCCACCACCTTCGTCGTCCCCTACCCGCCCGGCTTCCCGGTGCTGGTACCGGGTCAGGTGATCTCGACCGAGATCCTGTATTTCCTGGCCGATCTCGACGTCAAGGAAATTCACGGATACAACCCCGACCTCGGGTTGTCGGTCTTCACCGAGGCCGCGCTCGCACGGCTGGCCGCAACTCGGCACGCAATTGCCACGGCGTCCGGCGATGCGCCGCAGGCAGCGACGGCGCTGGAGTCAGCTCGCGCGTTGGATCGGATGCAGTCGCGATAGCGCCCTCGGCGCGCGAGCTGAGCTGGTCACCGTGGATGGCGAGAATCCGGCGAAGATCGCATCACCAGCTGTCGTCGTCGCGGAGACGTTTCAGGGCCAGGTCGATCCAGGTTTCGAAGTAATTGGTGAGATCACCGGTGGTGGCGGGCCGGACGGTGATGTGTTCGCGGGTTTGCTGCTGGACGTAACGGCCATCGCCTTCGGTATCGAACCATCCGAGGGCGTACCAGGGGGCCGGGCGGCTGTGCAGGTATCCGGCGAGCAGGCCCGCGACGCCCGCGCCGGAGCGGTGCTGAGTGAGACGATCGAAACGTTCCAGCGGACTATTGCGGCCGTGGCCGTTGTTGCTGGAACGCAGGTCCTCGACATGGAAGGTATCCGGTTTGGCGCTGCCCGGAGGAACCGAGGGCAGAATGGCGGCCAAGCGTGCCGCTAGTTGTTCGGTGCGGAACAGCCGACAGCGGATTGGGCTGTCGACACCGCCCGCGGCGGTCTGGGTCAGCATCACCGCGTGATATGGAGTCCGGGCGCCGAGGACGCGGTATTCGCGGGGTTCGCCCTTACCGAGAACCGTTGATTCACCGGCGATTTCGATGCGCAGCTCGGAGGTGGTGAGGGTGTGCAGGGCGAGGTTGATCTGCTCGGTTTCCTCGACACCGTAGCGGGTGCGCACGGCGGCCCGATGCGCGGCGACCTCGTCGTTGGTGGCCAAACGGCTGACATAGCGCAGCGGATGCGGGAACCGGTCGTTCGCGTCGCTGTACCAGAGCGCCGCGAAATCGTCCGGTTCCCAACTCCATTCGGCCATCGTGCTCATCCAATCAACATCATGCGGCGGACTCGGCGCCCCCCGGGTACGACGTACGTACCTCGGGACAGGCAGCGAGCCAACGAAATTCAGGTAAGAAACGTTTCGGACCAGCGGCTGGGGATCAGCCCGGTGTCGATCCGGGTTCGGCGTGGTCACCGCCGATCACGCCGCCGGGAACAGTTTTCGGGTCGGGCCCGAGCAACTCTTCGGTGTTCTCCATGTTCCGAAGCCATTCGGGGAGCTGATGAGACTCGTCGTCGCCCTTGGATTGGCCACGGCCACCGCCCATTCCACCCATGCCCGACATGCCCGAGGTGCCGGTGCTGGTGGTCGCCGCACGTGCCGCGTTGGCTGTCGTACCGGTGGCGGTCGGTGTACCGGGCACGCTGCTGCCGGGCTTGCCCGAGGTCGTGCCGGAGGTGCCACCCAGCCCGCTGCCCGTGCTGCCCGTGCCGCCCGGATAGCTGCTGGGCGTCGTCGAAGTGCCCGTCGTGGGGGTCACCGAACTCGGTTGGGTAGCCGAGGTGCTCGACGGGGTCTGCGACGAGGAATCGGTACTCGTGGGAGTGGTCGACGATGGATCCTGCGAACTGTTCGTCGTCGGCTCAGTGGCGGGCTGCGAATTTTCGTTCTGGTCGCCTTTGCCCTCGTTGCCGGTCCCGGACGTCGGGTTACCGCCGCCGTTTCCAGATGTCCCCGGGGTGTAGCCGTCGTTCTTGGTTTCGGGTGCCTTGTACAACGGATCGGTCGGACTGTTCGGAACCGGGAGCACCGGAATCTGCTTATCCGCCGAAACAAATGTATCGACGTAATGATTGCGCATGGCTTCCCGTGCGGCGCTCTCGCAATCGTTGCGCACCGCAGCGGAATTGGGGCCGTGGTAGATACCCAGGTTCCAGCTCTTCGGGTTGTACCACGATCCCCCGTCCGGCGGCTTATCCACGGCATTCTGAGTATCGTTGACGCCCTTGGCCGCTGCCGACACCCGGTCGGCGAGGTTCTGCAGCGGTGTCGTCAGGTCCAATGCGGCCTTGGCGTATTTGCTGATCGCGTCCCGCGAACTATTCGCGGCAGTACCGTCCCAGGCTGCCGAGCTCGAATGATTGATCCGGTTGGCGAACAGTTCCGCAGCCGAAGCCCACCCCGTTGCGATCTGCACGTACTCACTGGAGCCATTGTTCGCCTCGGTTGTATTGAGCGGAGTGAACGCGTTGTAGATCTTCCAATGATTCCAGCTGTCGACATGTTCACCGCCATCGGAAATCTTCGACGGCTCATTCGAATCGCTCATTTCGAGGCACCGACGGCCGGGGGCGTTGTCACGCCCAGTTGGGTCGGGGTGCCGATCTGGCTGGGCTCCACATTCGCCGTCAACTCGTTGTAGCGAGCGGCGAATTCTTGATCCTGCTCGATGTATTTCTGGGCGATTGTGCGGTGCAGGGTTTGGATATCGTCGACGATCTCGTAGTGCTGCTGAAGGATGTCGAAGACGTTGTTGGCCGAGTCTGTGGCTGGATTGACGATCTTTGCCTTGCCGCGGAAGCGAGCCACCAGCGTGGCAGCTGAAGTCATGCCATCCGTCGTCTCCCCGAGACCCCAGTGCTTTCGGTCCGAGATCGCTACCGCGATCTGTTGAAGGTCCCGGATCTCTTTCTTGAAGGCTTTGCAGTCGCGTTCGATGTAGACGAACTCGTCAGCGTTGACCCGCACTTCGTTGCTGAAACTGACGGTCAGCTTGCCGTCCTGAGCGTCCTTGATCGCGCTGGCCAGCGGACCCGCTGATGACGGTGTCGCCGTATCGCTACTCATAGTTGGTATTCCTCCCCAGGACTCCGGCCGAGATCAACCGGAGGTCGACTCAAGTTTAGAGGGTGGCAGGTATCGCTGGAACGATCCCCTTCGCGAGACGCTTAGCGATGTCACAAGAGTGCTGGGACGCGGTCAGTTTGGCCGAAGGCGGGTTGCTGATGCTGACCTCGAGGCTGCCGCCCTTCATCTCGACGCTCAAGATGCAGTGCTCTTTCAGATCGTTCTGCTCGCTCGGGCTATAGGTAAGTGCCGCCCGTCCGTCCACGTTGAACTCCTCGGCGACCGTAAAGTCCTTGTTGGCTCGCACCATCGCCAAGGTGATGTTGGTGGTGTCGATCGAGCCGAAGTAGCCGTCACCACTAGCCTCAACCCAGCGGCAGCCGCGCCATTTGATATCGCCGGGCCTATCTGTGTTGTCAGCCCCTTTTTTCTCCAGCTTCTCCGACTGAATGAGAGCCTGCGGGAGGTCCTTACACGCGTCGAACCCCGCTGGCACATCCGCTGCGATGGTCGACGTCGCTGACGCACTGTTCGCGCTGCCCTTCGACTCCTCACCGGAGTTGCACGCCGAAACCAGCACGACCACCCCCGCACCGAGAACCACACCCCGGACCACACCACTCCAGCTGGCCATCTCGTCCTCTCGCACCGGTACCATCCCAGACCTGGGGCCGGACCGGCTTCCCCGCCCCCGCAAGCTCGTCTAGACCGTACCGGCCGGGTCACCAGCACGCAAAGCGTTCATCATGGTTGCCATCTCGGAGGAACGCTGAGTCGGAAGAACCCCAGATGCCGAAAGCATCTGCAGTTCCTACGAATTCACCTGCACACGCCGCTCAGGAAAGCTCGAACTCCCCGCCCTGCACACCTGCCGTGAACGCATCCCACTCGGCGGGACCGAATACAAGAGCTGGGCCCGTGGGGTTCTTCGAGTCTCGCACTCCGACCATGCCGCCGACGAGGTGTGCGATTTCCACGCATGTGTCCTGGCTGGCTGACCTGCTGCTCTTGAACCATGCTGCGCCGGACAGGTCGATGCTCACGCTTGGTACTCCCTTGCAACCTTCAGTAGCAGTTTCCTGCTTTCGTCTTCGTCCAACGCTACCTGCTGGATCTGAGCGATTGCAGTGCGATACTGCGTGATTTCCGCTTCTTGATCCAAGTAGAGGGCCCCTGTATAGCCCTGCACATACACCACTGGAGGCTCGGTCAGCCGAGATGTTGGATGCACGGGAAATTCCATCAACACAAACGATCCCGTGATCAATCCCCGGTGGCTTCCGACCTGCTGAGGGATCACCCGGATCGACACGTTCGGCGAGAGGCCGACGTCCGCAAGATGCCGGAGTTGTTCCGCCATCACGGCTGGACCGCCCACCTGATGGTGCAGCACCGACTCACTGAGGAGCACCCGGAACTCGAATTCGCTTGCGCTGTCACGCAACCTCGACTGCCGTCGACTGTGTACCTCGATCAACGTCTCCAGTGCCGCCGTAGCATGGCTGGGGAACTCGATCCAGGCGAGCGCGCGCCGGTAATCCGGTGTCTGCAGCAGGCCGGGGACAAGAGTGAGCTGGAACGTCGTCAACCGCTTCGCGGCCTCCTCCAACCCGATGAACAGGTCGAAGTGAGCCGGAACTGCATCGCCGTAGCTGTGCCACCAGCCCGGCTTCTTCGTCTCCGCGACGAGGGCGGCCAGCGCCGCACTCTCTTCCTCAGTCGCGCCGTACATCTTGCACAGAACGCCGATGTACAGCTCCTTCAGCTTCGGCCCGCGTTGGCCCGACTCCATCCGCCATAGCGTCTGGGGCGATACCTCGATGGCCCTGGCCGCTGCGGTAGGCGATACACCAGACTCCTCTCGGAGCCTCTTCAACTGGCGGCCCAACATCCGACGCGGTACAGCCGAACCGGTCATTACGTAGCCTCACTAGTCGTTGGCGTCGTTTTTGGAATGATCACGAACGGCAATCTGGAAGTGCGGGAATAAATTCGGCGAATCGCAGATAGAAATCTTCCAAAGTGCGCCCTATCAGCGTACTACTGAAATCGCCCCAGCAGCCGGGAAGCGCCCACCGCCGCACCAAATCCCTATGCCGCACAGGCGGTTTCGGCCTCCGCTGCCGGGCATTCCAGACACCCACACCCACGTTCGGAGTATCCGCATGCACGGCCTGCCGGTAACGAACCACAGCGAATTGCCCGTGATGACAACCGAATACGCGCATCTAATCATGCAGAGCCACTTGGACTGCCAGGCATCGATGTGCCCGGTCAAGGCGCAGGCGAAGAAGCGGCTCATCGAGGCCGGTCGGCTCGTCCCGGCCGATGTTCCGCACCTGGGGTTCTGATATGGCCACTGATCCCCTTCAGCACCAGTATCCGAACCATCCAATGTCACCGGTCCAGATGCATCAGGAGATCGCCCGCGACCTACACGCCGACTGCACGGTGCGGACGTGTGAGATGTTGCGCGGCTGTTGGACTCGCCTGATCGAGACGGGACATCCGCACCCCACCGATTCGCCCGCTGAATGCCCCACCTGCACTAGATCGTCTGCCTGACACCAGATCTCGAATACCGAACAACCAAGGGGTGCTGCCCAATGCTTCAGATCGCAGCTCTGATCGTCCTGCCTACCACCCGCACTTGCGGCGTATGGCCGGTCTGTGCCGTGGGTGAACTTCACGCTGGTCCGGGCGCGGAGACCACCGGTCAGGCGGGCCGATGATCGCCACAAAGCCGAACCGCCGCCAATCCCGAGCCACAGATCGCAATCCAGCACTGCCGCAACGCGATCCGTTCATCAGGCCACCCGCCATCTACAGCGGTGCACCAGCCGATGTGGTCGCGCGGTTCGCGGACGCGGTCCGCGAATGGGCGAATCAGCCCGCGCCCGCGGAGTCGTCCCGGTATCGGGCTGTCGAGTGCCCCGGCACCGGACGTGCCAACGAGGAGGGGCGTGATGCGTCGAGATAGATTGCGGACCACCCGAACCCAGGACGGTCACAAGGTTGCCGGGTGAGGGGTAAACCGCTATCAGTACCGACCAACGGCTGGATCCAGTCGAGGTCGAGTGAAGGGCGCAGTCACCGAGCAGTGACTGCGCTGTCCAATGGCTGGGCCCGCTCGAGAATCTCGTCGACGGTCTGCTCCACGGTGAGATCGGAAGTGTCCAACCACAATCCGATGCGCGGGGTCTGCGCTCGGAGCACCTCATCCAGGCTGTCGACGGTGAACCCCTCGTAGGCGACCTTGTCCCGGCCTGCCTCGCGCGCGGCGACCGTGGCCGGTTTCGGCGCGAGCACCACCACATATCGCGGCCGGGTCCGGATGCGGTCGAGGGTGTAGGGCAGGAACTCCCCGAGCACGACATCCTGGATGATCGCGGTGAATCCGGCCGAGGCGTACGCATCGGCGGTGTGCGCGGCCAGCGCGTGCCGCAGCCGCAGTTGCTCGAGTGCTTCCGTCGACGGTTCCGGACTCATGTCCGCCCGGCCACCGATGATGAAGCGCCGGAACGCATCTCCGCGCACATGCGCCGAACGCGGCAACCGCTCCGCCAACGCCTGTGCGACCGTGGACTTCCCGGCGGCCTGGATACCGGTGATCAAATAGACGGCGGATTCCATATCCGCCATCATCGCAGCCGATCGCCACTCATTTTCCGCCGCCGGTCCCCCGACTCAGCTCGTCCGGTGGAGCGGCTGCAGTCGCGACAACTTACCTGCCGACCCAGCATCGGTAGATGCCGACCACTAGCTAGTCCTGCGCTGGGCGAAGAATCGGGTTGATCTCGGCCAGCATGGCGATCAGCTGACTCGCTCCGTGACGTACCAGCTCATCAGGCGCCCTGGTCAATGTCTCGCACTCTCGCACAGCAGCATCCCGGTCGCGGGAGAACACCCCTAACACGTCGAGCACCGCTGTTTGGATCCAGTCGCCGTGGTTCGGATCGGCCGCAGCGAGTCCTGAGGCGACGGCTGCGAAACCGACCGCGTCCTGACGTCGGAGCAATGCCTCCGCCGTCGCGCGGGTAACGAGTGTGTCGCCAGCATGAAGCATGAGGCCCAACAGCGGCCCCCGGGTCTCGGGCATTTCGGCGAAGTTGGCGAGGCAGCGGCCTGCGTCTGCCCTGTCTCGATAGTCGGGGCTTTCCGCAAGCCTGATCAGCGTGGCTACGACTGCGCCTCTCACCTCGTTGCTCATGGGCGCATTCTTATGCGACCACGACGGAAGGTCCACTCAGCTCGCGCGATGGATCGGATGCAGTCGCGATAGTGCGCGCACCGCGTCGGCGCGCGAGATGAGCTGGTCGCCATCGAGTTCGGCGATGGCTGCCTCCATCCATTCGCGGATCAGCGTCGACAGGCCGATGCCGCGGCTGTCGGCGAGTTGCTTGACCCGGGTGTGCAGCTCCAGCGGCATGCGAATGGAGCTGGTCACCATGATGTCGTCGCCGGGGGCGAGTGGCGGCGGCGCCTTTTCCGGCGGGACCGGTTCGTCGCTGAAGGTCAGCCGATCCATGAACGCCGCCACTTCGTCCGGGGTGGACGGGAAATCCTTCTCACGCATCACCGGTTCTCCTGTTCCCACTCCTCGAACATTTTCAGTTCGTCGGCGCGCATTTCCCGGGCGCCGATGATCAGCCAGGTCCACTGGTCCTGTTGACGCGTCGCCACGATCAGTGGCCGCCCGGTACCCGTGCGACCCCAGACCGACAGCACCGACACGTGCCCGTCATCGGCGATCCGCGGCCAGCGCCGTGCGCCTTCCAGGACTTGGCGTACCTCCCGGGGTCCGATGCCGATCAGATGCGCGAACGCCCAGTCCGGCCACTCGAACCCCATGAACACATACTACGCGCATAGTAACCGACCGATCGGTCCCAGTTGCAGTTCTTGACACACATGGCGGACCACAGCCGGTGACCGATCTGGCCGCCCATTTCGAGATGACGCGGCCGAGCGAGCTTCTCCGAACATCTGCGGGTGTTCCGGGAGGCCGAGTTGGTCAGCGAGAACAAGGTGGGGCGGCAACGGCTGTACCCTTGCCCACATCAGCCCCGGCGCACAGCAAGAACATCAACTTCTTCGGCGCGATCGAAGTCGACATCGACGCAGAACTCGCCCAACTCGGCCCCAACCGGCTACCGGCCGTTGCGCGTACGAGACACCTTGATCCGACCGCACGCACGCCGGTTCGGCCCGAGTCCATCTCCCTCGCTGTGATCCCCGGCCGACTCTCGGCCGGGGATCACAGCGAGGTGAGGTCGCGGACCTGTCAGCGGTCGATGCTGGCCATGTTCGCTTCGTCGTGACGGGCCCCCACCGCTGGCGTGAGCCGGTCCAGGCGCGCGAGCTGAGCGGTGCTCAGCACGACGGCGTCGGCGGCGGTGTTCTCCTCGACGCGAGCGACGCGGCGGGTGCCGGGGATGGGGGCGATGTCGCTGCCCTGGGCCAGCAGCCACGCGAGTGCGACCTGAGCGGGGGTGGCGCCGTCCTCTTCTCCGACTGCCCGGACCTCATCGACCAGTCGCAGATTCTGGTCGAATGCCTCCCCGATGAACCGGGGATTGGTCTTACGCCAGTCGTCGTCGGGGATGTCGGCAGGCGAGCGGAGCTGACCGGTGAGGAAGCCGTGGCCCAGCGGGGAGTAGGGCACGAACCCGATCCCGAGGCCGCGCAGCAGCGGCAGGAGTTCGTCCTCGGGGTCACGTGTCCACAGCGAGTACTCGGTCTGCAACGCCGCCACCGGGTGCACCGCGTGGGCGCGGCGGATGGTCTCCGGCGAGGCTTCCGAGAGCCCGATGTGCAGGACCTTGCCTTCGGCGACCAGTTCGGCGAGCGCGCCGACGGTTTCCTCGATGGGGGTGCCGGGGTCGACGCGATGCTGGTAGTAGAGGTCGATCCGGTCGGTGCCCAGCCGCCGCAGCGAACCTTCGACCGCGGCCTTCACGTTCGCGGCGCTGCTATCGATAGTGCGGGGCCCGGTGCCCGCCGCCGGATGCGAGAGCAGACCGAATTTGGTGGCGACGACGACCTCGTCGCGTCGCCCGGCGATGGCGCGGCCGACGATCTCCTCGCTGTGGAAGGGACCGTAGATCTCGGCGGTGTCGATATGGGTGACACCCAGGTCGAGAGCACGGCGGATGGCGCGGATCGACTCGTCGTCGTCCAAGCCTCCGCCAGAGGTGTACGTGCCGGCCATGGTCATGGCCCCCAGGCCGATACGGGACACCTCCAGAGTGCCGAGAAAAGCAGGCTTCATCGAATAACTCCTTCGTTCGGTTCGTCGGCGGTGATCACAGGGATGGCCGGGACGGCCACCGAGCGCGGCATCACGGCCGCGGTGCTTCCCCGACTTCAGACAACACCGTGTCCCGGGAACGAGACAGGGTCTGCTGAGAGGGGTACTCACGGTGCCCCTCTATGCGGCCTGCCTGCATCTACGCTCGATACCATGGACGAGAAGGAGGCAGCGCGGACAGCGGTCCGCGAATTCCTCAGCAGCCGCCGTGACCGGGTCTCACCCGGCGCCGTGGGCCTGCCCTCGACCTGGACCCGGCGCCGCGTGAAGGGCCTGCGGCGCGAAGAGGTAGCCCTGCTGGCCGGGATCAGCCCCGAGTACTACATCCGCCTCGAACGAGGCCGGGCCACCGGTCCCTCACCAGGCGTCGTGGAATCCATCGCCGCGGTGCTACGACTCGACGACGACGAACGCGCACACCTCGATCAGCTGCTCACCGCACTGACCCCCGAAGCCCGCAAGCGTCGCAAAACAGCGATCACCGCCACGATCGGCCCCGGAATCCGGGTACTGCTGGACTCGATCAACCACCTGCCCGCTGTCGTGTTCAACAGCCGCCTCGACCTGCTCGCCGCCAACGACCTCGGACGAGCCCTCTACACCACGATGCTCGACACCGACGGCCCGGTGAACGCTGCGCGCTTCATGTTCCTCGACGAGCATGCGGCCCGGGGCCTGTTCCCCGAGTGGGAGCGTATCGCTGCGGACACGGTGTCGATCCTGCGCATCGAGGCCGGACGCCGCCCCGACGACCCGGAACTCGTCGCCCTCATCGGTCAGCTCTCCACCCGCAGCCACGCATTCCGCACCCGCTGGGCCGCCCACGACGTCAAGACACACCGCGCAGGCACGAAGGTCTTCCAGCATCCCCTGATCGGAAGGCTCACCCTGCCCTTCGAGAACCTCACCATCGACACCGCCACCGATCAGGTCATGACCGTGTTCACCCCGCAGCCGGGCTCACCCGAACACGACGCGATCCGCCTGCTCGCCAGCTGGAACGCCCACACCCCGAACCCCACGGAGGCCGAGAGTTCCCCGGACAGGTCCTGACAGGTGTTCCGTAAGACAATCGACCACCGGGAACGCCACATCCGAACGACTTCGCCCCTGCTCACGGGTGTTCGGTGAGACTATTCCGACGCACCGCAGCGAATCCGAACTCGCGCTGGCTGTTCCCCGGCGGTTCGGTCAGCGCACGCCACACCTTCGCCGGTGGGTGGGGTTCCGGAATGGCAGAAACCGCTATTCACGTAGTCGGTATTCGTCGTGGAGGACCCTGGGTTGCCGAGCCGTAATGGCCAGTCGGATGCTGCGCGTCGGCTGGCGCGATGCCGACCCGAATGCCGAGCACGGCGCCGACTGGACGATCACCTGGACGCTGGAGCCCGAGGGCAAGGGCACCCGATTGTTCTTGGAACACGCCGGATTCGATCCGGACCATCCGCTCCAGCAGAAGGCCCGCGCGATCATGGAAGCCGGCTGGCGCACCCATGTCATGCGGCGCATCGACGAAGTGTTGCACGAGGTGGAGTCGTCGCCGAACCTCGGGCGCTGAGTCGTGCCGCGTTTGCCTGCTGGTGCACCCACTGTCGCAGCTACCGGGTGTGAGCTGGCGATGAGGGTGTGCGGTACTCGCTCAGCGGTTTTCGGCGGTCACGATGATTGTGGTCCAGCCGCCCAGGTGGATGCGGTCACCGCTCTGGAGTTGGACCGGCGCCTCGGCGGGGATCAGGTCTTCGCTGCCATTGAGGCTTGTTCCGTTGGTGGAGCCGAGATCGGTGATGGTTATGCCGGTTTCGGTGAGGCGGATGATCGCGTGGGCGCGGGAGACGCCTGCGTCGGCGGGGGCGATGCCCAGATCGATCTCGGGTTGCAGGCCCTGGGAGACGCTGTGTTTGCCGATCAGGATGTCGGTTCCGCGCAACATGATTCGGCGCTCGGGATAGAACGCCGGGAACTCGACCTGATCGGCGTCGGGGCCCTTGCGGGCCTGCACCCGGTCGTAGAACTCGCGATCGGCGGTGATCGTGGCGACCCATGTCACCGCACCGGCCACGCTCGCGACCTCGGCGTCGGAAACCGCGGTGGCGGTGACGATTTCGGTCGGCGCGGCCGCACGCGGCACCGGCGTCGGCAGCGCCGAATCGGCGCCGCAAACTTCACAGAAGCGACCGGTGCTCGGCGACCCACATGACGGGCACAGCGCGGCCGCGATCGTCGGCGCGGGCGCACCGATCGGTGAACCGCAGACATCGCAGTAATCCGTCGCGACGGACTGATGCCCGTCCGGACAGGTGGCAATCGCCATCACCCCTCCTTGCGTACCCGCGCCGTCTTGGTAGAACGTGCGTCCAAGGCCATTTCGTCCGCGGCCTCGACTCTGGCGCGCAACCGCACCGTGCCATTGCGCTCATCCACTTCGACCACACCGCGCAACAGCTTCGCGGTGCCCTCGTTCCCGGATTCGGCGGCGAGCTCGACCGCGCGCCGCAGCTTCGCCGTCGCGGTCTCCACATCACCGTTTTTACGCGCGCTCAACCCCTCCTGCACGACCTGGGCGAGTTCGGCCTGTCCGGTGTAATGCGCGACGCGCCTGCTGATCCTGGCCGAGAGCTCGGTCTCGGTGGTCCATACCGCGCGCACCAATCCCTGACCGACCACCTCGTCGCCGGCGACCACACTGATCCGGGCCGCGAGTTTCTCCCGTCCCGGCGCGGCGGGCTCGACCCGCACCTGCACGTGATAGTCGCGGTCCTCGGCACCCCACGCCCCGAGCGGGTACTCCCCCAGCTGCGGTCCGGCATCGGTGCGGCGCGCGGTCAGATCCTCGATGGTCGGCGCGACCTGCTTGACGAACTGGACGGTGGCTCCTGCCGGTGTCCACACCCGCAGGGTGAGTTCCGGAATCGCCTTGGCCATCGACGTCTGCGTCATGGCGGCGAAGTCCGCCGCCAGATTCGCCGGATCCGCGACGATATCGACCGTGCCGTGCAGTGCCGAGGCGATGGCACGCAATTCGTCCACCTGCCAGTCGGTTCCGACGCCGCGGCAGTCGCAGGTGAAGATCCCCTCGGACTGTTTGATCTCGGCGACCAGCGCCGCGGGTTCCTCATGTTCGTTCTTACCGTCGGTGAGCAGAATGGCGTGCACCATGGCATCCGGATGTTTCTTGGCCAGCTGCCGGGTAAGCCCGAGCCAGGTGCCCATGGCGGTGCCGCCGTTGGGGCGCAACTTGTCCAGTGCGCGGCGGGCCGCTGCCCTGGTATCGCGGTTGACGGGCACCGATGGTTTATCGCTCGGATAGGTCAGCCGCGCCATCGATGTGCCCTCGATGATCGCGAACCGGGTGCCATCCTTCAATACATCGAGTGCGGCCAGGGTGGCCCGGCGTGCACCCTCGAACTTCTTGCCGGTGGCCATCGATCCGGAGCAGTCGAGGATCAGCACCTCCAGTCGGTCCGGCTCCGGTCCGGCCGCCACGAAATCCGCTCCGGTCTCCACCGTCACCACCGCGTCGACCGTATCCGCGCCCTCGGCCAGATATTCGTTCTGGTCTATCGCTACCGAAATACCGTTATTCGCAATGGAACTCACTGTGCTACTCCTGCATCGACCGATGGCCCGATCGGCACCAGTGCGACGGTGATGTTGTCGCTCCCCCCGGACCGTAGTGCAAATTCGACAAGCGCCCGCGCCGCCTCCTCGCGCGGTAACCCGCTGACCATCCGCGCCAGCGCCGCCGGATCGGATATGTAGTTCCAGAGTCCGTCACTGCACAGCAACAGCATCCCGGGACCCGTGGTGTGAAAGGTCTTCACACATCGGTCCGACCACGCTTTGTCCTCGCTGTCGGCACCGAGCCAGCGCAGCAGGGTATGCGCCCGCGGATCCTGCATCGCGGACTGCTCGTCCATGGCACCGGCATCGACGAGCGCCTGCGCCCACGAGTCGTCGACGGTCAGCCGCGTCGACGGCAGATTCCCGCCCACGATCGGCTCGATACCGGCGCCCTGCAACCAATATGCCCGGCTGTCACCGACATTCGCGACGGTGATCTCCACGCCGTCACCGCCGTATCCGCGCACGATGGCCGAAACATAGGTGCACGACGGAGCGTGACCGTCGTGCGTCGCGATATCGCGGACGGCCCGTGACGCGGCCGTGAGCCCGGCCATGACCACCGCCGTGCCGGAGCGGGCTTCGGCCAATGCGGTGAGGCAGGCGTCGACGCCCGCACGCGCCGCCGCGCCCGAAGCCGCCTGCGGATCGTCAGAGGTGGAGACGCCGTCGCTGACCGTGATCACCGTCACGATCGGGCGCTTGGCCCCGTCTTCCAGTACCGCGGCGGCGACCGCATCCTCGTTGCGCGCGTGCGCGATACCGCGATCGGTCATGACATAGACCGCGCCGAGATCGGCCTCGAATCGATCCGGCTGCGGCCGCAATTGACCGCAGCCGCCGCAGTAACCGTCGGCGTCGTATCGGGTGCCCCCACACCCCTCACATGTCGGTGCCGCATCCGGATCCGACCGCGGCAGCGCGATACGCCGCGCGCCGAGTTCACGACCGCAGGCCTCACAGAACCGGTCGGCGACCCCGACCCGCGCCGCGCATGCCGGGCATCGCGGCTTCACCGCGATATCGGACTCGGTCATAGGGTCGTCCTCGGCCGGATCGCATTGGCACGATCCACCAGCTCGAATCGGGCCCACATATCTTCGGTTTCGCGGGCGAGGTCGCGATAGCAGCGCTCCAAACCGGTTCGTACTCCGTCCTGATCGAGGTTGGCGCCGAGCAGCGCCCCATGTGTTGTCGGTGCTTTACCCGCGCGCAGCCAGTTCAATGCGGCGTCCAGCACGCGCATCCGCACCTGTGCGCCACGGCTTTTCGATTCGATCCGCAATGCTTCGACGCGCCCGCCCGCATCACGCAGCAGTGGTTCCGACAGTTCATCGGGTGCGCGGTCGGCCAGCATGGTCTCCACGGCCGTGAGCCGCGCCTCGGTGTAGAGCGCCGAGGCCGAATCCACCTGATCGAGTACGGCGACCGCACCGTCCCGATCGCCGTCCGCATTGCGCAGCCGGGCCAGCCCGAAGGCGGCGCTGACGAAGCCGTGGTCGGTGCGCCAGACCGTGTCGTAGTAGCGCGCAGCCCGTTGCCGATCCGACTGCGCGCCCGCGAGTTCGGCGACGGCCGCCTGTGCGACCTTCGGTGCGGCCTCACCGGGCAATGCGGCATACACGGCATCGAATTCGGCATACGCCGCGTCGATACTGCCCGCGAGCAGTTCGGCTTGACCGCGATACCAGGCCAAGCGCCAATCGCCGGGCAGGACGGCGGCGAGCTCCTCCAGTCGGCGCAGTGCGTCGATCGGGTCCCCGATCTCCAAGGCGGCGCGCACCAGCCGCAGCGGAATCTCCACGGATGCATCGCGGGTCGTGACCACCGAGCGCAGTCCCGCCTCGAAGGCGGGTTCCAGTTCGGCGGGTGAAGTTCCGCCGGTGGTGGCCAGGAGAGCCGCACCGCTGTCGTTCGGATCGACCAGCGGAACCGGTAGTGCCGCAACGATACTCGTCGGCGTCGGTGCTTCCTGAATGCCGAATACGCCACGCGGCGGCCCGAAGTAGGCCGACATTCCGGGACGCGGCACACCGTCATCGATGCTCAGCACCTCGCGCAGCACACCGGTCAGCTGATCGGCCATCTCCTCCATCGAGGAGAAGCGCGCCTCCGGATCGGCGTCGGTGGCGCGCAGGATGAATCGGTGCAGCGAATCGTATTTCGCCAGTAGCGGTTCGGCGTCCGGACCGGGCAGCGCGCCGAAATGTCCGCCCTGCTGCGGCACATTCATCAGTAATACCGCGAGAGTGCGTCCGACGGTGTAGACCTCGGTGGCGACGGTCGGCCCGCTGTGGGAAATTTCGGGGTCCTGATAGCCGATGGTGCCGTAAATAGGGCTGTCCTGATCGTCCATGGCGATCACCGCGCCCATATCGATGAGTTTGAGCTGCTCATCGGTCTGCATCACATTGTCCGGCTTGAAATCGCAATAGGCCAGGCCGAGCGAATGCAGATAGCCGAGGGCGGGCAGCATCTCCAGAATGTAGGCGATGGCCTGCGGCGGCGGCAGATAGCTGCCGCCGGCATCGCGGCGGGCGCGCAGGATCTGTTTGAGCGACGTTCCGCCGACGTACTCCATGACGATGTAGCCGACCGCGACACCGTCGGCGCCGCGGTGCTCGACGAAGTTGTAGATCTTGACGATGCTGGGATGTTCGACCTCGGCGAGGAATCGCTTTTCGGCGACCGCTGCGGCCATCGCGTCCAGATCCCCGGAATTGAGTAGACCTTTCAGCACCACCCAGCGGTTGGCGACATTGCGGTCGGTGGCCAGATAGATCCAACCGAGCCCGCCGTGCGCCAAACACCCGACCACATCGTACTGTCCGCCGACCAGATCCCCCTTGCTCAGCTTCGGTGTGAAGGAGAACCGGGTACCGCAGTTGGGACAGAAGCCCTCGCCGCGGCCGGGAATACCGTCACGGCCGCGTCCGACCGGTCGTTCACATTTGCCGCAGAACCGCTTTCCCTCGGCGACCTGCGGATCGGCCAGGACCGCGGTGGCCGGGTCGATGCGCGGCATCCGCGGCACCTCCACCATGCCGGCGCCGAGCCGACCGCGAGCGCTGGATTTCGACGAGGACCGGCCGGTGCGCACCGAACGTCCGGAGGCGCGGGTGCTTTCCGAGCGGGCCGACACTGCGGAAGTTCCGGAATTTCCGGCCGGAGCTGTGCCACAAGCATCGCAGTAGCCGTCGACGATGTTTCCGCCGCAGCCCGGCTCGGCACAGATAGCCTGCCGCGATTCAGCCGGAGCCGTACCACAGTCGTCGCAATACCCACCGACAACAGTTCCAGTACAGCCGGGTTCGGCGCAGCTGCGATCCTTGCTCGAAACCCCCTGCGGGATGGGTATTTCCGCCGATATCGTGGTCGCCTCGGCTGGTGCGGTACCGCACACCACGCAGTATCCGTCTTCGATCGTGCCGCCGCATCCCGGCTCATTACAGGTCATCCGCCCCGCCCCGATTTCTCCCCGATGATCTGCTGAAAGTCGGCGACCGCCCGGGTGACGGCCGCCAGATCGCACGGTCGCCGCGCGAGCAGACCCGCCGCGATCTGATTGGAGGCCAGGACATCTCGGTCCTCGCTGACGCCGAGACGAGCCGCCTTCGCCTGATAGGCAGCCAGTCGTCCGCGCAATTCGCTACGCCGATCGAGCAGGCCCTGAGCCAACTCCTCCACGGTGGCCGCTCCCGCGGTCGCGTCCGCGATCCGTGTACGCAACCGGACCAACTCCGCTGCCGTACCCGAATTCGCGGACAACGCATCGAGTTCCGCTTCGAGCGCGGTGATGTTGTCCTCGTACACCGGCAGCGGGCCCGCCAGAATCTTCGTCTCGACTTGCGTCCGTGCCTGCGCCGCGCGGGCTCGGGTGGCCCGCAGCACAGCCAAGCGCCTGCGCGTTTCGGCGACCGCCTCGACCCAATCCGCAGCGACCGCATCGAGTTCAGCGAGGATGGTGGCTATCTGCCGCAACTCCCCCGACAACTCCGCGATGCGCGCATCGATCTCCGGCACCGTCAGCGCGAGCGGATCGGTCGCCGAACGGCTCAGCAATTCGGCGATGCCGTCGCCGATCACGAGCAGTTGCCTGGTCTCGCCCCCGGCCGCGCCCGCCTTTTCCAGGGTGTCCTGCAGTGGCGCGAGGCCCGACATCACCCGGGTGTTCACCGCATCGATCGCGTCGAAGAATTCGGCGATTTCCGGGAAGGTGGCCCGCATGCGATCAACGGTATCGGCGAGTCCGACGAACAGAACCTCTTCGGCGGGTCCGGTGAGCGAACGTTGCGCCATCGGTATCGGCGTGCGCGCGGCCTCGTAGGGACGCCCGCGCAGCAGCCGGGTGAGTTCGGCGCGCTCACCGTCGTCGAGGCGAGCTCGAGTGCCGCGCGCCTTGCGCGCGGAATCCAGGATGATCTGGAGACGGCTGTAGTCCTCCCACATCAGCGCGAGCGCGGCGCGGACCGGCAGCCAGCGCTGTTCGGTCACCCCGGTCGGCGGATAGCGCTGCAGCAGTGTGTGGCCCGGATGTTTGTCCAGTTCCAGCAGGGTGGCGGTGATGGCATCGAATTCGACTGTGCGGATGGCCAATTCACCGTCGATTTCGGTGAGAGTGAGTAGTTGCATGGTCTTACTCTTTGTAGCGGAGGTCCGGTGGACCCGGCGACGGGCCGAGGGCGCTGAGTCTGGTGTTGTAGAGCTGCTGCCAGGTGCCATCGCTGCGGATGCGTTCCAGCACGCCGTTGACGAAGCGGACCAGATCCGGATGCCCCTGCGCGATGCCGACCGCGTACGCGCCGGTTCCGATCACCTCACCGACGATCTCCAGATTCCGGTCCTGGGCTACCAGGCCGACCAGGATCGGATCGTCGCCGCTGATCGCGTCCACGTGACCCTGTTGCAGCGCGGCCAGACAGTCGGTCCAGTTCGACGCGCCCAGAACAACGGGCCGCTTGGGCAGGCTGAACAGCGGTCCGGGTGAGGTGGTGCCCCGGGTGACGCACACCCGTTTACCACCCAGATCCGCGCCCGCCCGGATGCCGGAGTTGCGGGTGGCCAGAAGGCGTTGGGTCGCACGGTAATACACACCCGAGAAGTCGACATCGCGGCGCCGCTCACAGGTCGCCGAGAAGGTGCGCACGATCAGGTCGACCTGTTTGTTCTGCAGGGCCGGTATCCGCTCGGCCGCGGTGACCGAACGCAATTCGATCCGGTCCGGATCACCGAAGAGGGATCGGGCGATCTCGCGCGCGATATCGATATCGAAGCCCTCGAGCTGTCCGGTGCCAGGATTGCGGAAGCCGAACAGGTAGGTGTTCTGATCCACGCCGACCCGCAGTTTGCCATTGGCGACGATGGCCGCCATGGCCGAACCCGACGGCATCGCACCGGGACTCGGCAACGGCCCGGGACGCAGGGTGGCCTCCGGATCGCAGTTGCCGCCGGCTTCGCTCTGCGGTGGCGTGGTGATCTCGACGAGATCGGGTTTGGGGTTGACCGCGGCCACATTCGTGGACGCCGGGGCCTGGATGCCGGAACCACATGCGGTCACCAGCACACTCACCGCGATCAGCGCCATCCATCCGAAGCCGTACCGCCGCAGGGGGTTTCGCTGTCTCACAGGAACTCCTTCAGCCGTGGCCACAGGCCGGTGACGGTCGAGGCCGCGGCGCCGAACAGCAGCACCAATGTCCCCGCCGGGCTGAGCGTCAAGGTCGCACCCGCCGCGTCGACGCCGTGGCGCAACTCACCGCGTTCCTGGATGAGGTTGTCGCGCAACAGCTGATCGAGATGGGCGAACAATGTCGCCGAGGTGTCCGGACCGGTGCCGATGGCCTGCGCCACGGCCGCGGGATAGTTCGCCGCCTCGTAGGCCGCACGCTGTTTGGCGTGTCCGGCGGTCCAGCCGAGCACGCTGCGCGAGGCCGCGGAATCGGGTCCGGTCGCCGTCGCCAACCGATCCGCGAGTTCGGTGGTGTGCTTGCGGTAATCGGTTTCGCTCGTGGTGATATCGCCGCGGGTGATCAACTCCAGGGTTTCGTCGGTGCGCGCTTGCTGGGCCAGGATCCGTGCCCGGGTCAGGGTTTCGAAGCGACTGGTCGCCCCGGATTTGCCGGTATCGAGTGCGGCCGCGGCGATGATCGTCGCGGCGACCACCCAGAACAACGCGAGGGCGGTCGCGCCCGCGGCGACCGCGAGACCGAGGTTCACCCGGCGATTGGTGCGCCGCAGCAGGACGAAAGTGCCACTACCACAACCGATGAGAACCAGCATCAGCAGCACGATGGTCGTCCACGGCAGCGCGCCGATATCGTGCTGATCTCGGCGCATCGCGGCCATGCGGTCCTTGCTCAGCATTTCGGCGTTGGGCAGCAAGGAATTCTGCATCAGCAGTGAGGCCTCGCGCAGATAGGACGAACCGACCGGGAAGCCCTGCCGGTTGTTTGCCCGTGCGGTTTCGACCAGGCCGGTGTAGGCGGGCAGGTCGGCGGCGATCCTGGCGACGATATTCCTGCTCTGCTGATCGGCGGCCCCGGCGGTCGCCTCCGCAAGTGCGGATGCCGCTTCGGCAAGCGCCTGCTGATACTGCCCGCGCACCTCCGGTGATTCGATGCCACCGGACAGGAAGGCCGTCGCCGCGGACGCGTCGGCGGCCGACAGCGCGACGTACAGGGTCTGTGCGGCGTAGGCCAGCGGTTCGGTGTGTTCCAGCACGGTATCGCGCCGAGCGATCTTGCCGCTCAATTGATCGGCCGAGGTCAACCCGGCAAGCAGACCCAACACCGCGGTTACGACGGCAACCGCGCCGATGGCACCCGGAGTCGTCCCGGCGAAGCGCCGTAACCACGCACCCCCGTTGCGCATGGTCGCCGGTAGGCGAATCTCCAACACCGTCCCCCTTCATCTACCCGGCCGGTGTTCCCGATCGCGATAGTACGGGAGGGAATTCGGGTTTGCTGCCCATCGCGCCGGGGGTATCGAAATCCGAGGTCAATCCGAGGTCGCATCGAGCAGCGGTGCGAGGTTCGGCGTCCAGCGCGGGTACTGGGTGAAGATATCGCCGAAGGACTTCGACGGCTTGCCCAGCGGTAGGCCCGCCGACTTGTCTTCGCGCAGCTCGTGCTGCAGCGATTCCACCGAGCGCACCAATCCGGTATGCAGACTGCGCTGTTCGAGAACGGCACTGCGGCCGGTGATCCCGATCGCGCCGATCAACGCACCCGAGCTGTCGCGCACCGCCGATGCCACACAACTCCAGCCGACCGCCGTTTGCTCACGTTCGTGCGCGAATCCGGTGTCGCGGGCCTCGTCGAGCAGTGCCCGCAGTTTGCGCGGATCGGTCACCGAATACTGGGTCAGCGGTGGCCAGCGCATGGCGAGGATCTGTTCGGCCTGTTCTTCGTGCGCGGCGATCTGCAGCCGCCCCGCGGCGGTGAGGACCATACTCGGCCCGAAGGAGGCCAGGCTCGGCCAGTTCTGCCGCTTCATCACCTCGGCGTAGTTACGGCCGAACGCCGAACCGTTGAGGGTCAGCTCACCACCGTACAGGCTTGCGCACCAGACGATTTCGCCGCGTGTGCGCATATACAGGTCCTGGATGTAGGGCTGCGCGGTGACGACGAAACCGTGCTGCTGTGCCGCGCGCAAACCGTGGTAGATCAGCAGCGTGCCCGCACGATAGCCGTCCTGGGTCAGTTCGAGCATGCCGCGTCGGGCCAGATCGTTGGCAATGCGGCGGACGGTGGGTTTCGGAATGCCGGTCTGCTTGGTCAAGGCGGCCAGCGACACCGGATCCCGGGAATCGGCGACCGCCTCGATAATCGCGACGGCGCGGCCCACCACGGTTCTGTCATCGGGCATATCGCACCGCCGAGGCGACCGGAGCACAGCGGCGACACATCATGTCGACCTTCTCGG
Organism: Nocardia vinacea NBRC 16497; assembly: GCF_000308835.1. Lineage (GTDB taxonomy): Bacteria > Actinomycetota > Actinomycetes > Mycobacteriales > Mycobacteriaceae > Nocardia > Nocardia vinacea. Next base: position 3,910 of record NZ_BAGN01000115.1, on the reverse strand, counting down.
GAATTGGGAACCGGCCGCGCGAGAAATGCGCGGTTGCGATGAGTGTGCGACCGCATCGCCACGGGTGTCAAACCGGTGCCACATTGGACGGCCGTTGGTTATTCGTTGGTCGGTGCCGCGAATCTCAGGGGGCCCGAAACGTACCGACCCGTGTTCGGTACCGACCCCTAACGCACCCCTATCCAACCCTCCAGCGTCGCACCCCGAGGCGACCGTAATCAATGCACGCACAGCCAATTTCGATGAACGTGTCACTCAGTGATACGGCGGGGATGTTTCCGCACCGGATTTGCCGGACGCTGATTCCAGGTCCCGTCCACCGGGCTTGGCGCGCAGGAAAGTGAACCCAGTGAAGTACCTACTCACCGCCGTTCTCGCGGTGGTCGCGGCGGCCGCGGTTTTCCTCGCGGTCGGCAAGTCGAATCTCGATATCCGACTGCCGCATGTCGATCAGGCCTCGACTCAGGATGAGCCCACCGGATCGACTCGTAGTAGCGGCGATTCGAGCGGGAAGGTTACTCCCGGACCCACCGGGAAACCGGAGCAGACCAAGAAGCACACCGTCGTCTTCGACGTGACCGGCAGCGGCAAGGTCCGCGACCTCAGCTGGAGTGACGGTGCCAGCAGCTACCTCGGCGCGGGCGCTACGACACTGCCCTACTCGCGCACCCTGGTCAGCAACCGGAACGGCGGTTTCGTCGTCTTCATCGAGGGCACGCCCGATCCCACAGGTGCGGCCCACTGCAAGATCACCGTCGACGGCAAGGTCGTCGCCGATCAACAGGCCACTGGTCGCGGAATGTACTGCCGCGCAGAAATTTCCAACTAATCGGAGCCAGGAATGCGTGAGGATACTCGTTTCAAACTCACCCAGGCCGGAGTGAGCGCCAGCCGGGTGTTCCCCTTCTATGTCGTCTGCGATGTCTCCCGGTCGATGTGGGATCCGGCATGGACCAACCAGAAGATCACGCCGCTGGAGACGGTGGAGCAGGCGCTACCGGATATGCTCAATGTGCTGGAGGAGGATCCGACCACCTATGACACCGCACATCTTTCGGTAGTCGCCTTCGGTGATTCCGCCGTCGCGGTGCTGCCGCTGACCCCGCTGCGGGTCGACCCGTCCATTCCGGCGCTGCCACGCCAGGGCGCGACCGACTACGCGGACGTATTCCGCTATCTGGACCGGCAATTGCGTGGTGACCACAAGCGTTTCGCCAGCGCGAGATTGGACACCTACACGCCGGTGATCTTCTTCCTCACGGACGGAAATCCGCAGGTGCGCGGAAAATTCCAGCCCGATGAGGTCTGGGTGCCGGTACGCGCCGGACTGGAGGCGCCCAGCCACCCGTTCCGCCCGGTGGTGGTGGCCCTCGGCATCGGTGATGTGCGCGAGGACACGGTGCGGCAGTTGCGCTCACGCAATCCGGTCGGCGTCGCCTGTGTCGCCGAAGGCAGTGTGGCGCCGGGCGATCTGTTGCGCGCCATCATCAACAGCATCAAGTTCTCGATCAGCAGCAGTGTCGGGCAGGGCAGGTTCCTGTTCCGTACGCCCCTCGGTATGCGGGAACTGGACTGAATAGCCATGACGCTGGATACGTTTCGCCAACGCCCCATTTTGCTGGTGGCCGGGATCGCACTGCTTGGTGCGCTGCTGTCGATCATTGTGCAGCTACTCAATGACAGCGAGACCGAGAGCTGGACGACGGCATGGGTTACCGATCAGGTCGTCGCCGCGGGCCTCACGGGCTGTCCACCGGCCTCCGCCCAGCCGGAAAGTGTTGTCGGCGTGTCGAATTGGCCCATCCGTGCGAAAATGGTCAATAAGCAGGGTGACACCTGTGCGCTGATTTCTGGTACTCCCATCACCTTTCCGCAGGGATTCAAGCCGTCGCCGGGGAAGCACAGGGATGTCGTCGGTAACGAAGTCGACATCCGGTCCCTCGGTAATGCGGGTGACCTGCTGATGGTTTCGATCGTCGCACCCAGAGACGAACGGTCCTGGGTGTCGTGGTTACCCGCGGCTCTCATATGTTTCCTTGCCGCGACGGCGACCGGAGCGGCGGTCCTGCTGGTGCGCCCCCGAGCAGATGTCCGGGCCCCCGAACGCGGCGACGAGACCATGCGCCGAGAGGTCGAGCGCCCCGAGCCCGTCCGTCCGGTGGAACTGCCCGCCCTGACCACGTCGGGCGTGAGCGGACTGACGGTCGACCGTGGCCGCAGCGGCCGCTACGACGTCTATGCCGCGACGCAGGTGGGACTTTCGCACGCCAAGGACGGCCACACCCGCGAGGACGCCTACGCCATCGGCGGCGACCCGGATCGCGGCTGGGTCTATCTCGCGGTCGCGGACGGACTCGGCTCGGCCGCCAATTCCCATGCCGCCGCCCAGCGCGCGACCCGCGCCTGCCTGACGCTGCTGCACCGGTACGCGAGTTCGCTCGATCGCATCGGCTATCCGTCCACCTGGGAGCCGCTCGCCGCGGAGATCACCGCGAAGGTCGCCGCCCAACTCGACGCGGGGTCGGTCGACGAACTGGCCGCCGAGCTCGATTACCGCAGCCCGCACGGCGCGGGCGATAACAAGCGCACCTCGATCCCGGCCTGCACATTGGCCTTCGCCGCACTCGGCCCGGTATCGGCGGACGGCTATCCGCTGGCCTGGGCGACCGTCGGCGATTGCGATCTGCTGCTCGTGGATCTGAATTCCGGTGCCACCAAATGGCTTACCCAGCACGCGACCAAGCGCGGAATGATCAGCAATGTCACGCCGTCACTGCCACGCGATGCCGATCGGGTGATCGCCGGACTCACGTTCGTGCCGTCGAATCTGATGGTGGTGCTGGCCAGTGACGGGATGGCGGATGCGATCCGGCTGGTGCCCGAACAATTCGCCACGCTGCTGCCGCAGATCGCCGGGCCGCGGCCCGCCGAACATGTTTTCGGTCAGCTCGTCGGCTTCGACCTGCCCGGCCTGCACGATGACCGCACCATCGTCGCGGCCTGGCCGACACGCGGGCGCGGGCCCGCCCGGGAAAGACGGTAGGTGGGGCAATGACAATGCCGGGGTGGTCGGCAGCCGGCCGTACCGAGTACCGCGTGGACGAACTGCGCATCGTGGGCGACTTCCCGTTGGGTGAGGGCGGTTCCGCGCAGGTGTGGCGGTGTACGACACCGGATGAGGTGTCGGTCGCCTTCAAGCGCTATGACCGGGATACGGTGCGCCAATTGCAGCCGGAGGTGCTGCGCGAGTTGGTCGGCTGGCCGCACCGGCTGGATCAGGACGACCGGAAGCGGCTACTGGAGCTGTGCGCGTGGCCGCATGCCGTGGTCGTCGAAAACCAAACGGTGGTAGGCACTCTCATGCCGCTCGCGCCGCGCGAATTCTTCTTCGAATCACACACCGGGCCGCAGCCGCGCGCCTTCACCCGGGTCGCAGTGCGGGTGTCGGATGCGCAGAAGCGCCGCCACACTTATTTCGACTTCCCGCACAAGATCGCGCGGCTCGGGCAGTTGCTGGTGGATCTGCAGTTCCTGCACGACAACGACATCGTGGTCGGGGATCTGCAGCCGAACAATATTCTGACCACCGACGCGCGCCCGGTCGACGGTATCGTCTCGGCGCACAATTACTTCCTGGACTGCGATTCCTTCCTCATCGGCGGCCGCGGGGCGACCCCGCGACTGGATCCGCTGCCGTGGCGGCCCCCGTATCCGGTGCAGCAGTTCACCGCGACCACCGATCTGTTCAAATTCGCACTGCTGATGATTCGTTGCCTCGCCGAGGATCTGGCCGCGAATCAGCTCGACTATCGGCAGTACGCCCAGTTGCTGCCCAGCGGGGATTTCCAGAAGGTCGACCGGCTGCTGACCACCCCGCACCCGGATCTGACCTCGGCGGATCTGCGAGCGC
>NZ_BAGN01000116.1 GCF_000308835.1 Nocardia vinacea NBRC 16497 | reverse complement strand
ACCCTGCGCCAGGATCTGCCCTATCTGGTCAATCCCGCGCAGATTCCCAATACGGTGATGAACAGCACCGCCGGTCATATCGCGATCCGGCATCAGCTGAAGGGCGTCAATGCCACGCTGTCGGGTGGTGCCGCATCCAGCCTGCTCGCGTTCCGGTATGCCCGGATGGCGATCGCCCTCGGCCGGGCCGAGCGCCTGCTCGCCGGTGGTGTCGAGGAACTGTCCGCGCCGTATGCCTGGGGTTGGCGGCAGGCCGAATTACTGCCCGCCACAGCGCCTATGGGCGAGGGATGCGCATTGTTCGCGGTGGCCGATGCCGCCACCGTCGAGCAGCCGGCGGCCGAACTGCTGGCCTGCGAGATCGGATTGGCCGGGCCGCAGCAACGGCTCGGTGACGGTCTCGCCATCCGAATCGATCGCGCGCTGCAACGCAGTGGTGTGACACCGGAGGACGTAGCCGCCGTCGCGGTGACGGCGAGCCGAAATTCCGGCCTGGCTCGCGCCGAACAGCTCGCGCTGGGCGCCACCGTCGGCGAGCAGCCGCGCCGGATCGATACGTCCGCGGTCGTCGGCGACACCTATAGCGCAAGTGGCGCACTGCAACTCGCCGCACTGCTGGCGACCTGGAAGCGGGAGGACGCCGCCGCTGGGGCCATCGGTCTGGTCACCACGGTCGGTCTCGACGGGAATGTCGGTTGCCTGGTGGTCCGCAACCGATAGATTCCGCAAATGAGCGGGCCGGAACCGATCGAGGTTCCGGCCCGTTTCATGCGCCACGCCTCGCCGGATCCGAATGCGCTTGTCCGCCTGCCTTGTTCACCACATCGAGCCGCGATACCGCACCGAGTTTGGTGAAGATATTGCGCAGATGCCGTTTGACGGTCCCCTCCGTAATCGCCAATCGAACCGCAATCTGCCTGTTGCTCAATGCCATTGCCACCAGATCCACGATCTCGCGTTCCCGTGGCGACAGCAGGTTCCGGCCCGTTGGCACCGGAACCGCAAGCTCCCCCAACGCCGCCAGCGCATCATCGAGCGCCGACCGTGCCCGCCGCAGTACCTCCGGCTCCGGCGGCCAGGTGTGCGCGTACTGCTCGAGCAGCCGACCGGCCAACTCCACGCGGTTACCGACTCGCAGCTGCAGATCCGGTTTCTCGCCTCGAACCGTCATGCCCGCCCCCATCCGCCAACTGCCGCCGAGTCATCGAGCGACGGGACGCAGGGCGGGCGGCTGCGCGTCGGCGGTCAGGATCTCGCGCTGCAGCCGTCGCAGTTCATCGCTCGGGCCGAGACCCAATTCGCGGTCGAGCAGCACGCGCAGTTCGTGATAGGCCCGCAGCGCCTCGCTGCGACGCCCACTGGCGTGCAGTGCCTCGATCAGGCGCGCGTGCAACCACTCGTTGAGCGGATCGAGCGCGATCAGGCTGCGCAGTTCCGGAATGAGGTCGCGATGCAGGCCCAACCGCATATCGGCCTCGATACGCAGTTCCTGTGCGCGGGTCTTGAGATCGTGCAGATGGGCGACGTGGCGGGACAGGATTTCACCGAGCACCAGATCGGCCAGGGCCCGGCCCTGCCACAGCGCCAGTGCCGACTGCAGGCTTTCCCTGGCCTCGGCGAACGCACCGGCGTGCATCTGGGTGCGCCCCTTATCGACGAGCTGGCCGAAGATCCGGCTGTCGATCTGCTGGTGCGGCACACACAGCTGATAGCCGCACGGCCAGGTGACCAACGCATCCGCACCCTCCACGGTAGACAGCGCCGACCCCCCGGCGAGCATCTTGCGCAGGTGATAGACGTGCGTGCGAGCGGTGGAGGTGGCCTGACTCGGTGGGTTGTCACCCCACAACTCGTCGACCATGGCGTCCATCGAGACCACCTCCCCGGCATTGACCAGCAGTAGGGCCATCAGTCGCCGCACCTTCGGGCCCCGGACGACACCTGGCACCTTCAGCGGGCCGAGCACACGGTATGGCGACTGCGGGAATTGCTCCCGAGCGTGCGATTTCATCGAATTTACAGTGTTCACCGAATACCCCCCGGTATTATGGTTTGCCAGAAAAGCGAATCAAGGAATTCGATCTGTGCGACGCTGCACATCCTCGACCAAAGCTATCAAGATTTTCCGCGACCGTCGATGTGTGTCAGATCGCAATCGGCTCATCCGACGAATACACACGAAAAATTCAGGTAATTCCACGAGACGCTCGATTCTTCGAATCACGGAATTCCGCAGTTGAATAAACCCTACCCACCCTTTTTATCTGCCGGACAGCACGGTTCGTTACGGCCCGACTTCCCATGCCACCGAAAATGGGGGCAATTGATTTGCGTGGTTATCGATGCGCGAACACGAAGTCGGCGGACCACCGATGCGGGTGGCCGCCGACGCACACGCGAAGATCCCGGGCGGAGCGAATCGTTATGATTCCGCCGTCCGCCCGGGACCAACGCATCCTGCTGCGATATTCCTGGAATGCCCTCCGTCCCAGCAGCTATCGCGGGATCACACCCCTACCCGATCACAAACCCATGAACATGTAGACGGCATTCATTCGACCGTCCGCACCGCGCAGGATGAAATCTCGACCGGCGCCGACGACCTGGTCACTGCCGTCCACCATCTCCCACTGCAATGCCACCGAGTCGTGGTTGGCCACGGTATTGACATGCCGGAACCGGAAACCGGCCTCCTGGATGTTCTGCTTGTTCACCCGGTCGATATTCGCCCGAATGTCCGGGACCCCCGCGAAGCTCGCCCCGGCCGGTGAGATGTGAAATGCCGCCGCGTCGGCCCACATCGCCTCGATCGCGGCATGGCGCTTACCCTCGTCGGCCTCGTTCCACATGCCGAAGTAGTCGCTGATGAAATCGTCCAGATTTGCCGAGCTCATAATTCTCGTCCTTTCGTTGGGTTTCGAACAAAACGGGTCGGGGGGCTCCGGCCCGACGTTTCAGGCCACCAGGTCGCCGCGTAATTCCTCGGCTTCGGGTGCGGGCGATTCCGTGCGGCCGCGCGGCAGCACGATGGCCGCGAGCACCGCCCCGACGGCGGCCACCACCGCGCCGACGATCGTCGCCGAGCGCACCCCGTCGAGGAAGGCATCGGTCGCCGAGGCCAACAGCTGGGCGCCACCATCACCGATGAAGCGGGCGGCCGCGGCGGCACCGCCGATCGAACTGGCGGCGGCCTCGTGCAGGCTCGGCGACAGGCCGTCCGGAACAGTCACCCCGTTGCGATAGCCGGTCGTCACCACACTGCCCATGACCGCGATACCGAGCGCACCGCCCAACTGGAACGCGACATCGGCGACCGCGGATCCCGCGCCGGACTGGTGCGCGGGCGTGGCCTCCAGCACCGAATTCGTCGAGGGCGCGGTGCCGAATCCGACGCCGATGCCCATCACCCCGAGCGCGAGCAGCACCCGACCGCTCGACGGTGCGTCACCGGCGGCGAGCACCACCAGCGAGACCACCATCAGCACCAGGCCGAACATCGACACCGGGCCGAGCCCGAACCGCTCGACCAACTTGGTGGCCAACGGCGCGGCGAACATCATCGTGCACAGCGCGAGCATGTGCGCGCCCGCCTTCAGCGGCTCATACCCCAGCGCGAATTGCAGATACAGCGTGACCAGGAACAGCGCGCCGAACAGTCCGAAGGACAGGGTCGAGATCGTCACCAGCGGACCGCCGAACCGGCGGTCGCGGAAGACCGCATCGCTGAGCATCGGATTGCGCGCACGGCGCTCCCAGACGATGAAGCCGGCCAGCACCGCGACACCCCCGATGACCAGGATCAGCGTGCGCGCGGAGGTCCAGCCGTGTGCGGGCGCCTCGATTATGCCGTCGACGGCCGCGAGCAGACCCGCCACCGACAGCACCAGACCGACCGTATCCAGACCCGGATGGTCCTCGTTGCGCGATTCCGGAATGAGCAGCAGGCAGCCGATCAGCGCCGCGCCGATGAGCGGCAGATTGATCAGGAAGACCGACCCCCACCAGACATTCTCCAGCAGGACGCCGCCGATCACCGGGCCGAGCGGGACACCGAGTGAGGCCGCGCCCACCCAGATGCCCATGGCCTTGGCCCGCTCCTCCGACGGGAAAATATGCCGGATCAGCGACAGTGTGGACGGCATGATCAGCGCAGCACCCAGGCCCATTCCGACCCGAGCCGCGATGAGTGTGGCCGCACTGCCCGCAAGCACCGCGGCGATGGAGGCGATGAGGAAAACCACCATGCCGCTGGTGAAGCCGAGTCGGCGACCGAAGCGATCGACGAGTCCGCCCGCGAACAGGATCGGCGCCGCGAACGCCAGCGAATAGGCATCCACCATCCACTGCAACTCGCCGGGCGTCGCGCTGAGCTGGTCCTGAATGGACGGTAAGGCCATCGTGATGATCAGAGTGTCGAGCCCGGCGACGATGAGCGCCAGGCACATTATGGATAGGATCGCCCACCTTCGGGGGTGGGGAATGGTCTCGGTCACGGGTCGTCCCCCTCGGACACCGGATATCGTGTTGACTGTGTCAACCTAACCGGCCCTGTGGACAGCGTCAACTTTCTTTTATGCTCGTTTGATGAACAAAGCCGTCGACACCCGCACAGCCCTGGTAGCCGCGGCCAGCGAGTTGCTGACCAAGGGCGGTCCGGACCATGTCACGCTGCGCGCCGTCGGCGCCGCGACCGGGGTATCGCGGACCGCGCCCTATCGCCACTTCCAGGACAAGGACGCGCTGCTCAGTGCGGTGGCGGCGGAAAATCTGACCTGGTTGATCGGCCAGATGCGGCAGGCGGCCACGGATACGACGGGTGAGGGCACCCCGCTCTATCGCGCCTGCCTCGCCTACGCCCGCGGCGCGATGGAACGCCCCGATCACTACCGCCTCGAATTCGGCGACTACCAGATCCAGTCCCCTAGCCAGGTGCTGCTCGACGCCGCCGACGAATGCGCCGCGTACTTCTACGAACTCGTCGCCGACGCGCAGCGGGACCGGATCCTCATCCCCGGCGATGTTCGCGAGATCGCCGCGCTGATCTGGGCCATGCTGCACGGCCAGGTCCACCTCACACTCGCCGAACATCTGCACGAGCCCAGGACCGTCGAGGGTGCGACGGTCATGCCACGACTGATCGCGCTCGCCCTGCAAAGCCTCGCGCCGCACTGAGTTTCGGCCTCCTCGCCGGAGCCGCCCCGCCACCCCACCGAGCCCGGCATCCACACACTGGCCCCGCCCCGAATGCCGCCCGGGCTTCGCCGTCTCCCGCACAACTCGGCCGCCTGGCCGCGTGTTCGCCAGTCAGTAGCTATGCTGGACATATACGTTTGCTGATCGAAATGCCGGTTCTCCACTGCCACCGCGACTCTCGTCGCCTCGACACCAACAGTAGTTAATACCGAATGACATTCGGCCGTCGGCAGCCGAAAAGTGAGTATTCCGTGCCACATTCGGCTCGGCCGACATTTTTGATACCGAAAGGTATTGATACCGAAAGGTATTCTTATCCGCGTATCCGGCGGAAATGCGGCGCTCGGTCAGAAATCTGAAGAATTCGCCTTCCATCACCTGTCCGCAGTGTGTAGCGTCTGGACCGCTGGAATCCCCGAAATGACAGGCCGGGCGCGGTGATCGGTATCGACGACTGCTTGAAACGCATCATGGACATTCCCGGTGCGCGCAGCGTGACGATGGTGGACAGCGCGAGCGGTCTGGCGATCGCCGCGGCGGGTCGGCACGACCATGTCGATCAACACGAGGATGCCGCTACCACGACTGATGTGGTCCGCACGGTGCTCGGCTGTCCGGCGCTGGCGACCGATCGCGACGACGACCTCACCGAGATCATCGTGTGCGGCACCCGCGGCTATCACCTGTTGAATCTGGTGAACGGCGACTTCGACGGTCGCCTTTTCGTACACGTGCTATTCGACGAGGACACCGGAAATCTGGCCATCGCGAGATTTCGACTCCGCACAATTCTCGGCGAATTTGTCGAGGACGCTCATGGTCGTTGACGTCGCGACCGAACTGCGGCGACTGGAAAAGCAAAGAAGCACCGGCGTACTGTGCGCGGGCGATGGCGCATTTCACCTCGCAGACGGTGCGATAACCGCCGCCGACTGCCTGCGCACCACCGATCTGGAACGGCTCGCGATCGCGGCCGGTGTAGCGACCGCGGCGGAATGGCAGCGGGCCGCGTCCGGCGATCCGGGCCGTGTGCCGGTCCTACCGCGACTGGAAACCCTGGCGTTGCTGTCGGTCTTCGACGCCGCCTACTTTCTACTCGCAACGCCGGTCGTTCCAGAATTCCGATCGGCGCCGCCGCACTGGTTGACCCCGGTCTGCCAGATCCCGCCGCAGGTACTGCTGCACGAGTGCGCCCGGCGGGGTGATCCGGAGGCCGAACCATGGCCGGCCGAACTGGTCGACCGCGCTCCCGTCGTGCCGGTGCGCCGTGTCCGGCGCAGACGCGTCGCGCTCAGCGGCGGCCAGACCGAGGTACTCGCCGCCGCCGACAGTAGGCGCAGCGTCACCGGCATCGCCCGCGACCTGGGCCGCACCAGCTACGGCGCGCTGGTCGCGGTGCGCGAGCTGACCGCGGCGGGACTCATCGAGCCGCCCGATCTGGGTACCGAGCCGCGGCAATTTCTCCCGCGCCGGGTGCGCCGGGCCCCGGTCGCGCACCCGCAGAGCTGGGAGCCGGTCGATCGCGATGTGCTCGTCCGCCTCCGTGCGGCGTTGGAGGAGCTTGCGTGACCGCGCGGAAGAAACTGCTCGGCGAGTTGATGGGAAGGTTGACGAAGGTGGCGATGTCCGGACCCGAACCGAATGCGGCGGTGCTGGCGGAACTGAAGGCGCTACGCGATCGTCTGCCTCATCTGACCGGCACGCTCGTCGCCTCGAGTGACGGACTGCTCGTCGCACACGATCTGCCACCCGATATCGAGCCGACCCGCATGGCCGCGCTGGCCTCGGCCCATCTGTCGCTGTCATATCAGCTGGCCGTCACCGCGCACGGCGGTGGATTCCGCGAGGTCGTGGTGCACGGCACCGGCGGGCACGCGGTGATCTACGCGGCGGGCTGGACCTCGCTGATGGTGCTCGCCGGACCCGAGGTGAATGTCGGCCGCCTGCACCTGGAATCACGCCCGGTAGCTCGCAATATCGCCGATCACCTGACAGCCACCGACTCCGGAAAAGACCGGACCTGGAAAACCGATCGAAAGGAACCGATATGACGAATCTGGATCTGGCGCTGAAGGACATGATGGGGATAGACGGTGCGATCGGCGCCGCCGTCGTCGACTACAGCAGCGGCATGGCCCTCGGCATGCTCGGCAGTTCCAAGGCACTGGATCTGCAGGTCGCCGCGGCGGGGAATACCGAGGTGGTGCGCGCCAAGCTGCGGACCATCGAGCAGCTCCAGATCAAGGAGGATATCGAGGATGTCCTCATCACGCTGACCGGCCAGTACCACATCATCCGCCCGATGACCGGCCGCAAGTCCAAGGGCCTGTTCCTCTATATCGCCCTGGACCGTGGCCGGGCGAACCTCGCGCTGGCTCGGCACCGCCTCAAGTCCATCGAAGAGGATCTCGAGGTGTGAGCTTGCGGTGCAACACCTTTCGCAGCCGGGCGGTGTGGACATCGACCACACCGCCCGGCGTCGAGATGAATCACGTTGCGGACTAGAGCTTTCCGCCGCCACCGATCATCCAGGGATTGAAGGTGCAATCCAGGTTCCGGTTGGCATCGGGGTCGAGGGTGTGCAGCGTGATCGATGCGGCGCGGGGGGAATACATGATCGTCAGGTGGTCGGACATGTCCTGCGGGCAGCCATCTTGGAGAGTGATGTTGTGGACCGTCGCATCCGGGCCTGGCTGTAGGAAGGTCCATTCGTATGGGTTGGACACTTCGTCGTGGCTGGTGCCGACGGTCGTGTAATCGACTCCGGGCACGGTATCGCCATTTGCGTTGAGGGCCGCGTAGAACGTCGAGCCCACAGCCTGTTGGATATTGGTGATGCCGACGATCGGTTCGTAGAAACCGAGAATGTTCACGCCGAGATTGGTGATCAATCGGCCGAGTGTCGCCATTCCCATCAGGGAGGTGCCGTGATTGGTCGCACCGAAGGTGATCAGCTTGTCGACTTTGTCCGCACCGCCATCGAACTCGAGGTATTGGCTGGAAACCGGGCCGCCCTGGGAATGCGCGACGATATCGACCCGATCCGCACCGGTGGCCGACCGCACACGATCGACGAATTCGCTCAATTGCCGCGCGGAATCCTCCATCGGCCCGACGCCGTAGCGGCCCGGCAGCACGGGGCCGATACCACCGCCCTCCAGCAGATTGGATCGACCGTAGTTGAATGCGAAGACGCAATATCCGGCGCGGGCGAGCTGCGGCGACAGGTACGCGAAGGTGTCGTAGGCATTGAGCCAAGTGCCGTGCACCAGCACGACCGGCCGCGGATGGGCCGCCGACGGGGTGCAGTTCGCCCGGTTCGCGCCGGGTGGGGCCGCATCGGGATGGGTCAGGCCGTATCCGAAGGCGGCCAGGTAGGCCGACACTTCCGGGCCCTCGCCCACGGCGGCCGTGGCGTGGCTGCGCGAACCGGATCCGGAGCTGCTGCCGGTATCGACGATCGCCTTCGGCTGGTTGCCGTCCGGCGCGGGCCGCAAGCCCGCGTTCAGGTAGTCGATGAGCTCCTGCTGAGTAAATCGCGGAGCCGGGTCCGCGGTCGATACGCCGACGCCCGAACTCGCGGCGAGTGCGGTAACGCCGGTAATAATGGCGAGACCGAGCGCTCTTCGGCCGATTCTGTGCTTCATTGCAAAACCTTTCCTGCCGCTTCGTGATTCAATCGTAATAAAGCGGCAAGATCATCATTACGGTCCGTTCCTTCGATGTCACTGCGCTTTCGAAACAAGAACACGGTCGACATACTGTCGTGGCATACACTGAATAACAGGCAGCATGACCGACACCCATTATCGCGATCACAAAGATCGCGATAATTCGTATTTTGAATTATTTCGCCCCTACAGTCGGGCAAAAACACTCAGCTGAACTGTTTCTTCAGCTCTCGCTTGAGCACCTTATGACTCGGCCCGAGCGGAAGTTCCGCGACGAACTCGACCCGTCGCGGATACTTGTGCTTCGCCAGATGCGCACGCCCGTAGGCGATCACGTCGGCGGCGGTCACCGGTGCCGCGGGCACGACGACCGCGCAGACCTCCTCGCCGTAGGTCTCATCCGGCACTCCGATGACCGCGACCGCGGCGATATCCGGATGCCGCAGTAGCGCCTCTTCGACCTCCGTCGGATACACATTGAACCCGCCGCGGATGATCATGTCCTTGATCCGGTCCACAATCGTCAGGTAGCCGTCGGCATCCTTGACGCCCAGATCACCGGTGCGGAACCAGCCGTCGACCACCGCCGCTGCCGTGACCTCCGGCTTCCCGAGATACCCGTTGAAGACATTGTGGCCGCGGATGACCACCTCGCCGAGTTCACCGATGGGCAGCAGCGCAATCCGCTTCGTTTCGGACGGATCCGCGATCTCCACATCGACGCCCCAGACCGAATGTCCGACCGTTCCCGGTTTCACGCCGAAGTCCGGCTGGTTCACCGCCGCCGTCGGCGAGGTCTCCGACAGCCCGTAGCCTTCCAGGATCCGCGCACCGAAGACCTCCTCGAATGACTCCAGCACCGGTTGCGGCAGCGATGCGCCACCGGAGATGCACAGCCGCAGTCGCGGCGGATCCGGCAGGTCGCGGGCGGCGGCGATCAAGCCGACATACATGGTCGGTACGCCGTGAAAAGTGTTGACGCCCTGTGCTTTCATCAGACGGACGGCCTCGCCGGCCTCGAAGCGAGGCAGCAGCACCAGGCCGGCGCCGGCCCGCCAGGTCGCATTCATCGACACCGTCTGTCCGAATACGTGGAACAGCGGCAGCGCGCCGAGCGCCACATCATCGCTGCGAACATCGTTGGCGTCGAAGGCATTCACCGTCGCGTTCAGCACCATATTCAGGTGACTGAGCTCGGCGCCCTTGGGGCGACCGGTGGTGCCGCTGGTGTATAACACCACGGCCGGATCCTCGGGCCGCCGCGTGACAAAGTTCGCAATGGGCTGTGCATCAAGGGAATTCGGCTCGACCAGTGATACCTCAGCAGCGGTCGCGGCCGCGCGGCCCACCTCCGCGAACCACGGATGACACACGAGCAGGCGAGCATCGCTGTCGCGCAGCACATGTTCGACCTCACCCGCGGTCAGCAGCAGATGCACCGGGACCACCACCGCACCCGCGGCGATAATCGCGTAGTAGGCGGCCGGAAATTCGGCGGTATTCGGGCACATCAGCGCCACCCGGTCGCCCGGCCGCACACCGAGTTCGATCAATGCGGCGGCCTGGCTCCGCGCCCGGCGCCACAGCTCGGCGAAGGTGATTCGCTGCGCGCCTTCTATCAGCGCGATCCGGTCGGGTCGCCGTCTCGCTTGTTCGGCCGGGATGCTCGCCAGGGACAGTGTCGCGTTCATGCCGCAGGCCCGGTGAATCTCGTCATCGCTCTCCAAAACTAGCAGCGCAAGTTTCCAGCCAACCGTACGGGACAGAAACTAGCGATGCAAGTTTGATACGGCTGCTGCAAGAATGCGAGCACCGAGAGGAGGCGATACATGGCCCGACCCCGCCGACCGCTGCTCACCCACGAGCGCATCATCGAGACCGCATTGGCCCTCGTCGATGCGGATGGGCTGACTGCGGTTTCGACCCGCCGTCTCGCCGCCGAACTCGGCGTGCAGGGACCGTCGCTGTACAACCACGTCGGCACCAAGGACGAAATCATCGATGCGGTGGTCGATTCCGTGCTCGGCGAGGTGGATACCTCGATGTTCGGCGAGCTGTCGGCCGATAATCCGGATTGGCGATCGGCGCTGCGCCGCTGGGCCCATTCCTATCGGAGCGCGGTCGCCGCGCATCCCAATATCGTCCCGGCACTGGCGAGCGGACCCGGTCTCCGGCCCAACGCATTACGCATGGCCGATGCGGTATTCGGCGGTTTGGTCGCGGCGAATTGGCCGCGCCGGGAAGCCACGACCGTGGGCACTCTGATGCGCTACTTCCTCACCGGATCATCGCTCGGTTCGTTCGTCGCAGGCTTTCCCACCGACGCCGAGGTCTATGCCGAGGAGTACCCGCACCTGAACGAGGCACATCTACTCGCCGAGCGGCAGCAGCGGATCGATCAGGACGCATTCGAGGTCGGTCTCGAATCGCTGCTGGATGGGCTCGAGGGGCGCTACCGGTTACTGCCGCGCACTCGGTAGCTCGATCCCGGTGCGCTGGTAGGCATCCCGAGGCGGCTGTCTATCGGGTCACAGTCGGCGCGGTTGCCGGAGCCGTATCGACGCGGCTACCCGCGCATTTTGCCGACCGCGAAAACACCTACAAGAGAGCAAGTTTCATCGAATTCACCCGCCTCGGCGACGCTTGTATCACGGCCGTTTCACAAGTTACGTGTGCATGGGGTCACGTTGCCCCGCCGACCGCGGAGTCCTAACGTAACTCCCTGTTAACAGACGATGTCGTCTGTACCAATTCCTATTATTCGTCCCAGGAGGACATGCCCCGCAGCGTCCGCTTCCTCGAAACCGGAAGTGGCACAGCAGGTGTGGTTAGAAATGGCACACACAACGCCTTGGCAAGAAAACAATGTTCAGCTCGGTCGCCCCGAGAACGATGACGATCTCATCGGCGAGGTGACCGCACAACGTTTCGATCTACGGTCCGATTGGGGTTATCTGTGTGCCCCGGGTCTGGGTCTGGTCACCTTCCTACTGCTGTTCCAGCCGTGGATTTCGGCAACCGGGCCCAACGGCACCGTCACCTCCAATGCATTCGGCCGGATCGACGGATTCACCACCGGCTCATTCCAATCCGTGGTGAGCATCAGCAGCACCTGGGCCGTCCTCACCACCCTGGCGATCGCCGGTACGGTCGTCGCGACCGTGATGTTTTTCCGGGTCCGCAGTCGGCTGCTTTCCTATCTGGTGCTGGGCTGCAGCATTGCCGCCGCCCTTTTCGTACTCGCCGCCTTGTCCTACCTCAACGGCAAAGCGCCGGAATTGCGCGAAATCACCGAATCCGCAAACCAGTCCGGACTTTTCAGCTGGCTCTTCGGAAATAACTCGGCAACCGACCTCGCGGGTGAACACCGAATCGCCAGCGCCGGTCTCGATTTCGCCGCCACGCTCAGCGCTGTCACCGCATGCGGTGCCGCACTGGCCGCCGGTGCCATGAGTCTGCGCAAACAAGGATTCACAGTTCGCCTGATCTCGGCTCCCCAGCCGAATGTCACTGCGGCGGAGAACACGTCGGAGCAATCCGCCCAGAAGGCATCGGAAACCGACGTATTCCTCTGGGAACAACTGGCTTTCGACGATGACCTGGCCGTTTACGACCCCCAGGTCCGCCGCCGGATGGTTCGTCGAACCAAGACAGCCGATCGCCGCCCACCCGCGCGCGAAACGGCACTGACCAGGTAACGCGCGCAACGCAGCGGGCAAAAGCGGGCCGGGCGGCCAATAGGCGCCCGGCCCGCTTGCATTGTGTTCGATTACCTCCGATGCGTGACCTGTCACGGGAACGGCGAGAAGAAGCCGATCGCCGCACCGATGGCTGCGCCGATCGCGCATCCGAAGATCGCACCGACCAGGAAGAACCAGATACCGATCGCAACACCGACCAAGCAACCGATGGTTGCGCCGACAGCGATCGAAATCGGTCCCCAGGCCTGGTGCACGCCGGGCATATTCTGGGAGTCGACGGCCTCAGTTGTCGGTCCGCCGACCGGCGTGAGGGTCAATTGCGTGCTGGTCCTGTCCAGCGACGGTGTCACCGCGAGGCTCTGTCCGGCTTCGGTACGCAGTGTCGTCGGGATGCTGCCGACTACCGCACCATTGTCCGCGAGGACCGTGACGGCATCGGGTGTGACGACGAATCTGCCGGAGGCCAGGCTCACCAGAGCACTTGTGTGATCGGCTGCGAGAGTCGTTGTGTAGGCGATCGGGCCGTCCGCGGCGTTGAGGCTGACATCGGTCAGCATCCCCTCACCATGTGCGGTGGCAGTGGCTATGCTGGTCGCCGCAACGGCCATAAAGGCGGTCGCTATCAATTTCTTGACGAACATTGGACTTCCAATCATTTCCGATTTCCATGACGTTCCCCGACAAACGGCACCCGGATATCTATAATGATGCTCCGCGTATTTGATTGAGTCGACAACTTCTTTGCGGAATGAAAGTCGGTTTTACTCCCCTAGGGAATAGGAAATCGGATTCCGATCGAATAACATCGAGCGGTCGATTCGATTTCCCCGCCGAGCGCATCGTCTAACTACGCACAGTGCCACCGAACGCGGAAAATCGATCGCCGACCGGGGGCGAAACTCAGGTACCGCACTACTCGATACTTCGCGGCTCGACAGGCCCACACTCGTTGCGTGTCCACCGGTAAGAACATCGTCATCTGTCTCGACGGAACAGGCAATCAGGTCCGCGCCAGCGGTAGCACCAACGTGGTCCGCCTGTTCGAGATGCTGGACCTGAGCGATGCCACGAAACAGATCGCCTACTACGACCCGGGTGTCGGTACCTTCAGCTCTCAGGGCGCATGGACGCCTCCGGCCCGGTGGTTCTCGCGAGTGCTGGGCCTAGCGGTCGGCAGCGGGCTGCGTTCGAATCTCGCCGAGGCCTACTCCTATTTGATAGAGCACTGGCAGGCGGGCGACCGGGTATTCGTATTCGGATTCAGCCGCGGCGCGTATACCGCGCGAGCGCTGGCCGGATTACTGCATGAGCCCGGCCTGCTGCGGCCGGGTAGCGAAAATCTCGTCCAGTACGTCGTCAGCGCCTACACCCGCAAGACCACGAACTGGCCGGAACTTCGCCGATACGCGCGCACCTTCTGCTCGAAGTCCGCGGACGGCGACTTCTCGATTCCCGTCGAATTCCTCGGCGTATGGGACACGGTCAAAGCCGCCGGGCTGCTGCGCTGGGAACTGAAATGGCCCTTCACCAGGCAGGTGCCCAATGTGGTGAAGGCACACCACGCCGTTTCGATCGATGAGAAGCGCCGTCCGTACGAGGAATACCTGGTCACTCCGAAGGGAAACCGGCCGATGCTCACCGAGGCCTGGTTCGCCGGTGTCCACTCCGACGTCGGCGGTACCTTCGAGGACGATCCGAAGCTGGCCGAAATCGCGCTCAAGTGGATCACCGACGCTGCGCTCGAGGCCGGATTGCTGCTGCGCGCCGGGACTTACCTGGACACCTGCGCGATACGCCCCGAGCATGCGAACGGCAGCGTGCACCGAATGGGCTGGATCTGGGCCCTGCTCACCTACCGCCGGCGGAAGGTTCCGGCGGGTGCTCGGGTGCACGCGAGCGTGCGGTCACGGTGCGAGAGCGATACGACGTATGGAAAACGAATCCCCCGGGATGTCATGTGGGAAGACGAGCAATGGACGAAACTGCGAACTCAGTAGAGTACGCGAGCGGAATCTGTCCACCGGCCCGGCGCAGACTGCGTACTTTCGCATTCGACCCGATGTCGACGCGTCTGTCCGGCCAGTTCCTCACACTGGATATCCCGTTCGAACACATCCGGGGACCGGGCCCCGACGGCACACTCGTGCAGGTGGTCGATTTCGACGCCAGCCGCAATGCCTGGTACGAGCCGGTCGACCTCGACGATCCATTTGTCTTGGCGCAGGACGGAATTCGACCGACCGAAACCGATCCCCGTGCGCACCAACAGATCGTCTATGCGGTCGCGATGAGCGTCATCGAGCGATTCGAACGGTTCATGGGACGTCGATTCCGGTGGCACCGAGACCAGATCCTGCGTCTGGTCCCGCACGCTTTCGAGGGGCAGAACGCCTATTTCGATCCGCGGCGCCGCGCCCTGCTGTTCGGCTATTACCAAGCCGATGCCGAGAATCCGGGCGCAAATCTCCCCGGACAGGTCATCTTCACCTGCCTGTCGAGCGACATCATCGCGCACGAGGTGACACATGCGATCGTGCATCGAATCCGGCGGCTGTACAACGAATCCACCAACCGGGATGTCTTCGCCTGGCACGAGTCCGTCGCCGACTTGATCGCGCTGTTCCAGCATTTCGCCCACCGAGACGTAGTGCTCGACGCGATCGCGACCACATCGGGAGTACTCGAGAAGAGTGCGGGGCTGCTGGACCTGGCCAGGGAGTTCGGCGAGTCCACCGGACGCGGCGCGGCATTGCGTTCGGCGCTCGAGGACCGCAGCCGCACACCCGAACGATTTCGCGCGGCACAGGAGCCGCACGAACGCGGTGCGTGTTTCGTGGCGGCGGTATTCGACGCGTACTTGGACGCCTACCAAAGCGCGATCGCGGATCTGCTGCGGATCGCCAGTGGCGGCACCGGAGTGCTGCCGCCCGGTCGCCTGCACCCGGATCTGGTATCTCGGATCGCCGACGAGGCGGTCAAGACCGCGGACCGGATGCTCGGGATGGTCGTGCGGAGTTTCGACTACCTCCCGGTATTGGACGTCACATTCGGCGATGTCGTCCGGGCGATCGTCACCGCGGATCGCGGGCTTTATCCCGAGGATCGGCAACACCTGCGCAGCACGCTCGTGGAGGCGCTGCGGCGGCGCGGCATCTGGCCGATAAGCGTCACCTCGCTGACCGATGAAGCGCTGGTCTGGCAGCGGCCGGACACCCGGCTGAACCTCGGCGACGGCGATCACCCGGTGGATTTGTCCCGGGTCATCCTGTCCGCATCGAAGGATCTCGACCCGATCGGTATTCCGGGTGAATTGCGTACACCCGCCGTACTCGACGGCAACGGCACCTCCGGTCGGGAAAGTTCTTCGGCCCGACATTCCGTTTTCGAGCAGGTCGCCCAGGAGCTCATCGGATGGGCCAACGCGAACGCCGCCCGCATCGGACTGGATCCGAACTTCAAAATCAGCTGCGAGGGAATCCACGTCTCGTACCGGATGGCGGGCGATCGGTTGCCGCGTCCCGAATTGGCCATCCAGTTGCTGCAGCGTCGCGCGGATCTCGAAGATGCGGGCCAAGGGAAGCACCAACCGGTGATCCGCGCCGGTACCGCGCTCGTCGTCAGCGCCGACGGGAGCGTGGACTATGTGATCGCCAAGCCGCTGCCGTTCAGCGACGAGTCGTCGGCGGCTGACGACACTGCCATCGCGTTCCACCGGGCGGGCAAGCAACGGCTGGCCGCGATGCGGGAATGGTTCGACCGATTGGAAGCCGACGACGCGCTGAGCGCATGGACGCCCGAGCACGCGATCCACCGCCTCGACTTCGCGGCGATCCACGCGCTAACAGATGAGTAGGTACGAAATGTCAACGCCGACAACGATTGCCGTCCGGATGTACAACGTCGGATTCGGCGACGCGTTCACCGTGACGGTGCGGCGCAAGAACGAAACCTGGCGCATGCTGGTCGACTGCGGCGTGCACAGCCAGGGCCGCGCACGCCCGATCCGCGACTCCGTGCAGGCCATCATCGCCGACCTCACCGAGGCCGATCCGCACCACCGACCGCACCTCGACATCGTGGTCGCCACCCATCACCACGCCGATCACATCACCGGATTCGCCTGCCGGGAATGGGAACAGGTGACTGTGGACGAGGTGTGGGTGCCATTCGTCGAGGATCCCGACGACGAGGACGCGCGCCGGATCCGCAGCGGGCAGGTCGATGCCGCGAACGGTCTGCTCGCGCTGATCGAGCGGCGCGGCAACGGGCGTCGCATGTCGGCGACCGTCGAACAGGCACAGGCATTCGCGGTGAACTCGCAGGGCAATGCCGCCGCGACCGATCGCCTCCTCGGCCGCAATTTCAGCGGATTCGCCGCACCCCACCGGGTGCGGTACCTGCCGAGCAAGGACGAAACCGAGAATACGATCGCCGTGGATCGCGTCGGGCTCGTCGCACATATCCTCGGGCCGCCGCGCGATGCCCGATTCCTGAAGCGCATGGATCCGCCTGCGAAGCAATCGTGGCCCTTGGTACGCGCGGGCGCGTCCGCGGAGAGCGACGGCAGGCCGACGCCGCTGTTCAATCGGCGCTATATCGCGCGGAATACCCTGCCGGACCGCCTGCTTCAGGCGAAGGCGGATCTGGACCTGGACGAACTCGTCGACGATGACGATCGACTGCTGCGCGCCGCCTCGATTCTCGAGAACGCGGTCAACAACACCAGCGTCTTCTTCGTGCTGGATATCGCCGGAACCCGGTTGCTATTTCCGGGAGACGCGCAGCAGGGTGCATGGGAGCACGTCCTATCCGATCCGCGCAATGTCGATCTCGTGTCCCGCCTGGCCTTCTACAAGGTCGGACATCACGGTTCGCACAATGCCACACCCCGGCGTTTCATCGAAAAAGATTGGCAGACAGAAGGTTACGCGATGATTCCGTTCGGACTCGTCAAGCGCTGGGCGAAGACCATTCCGAAGAAATCGCTGGTCGATTCGCTGGTGAGTCACGATCACACCGTCATCCGAGCCGACACGGCTCCCGATGTCGTCCCCGGCAAGATTGCCGTCAACGGTGACCTGTGGTCCGAGGTAACGCTCACCGCCTGATCCTCATCCGAGCCGGACTTGCCGAGGTGGGACGTTGCGGTCGCCGGGTGGGTCGGCGTCAGCCGCCGTGCAGCCAGCGTTCCTTCAACATCCAGTGGTTGGCCCACCAGGCGCGTATGACTTCGGGATCTGCGTTCAGCGATGGTGGTGGGGACTCACCGGGAAAGAGCCAGTTGCCCTCCGGCGCGCCGACGGTGGTCGATGTCGGCGCTTCGGTCGTGGTGGAGCCGGGTTCGGTCGGGAGTGCAGAGCCTGGCGTCGACTCCGTTGTGGGTGCGGCACCGGGTTCGGTCATCTGCGTTGTGGGTGCGGAGGCGGTTGCCGGCGGGGTGCGGCGAGCCGGTGGCCGTGTGGGTGCCATCGGCACGATCTGTTGCGGCGTCGGTTCGACGGCGGTCGGGGTAGTGGGCGGTGCGGATTCGATGGTGATCGGCGCGGATGGGATGGCGGCTGCGGGCGTGCTCGGTGGCAGCGATTCGGCGACTCGGCCGATGGCCTCGCTCGGGTGGTCGTCGAGGATCTGCGCCACCGCGATGCCGGACGCACCCAGTACCGTCGCAATGGCGGCGGCGCCCAACAGCATTCGTCGTTTCCGACGGCCGTTGCTCGGCACCACCACCGGTAGCTCGCGCAGCCGCTCGGCGGCAATCAGTGCTGCCCCGCGGGCTGCGGCATCGGCGTAATCCGGAACCAATGTCACCGGCGCCTCGAATCCGACTTGCAGCACGGTCGCGATGTCGGGGTCACCCGCCCCCGAACCGCAGACAGCGACGGCGTCCAGATCAACGGAATCCAGGATCGGCGATATCCGGCTGATCATGTGGCCCGCGGAATCGGCGTCCACTGGGCCGGAAGCCCAAGAGTCGGCTGCCGATACCGTGTCGCGCGCCGGTCCGAGGAGCACGAACGAGGTCTGGCCGTCCACGAGCTCCAACACGAGCACGGTGCCGAATTCGTCGAGTCCGCGCTCCTCCCTGGCCAGCACAGCCAGCGCCGATCGATCCGAGACCAGCGACGAAGACGCCCACTTCCCGGCCGCCAGCTCCGATACGATCGACCGCCGCTCGGCCACCGACCGGTACACGATGGCAACGTCCTCGACCCCGGTATCGTCACCCAGCTCGTCGGCGAGACCATCCAGTAGGCCGCTGATCGCAGCGCCGACCGCACCCCCGCCCAGCCGTCGCTGTACCGAACACAAAACAATCCCAGGCGGCCCCGCCGCCAACACGACCCCGCGCACCACCGCCTGCTCCACCGATATCCCGACTGTGGCCATACCGAACACCCCTACTCGGAGACAACTCTCGCCTGTCATTCGCCACGGACACGTCAACCGATTGCACCCCGGTCGATCTGAATCCCCGCGTATCGCACACCGCTTGGACATAACCACAGATTTGCGAGGACGCACGGGATTTGGCAGTTCTCCCTAATCCGGCCGCGTCGGCCGCTTAAGCTTGCTGCGCCGCAACGTGCGACAAAAGCTCGAGGTCGACAAGCTAAGAGGTAGACGTCCAGGAGGTGCGGAATGCCGGAAGCCGGTCGTTGGCGTGGATCACGTCCGATATTGATTGCGAGCATGTTGCCAGTTGCGATCGTCCTCGGCACCGGAGTAGCGAACGCATCCCCGGCTGAGACCGCGCAGGCGCCTGCCATCCCATCGGCGACAGTGGACTGGCTATCCGACAGCCACCGCGGCGATCGAGCTGTCGGCCCAGCGCATCCGCTCGCCGCCGACCGTTGGACCCGAGTCGAGACGGTGGACGCGCCGGACGTGCCGCCGACCGTGGATCAGCAGCCGATCCAGGCCTTCTGCGAGCGCATCCCGGTAGATCCCGGCAGATGCAGCGCCACCGCCGTCGACGCGGGCGTCGGTGCGGTGATCGGTGCAGGCATCGCCGCGGGAGTGTCCGCGCCCGTCGCGATAGCCGCCGGAATGGTCGGCGCGGCCGCCGGATTCGTCGCCGGTATCCCGTTCCTGCCGACCGGCTTGGTTGTCGGCCCGCTCCTCGGCGCGGCCGTCGGCGTCGCCATCGTAGCCGGACCTGCCGCCCTGCTCGGCGGGGCGCTCGGGGCGTCGCTCGGGGCGATATTGGGCATCACCACGCCACTCCCGCAAGACGGCCGAACCGATGGATCCGGCGCGTCCACCACCTCGCCGAGATAAACGCGGTCACCGATCCAGTCGTGCGTTGAGAACCCGGGCGATCTGGGCAACCGCACCCGGTTCGGTCATTGCGAGGTGGGTCGCATCGATGTCGAAGATCGAAATCTGCCCGCTGACCACCCGCGCCCATCCCTCGTGACCCGCAGCATCGGACCGCCTTTCACGTGTCGCGGTGAAGTAGAGCATGTCGCTGTCGAAGACCGCGGGCCGCCAGACGCCGGCCGCCCGGATCGCCAGGTTGTAGGCGTCGGTCAGGCGCTCGATCATTGCGGCGTCGATACCGAGGCTGTCCCCCAGGTGCCGTTCGATCAGGTCGGCGGCCTCCTCGGCGGTCGCATCGGGGCGCACGAAATCGACGCCCATGACCGGGCCGAGATTGCTGATCAGTTCTCCGGCCGTGACAGCGGAGAGGGTCGACTCGTCGACACCACCCACCTCGGCGTCCAACAGTGCCAGTAGCGCAACCTGTTCACCGGCGGCGCGCATCTCGACGGCAATGGCATGGGCGATCGCACCGCCCAGCGACCAGCCGAGGAGGTGATAGGGGCCGTGTGGCTGAACCGCGCGAATCTCGTCGAAGTAGCGTTCGGCCATTTCCGCGATCGACGTCGGACCGGGCACCTCGCCGCCGATTTGTGGCGCCTGAAGGCCGTAGATCGGTCGACCGTCGGAGAGGTACCGGTCGAGTGTGCGGTAACACCACGACAGGCCGACGGCCGGGTGGATACAGAACAGTGGTGGTCGGTCACCGCCGGTCCGGATCGGCAGCAGCACATCGAAGCCGGCGGTCCGGTCGACGGTAGGCCCGGAGCGCATTCCGGATTCGATCCGCTTTGCCAGGTCGGCCGGGCAGGGATCCGACAGCATCCAGCTGATCGGAACCTCGTAGTCGAGTTCTTTGCGCAACTCGCTCACCACTTGCACCGACTTCAGCGAGTTACCGCCCAATGCGTAGAAGTCGTCGTCGGCGCCCACCCGATCCATGCCGAGTGCCGCTCCGAAGGCCCGTACAACCTCCGCTTCCAGCCACGACGAGGGCTCCCTGAACTCACCGAGCGCGAGCACCGGCTCCGGTAACCGCGTGCGGTCCAGCTTGCCCGACGCGGTGAGGGGCACCGTGTCGAGCACCATCACCGTGGTCGGCACCATGTAGTCGGGCAGTTCGGTTGCCGCGTGCGCCATGACCACCGCGGTGTCGACAGTGGCGCCGGCGGCAGGCACCAGGTAGCCGACGAGGTGGTCCACCGCACCGGTGGAGTGCACCACAGCGATCGCCCGGGCGACGCTCGGATGCGCGGCGAGCACTGCCTCGATTTCACCGAGTTCGATACGCAGGCCGCGCAGCTTCACCTGGAAATCGGTGCGGCCCAGGTATTCCAATTCGCCGGTATGGCGCCAGCGCACCAAGTCGCCGGTGCGGTACAGGCGCCTGCCGTCACCGTACGGGTCGGGCACGAACCGTTCCGCGGTGAGGCCCGGACGTGACCGATAGCCGCGCGCGAGCTGGGCGCCCGCCAAGTACAGCTCCCCGGCGACACCGGGCGGTACCGGATGTAACCGGTTGTCGAGTACATACGCCCGCGAGTTCCATACCGGTGTGCCTATCGGCATGCTCCCACTGTCGGCTTCGGTCACCCGATGCGCGGTCGCGCACACGGTGAACTCGGTCGGCCCGTACAGATTGTGCAACTCGATCCCGGGCACTATTCGCTCCACCGCGGCCACCACCTCGGGGCCGAATGCCTCACCGCCCACCAGGAGCGTCCGCACCGACTCCAGCGACTCTCCAGGCACCGCGTCCGCGAGAACCGCCAGCATCGACGGCACGAACGCGGCGATCGTGACCCGCTGGGTGGCAATGGTTTCGGCGAGATAGGCCAGGTCGGTATGACCATCGGCTCGCGCGATCACCATCCGCGCCCCCATCGCCAGTGTCGCGAACAGCTCCCACACCGACATGTCGAACGTGGCCGGGGACTTCTGCAGCACCACGTCATTCGGCGTCAGTGCGTAGCTCTCGTTGACCCACCGCAGCTGGTTCACCACCGAACCATGCAGTACCGCAACACCTTTCGGTCGCCCGGTGGACCCAGAAGTGAAGAGCACGTACGCGATGTTGTGCGGTCGCAGTGGTGCGAGCCGATCGGCGTCGGTGACCGGCGCGTCATCGAATCCGGATAGCTCCAGCCCATCGAGGGACGACAGCTCCAGCACCGGCGCGGCGACCGACAGCATGTACGCGATGCGGTCGGCCGGAAGGTCCGGATCGACCGGCACGTACCCACCGCCGGCAGCGTGCACCGCGTACATGGCGGTGACCTGGTCCAGTGAACGCCGCATCCGCAGCGCCACCAACGACTCCGGCCCCACTCCACGGGAGATCAACCACCGCGCCAACCGGTATACGCGAGACGCGAATTCCGCATAGGTCAGCGACTGTTCGCCGAATGTCACCGCGGGCCGGTCCGCATGCGCCTGCACGGAGTGGGCGAAGACCGAGGCGAGCGTCTCGCCGGAAGGGAGCCCGCGATCGGTCGAATTCCACTGCACCAGAACGGCTTCCCGCTCATCGGCACCGAGCAGATCCACCTCGTGCACCGGCTGTGCCGCATCGGTGACCAGTGCGCCGAGCAACCGCAGCAGGCGATCGACGATCGTGGTCACCGTCGTCGCGTCGAAGAGGTCGCTCGCGTAGGTCACCGCGCCGCTGACGCCTGCCGGGGCACCGGTGGAGTCATAGGAATCCGATACCGCGATCTGCAGATCGAACAGTGCGGTGTCGATATCGGCCGTCATCACCGACGCCGAGAGCCCCGGCAGTTCGAACTGGGCCCCGCCGATGTTCTGGAATGCCAGCATCACCTGGAACAGTGGATGGTGGGCGTGCGATCGCGCCGGGTTCAGCTCCTGCACCAGCCGCTCGAACGGAACATCGGCGTGCCCGAACGCGGCCAGATCGGTTCCGCGCACGTGCTCGAGCAGTTGGGTGAACGTCATCCCCGGGGTCAACCGGGTCCGCAGCACCAGGGTGTTGACGAACATCCCGGCCAGATCGTCGAGCTCCGGCTCGCCGCGTCCCGCATACGGAGTGCCGATCGCGATGTCGTCCGTATCGGCCAGCCGGGCCAGCGTGGCCGCCAGCGCGGCGTGGAAGACCATGAACAGTGTCGTGTTGTGTGCCCGCGCGACCCGCTGCAATCCCGCGTGCAGATCGGCGCCGACGGTTATCGGTACGCTCGCGCCCGCGTGGGTCTGCACGGGCGGACGCGGGCGGTCGGTCGGCAGCTCGAGCAAAATCGGAAGTTCCGCCAATTCGACTGTCCAGTAGTCGATCTGGGCGCGCAGCAGCGAGTCGGGATCGTCTTCGGTCCCCAGCACGGTCCGCTGCCAGATCGCGTAGTCGGCGTACTGCACCGGCAGTGGCGGCCGGCTCGGTGTCTCCCCGACCAGGTGTGCCGTGTACGCGGTCATCATGTCCCGTGCCAGTGGGCCGAGCGACGCCCCGTCGCAGGAGATGTGATGCACCACCACGGCCAGGATCCACTCGTTCGGCCCGAGCTCGAACAACCGGACCCGCACCGGCGCCTCGACCGTCAGATCGAACACCGTCGAGACGAACGCCGACAACGCTTCGGCCAGTTCATATTCCGCGATCGAGGTCACGGTCATCGGCGCGATCGCCTCGGCGGCGGGAAGGACAACCTGCGACGGCTCGCCCTCGCCATACGGGTATACGGTCCGCAGTACCTCGTGCCGGTTCAGCACATCCTCGACGGCCGCGCGCAGCGCGTCGAGATTCAGATTCCCGGACAGCCGTAGCACGATCGGAATGCTGTAGGCCGCCGAGCCGGGGTCGAGCCGGTTCAGGAACCACATTCGCTGTTGTGCGTACGACAGGGGAATTCGCTGCGGCCGTTGCTGTGCGGTCAGCGCCACCCGACCGGTGTCGGCCCGCGATTCGGCGCGCGCGGCCAGCCGCGCGACCGTCGGCGCCTCGAAAATCATCGACGCCGGGATGGTCGCGTCGAGGGCGGCACCGATCCGCGCGGCCAGGCGGGTGGCCACCAGGCTGTTGCCACCCAGTTCGAAGAAGTCGTCGTCGGCGCCTACCGGACTATCGATGCCGAGGACCTCGGCGAATACGCCGGCCACTATTTCCTGCACCGGTGACTCCGGGGCTCGGAATCGCTTGGCCTGGACGACAGGTGCGGGCAGGGCCGCGCGGTCGAGTTTTCCATTCGGCGACAGGGGGATCGTGTCCAGGATCATCACCGCGGCGGGCACCAGGTACGACGGCAACACCTCGGCCAACGACACCCGCAATTCTTCGCCCGACAAGCTCGCCCCGGATTCCGGCACCGCATAGGACACCAACATCACCGAACCGGTGTCCTCCCGCTGCGCCACGGTGACCGCGTATGCGACATCCGCCCGCGCGCTCAACACCGCGTCGATCTCGCCGAGCTCGATACGGTAACCGCGGATCTTCACCTGGGAATCGTTGCGCCCCAAAAATTCCAGGGCACCGTCGGTATTCCAGCGCACCACATCACCCGTGCGATACATGCGATGTCCCGGTTCCCCGAACGGGTGCGCCACGAACCGCGCCGCATTCGTCACCGCCCTGTTCAAGTACCCGCGCGCCAGCGCAGGACCCGCCAGATACAGCTCTCCGGCCACCCCTACCGGCACCGGCTGCAACCGGGCATCCAAAACCAGCGTCTGTATTTCCGGCAGCGGGGTACCGATCGTCGGCCGGTCGGCCGGTCGCAGCGCACCCGTCGCCGTGGCGACGATCGTGGCCTCGGTCGGCCCGTACAGCACCCGGAACTTCCTGGCGCCCGCGATGTCGGTGCCCGCCCATCGGCTCACCAGATCCGCCGGGACCTCCTCACCACCGGACATCACCAGCCGCAAGTCGTCCAGCCCGGCCGGATCCACCGAGGCGAGCGCGGCCGGGGTCAGAAAGGCATGGGTGACCCGCTGTACGTGCAAGAGCTCGGCCAGCTCGCCGCCGCCGTAGACCCCTGTCGGCGCCACGACCAGGACAGCGCCCCGGCTGACCGCGATCAGGATCTCCATCAGTGCGGCGTCGAACGACGGCGACGCGAAGTGCAAGACCCTGGACGTGTGCCGAAGCTCGCGGTCTGCGCGCCACTCCGAGACGAAGTCCGCGATGCCGGAATGTGTGATGGCGACGCCCTTCGGCACCCCGGTCGATCCGGAGGTGAAGATCACGTAGGCGACATCCGAGGCCCGCAGGGGCCGCGGCCGCTCGTCATCGCCGATCGGGCCGCTGGCCGACGCGTCGATCCGCGCGGCGACGGCCGGGTCGTCGAGCACGATCCAGTTCACCGGATCGGGCAGCTCGGCACGCGCCGACGACACCGTAATTCCCAGCGTCGCATCGGAATCCGAGACCATCTGCTCGATCCGGCTCGCGGGATAGCCTGGGTCCACCGGCACGTACGCCGCACCCGTCTTGACCACCGCCCACCACGCGACGACGGATTCCATCGACCGCGCCGCCGCCACCAGCACCGGACGCTCCGGTCCGGCGCCACAGCGGAGCAGTACCCTCGCCAGCCGGCTGGACCGCTCGTCCAGCTGCGCATACGACAACGTGACATCCCCAGCGACAACGGCGATACCGTCGCCACTGTCGCGCACGGCCGAGGCGAATACGTCCGGCAGTAGACCGGAGGGCTCCGGCGCAGCCACGGTATGCGCCCCCACCCGCGACGTGAGCGCCGAGCGCTCGTCGGCTTCCAGCCAGTCGATATCCCCGATCACTACGGCCGGATCGTCGGCGACGGCTTCCAGTACCTGCACCAACCGTCGGACGATCGCCACCGCGGTCGCCTCGTCGAACAGATCCCGCGCATAGGTCATCGTTCCCGAGATGCCCTGCACCACACCGGCATTGCCGAACGAATCGGACAGCACCAGTTGCAGGTCGAACTGGGTCGCCCCGGTATCCACATCCACTCGGGCGACCCGGACACCGGGCAGCGCGATATCGGCCGTCGACACGTTCTGGAACGCGAGGGCCACTTGGAACAACGGATGCCGCGCCGCCGATCGTTCCGGGCTCAACGCCTCCACAACCCGCTCGAACGGCACGTCCGTGTGCTCGAACGCCAGCAGATCCGTCTCGCGAGTGCGCATCAGCAACTCGGCGAACGGCTCGCCCGTATCCACCCGGGTCCGCAATGCGAGGGTGTTCACGAACATCCCGACCAGATCGTCCAGAGCGGGCTCGCCGCGCCCCGCGACCGGGGTGCCGATCACTACGTCATCGCTGTCACCGAGACGCCCCAATACCGTTGCCAGCGCCGCATGCATCACCATGAACAGCGACGACCCGTGCGAACGTGCCAGCGCGAGCAACCGCTCGTGCAGCCTGGCATCGATCTCCACCGGAATCCGGCTTCCCGACAGCGATGCGACGGCCGGGCGTGATCGGTCCGCGGGCAGTTCCAGCCGGTCCGGTGCACCCGCGAGCGTCGAGCGCCAGAACTCCAGTTGCGCGGACATCAACGACGCCGGATCGTCCTCGGTCCCCAGCATCTGCCGTTGCCACCACGCGAAATCCGCGTACTGCACGGCGAGCGGCTCCCATTCCGGCGCATGCCCGGCCAGTCGCGCGGCATACGCCGCCATCACGTCATGGGCCAGCGGCCTCATCGACTGACCATCGCCTGCGATGTGATGGACCACCAGCACCAGCAGGAATTCTCCTGTGCCACCGTCGAGCTCGAACAATCCCACCCGCATCGGCACTCCGGCCGTCACATCGAATCCGCGCCGCACGAACTCGCCCACCACATCGGGGACCGAATCCGCGGGCACCCGCACCGGCTCCACCGGCACCGCGGGTTCGTCGAGGACGACCTGGCGCGGCTCACCGGAGACTTCCGGATATATCGTCCGCAGTACCTCGTGACGTGTCATCACATCCGCGAGTGCGGCCGCCAGCGCCGTGGTGTCCAGCCGTCCCGACAGCCGCAGCATCACCGGGATGTTGTATGCCGCAGAGTCCGGCTCGAACCGGTTCAGGAACCACATCCGCTGCTGTGCCAGCGATAGCGGCACGGGGTCGGGGTGCACTCCGGGCAGCAGGGGCAACCGGCCTCCACCGCTGAGTGTCCTGGCGAGCGCGGCCAATTCGCCGACGGTCGGCGCCTCGAACACCGAGCGCACCGGCACGTGCACGTCCATGGCCGCACCTATGCGCGCCACTACCAGCGAGGCGCTCAGCGAATCGCCGCCCAGCGCGAAGAAGTCGTCGTCGACTCCCACCCGTTCCACGTCGAGTACCTGCTCGAATGTCCGCGCGACCAACTCCTCCAATCCCGGCGACGGCGCCCGGAATTCGCGGGCGACGGCAACCGGTTCGGGCAGCCGCTCGCGATCCAGCTTCCCGTTGGCGGTCAGCGGCACCTCGTCCAGCACCACCACCGCGGACGGCACCATGTACCGGGGCAACGCCTCGGCCAGCGCCGCACGCAACTCCTCGCCCGATACCTCCGCGCCGGGCGCGGGCACGACATAGGACACCAGCAGCACCGGTCGCCCCTCATCGCTGCGCGGCACGGTGACGGCGTATGCCACATCCGCACGCGCACCCAGCACCGCGTCGATCTCCCCCAGCTCGATCCTGGTGCCGCGCACCTTCACCTGAAAATCGTTGCGCCCCAAGAACTCCATCTCACCATCGGCGGTGCGACGCACCACGTCACCGGTCGCGTACATGCGCTGACCCGGCTCCCCGAACGGGCAGGCGACGAACCGCGCCGCAGTCAACCCCATCCTGGCGACGTACCCGTGGGCCAGGCCGGGGCCGAACAGGTACAGCTCGCCCGCGATACCGGCCGGTACGGGCCGCAACCAGGTATCCAGGACCACGGCCGCGACGGGGCCGACCGGCCTGCCGATCGTAATCGCGGCACCCGGTGCCAGAGCGTCGCCGGAGGTCGCCCAGATAGTGCATTCCGTCGGCCCGTAGACATTGACCATGGCGCGATGCGGCGCCCACCGATCGACCAGTTCCGGCCCGACCGGCTCACCGGCCGCTGCCAGCACGCGCAGCCCCTCGAGACCATCGCACGGGACTGTCGCCAGCGCCGACGGGGTCACTATGGCATGCGAAATACCTTCTCGCCGGATCAGATTCGCCAGCTCGGGACCGGCGTAGACATCGGCAGGCGAGACGACGAGCCGACCGCCCGAGCCGTGCGCCATCAACAGCTCGAACACCGAGGCGTCGAAGCTGGGCGAGGCGACCTGCAGCACCACCGACGTGGGGTCGACGCCGAGTATTCGACGCTGCGCCGCGACGATATCGGCCAAGCCGCGATGGCTGACGAGAACGCCCTTGGGCGTTCCGGTCGACCCGGAGGTGTAACTCACGTACGCGGTCTGATCCCGCCGAATCGGCCCGCCGCGTTCGGCATCGGTGATCGGCGCGGCAGGGACCGAGTCCAGGGCGCCGAGCGTCTGCTCCGTGTCGAGGACCAGCCAGTCGACGCCATCCGGAAGGTGCTTCCTGGTGGAGGTATCGGTAAGCCCGAGAATGGTTTTCGAGTCCGACAGCAGAAATTCGATGCGGTCCGATGGGAGGGCCGGATCAATCGGCAGGAAGGCGGCGCCGGTCTTGGCCACGGCCCACAGTGCCACCGTCGCCGCAAGGGATCGCGGAAGCACAGCGGCGACGACCTGTCCCCGCCGGGCGCCGTGCCGCAGCAGGACCCGCGCCAGACGTGCGGAGCGCTCATCGAGCTGCCGGTAGGTCATGGCGGCCGTACCGCACCGCACGGCGATCGCGTCGAGTTCGGCGGCAGCGGAAGCGGCGAGCATGCGGTCCAGCGTGTCCGGAATCGCAACTTCCGCATCCGAAACCGGCCACAACGGCCCCGGTTCCTCGTCGAGCGGCAGTTCGCCCAGCCGCACGTCCGCGTTCGTGGCGATCCGGCGCAGCAACTCGACGAAGCGGTCGAGGATGCGGCGCGCCGAGGCGGTGTCGAATGCACGCTCGTGGAATCGGAGGATGATCCGCAGCCCCTGTGCCTCGCCGTCCGCGGACTGCTTCGGTTCCACAGCCAGGATCAGCGGGTACGGCGTCGCGTCCACACCACTGAGTTCGTCCACCCGAAGGCCCGCCGAATCGACGAGTTCCTGCAGCGCCGTCCGGTCGACGGGGAACGACTGGAAGGTGATCGCGGTATCGAAGAGTTCGGGCAGGCCGACGCTGCGGTGAATCTCGGGTAGGCCGATATGGTGATGCTCCAGCATGCGCGCGTGCCGCGCCTGAATGCCGGTCAGCAACTCGCGCACCGTCATGGTGGGTTCGAGCGGGACTCGCACCGGAACCGTAGTCAGGAACATGCCGAGCGTCTGATCGACCAGCGGCAACTCCGGGGGCCGCCCGGACACCGCGGCACCGAAGATCACATCGGTCTCACCGGTCGATACGCGCAGATTCAAGGCCCAGGCCGCGGCAACCGCCGCATTGATGGTGACGGCCGTCTCCGCCGCCACTCGACGAAGTTCTGCGAAACGATCCGCGGTGAGTTCGGCCGTGACCTCGGCGGCGGATACGGAGCCCGCCGCGACGGCTTCGCGGGACACCCGGGTGGGTGCGTCGACATCCGAAAAGGCTTGCGCCCATGCCGCTTTGGATGCGGCGCTGTCCTGTCGACCCAGCCAGGACAGATATTCGCGGTAGGAGGGAGCCGGCCCGGCGGAGTCGATATGTGTGGGAGATCCGTAGTAGTCGAGTAGTTCTCGCATCAGCAACGGCATCGACCAGCCATCCAGGATCATATGGTGATTCGTCACGAGCAGCCGGAAAGAGCCGGCATCGAGACGGATCAGCGTCAAGCGCAGAAGCGGAGGAGCCGACAAATCGAATCCCGCCACCGCGTCCGCTGCCGCAATGGATCCCGGGTCGGCGGCGGATTCCGCATCGCCGCCACCGGCGAGATCGATCTCCCGGAACGGGATTTCGGCATGGTCCAGCACGATCTGGCACGGCCCTGCCGCCGTCTCCACAAAGGCGGCCCGCAGGATATCGTGCCGGTCGACCACGGCCTGGGCGGCACGTCGCAGGCGCTTACCGTCGACCGCGCCGGATAGTCGGATCATCGTCTGGACGGTGTAGTTGTCCCCGGCATCCGGGTCGAACGTCGAATCGAAGTGCATCCCGGATTGCATGGGCGACAACGGCCAAATGTCGGACAGGCCGTGGTACTGCCGTTCGAGCCGATCGATGTCCTGCTCTGTCAGCGCGACGAGCGGATAATCCGAGGTGCGATCCCCCGTCGGGCGTCGCGGGGGTTCCTCGATGGTCACCGGAGCCGCATCGCGGCCCGCCAGTGCGGCGAGGGCGGCAACCGTCTTGCCTTCGAACACATCTCGCGGCGTGAACGTGAGCCCGGCGGATCTCGCCAGCGCCACCAGCCGCATCGAGACGATGCTGTCCCCGCCGAGCGCGAAGAAGTTGCTGTCGGCGGACACCGTGTCGAGATGGAGCACCTCGGCGAACAGTTGCGCCACGACCTGTTCCGCAGGCGTCGACGGCGGCCTGCCGCCCGCGGCGTCGAGATCGAAGGTGCGCTGCCGCAATGCTTTCCGATCGATCTTTCCCGTTGGCGTGCACGGCATCTCCTCGAGTTGCACGATCGCCGCGGGATTCAGATAGCGGGGTAGCCTGCCCGCGAGATCGTCGCCGAGCGCCGCCACATCCACGGCAGCGCCCGACGCGGCGACGACATAGGACACCAGAACCGGTTCGCCGGCAGGCCCTTGCACCGCAACGGTGGCGACGCTCGCCACGTCCGGGTGCCCGGCCAGGAGGGCATCGATTTCCCCCGGCTCGATCCGCAGGCCGTGAATCTTGACCTGTTGATCGCTGCGGCCCAGGTATTCCAGCGTCAACCCGGCGCGTCCGCGCACCCAGCGCACGGAATCACCGGTGCGGTAGATCCGCTCGCCGCGGGTGGATCGCGGATCCGCGACGAAGCGCGACGCGGTCACGCCCGGTTGATCGACGTACCCGCGGGCAAGTCCGGGCCCACCGATATAGAGTTCGCCCGCGACACCGATCGGCACCGGTCGCAGCCAGGTGTCGAGAACCATCGCGGACGCGCCTCGGATCGGGCCACCGATCGTCACCGGCTCGCCGGGTGCGAGGGCATCCGACCCCGTCGCCCAGATCGTGCACTCGGTCGGTCCGTAATGATTCATCAGCCGTCGCCCAGGGGCCCACCGGTGCACGGTGTCCGGCCCGGTCGCTTCGCCGACGACCGCGAGCGATGTCAACGACGGCATCCGGGACGGATCCATGGTGTTCAGCACGGACGGGGTGATGATCGCGTGCGAAACCCGCTGCGACCGAAGCAATTCCTCGAGGTCGGTCCCGGCGTACACCTCCGGTGGCGCCACCACGAGACACGCGCCGCTGCTGTGCGCCAACAGCAACTCCGACAGGCAGGCGTCGAATCCTGGCGACGCGACCTGCAACACCACCGAATCCGTACCCACACCGAAGGCGTCGACTTGCGCCGCGACCAGGTCGGCCAGACCTCGATGGCTGAGGTGGACCGCCTTCGGTTTGCCGGTCGATCCGGACGTGTAGATCACATATGCCGCATTGTCGGCCGACAGCCTGTCGGCCCCAGCCGGACGGGGTAGACCCGCATGAGCGTCCGAAGCCGAAGCGTCCAGCATCAACCAGTCGACAGTATCCGGAAGCTGTGGTGCCACAGCGCTGGTCGTCACGCCCACAGTGGTCCGCGAGTCGGACAACAACTCCCCGATCCGCGCGGCGGGATTGGCGGGATCCAACGGCAGGAAGGCGGCACCGGTTTTCGCCACAGCCCAGATCGCGACGACCAGTTCGGCCGAACGGGGAACGGCCAATGCGACGATCGACTCGGCACGAGCACCATGGCCGGCCAGCAGGCGAGCGAACCCGTCGGCGCGACGCTCCAGCTCGCGATAGGTCCACGTGGTGTCACCGCACCGGACAGCCACGGCATCCGGATATCTGCGCGCGGTCCCCGACAGGATGTCGCGCAGCACGAGCTCCGCGGCCGGCTCCTCGCTGACGACCGAAAGCAGTTCCGCGCGTTCGGAATCCCGGCAGGAGGAGATCTCGGCGACCTTCCGGGCGGGATCCATGACGATCTGCGTGAGAAGCAGCTCGAATCGTTCGAGCAGCGTGCGGGCATCGTCCGAATCGAATCGGTCGGTCGCGAATTTCAGCGTCACCGTGTAGGTGCCGGGCTCGTCGGCGTCCGGTCGCCCGTCGCGACTCGACCGTGGCGGGGTCACTTGCAAACTCAGCGGATATGGCGTGGCATCGTGTGCGTCGATCTCGACGAGCCGCAATCCGGCGTCGGAGAGATTGCGTGCCAACAGTTCCCGGTCGAGCGGATAGGACTCGAGCACCGTCGCGGTGTCGAACATATCGGTGATACCGGTGGCCCGTTGCAGCTCCGCCAAGCCGACGTGCTGGTGATCCAGCATTGCGGCCTGCTCGGATTGCACGCGGACGAGCAGGTCACCCACGGTTTCGTCGGGTTCGAGCCGGACTCGGACCGGCAGCGTGTTGACGAGGAGCCCGACCATGCGCTCGACATCCGGAATCTGCGGCGGACGGTGCGAGAGCGTATTGCCGAACACCATGTCCGACCGTCCGGTCAGGACCGCCACCAGCAATGCCCACGCCACCTGTAGGGCCGTGTTGGCAGTCACTCCATGCGATCGGCCCAGATCGAGAATCGCGGCGGTGGTCGCGGCGTCCAGGTTCAGGCCGACTTCGTCCGCGTGCGCGGTGACGGTCCGATCCTGCCCGCTCGTGACCCGGGTCGGACTGTCGATTCCGGCGAGCATCGCCCGCCACGCGGCGATTGCGGCGTCGCGATCCTGAGCCTGTAGCCACTGCAGATACTCTCGGTACGAACGAGGCAGCGCGAGCTCGGCAGTATCGCAATCGGATGTATACAACAAGAGCAACTCGTGGATCAGCAGGGGCATCGACCAGCCGTCCAGCACGAGGTGGTGGTTGGTGACCAGCAACTGGAACATATCGACGCCGGTGCGCACGAGGTGGAACCGCACCAGTGGCGGGCGGGCGGGGTCGAACGGAGCCGCAGCCGCAGCCGCTAGTCGACGCAGTGCTTCTGCCTGCCGGTCGACATCGGTGATACTCGACTCGTCCCAATCGACCTCGGTGTCGCGCAACACGATCTGACGTGGCCCGTCGGCAGTCTCGACGAACGCGGTACGCAGGCTGTCGTGTCGGTCGATGAGCACCTGCGCGGCCCGCCGCATCCGCTCCCCATCCACCTGCCCGGCGAACGTCAGCGTCGCCTGCACGATGTAGCCGTCGTCGCCGTCCCGGTCGTAGATCGTGTGGAACAGCAGCCCGGACTGCAGGGCGGTGAGTGGCCACACATCGGTCATCGACGGATATTCCCGCAGCCAGTGGTCGACATCGTCCTGCGATACCGCGATGAGCGGGAAGTCGGATGGGGTGTAGCCGGGTGTGATGTCGGATCGGACGTGATCGGCGAGCGCCCCCAGGGCTCGAGCCCACAACCCGGCGAGTTCGTCGACCTCCTCGCCACTCAACACCTGCGAGGCGAACTCCCAGGTCGCGTCGAGTTCGAGCCCGTCGCGACCTTCCTCGGCGATCGCATTGATATCGAGCACGGCGGACAGCGCCATCTCTGGATCGCTCGTCGCGGTCAGTGCGGTGAATTCGGTGGTGGGTGCCCAGGGCCCCGAACGTTCGCCGACACCCACCCGCCCGAGGTAGTTGAAACTGATCTGAGGTTCGGGCAGGTCTGCGAGCTCGGTGCTGCCCCCGGAATCGAGATGACGCAGCATCTGATAGCCGATGCCGTTGCCGGGCACCGCGCGCAGCTGCTCCTTCACCTGCTTTATCGCCAGTCCCGCACTCTTGCCGCCGGCCAGCGCATCATCGAGGTCGACGTTCTCCCATTCGATCCGGACCGGAAAGCGTGTGGTGAACCAGCCCACGGTGCCGCTGAGATCGGCGCCGGGCACGGCCCGCTCCTCGCGGCCGTGTCCCTCCAGCGAGATCAACTCTCCGGCGGCCGCCGCCCGCCCGCGCCTGCGCCGCCACTCACCGAGTGCCAGTACCAGGGCCGCCAGAAGCGGATCGTTGGCACTGCAGTGAAAGCGGTCCGGAATAGTGCCGAGAACCGCCTCGGCAACCGCTGCCGGTATGCGCTGATGTACCCGGCCCGCCGTGGCCCCGACGTCACGACCCGGGACCAGACGGCGCGATCCCAGGAGCTGATCGCCGCGCTCGAGTACGTCTTTCCACAGGTCGAGCTCCGCCGAGCACCTGCTCGGCGCCTGTTCGACCAAACCGTGCACCCATCGCCGGAACGAGGTGGTGACCGGGCCGAAGTGCGGTTCGCCGCCGTCGGAAAACTGCGACCAGGCCTGCGCGAGGTCGGCGAGAATGATGCGCCACGACACCGCGTCGACGGCGAGATGGTGGATCACCAGCCACATCAGGTCGGGTCCCGAGCCATTGCGATCCTGAATCCAGACGGCCTGAACGAGCACACCGTTGCCCGGGTCCAAGCGATCCGCGGCTTTGTGCAGGTGCCGGTCGACTTCGGCAGCGTCACGTCTATCGAGCCGAACATCGACGAGCGCGGCGTCCGGGTCGACCGCTTCCCGATCGAGTACCTCGACGTACCACCGATCAACCGAATCACCACCGCGCAGTACCGCACGCAGCATGTCGTGGCGGTCCAGCAGGGATCGCAGCGCGCGCACAAGACCCGCTCGATCGACCCCCTCGGGCAGCTGCACGAGCGCGGCCTGCGCAAACCGGTCGTACTGACCCCGATCGAGCATTGCGCGCATGATCGGCGACAACGGCATCGGCCCTACGCCGCCACCGGCCAACTCGGCCAACTCGGGGGTATCGCCGGCTTCCGTCGCCGTGGCCGCCAGGCCCGCGACGGTCTTGTGCACGAACACATCCTGGGTGGAGAAACTCAGGCCCTCGGCCTTGGCCCGCGCCACCAGCCGGATCGACAGAATACTGTCGCCGCCGAGGGCGAAGAAGCTGTCGTCGGCCCCGACGCGAGGCACGCCGAGCACCTCGGCGAACAGCCTTGCGACCGTCTCTTCCCGGCCTGTGGCCGGCGCCCGGCCGACCGGCGCGGCCCCGAATTCGGGCTTCGGCAATGCGCGGCGATCGAGCTTGCCGAACGCGTTCACCGGGAGGCTGTCCAACGCGAGGATCACCGCCGGGACCATATGCGGCGGCAGCGAATCGCGGGCGAAGCGCTGGAGTTCGAACGGATCGATCCGACGGCCGCTGACCGGGACCACATAGGACGCCAGCACGGTCGTACCGGCATTGTTCTGCACCGGCACCGTGACGGAAAGATCCACGTCCTCGTGGGTGGAGAGCGCGGCGTCGATTTCACCCGGTTCGATCCGGTATCCGCGGATCTTGACCTGGAAGTCGCCGCGCCCCAGCATTTCCAGCGTCATTTCGCCGTTGTCGCCGGTCCAGCGCGCGATGTCGCCGGTGCGATACATCCGCTCGCCGACATCGCCGTACGGATCGGCGACGAACCGGGCGGCGGTTTCGACGGACAGATGGCTGTATCCACGGGCCAATCCCGGCCCGGCGAGATACAACTCGCCCGCTGTGCCCCTTGGCACCGGTTGGAGCGTTCGGTCCAGCACCATCGCCGAGAAGCCACGAATGGGGCCACCGACCGTGTGCGCACGGCCGGGTCGCAGCATGGCACCGACGGCGGTCACGGTGGTTTCGGTGGGACCGTATTCGTTGTACATGGACAACGACGGTGTCCACCGCTCGATGACGTGCGGTGGACATACGTCACCACCGACCACGACCACCCGCAAGTCGGTCATCGGACGCGGGTCCACGGTTGCCAGCATCGCCGGCGTCAGCGTCAGGTGGGTCACGTGCTCGTCGGCCAGCAGTTGCGTGAGCGGCTCACCGCCGGTCACCTCGGGCGGCACGATCACCAGCGTGGATCCGTTCGCGAAGCAGGTCAGAAACTGTTCCAGGGAGGCGTCGAAACTGGGTGAGAGGGCATAGGACACGCGGGATGTCGTGTCGATCCCATATGTGGCGGCGCGGTCGGCAACGAGATTCGCGAGGCCGGTGTGGGTGACCTGGACGCCTTTCGGCGTTCCGGTGGATCCCGAGGTATACGTCATGTAGGCGACATGGGATGGCCGTAGTGGCCGGATACGGTCATCGTCGGAAATCGGCCCGCCCGCGGCGTCGGATTCCCACCGGGTCGCGGGGCCGTCGAGAACCACATGGTGTATCTCCTGCGGGAGCCGCCCGCGCAGGGCATCGACCGTGATCGCCACAGCTGCGCCGCTGTCGGCGACCATATGCGCTATCCGCTTCGACGGGTACTCGGGGGCCAACTGGACAAACGCGGCCCCGCATTTCGCGACCGCCCATGTCGCCACGACCGATTCGACCGAGCGTCGCAGCATGATCGCCACCGCCGTGTCCGGCCCACAGCCCAAAGTGATCAGATGCCGGGCCAGCTGGGAAGACCTGGTGTCGAGCTCGCCATACGTCATCGTCTGCCCGGCCGAGGCGATCGCGCACGCACTTCGATTCCGGCGCGCGCTCTCGCTCAGTATCTCCGGAAGCAGCCGTGTTTCGACCCCGCTGGGCCCCCGCACCGGCAGCAGCTCAGACCGTTCCTGTACTTCGAGCAGCGGCAGTCTACTGACCGGACATCCCGGTCCCCCGGCGAGGAACTCGTGCAGGAACATGAGGAACCGGCGGTGGTGCCCGCCGAGCTCCTCAGGGCTGTAGGCATTCGGATTCCCCTGGAAGTCGATATGTGTACTGGCCTTGCCCGCGCCCGGGTAGATATTGACGAAAAGGTCGGCGGTAGGGCCTGAGGTGAGGACGTGCAGGCGGCCTGTCGTGTTGCCGAGCACAACCTCGTTCTCGATCATCATGAGGTTCACGGCCGGCCCGAAGGATGCCGCCTCGTCGCGCGCAATCCCCATATCGTGGAATAGGTCCTCTTGGCGGTAGCGCTGCCGCCGCAGCGCACTCGTCAACTCGCCCTGCACAGCGGCGATCAGTTCACCGACGGTGTGGCCCGCGACCTGCACTCGCAGCGGGACCACATTTGCCACCATTCCCCCGGAACGGCGCAGCACGGCAGAGTGCCGACCCGAAACCGGCAGGCTCAGCAAAACTTCATCGCTTCCGGTCATCCGCGCGAGATACCCGGCAAACGCCGCGACGATGGTCGCGGTCGCGGCCTGGCCGTGCTCGAGCGCGACACTTTCCAGCAGCTGTGCGGTGGCATCCGGCAGCTCTGTGCTGACCAGCGCAGGATGAATGGTGGGCTTGCCCACGCGCCCGGCCAGGCTGACGACGGGAGGCGCGCCTGCCAGGTGCTCCAGCCAGTACCTGCGGTCGTTATCGAAACGCGCCGAACCCCGGTATGCCAGATCCTGCTCGACGACGGCCCCCAGATCCTGCGCCGCGCACGGTGCCGGTACCTCGGACTTCAGCCAAGCGTTGTACAACTCGGTTATCCGGTGCAGCATTGTTACCGCGGCGAATCCGTCGAGCGCGATATGGTGCGCGCGCTGATACCACAGGAAATGGTCCGCGCCGACCTGGAACACAGTGCTCGTCATGAGGTCGTCGTTCATCAAGTCCAGCGGGGCAGAATAATCCTGAACCATAATTCTGTGCGCGGTCGCAACCGGATCGGAATGTCGGCGCAAGTCCATGACCGACACCTGAGCACCATGTTCCTCGTCGACGAACTGGCATGGCTCTCCGTCGACCTCGATCAGGCGCATATGTCCGGATCCGAACTCGCGACTGGCGGTTCGGCATGCTTCGGCAAGCAATTCCAGGTCCAACTCGCCGATGATCTCGACGTATTGGGCCACAGATATCGGCGACGACTCCGCGAGATGCTGGGCAAACCAGATACCCCGCTGTGCCGCGGTCAGCGGAAGAATGTCGAATGACGACGGTCGCGCGTCTCCATTACTGTTGGCGCGCGCGCCGGAACCGATAGCCGAATCCGGGTTTCCGGAAGAGCGGAATGAGCCGGTTTGCAACGATTCAGACCGGTTCGGACTGCTATCGGTACCACTCTTCGACTGGTCCACTTCGACCTCCGCTTATATCGTTCGTTTCAGGAACTCAATAAGCGCGAGCACCGGCTGCCGATACGGTGTCGCGCGCCGGACCGACGAGCAAGAACAAGGTCTGGCCGTCCACGATCTCCAACACGCGCACGGTCTCGAATAGTTCGAGTCCGTGCTCCTCCCTGGCCAGCACAGCCAGCTCCGAACCATCCGAGACCTGCGACGACGCCCACTTCCCCGCCGTCAGCTGCGATACGATCGCCCGCCGCTCGGATACCGCCTGGTACACGATGGCATCGTCGCCACCCTCGGCATCGTTACCCGATTCGTCGGCCGCACCGTCCAGCGCACCGGTGATCGCAGCGCCGACCGCACCCCCGCGCGGAGGTCGCTGTAACGAATGCAAAACAATTCCCGGCGGCCCCGCCGCCAGAACAACCCCCCGAACCACCGATATACCGACTGTGGACATACCGGACATCCCCTACTCTAAAACAACTGTCCTCTGGGATTCGCAACAGACACGTCAACCGATTGCATCCCGACCGATTTGCCGCATTTGTGAGCAAAGCGTTCACGCCGCATATGGCGGCAAATACGTTGTCGGGATCGCCGTTAATTCAGGGTATGAGCACTGCAACGAGCTCGCGGATGCGTTTTTCATCGAGGGGCGCTCGTCCGATCGAGGCAAGGATGAGATACCCCGCGAGTAGATAGACAATCGTCCACGACGATACGCGAACAGCCAGATCACCAGTGCTCTGCGCGGAATACAGCGGAATACAGACGTTCGATGATCAGCCGATCGATCCGATCGGAAAGGATGCGATTCCCCGGGCCGGGCACGATGTTCCGGTGTCTCACCCAGCAGCGGCCGGACCGCGTGTCTGCACCGTTTGGATCACATGGACGCACAGCTCGCCGGATTCGTCGACGACCTTTACCCCGACCACCACAGCGGTGCGGCTGGCGCGTA
The DNA here is from genome assembly GCF_000308835.1 of Nocardia vinacea NBRC 16497. Classification (GTDB taxonomy): domain Bacteria; phylum Actinomycetota; class Actinomycetes; order Mycobacteriales; family Mycobacteriaceae; genus Nocardia; species Nocardia vinacea. Next base: position 15,871 of record NZ_BAGN01000116.1, on the reverse strand, counting down.
TCGGCTCGGCGACCGCGTGCGCCGCCCCTCGGACCGGACGCAGGAAGTGCGTTGTCGAATCGGTCGTCGCGGGCAACGCTCCCGGCGCGGCGTTGAGAACCGCGCACACCGCGGCCGCGGCATCGGCCAACCCCATCAGTGCGCCGCCGTGCAAACCTCCCCCGGTTGTCGACAGCTCGACGGCGTAGTCCAGGCGGGCAGCCACCACAGCCGATGTGAGTTCGGTGAACTCCACGCCGAGGGTGCGCACGAACGGAGCAAGTTTGTAAACGTCTTCGGAAGTGATGGTCATTGTTGCCCTCTCATCGTTGTAGAGATCTCACTCTACAAATTTCTAGAGAGTAATCTCTACACCCGTGGCGAGATTCGTACATGACACCGCGGCGATTCTCGACGCCGCAGCGCGACTGCTGGCTACCGACGGCGTGGCGGGCGTCACGATGGTCGGTGTGATCCGGGAATCGGGCGCGCCGAGCGGATCGGTCTACCACCGCTTTCCGGACCGTCCCTCGTTGCTGGCTGCCCTGTGGAACAGGGCCGTCGGGCGCTTGCACCAGGACGCTTACGTCTTGTTCGGCAAGCACGATCCGGTCGAGGCCGCAGCCGCGGTCGCCGGCCATGTCGTGACGTGGTGCCGGAGCAACCCACTCGATGCGCAGGTGCTGCTGGCAGGAGTCCACAGCTTTGCACCCCAGAGCTGGCCCGGCGCCGCCTGCGAGGAGCGCGACAACGAATCCGCTCGGTGGGACACCGCGATCCGCGGACTCGTCCACGCGTTACGTGCCGAAACCGGACTGTCCACGGCCACGATCGCCCTCGCCGTGATCGACCTGCCCTACGCCGCGGTGCGGCGATATCTCACGACCAACCGGCCGATACCCGCCGAACTCGACGACCAGGTGCCCGGCATCGTACGCACGGTGCTGCACAGCTTGCCGCCCGCAGACAAGGGACCGCTCCACTGACCCTGCCGTGTCCGGACAGCTGCCCGCCAGCAATCATCCGGCCCGCACGGCAGCCGCAGCGCCGCATGAGGTCGCGAATGCCAGCAGCTCGCCAAGACTGGATCCGGCCCGGTCTGCGTGATCGCCCGTCGAATCCCGAACTGCCCGCCGAGCAACTCCCCCGGTCGCCCACACCGCGACATCGATCAGCAGCATCATGACCGCTCCGCAAGAATCGCCTGTTCAGGCCACAGATGTTGGTGCATGTGCCGATGTTGTACGTGCCCCCAGTCGGACTCGAACCGACACTTTGCAGATTTTAAGTCTGCTGCCTCTGCCAATTGGGCTATAGGGGCGCCCGGTCAGCGTACCGACTCGTACTGCCGTACCGGAATTCTGTTCTGCAGGCTAGTGCATCTCCGGTGGTGGCCAGAGTAATGCCGCCTTGCGCAGTCAGGTGCCGTCATGAGCGGCGACCGATGCGGTGCCGTCGGAGGAATTCGCCGGCCGGTTGGCGAGGACGGAGTGGCGCCGGCCGTAGGCGAAGTAGACGATCAGGCCGAGGGCCATCCAGACGAGGAAGCGCAGCCAGGTTTCGACCGAGAGGTTGAGCATCAGCCACAGGCAGGCGAGCACGCCGAGGATGGGGACGAGCGGGACCAAGGGCACGCGGAAGCCGCGCGGGAGTTCGGGGCGGGTGCGGCGCAGGATGAGGACGCCGATGGCGACCAGGACGAAGGCGAAGAGGGTGCCGATATTGACCATCTCCTCGAGGGTGCCGAAGTCCACGAAACCGGCGAGCGCGGCGCAGACGACGCCGACCACGATGGTCAGCCGAACCGGAGTGCCGTTCTTGCCGGTGTGTGCGAGCTGACGCGGCATCAGTCCGTCACGCGACATGGCGAACAGCACGCGGGTCTGTCCGAGGAACATCACCATGACGACCGTGGTGAGTCCGGCGAGCGCGCCGATGGAGATGATGTTCTTGGTCCAGGTGGCGCCGTGCTGCGCGAAAGCCGTTGCGAGCGTTGCGCGGTCACCGGACAGCGCGGTGTAGGGCACCATTCCGGTAAGGATCAGCGATACCGCGACATAGAGAATCGTGACGATCACCAGCGAGCCGAGAATGCCGCGCGGCACCGAGCGCTGCGGATTCTTCGTCTCCTCCGCCGTGGTCGCGACGACATCGAATCCGATGAACGCGAAGAACACCAGGCTGGCCGCGGCGAGCAGGCCGTACCAGCCGAAGGTGCTGTGACCGGCACCGGTGAAATAGGAGAACAGCGACTGGTGCAGTCCCTCCCCTTCCGCGCCGGACTGCGACGGCGGGATGTAGGGCGTCAGGTTCGACTTGTCGAAGTAGGTGGCGCCGACAACGAGAACCACCGCGATAACGCCCAGCTTGATGGCGACGGCCACCGCCGAAACCCGCGACGACACCTTGGTGCCGACCGCCAGCAGCACACCAAGAACCGAGATGAGAAGTACCGCACCCCAGTCGAAGTCGATCGGACCCAGATGCACGATCGGCGAATGCGATCCCATCACCTCACCGAGGTATTGCGACCACCCCTTGGCGACCACCGACACCGCGAGCGCGAACTCCAGGATCAGATCCCAGCCGATGATCCATGCGACGAGCTCGCCGAAGGTGGCGTAGGAGAACGTGTACGCGCTGCCGGCAACCGGAACCGTCGAGGCGAATTCGGCGTAGCACAGCGCGGTCAACCCGCAGGCGACGGCGGCGAAGACGAACGCGAGGGAAACCGAAGGTCCGGCGACGTTGCCCGCGGTCCGCGCGGTGAGCGTGAAGATGCCCGCACCGACGACCACGGCGACACCGAAGACGGTGAGATCCCAGGCGGTCAGATCCTTACGCAGTTTCGAATCGGGTTCGTCGGTGTCCCGGATGGACTGCTCGACCGATTTGGTGCGGAACAGACCGCCCCATCGAGTTCCTGGGGTCGCCAACACTGTCTCCTTGCTGTCGTCGACGGGTTCTCCGTCTAGTGCACACCGGCCATATGTCGGCTCACCCATGGTGTGAGTGCGACGACGATCAGACCGGCACAGATCGCTACTGCTCCGGTGATGCCGAAGTACGCGAATTCGTGGTCCGCGTCATAGAACCGAGCCAAAGTACCGGACATCGAGGTTCCGATGCCAACGGAGAAGAAGTACAGCGCCATCATCTGGGCCCGGAACGCCTCGGGCGCCAACTGCGTGGTGACCGAGAGGCCGATCGGGGAAAGCAGCAGTTCGGAGACCGCGAATGCGCCCATGATGAGCAGTACCGCCAGCGCAGGCACCGATTTGCCGCTGCTCCCCGAGAACAGCACGAACAACCAGAACGCCAGCCCCATGCCGATGACGCCGAGGGCGAATTTGTGTGGTGTGCTCGGCGCGCGATTGCCCAGCTTGGTCCACATCAGCGCGAACAGCGGCGACAGGCAGATGATCCACACCGGCTCGACCGAACCGATCCAGTTCGACGGCGCGGTCCAGCCGAAGATGGTCCACTTCATCCGCTCATCGGAGTACACCGCGAGGACCGTGAAGATCTGCTGGAACAGCGACCAGAAAACCGCATTCGCGATGAACAGCGGAATGAAGGCGCGGACCCGGCTGCGCTCGACGGGGGTCACCTTGGCGCTGGTGAGCATGAGTACGAAGTAGGCGAGCGAGGCCGCGATGATGACGCCGGTGGTGACCTCGGAGAGGTTGTCCAGGTTCACCAGGCCGGTGATCAATGCCAGCGCGACCATGATGGCCGCACCGGCCACGATGCCGAGGATCGGTCCGACGGCGTTGCGCGGCAACGGGTTGGGCACATGCCTGCCCGCGGTACCGAGGTTGCGCCGGAACACCACGTACTGCGTCAGCCCCAGCGCCATGCCGACCGCGGCCGCACCGAAACCGTAGTGAAAGCCCCAATTCCGTTGCAGCAGACCGGTGAGCAGCGGACCGACGAACGCACCGAGGTTGATGCCCAGATAGAACAGCGTGAAGCCGCCGTCGAAGCGCGGATCACCCGGCCGGTAGAGGGTGCCGAGCAGCGAGGACGCATTGGCCTTCAGTCCGCCGCTGCCGAGCGCGACCAGCACCAGGCCGACTCCGACACCACTCAGTCCGGGCAGAATCGCCAACGCGATATGCCCGGCCACCACCACGATGCCGCCGTAGAAGACGGTGCGCTCCATGCCGATCAACCGGTCTGCGATCCACCCGCCGAGCACCGTGGACAGATACACCAGCCCGCCGTACGCGCCGACGATCCCGACGCCGGTGCTCTGCGATAGTCCAAGTCCGCCCTCGGTCGTCGAGTAATAGAGGTAGTACCCGAGGATGGTGAGCATTCCGTAGAACGAGAAGCGCTCCCAGAGTTCGACTCCGAAGAGGTTGGCCAACCCGATGGGATGACCGAACAGACTCCGCTCCCGAACCGGTTGCTCCGCCATTGCTGCGTCGGACATGCTCAGACCATCCCATATAGGCGGGGAATTCCCGGCATCCTGAACAAAGTTTCCCTGCTCACGGCCGATATAGCCGAGCATGCCAGAGCGGCCGTCCGAGCAATCCGCCAACCAGTACGTCCATCTTGGAAATATCGCTTCAGTGCGCCTAGTCAGCAACTTTGAGGCAACGTCGAATATTCGTCGACCGCGATCGGTGACGCACAGCACTCGACGAGAAAACCGGAGAACTTCCCGGTAAAGTTCGCCTCGCTGGACGGGGAAACCTCGTTTGTTGGCTGGACGGGGGAACCTGATGAAGCGCTCGAGCGCCCATGCGGCGCTGCTTCTCGCCGTGATCGGCGCGCTGGTGTCGCTGCTCGGCACCGGGTGCGCGTCGGTATCCGCGGTGGACGCCGAGCCCGTCGTCGGCGCGCTGCAGGAACCTCCGCTGACGGCCAATACGCTGCACGCCGAGCTGCGCTTGCCCCTGCTGCGGTGTCAGCTGCCGCCGATCGAGATGAGCGCGGCGGGCCAGCGGCAATTCGTGCAGACCGAGCTGGACTGCTTGACGAAGGCCTGGGATCCGGCCCTGCGCGCCGCGGGTATGAGCCTCGCACCGCTGCAACTCGTCGTGGTCGACAACGTGACGACCGGCTGCTCGAAACAGGTCCAGTCCACGGATCCCGCGTTCTATTGCGGCGGCAATGTGTACTGGCCGACCGACGATCCGATCCATCGGGGTTGGGGTTCGCAACTCGGGCAGTACCTGATGTTCGTAGTGATGCACGAGTACGGCCACCACCTGCAGTCCTCCACCGGCATCCTGCGTAGCGCCGATCGGGATATCGATACCGCGGGCGAGAAGTCGCCGCTCGGACTGGAACTCAGCCGACGCATCGAACTCCAGGCCCAGTGCCTGGCCGGAGTGATGCTGGCGGCAGCGCAGGCCGGCGGGATGCTGACCCCGGCCGAGGCCGTGGATCTGATCGATATCCAATCCGATACCGAGGAGGATCCGACCCACGGTACCGGCGTGAACAGCCGACGCTGGGTCGAAGCCGGTTACCGCGGCGCTTCGACGTCATCGTGCAATACCTGGGCTGCCCCGCTCGACGAGGTGGAGTGACCAGGCTCAGGCTATGGACAGGGCGATGCCGTCGAGGATGTCGTGTTCGCTGACGATGAGGGCGGATATGTCGGCGCGGCGGGACAGTTCGTAGGCGAGCACCTCGGTGATGACGGCGCCGCCGCCGATCACATCGACGCGGCCGGGATGCATGGGGCCGAGTGCGGCGCGTTCGTCGTGGTTCATACCGATCAGGCGATCGCAGACCTCGCGCACCTGGTCCAGGGTGAGGCTGGTGAGATGGACTCGCGCCGAATCGTATTCGGGCAGATCGAGGGCGACGGCGGCGATCGTGGTCATGGTGCCCGCAACGCCGACCCAGGTGTGCGCGCCGTCGACGGGGACCTTGGCGAAGGCCTCATCCAGTCGTTCGGTGGCGAATTCCCGTGCGGCGGCGACCTGTTCGGCGGTCGGTGGATTGCCGGGCAGGCACCGTTCGGTAATGCGGACACAGCCGATATCGGCGGAGAATGCGGCCCGCACACCATCGCTGTCGCCGACGACGAGTTCGGTGGAACCGCCGCCGAGATCGACGACAACGAAAGGCCCTGCCTCGCTGGCCAATTCGCCGACGGCACCGGTGAAGGACAGCCGCGCCTCCTCGTCACCGGTGATCACCTCGGCCTCCGCACCCGCCACCACAGTGCCGAGTTCGGCACGGGCCATGGCGAAGAAATCCTCGCGGTTGGCGGCATCGCGCGTCGCGGAGGTAGCGACCATCCGCACCCGACCGACCCCCGCCTCCCGCATCAGCGCGACATAATCGGCGAGCGCAACCCTGGTGCGCTCGATCGCCTCCGGCGCAAGTGCCCCCGTCGCATCCACCCCCTGCCCCAGCCGCACGATGCGCATCTCCCGATGCACATCCGCCAACCGCCCGTCGCCGAGCACCTCGGCGATCAATAGTCGAATCGAATTCGTCCCGCAGTCGACAGCCGCTACCCGATCACTCATTGCTCAGCTCCGCTCATTTCCGGGGTGTGGGGCGGCTCGTATTTCGGCCAGTCGGCGGGGATTGCGGTGCCGCGGAGGCCGTGGTCCGCGGCCATGGCTACTGCTTCGTCGCCGAAGGGGTTGACGCCTGGGCCCTTGGCGAGGGCGTGGGCGATCAGGACGTGCAGGCATTTCACTCGTTCGGGCATGCCGCCGCCGGTGAAATCGGTTCCGAGCGATTCGATTTCATTGCGCTCGGCCAGATAGCTCTCGTGGGCGGCGCGATAGGCGGCGGCCAATTCCGGGTCGGTGGCGAGGCGTTCGGTCATTTCCCGCATGACGCCCGCGGATTCCTGCCTGCTCGCCTCTGCGGTGAGGCGGGGATCGGTCAGGTAGTAGAGAGTCGGGAAGGGGGTGCCGTCGGGCAGCCGCGGCGCGGTCTTGACCACCGCGGGCAGCCCGTCCGGGGTGCGGTAAGCGACGGCGAGTACGCCACGCGGTTCGCGTCCCAGCTGCTTGGCGATGATCTCGAGATCGCGGTCGTTCGGTGCGGTCACCTGGGTCCTTCCGGTGCTGGCTGCGGCGCGGCGGGCGGCCCGGCCGGTGCGGCCTCGGGCGCCGGGGCCTGCTGCGGTTGCGAAATACTGCGCCACAGTTCGGTGTACCAGGGCTCGGGCGCCTTCGACTGGGTCGGTGCGGCGGGCGGCGCGGGAGCTTCGATGCCCGGCACCTGGACGATATAGGGCGTCTCACCCGGCATGACCAGCCGTAACCGGTCCCTGGCCTCGGAGCGGACGTAGGCCGGATCCTGTTGCTGCGCACGGCGATCCCGCAACTTGGCGAGATCGGCCTCGAGTTCGATGCGCTCCTGCGCCAGGTGCGCGGCCTCGGCGCGCTGGGTGAAATAGGTGCGCAGCGGCACGGCCAGCGTCAGCGCGAGTGCGCCCACGACAATGGCCAGGATGACCGCCTTACCGGTGGACAGGCCCAGGATCGTGCGATCATGCCTGTCCTCGTGCCCGCCGGAGCGCAGCCCTGTCTTCTGCGACTTGGCCTTCTCGGCGGATTCGGACCGCCTGCGGGTCGTCCGCTTCGGTGCGGCCGCCGGCGATTCGGCGGCCGGGCGCGATCTGGCAGAGCGCGACGTGCGGCGGTTCCCGCGTCCAGCCGGACTGGATCCACGCGCACGTCGCTCTGTCATACCGCTCCCCTAGCTGACTAGCCTTCGAACGCGAACCGCGGGAACGCGACGTCACCCGCGTACCGTGCGGAATCGCCGAGCGCATCCTCGATGCGCAGCAGCTGGTTGTACTTGGCGACGCGCTCGCTGCGCGCCGGGGCGCCGGTCTTGATCTGACCGCTGCCGACCGCGACGGCCAGGTCGGCGATGGTGGTGTCCTCGGTCTCGCCGGAGCGGTGGCTCATCATCGTCTTGTAGCCGTTGCGGTGCGCGAGCTCGACGGCATCCAAAGTCTCGGTGAGCGTGCCGATCTGGTTGACCTTCACCAGTAGCGCATTGGCCGCGCCCTTGGTGATGCCCTCCTCCAGGCGCTCCGGGTTGGTGACGAACAGGTCGTCGCCGACCAACTGCACCTTGTCGCCGATCTGGTCGGTCAGCGCGACCCAGCCGTCCCAGTCGTCCTCCGACAGCGGGTCCTCGATGGAGACCAGCGGGTAAGCGGTGAGCAGTTCGGCGTAGAACTGCGCCATATCGGCGGCCGAGCGGACGCTGCCCTCGAACTTGTAACCACTGCCCGCGGTGTAGAACTCGGTGGCCGCGACATCGAGCGCGAGCGCGACATCGGTGCCCAGCTTCAGGCCGGTCTTCGCGATGGCGACACCGATCAGGTCGAGCGCTTCCTTGGTGCCCGCGACGGACGGCGCGAAACCACCCTCGTCACCGAGACCGGTGGACAGGCCCTTGGACTTCAGCACCGACTTCAGCGCGTGGTACACCTCGGCGCCCCAGCGCAGCGACTCCTTGAAGGTGGTCGCGCCGATCGGGGCGACCATGAACTCCTGGACATCGACGCCGCTGTCCGCGTGTGCGCCACCGTTGAGGATGTTCATCATCGGCACCGGGAGCACATGCGCGTTCGGGCCGCCCAGGTAGCGGAACAGCTCCAAGCCCGAGGATTCGGCGGCGGCGCGGGCCACCGCGAGCGAGACGCCGAGCAGGGCGTTCGCACCGAGGCGGGATTTGTCCGGAGTGCCGTCCAGATCCAGCAGGACCTGGTCGACGGTGCGCTGCTCGACCGCGTCGAGGCCGATGACGGCGGGCGCGATCTCGTCGAGCACACCCTCGACGGCCTTCTGCACACCCTTGCCGCCGTAGCGCTCGCCGCCGTCGCGCAGTTCGACGGCCTCGTGTTCACCGGTGGAGGCACCGGAGGGCACGGCAGCCCGGGTCAGGGTGCCGTCGTCGAGGGCGATCTCGACCTCGACAGTGGGGTTTCCGCGGGAATCCAGGATCTCGCGAGCTCCGACCTGTTCGATGATGGCCACGAAAACGACACTCCTTCGGCTGTTGGCACGGTAGGTCTGACGGGAAGGGCCGTGCGTCTGCGAGCCTAGCGTCCTCACGCATTGCGCAGTAACCGGCACTCCGACGAATCGCTTCGCACTGTCGCGGTAAGCACCCGTTGTTTCCTCCAACGGGTGCTCATGCCCGACGCCCGACGCTGTACGCGGCGGCGCGATCACGGACGGTCAATAGATAGGCATTCGACTGGTTGTAGGTCAACAGAGCCTGCTGCCAGCCGCGCTCGGAGGTCAGATCGCCGCCGCTCGCACACAGGTAGCGGGCCGCGGTGAGAGCGGCGTCATCGATATTCTGCGGATCGGCGACGCCGTCGCCATTGGCGTCGACACCCCAGCGCTTCCAGGTCTCCGGAATGAATTGCAGTGGGCCGAGCGCCCTGTCGAACTCCGGGTCGCCGTCGAGCTTGCCGCCGTCGGTGTCCTTGACCAGTGCCACGCCCGGCGCACCGTCCAGCGGGATGCCGATGATCGGCGGGCGCACAGTGCCATCCGCATCGACCGCCGAACCGCGATGGGTCCCGTGCTTACTCTCCACACTGGCGATCCCCGCGATGGTGGTCCAGGCGATCCCGCAGTCCGGCCGGGACCGGCCCAGGATCGCCGCGGCATAGCCGTACGCCTCCAGCGAGACACTCGGAATGCCGAGTTTGTCGGATTGTTCGTCGGCCCAGTCGCGTAATTGCACGGCGGTGCGGCCGGGCGCATCCAGATCGATCAGCGGTAGCGGAGTACCGGGACCGGGCGGGATGCCCTCGGGAATGGGCGGCAGATTGCGTTCGGCGCCGCAACCGGCGAGTACAAGAATCACCATTGCGGCGACCAACACGCCGGTCAGCTTCGCGAGCATTCCTCCATCATCCCGATCCGAATGACCACCCCCGCGATACACGCGTCGCGGCAAGCCCAGCGCCATGTGTCCCTCCCCTGCAGACCCCGCATGCCTGGTGGTCACGCGCTCCGTATTCCGAGATTACCGAGCAGATCGCCGATTACGCCGCCGCCGATTCGTCCTCGCAGCACTACTGTGCGTCGCGCACAAACTGTGTGCGGGAAACGCCTAGCCGAGAAGTTCGCGGGTCGCGGTGTGCGCCGGGGCGGTGAGGACCGCTGTCGCCGAGCCGGATTCGACAATGCGGCCGTGGTCGAGGACGACGAGGTGGGAGCAGTGTCCGGTGACCAGCGTCATGTCGTGGGTGATGACGAGCAGGCCGGTGTCGTGTTCGGCGCGGATGCGGTCCAGCAGGGTCATGATCGAGACGGCGGTGTTGTGGTCCAGGGCCGAGGTGATCTCATCACAGACCAGCACGGCTGGTTCGGCCGCGAGCGCTCTGGCGAGTGCCACCCGCTGGCGTTGGCCGCCGGAGAGTTCGTGCGGGTAGCGGATGGCGAGCTCCGGTGCGAGTTCGACCGAGTCGAGTAGGTCGGTAATGCGCTGCGCCAGTTGTCGTTTCGGTACACCTCCGATTCGGCGCAGCGGACGGCCGAGCGTCTGGGCGACGGTGCGACGGGGATTGAGCGCGGACCGCGGGTTCTGGGTGACCAGCTGAATACCATTGCGGCCATTGCGAGCTCGTCGACGGGGCCCGATCGGGATCGACTCACTTCGCAGTTCCAGCGATCCGGTCGCTTCCCGGTGCAGACCGGCGATAACCCGTGCGAGAGTGGTCTTTCCAGCTCCTGACGCCCCGACAATGGCCAGTGCGGCGCCGCCCGGCAGCACGAAATCGATGTCCGCCAATACCTCGTGCCCGTCGATCGAGGCACCGATGTCCTGGCCGCGCAGGACGGGTTCCGCAACCAACTCGACCGTCCTGGCGCGCACAGCTACCGCACCCTGTCCTTCGCTGGGCTGCAGAGCCGAGACCCCGGTGTCGGCCGCTCGGCCGAGCGGCATCTTCGGAGCCATCGCCACCCGCACGATCGATGCGGCACCCCCGTTCGATTGCGGTGATTTCGATATCCCCGAAAGAGTCGGCACAGGTGTGCGGCTGATTACATCGGTATGCACCGCACCCAACTCGACCACCTCATCGGCGATCGCATGAATAGTCGCGGTGTCGTGCCCGGACAGCAAGATCGCGGCAGAGCGCTGTGCGGCGATATCGGCCAGCAGACGGGCGATATCGGTGCGGAGGGAACCGTGCAGCCCGGCAAGAGGCTCGTCGAGAATGAGGATCCCGGTGTGGCGAACCAGCGCACGCGCAAGGGCCACTCGGCGCTGCTGACCGCCGGAGAGTTCGCCGGGTCGGCGGCGCAGGTGTTCGTCGGATAGGCCGACCAACTCCAGGGCTTCGGGCACGGCGGCAGCGGGGTGGCGAACCTCGTTCAGCAGGGAACGCACACGCATCAACGGATTGAGGGCCGAACCAGGATCCTGTCCGACATAGGCGATGTGGTCACGCCGGAACCGTTGCAGTGCGCCAGGATTCAACGCGAATACGTCCTGCCCCGCTATCACGGCCGAACCCGCGGACCGCCGCGCGCCCGTTGGCAGATGCCCGAGCAGTGCCCGCATCAACGTGGTCTTGCCCGATCCCGACGGGCCGGTCAGGGCGGTGACCTTACCCGCCGCGACGCTGAAACTGGTGGGCTCGAACAACTCCCGACCATTCGATCCGCACACGGTCAGCGCATCGACGACGACAGACGCATTCATCCCCGCTCCTCCATCGCATTGCCTGCGACCGGCAACTCCGCACCGGCCGGTCCCAGCGGCTCGGAACCGCGCGTCCTTCGAACAGCCCAGCGGCGCGGACGGTGCTGATCGAACGAGGTCACCGCGAGATTCACACTGACCGCGACCACCGCGATCGCCAGGCTCGGAGCCAGCACGGACCAGGGGTTGAGGAGCATGCCGGAGGAGTTCTCGCGCACCATGACCGCCCAGTTGCTCGCGCCGAGCGTGGTCGGCAGTTGGAGGAACGATGCGGTGCTGACCACATACACGCCCTCTACGAAGCGAAGACCGAGTTGCGCGGCCAAGACCTCGCGCAGATTCGGAATCACTTCACGGAAGACCAAGTGCGGCAGAGTTTCACCGCTCGCCTGGGCGGCCTCGACATAGCCGCTCGCAGCGACGCCCGTTGCGGCCGCCGCGAAAACTCTTGCGCAGTATGGAGTTCCGAAGAGCAGAGCCACCACGACGAGCCCGTAGACGCCCGCATCCGGCCAGGCCGTCAGCACCAGCAGGATCCCGAGTACGGCCGGGAGCAGGATGGCGAAATCGGCGACGCCCTCGATCAACGCACCGACCCGAGGACGCAGTGCCGCGATCGCGCCGAGCACGCACGACAACCCGGTCACCGCGACCGCGATCACACCCGCCAGCAACAGCAGACCCCAACCGCCATAGAGCAGTTGAGCCAGCACATCCCGTCCGAGTCGGTCCGTGCCCAATAAGGTATCCGCGCCCGGCCGCCCGAACGGTATCCCGACCGCCTCCTCTGCAGGCCGAGTCGCCGAACTCGGCCCGAGCGCGGCAGCGATGACCAGCACCAGCGCAGGCAATACCGTGAGGAATCTCTTCATCTGCGACCTTCCGATCCGAGCCGCTGGATTCCGCTGCACATCGGTCATATCCGCCCCCGCAGTGCCCAGGCCCGAATCCCGTCCGCCATGGCCAGCATCGCCATGATGACGATTCCGGTCAGCGCGACCACCGCGGCGATCAACGAGGTGTCCCGATCGGCGACCGACCCCGCGAGTACCGCACCGAGTCCCGGGTAGTTGAAAATGGTCTCCACCACCAACGCACCACCGAGCAGCATGCCGACCGTGGTCGCGAAACTCGCCACAATCGTCGGCAGCGCGAACGGCAGCACATGCCTGGTCAGCACCGTGGTGGTCGAAAGTCCGTCCAGCACCGCACTTTCCACATGCGGCGAGCGCGCGGAGTCGAGCAGGGCCGCGCGCACCACCCGGGTGTTCCAGCCGGTCTGCGGTATCGCCAGTGCGAGTACCGGCAGCACCAGCATGTCCGGACTGGCCGGAAATCCGGAACGCCCGGTAATGGTGACGGCGGGTAACCAACCGGCGCCCAGGGAGAACACCAGGATCAACAAGGTCGCGATGACGAACTCCGGAATCGCCGCCGCCGCAGTGGTAGTCGGCTGCAGGAACCGAGTAGCCGCACCCCGCCGCGTCGCCCACCAGCCACCGAGCAGCAGCGACGCGACCACGGTCACCAGGAAGGCGAGCCCGCCGAGCAGCAGCGTCGGCGGAAACTTGTCGGCCAGCAGCTCATTGATCGATCGCCCACGCGCGGTGCGGCCGAAATCACCGGTCGCCACACCGGATATCCACTCGACGAACCGCACCGGCAGCGGCCGGTCCAGGCCCAGTTCGTGTTCCTTCGCCGCGATCTGCTCCGCGGTGGCGTCGCGGCCGAGCACCGCGCGGGCGGAATTGCCCGGCAGCAGATCGACGGCCGCGAACACCGTCGCCAGCAGCGCGACCAGCAGGAGGACGCGCCGGATGAGGAGTCGGGCGAAGGACATCACTCCGCGAGCCAGGCCCGTTCCAACTGCACCCTGGCGAAGCCGCCCAGGGTCGGCACATCGCGCACCCGGGATGTCGCGATATCGATACCGTCGGCCATGCCCCACACCAGATAACCGCCGCGGGCGTACTGGATCCGCTGTACGTCACGGCAGGCTGCCACGTACTCCGAGTCACTGGACGCGGCAATCGCTTTCGCTGTGGCCGCATCGAATTCGGCATCCTTGAAGGCGGTTTCGTTGCGATTGGATGTCGAGGACATCAGCTTGGTCGCGAAGAACAGCGTGGAATCATTGGTGCCCCAGGAGACGGTGTAAAACGGCGCCTTCAACCAGGTCTGGTCGTAGAAGGTATTCGACTCCTGCGTCACGACATCGAGGCGCAGCCCGATATCGGCCAGCTGGGTGGCGATCACCTTCGCCGATTCGACCTCGCCAGGGGCCTCGGCTTTGGTGAGGAACTGGTAGCTGCGCCCGGTATCGAATCCGGCATCGCGCAGCAGCGTCTTGGCCCGGTCCACCTCGCGGGTTCGCTGCGCAATAGTGTTGTCGTACAACGGATCACCGGTACCCAGGATGTCGTTCGCGACGGTGCCGTACCCCGAATGCACCTGATTCACCAGGGCCTTGCGATCGACGCCCAACCGGATAGCCTCGCGCACCCGCGCATCGGCGAACGGTCCGTCGGAGGTCCGCATCGCGACCCCGACCACGGTGTCGTTCGACCGCCGCACCACCCGCAGATCACCGCGCACCTCGGCGGTACGTCCCGCGATCGCACCGACATTCGAGGCCAGATCGATCTGCCCGCCGAGCACCGCATTGCCCAATGCCGTCACGCCGTCGAACATGGTGACCTCGATGGCATCCAGCAGTGGCGCCGGACCGTACCACCGATCGTTGCGCACCAGCCGGGCATTGCCACCCTGATAGGACTCCAACCGGAACGGTCCGGTGCCGATGGCCTTGGTGAAATCGGTGGTGTCCTTCTTGACGGTGAAGGTCATCAACCGAACCAGCAGCGGCAGTTGCGAATTCGGTTCGGGCAGCGCGATCACCACCCGGTTCGGACCGTCCGGGGTGATGTCCTCAACGGCGGCAGGCATTTTCGACGCACCGCCGACGGTCCGCAGGCGGCGCAGCGACCACACCACATCATCGGAGGTGACCGGGGTTCCGTCGTGGAAGGTCGCGCCGTCGGCGATGGTGAAACTCCAGCGGCGCCGCTGCGCGTCGGCTTCCCACCGACTGGAAAGGCGCGCAGCAACATTCGGGTTCGCGCCCGGTACCGTGAGCGCGTCGTACACCAGCGAGGTGATGAGGAAGTCGCTGTCATTGCTGAGATTCGCATGCGGATCGCGTTCGATTCGCGCCGCGCTGCCGAGCGCACCGACCCGCAGGGTGCCGCCGCGCCGCGCCGGGCCGTCCGAACTGCCGCCGTCCGAACATGCGGCGGCCAACAGCACCGCGCCGACACCGAGTCCCGATCGCAGGAGTTGTCGTCGATTCCATTCCATGGTGCTGCCTTCCTCGAACCTTGACGAGTTACCCTCGCGCGACCGCGAACCCTAGCGAATCTAGCTAGGACAGGCTAGCCTAATAGAGTTCCGGCCGTTGAGTTTTGCCGCACCACAGCTACCAGTCACCACCCCGAAGGCAATGCCGCAAATTAGCTACAGCTAGCTGCGACAGGCTTCGACCCCAGTCATACGCGCTCGGCATTTCTACGACTCGCTTAGGTAAGCCTTGCTTAACGCGGCCGGACCCACTAGCTTCGCAGATCGAATCGTCATACCCCCGCTTTTCGACCCGATGCGAAGAAGGGACTCCTGGTGAAAGGCGTTCTCTCCGAACGTAAGACGCTTCACCCACTAGATATCGAACGGCGCGAGCTGCCGACCACCGCCGGACATGCGGTACGTGCTCTCGCCCGGGAAATATGTGTCACAGTCGATGCCCGGCCCGATGCCACCGCCGATATCGCGCGCACGCTGACCGATCCGGCATTGCTCGAGCAAATCGATGCCCGCGTCGGCGAGTTGCCCGATGCGGTACGCGTCGCCCTGCGACCGCCCGCCACCGCGGCCGGTGCCACCATCGTCGGCAAACTGCCGTTGACCGCTGCCGAATTCGGCCCGACCCCGCCGAGCTGGGTCGAGGCGGCCCGCTGGAGTGGTGAAACCGACCGCCGCGCGAGCTCATTCGAACTCGATATCGCAATGCTGCTGCTCGCCCGCAGCGCGGGTGAACCGTTCGGCTGGCAGGGCCAGCAGGGCGGGCGACTGGTCAACAACATCGTGCCCTCGCCCGGTCACGAACACGAACAGTCAGGCGCGAGTAGCAAAACCCTGCTCAGCCCGCATACCGAGGACGCCT
>NZ_BAGN01000117.1 GCF_000308835.1 Nocardia vinacea NBRC 16497 | reverse complement strand
CAGTGACTCCGCGGAACCTTCCGCGAGGTGAACCGTGCTCCGGCCGTCCTCGAGGGCCTGATCGTCGATGGTGAGCAGATCGGTAGGCCCGAACCAGTCGGCGACCGCCTGCACCCGACTCGAATACCCGGCGCTGCCCTCGGAACCTTCGAGTTCGGCGACACCACCCGAGGTGCCCAGCATCGCCGCGATGTGGCCGCCAGCCGAATCTCCCCATGCCGCAATATGATTCGTGTCGATAAGATACCTGTCGGCATTCGCGCGCAACCACCGCACCGCAGCTTTCGCATCAACAATCTGGGCAGGCCACTTTGCCTGACGGCTGAGCCGATAGTCCACGCTGGCCACCGCGTAACCCGCCGCGATCAACTGCGCGAACGGCGTGCGCTCATCGGCCTGCCACCCCAGGTTTCGGTAATTCTTGCGTGAACCACTTGACCATCCACCGCCATGGAAATACAGCACCAGCGGCGCTTCTGCTGTGGTGGCGGGCAGATACAGATCGAGCCGCTGGTCATTGCCGTCAACCACTGTGTAGACCAGATCGGGAAAGATCCGCCCGAGTTCCGCGACAGGCTCGCCCATACACGCCGACACCGCGATAACGGTTGACAGGATCGACACCGCCGTAACCGCAAGACGGGCTCTCGGCATCATGGCCGAGCACACTGCCACAGCACAGCGACCCACCTGCTACGCCACGCCGGGGACCGACTCACGGTAGACGCTGACGTAAAACCACCGATAACCCGAACGCGTCGGCGATCACCCCGGCGGCCAGTATCCGCCGCGGTCTCGTCTGCGCCGTGCCGTAGATACGAAACGGGTTGCCGCCGTGTCTGAACCTCGGAGGGCCCCACTCGATCGGCAGCGCCGACCGGGTTAGGTGTCGTGTGTCACGTTCTCAGCGGGTCCTCAGCGCCCGGCTGCCACGCTGGCGCGCATGACAAGCAAGACCGCTGCCCCGCCAGCTAGATCGTTGTCGGCCAAGGTTCCCGAGATCACCGTGCTGTTCTGGGCGATCAAAATTCTGACCACCGGGATGGGAGAGACGTTCTCGGACTTCCTGGTCACCCATTTCGTGCCCGAGATCGCCGTAGGTCTCGCCGGATTGGTGCTGGTCATCAGCTTGGTCGCCCAATTCCGTGCCAGTCACTACCACGTCTGGACCTACTGGTCGGCGGTGGTGATGGTGAGCATCTTCGGAACCATGGTCGCCGACATCACCAGCTTCATCATCGGAATCCCACTGCTGGCAGCAACTTTAGTATTTGCGGTCATCCTCGCGGCGATCTTCGCACTCTGGTACGCCAGCGAGAAGACGTTGTCCGTGCACAGCATCACCACCCGGCGCCGGGAAGGGTTCTACTGGGCGACCGTCATGGCCACCTTCGCGCTGGGCACCGTCGCGGGCGACCTGACTGCCGAACGACTGCACCTCGGCTACCTGACGTCGGCCGTCGTATTCGCCATTGCCATCGCCATCCCCGCCGTCGCCCACCGATGGGGCGGGCTCGGTGTGGTCACCGCATTCTGGTCCGCCTACGTCGTCACCCGCCCACTCGGTGCTTCGATTACCGACTGGCTCGCATCCTCCCGAGCCGACGGCCTCGGCCTGGGCACCGGATGGGTAACCCTCGGCGCAACCATCGCCATCCTCGCCCTACTCGCCACCCTCGCGACACAAACCACGCCTGGTGCCGATCGGATTTCGGTCAACCGAGCCACGCCCACCGTGACCGATTTTGATGCTCCGAACCCCTAGCGGGCCGATGTCGTCATCGAACATGGCTACCAAGTGGTGTTTCCCAACACCGCCGACGCCGATTCCCGCCAGCCGACGTGGCCACAAACTGACCGAATGCCAGGCAGGCATGAGCTCGTGGTGGGTGAACCGCCAACCCCTGACGGTCCCGAGCCCGTTGGACGACCTGCTGTTCGAGACAGACGCACGCTTTGACCGCGCTCGGCTACGGCGGCATCGGGGCCGAATTCGCCTCGTCTACAACATGTTCGGCGTCAGCCCGCGAACAAGGTCGATCCCTGGTAGTCCTCGGGGCCGAGTCCTGGTAGGACGGCGAAGACCGCCGATCCGACGTGTTTGATGTATTCGTTGCGGGCGAGGTTGTCCTGCATCGGCACGAACTGGGTTTGCGGGTTGCGGCAGTAGGCGATGAAGAACAGTCCTCCGTCGAGATGACCGAAGCCGTCGGATCCGTCGGTGAAGTTGTAGCCGCGGCGCAGGATCTGGATACCGCCGAGTTCTTCGGCCGATGCCAATCGCACGTGGGCGTCGGTGTCGACGAGTGGTCCTGAGGGGCCTGCGGACTGCAGATCGAGTTCGTCGAACTCGTCCCGGCAGCCCAGGGGTGCGCCGGTGCCCTTGGTGCGGCCGATCACTCGTTGCTGCTCGTGCAAGGTGGTGCGGTCCCATGGCTCGATCAGCATTCGGACACGGCGGGTCACCAGGTACGAGCCGCCTGCCATCCATGCCTGGTCGTCGCCGCGATCGACCCAGACGAACTTGTTGACGGTGTCGTGGTCTTCGGCCTTGATGTTGCGCGTTCCGTCCTTGAACCCCAACAGGTTTCGCGGGGTCGTCTGGCTGGTGGAGGTCGAGGACGTACGACCGAACCCGAGCTGGGACCAGCGCACCGATACCGCGCCGAAACCGGCGCGCGCCAGGTTGCGGACGGCGTGCACCGCGACCTGCGGGTCGTCCGCACATGCACCTGCACCACAGCAGCGTCTCCCGCCGAATCGAGCACATCGGTAAGCTGCTCGGCTTCGAACTCACCGGGCCCACCAGGCTGATGCGAGTCGGGCTTCGCCTTCTCCACCTGGCAGTTACTCAACGGCTGACAATGGTTGGGATATCGCCCAGAACGCGGCGTAGCGGCCGCCGTGGCCCACAAGGTCGTCATGGCTTCCCTGTTCCACGATTCGGCCGCCGTCGAGGAAGACGACGTGATCGGCGCGGCGGATGGTGCGCATTCGATGCGCCACCATCACCACGGTTCGGCCGGCCACGAGGCGCTCGATGCCGGCGTGGACCGCCGCCTCGTTCACCGGGTCCAGGGCGGAAGTCACCTCGTCCAGGAGCACGATGGGCGCATCTTTCAACAGCGCCCGAGCGATGGAAACCCGTTGGCGCTCACCGCCCGACAGTAGCGCGCCGCCTTCGCCGACCAGCGCGTTCCAGCCGTCGGGGAGACGCTCGATCACCTCGTCCAGACCCGCCGCGGTGGCGGCGGCCCGCATCTGCGCGTCGGTCGCGCCGGGGCGGCCGAGACGCACGTTCTCCTCGATGGTGCCGTCGAAGAGATGGACGTCCTGGAAGACGATGGCGAGCTGGGCCATCAACTCCTCGGAGCTCATCGCGCGCACGTCCACACCGCCGATTCGTACCGCGCCGGAGTCCACGTCGTAGAACCGGGCGAGTAGTTGCAGCATGGTGCTCTTCCCCGCACCTGACGGGCCGACGACGGCCAGCCGCTTGCCCGGCGGCACCGCCAGGGACACGTTG
>NZ_BAGN01000118.1 GCF_000308835.1 Nocardia vinacea NBRC 16497 | reverse complement strand
GGATCGACAGGTGTTCCGTCACACGCCCCGCTGACTGCGCAGCTGCGCGTTGAGCCGTGCGGCCTGTCGCGTGAGGTGGTCGCGTTCGGGGAGGCTGGACGCCGAGCCGGCAGCTTCGGCGTAGAGCCGCGCCGCGGTCACCGGGTCACCGTCACGCTCATGTAGGTACGCCGCGACGGCAGCGTAGCGGGGCAGAGCGGGGTCGAGCTCGACCAGGGCGGCCAGGCCGGCCCGCGGGCCGTCGGCCTCACCGACCGCGACGGCCCGGTTGAGCCGGGCCACCGGGCTGTCGGTGAGGCGCACCAGTTCGTCGTACCACTCGACGATCTGCACCCAGTCGGTTTCCTCGGCCGTCCGGGCATCGGCGTGCAGCGCGGCGATGGCGGCTTGGGCCTGGAACTCGCCGAGACGGTCGCGTGTGAGGGCCGCCTGGAGCACCTCGACGCCCTCGGCGATCAGGCGGGTGTTCCACAGGCCGCGGTCCTGCTCGGCAAGAGGCACGAGCCTGCCGTCGGTGCCGATCCGTGCCGGGCGACGTGCGTGGTGCAGCAGCATGAGCGCGAGCAAGCCCGCGACCTCCTCATGGTGAGTCTTGGCCGCCAGCTGGCGAGTGAGACGGATCGCCTCGCCGGCGAGATCGACGTCACCGGAATAGCCCTCGTTGAAGACCAGGTAGAGCACGCGCAGCACCGTGGCGATGTCACCGGGCTGGTTGAACCGGACGCCCGAGACGGTTCGCTTGGCCCTGCTGATCCGCTGGGCCATGGTTGCCTCCGGCACGAGATAGGCCTGCGCGATCTGACGCGTGGTCAGACCGCCGACCGCGCGCAGCGTGAGCGCGACAGCCGAAGCCGGTGTCAGGGACGGGTGCGCGCACAGGAAATACAGCTGCAACGTGTCGTCCACCGCCTCGCCCGGGCCGGGCACGGGCTCGTCCTCGACGAGCACCTCGCGCCGCTGCCTGGAGGTATCGGCGCGGGCAGCGTCGAGGAACTTGCGCCAGGCCACGGTGACCAACCAGCCCTTCGGATCCCGCGGTGGATCATCCGGCCACACCCGCACCGCTTCGACCAGGGCGTCCTGCACCGCATCCTCGGCCGCCGCGAAGTCGGCTCCGCGACGGACGAGGATCCCGATCACCGTGGGAGTGAGGGTCCGCACCAGGGTCTCGTCCACCGTCCGTCACTCCGTGATGGTCGCATGCGCGGTCAGGAACGGGCGCAGCTCGAGCCACTCGTGGATCGGCTTCCCACCCGCACCCGGCGCCGCGGACAACTCGCCGGCCAGCTCCAGCGCCCGCTCGTAGGTCTCGACATCGATCACCATCCAACCGGCGATCAGGTCCTTGGTCTCCGCGAACGGGCCGTCGGTGACCGGCGGCCGCCCCTCGCCGTCGTAGCGGACAAACGTGCCCTCCGGGGAGAGCCCCTGAC
Source organism: Nocardia vinacea NBRC 16497 (assembly GCF_000308835.1). GTDB lineage: Bacteria > Actinomycetota > Actinomycetes > Mycobacteriales > Mycobacteriaceae > Nocardia > Nocardia vinacea. The sequence goes on along the minus strand of NZ_BAGN01000118.1, from coordinate 4,784 downwards.
TGTCGACGAACTCGCCGGTGGCCACGAGCCGCGCGGCGAAATCCCGCATGTACTGCACGTGGGCCGAAAGCTCCTCCGGCGTCCACTGGTCCATCGGCACGTCGTTGCTCGACGCCGGCGCACCTCGGTAGTGCTTGAGCAGCAGGTATTTGGCCATTGTGTTCTCCTTGGTACGGTACGGCCCATTCTGGCCGTGTTCACTGCGAGGACGGAGCGGAGGCCGGATTCTCGACATCCCACCGCGAAATTTTCTGGCGGACTTCGCTCAGGCGCGTTGACGCTCGTCCCGCTGCCGGACCAGCCCCTCGACCGCGCTCGGCAGAGGCGTCTCGAAGTCGATCAGCTTCGCCCACGTCGGGGTCACGACGATCCGGACCATGCCGTCGCAAAGCGAACGCACTTGCGCCTCTAGTGAACCCGTTGCTCGGGTGTCATTTCGTAGGTGCCGTTCATCTGGAGATACTCGTCCGGGATGCCATCGACGATGTCCGGCTCGGCCCGACCGCGGACGAGCAAGATCTTGGGCGGGGGCACCTCGGTGTCGATCGTCAGGGCAACCATCGGGTTCTTGCGCAGGGCCGGGAGCTTCGGGGCGTTCTTCGTAGTGCACATGACGATCTCCGAGCCATTCCAGGTGAACGCGATCGGGACATTGCGGGGTGTGCCGTCGTTGGCGACGTAGGCCAAGCTAGTCAGGTCGCGAGCCTGTGGCGGGCCGCGTCGCGTACCAACTCCAAGCCGCGTGAAACCTCCACTCGCCGTTGAAGGATAGGGTGCCCCATGGCTGTTATTCACCGTACGACCATGTCGCCCGGCAAGCTCGAACTGCTTACCGCCTGGTTGCCGACTCGGCCGTGGTATCGAGACGGCGGGCGTGCGCCGGAACTGAGCAAGGCCGGGGGTTTCCGGCTCGACGATCCGGCGGGTGCGGTCGGCATCGAATTCGTGCTCGTGAACGACAGCGCTGCACCGGAACCGATCACCTACCACGTGCCGCTCACCTACCGCGACGCACCGCTCGACGGTGCCGATGACGCTCTCGTCGGCACCTCGATCCACGGTGTGCTCGGACAGCGCTGGATCTACGACGCGACCCGGGATCCGGCGGCGATCGCGCAGATCGTCGCGCTGCTGGCCGGGCAGGCGCAGCCGCAAGCACAGAGCATGAGCGACACACCGGATCCCTCCGTTGTCTTGATCGGCGAGTTCCCTTCCACTGCAACGGAATTCCGCTCCGCTCTGGATACACCGACCCACACCGCCGTCGCCGTGGGCAGTGATCGAAGCATTCGGGTCGAGCGGGTCCTGCGTCCCGAGCCCGCCACACCGGCTTCCGACCAGACGGATGCCGTCCGGGTAACCGTGCCATGGCAGATCGGCAACGGTTCCACCGTGCGCGGTGTGGTCCTGGTGGTCGGCACATGACCGCACCCGAGCATCGGAGTCGTGGACGCGACGTGGACCGCGGGCGAGCGGGTGGCCTACGAGCGCGAAGACCATGCTCTGAAGGTGCGCGTCACCGATGCCGTCGTCCACGGGGAGTGACGCTTACCGACTAGATATAGGAGGCCACGACGTTGGTGACGCCTTCGTGTGTGCGTGATGCTGATGGGTGAACGCGATCGCCGTCGCGGCCTTCTCGTCCGGGAGGCTTCGGCGTAGGCCAGGCGTGAGTATCCGTCGACGGCGGAGTGCATCATGCGCCCAGGAACGGCAGCGCCACTGCTAGGAAACCGTCCGGGTCGGAGGAGAACACCACATGCCCGGTGTCGAACTCGGCGACCGAACCCAGCGTTCTGGGCAGGAGTCTTCGGCGAACGATCGGGTCCCGTCGACCCCACACCACCAGCGTGGGAGCGGCGATCTCGCTGCAACTGAGGTCGTAATCAGCCGCACCGAAGCTCCGCCAGAGACTTGCGGCGACCCGGGCACCGTCAGGTGTCTTGGCGCGAGCCACAGCGCGTGCGGTGATCTGTCTGTCGGAGTCGGTGCGTGAACGCAAGTAGGCCGGCACCATCCGTGGCATCATCAGCCGGGCGACAGCTGGATTCCCTATACCGCGGGAGAAGGCCCGCGCGAACATCGGCACCGGGACGAATCCGCCCGGATTCACCAGGATCAGATGGGTCACGGCGGTGGGTCGTCTCACCGCCAGACGTCCGGCGGCAAACGCGCCGACGGAGTTGCCGATGTAGGCGGCAGTTGGCAGCCCCAACGCGTCCACCACGTCCTCGAGCACGTCCGCAAGCTGTGCCGCCGACGGGTGCCCATGATCGGACATGCCGTGGCCCGGCCAGTCGATTGCGATGACACGGAAGCACGCGGCCAGCTTGTTCACGATCGGATCGAAGTCGTGGTGGTCGTGCAGGGTGGCGTGCAGCAGCACGACCGGGGGGCCTTCACCGCGTTCGACGATGTGGATCCGGCCGGCGCGGGTGGGGATCGTGGCTGGTTCGCTCATTTCCATCCTCCGTTCGTTGACCGTCCGGTCGGTCACTGATGGTAGGTTCATGCCACACCGCACCGCAAGAACGGATTCCGAGGAGGAGTTGGAGTGTCGATCCGAGTCGAGGCGGCCGCACGTACGCAGGCTGCTCTGGTCGATGCAGGGCTGAGGCTTGCAGGTCAGTTCAGCCTCGCCGAGCTCAGTGTCAACCGGATCGTGGCCGAGGCCGGGGTATCCAAAGGGACGTTCTTCCACCACTTCCCGAACAGAGTCCAGTACCTCGTGGCCCTACACAAAGGCTTCCACGACCGCCTGGATACGGAGATGGCGGCTGCGGTCGGAGATCTGCCCCCAGGGCGGGAACGGCTGCGCGCCGCCCAGCGGGCCTACCTGGACGGTTGCCTGCACAACCGAGGCGTGCGCGCGCTACTCCTCGAGGCGCGCGCCGAGCGGGCGATCACCGATCAGATCGGCGCCCGCAACAAGACACTCGCGCATGTTGCGGCGGAGGACTTTCGCGCCATGGGCTGGTCGCACCCGATCGAGTCGGCGCGCTTGTGGATCGGCCTGGTCGTCGAGGCCGCCCTACTCGAACTCGACGAGGCTGCCGCAAGTCCCGCCATCCGCGCAGCGCTGGAGCAGTACCTGACCGCAACGTGACAATCCGTACCTGTGAAACCGGCGGTGGAGGATATCAAACACCAACACCCCCTTGGCGACTGAGCGAGACGGGTCCGAGCCCCTCATCCGGAGTGGCTGCTCGGTCGTGTGTCACCAACGTCCTGACCCGCAACAACTAGAGGTCGACACCGGCATCGAGCGGCACCTCGACTTCCCCTCCGACAACACGATCCTCGCCGCAGCGACACCCGGATCAGCTGTCGAACTGGAGATTTGGCGCGATGACGTCGTCGCGGTGCGCTGGAACGACATTCGCGCCGAAACTGTCGACGCACCGTCGGCGGCTTTCGGCGCGTCGCTCACCCGGGTTCGGCTGTGCGCTGCTCGGCATCGGCGGTTGGCTCGTCGACCGGAACCGTCGAGCGTAGCGGCCGGTGGTCGAAGCTGCGCTGGTCGCGGCGTTCTGCGAGGGATTCGTGATGATCGTCGCGGGCTGGCTGCTGCTGCGAGACCCGTTGCGCGAGAACCTGCTCGCTCGACACGTGCCGCTGACGCTCATGGCCGCGACGATGCTCGCCTGCGGTGTCGGGGCACTCGTGCACAGGCGCGATTCACCGCGACACGCTCAGTCGACGTAGAAATATCGCGACCCGAAAGCAAACATCCGGTTATCCGCGCCCCGGGCCCATACTATGGAGCTATGCCCGAAAACGAGAGTGCGGGTCTTGGGGGTTCGCTTGCCGACGAGGCGCGGCTGGCGGTATTGGTCGCGGGTATCGGCTCGGTGGTTCTCGGAGTGCTGATAGCCGTGTGGCCGGACAAGACCGAGCGCATGGCGGAGTTGTTGTTCGGCCTATACCTACTATTGAGCAGTGCGTTGCAGCTGATCATCGCGATAGGCGCCCGGTTCTGGGCGGCACTGCGGATGTTTGTATTCTTCAGCGGCGTCGCCTCTTTGGCATTGGCCGTGATGGCGTTCCACAGCGCGAATTCGATCCTGCTGCTCGCGGTGTGGATCGGCCTCGGCTGGGCCGTGCGCGGGATCGTGCAGGCGACCGTGGCGGTCTGGGCCGACGAGTTGCCCGAGGGTGGCTGGCAAGAGATATTCGGGCTGCTGACCATGATGGTGGGATTCATCATGGTCGCCCTGCCGTTCGATTCGCTGGATGTACTCGGCGTGACGGCAGGTGGCTGCGCGATCGTGATCGGCATGCTGGAGATTCTCACGGTCGCGCGCGGACGCGGCGAGGTAGACCCGGTCGCGGCGGCCAGGCGCATTCCGGCAGCGCCGAACTGAGCTGGCGCACATCCGAGTTGGCGTCGGATCGCCCTGGCGCGATGATCATGGGACGGGTTAACTGTCGGTCATGGCACGCACCGATAGTGGTTCGGAACTGATCGTCGTCACCCACGGTGCCCGAGCGGGTATCGATCCCCATGCGGTGCGCGAGAGTCTCGCGGCACAATCGCGGCTGGTCGAGTTGCTGCCGGAAGGCGGTGCGCCGGTACGCATCTTCGGGCCGCCCAATCGTCTGCCGCAGCGGATCGCGGGCACCGCTCGAGAGGATGTGGGCGCGGAATACCTCAACTACTTCGCCGTGCGCGGGGTCGGCGATGAGCTCGAGGCGGTCGCGGACCGACTGCGCGCCGATGACGCGGTCGAGGCGGCCTACGTCAAACCGCCCGCGGAACCGCCGATCGCGCCACCGGTCGTGCT
>NZ_BAGN01000119.1 GCF_000308835.1 Nocardia vinacea NBRC 16497 | reverse complement strand
CCGCCGCCGCGGGTATCGCCATCGCCAACGCCCGCCTCTACGAGCAGTCCCGGATCCGCCAGCAATGGCTGGAAGCCAACCGCGATGTAGCGACCGAACTGCTCGCGGGCGGCGAACCCGGTACCGCACTGGAACTGGTCGCCGACCGCGCCTTGGCGCTCACTCGCTCGGCGTGCACCTTCCTCGCCCTCCCGGAGGACCCCGATATCCCCACCGAGGATGTCACCGAACTGGTGGTGGTCGCCGCCGCGGGTGTCGGCGCCGAGGAACTCATCGGGGAGCGCATCCCGATGGGCGAATCGAATTCCGGCGAAGCGTTCCAATCCGGCCAGGTCGTCGCGGTCGACGAACTGCGCTTCCAGCCGGTCTTCTATGAGCCGTCGAAATTCGGGCCCGCACTCATCCTGCCGCTACGCGCCAAGGATTCGGTCATCGGCGTGCTCGTCACCGTACAACCGCCGGGCGCGCAACCATTGGACGAGGCCGGGCAATCGATGATGGCCGCCTTCTCCGACCAGGCCGCGCTGGCCTTGCAGCAGGCGACCACCCAGCGGCGGGTGCGCGAACTCGATGTGCTTTCCGACCGCGACCGGATCGCGCGCGACCTGCACGACCACGTCATCCAGCGGCTGTTCGCGGTCGGTCTCTCACTGCAGGGCACCGCCCAGCGGGCCCGGGTACCCGAGGTGAAATCCCGGCTCACCGAGACCATCCAGGACATCCAGTCAATTGTCCAAGACATCCGGCACTCGATCTTCGATCTGCACAGCACCACCACCGATGCCCCGACGCTGCGCAAGCGGCTGCACGGCATCATCACCGACATGATCGGCGATAGCGGGCTGCGCACCACGGTTCGGCTGGCCGGACCGGTCTCGGTGCTGGCGCCACCGCTGTCGGAGGACGTCGAGGCAGTGCTGCGCGAAGC
>NZ_BAGN01000120.1 GCF_000308835.1 Nocardia vinacea NBRC 16497 | reverse complement strand
GAATACGTCGGTCTCGGCATCGACGGGGTCTCCATCGGCAGCAACGATCTCACACAGCTGATGCTCGGCGTCGACCGTGATTCCGAGCAATGCGCCGAACTGTTCGATGAATCCGATCCCGCCGTGCTGGACGCCATCGGCCGCATCGTCTCGACGGCGCGCCGACTGGGCATCACCTCGTCGCTGTGTGGGCAGGCGCCGTCGAACCGGCCCGAGTTCGCCGAATACCTGGTGCGTATGGGCATTACGTCGATTTCGGTGACTCCGGACGCGGTGCCCGCGGCCCGGCGCGTGGTCGCCGCCGCCGAGCGACGCCTGCTGCTCGATTGGGCGTTGGACGAGCACGGATCCGCGCCGCCGCGCTGACCACAACACTTCGGTTGCTCTGGGGCCCCGATACGGGGTCCAGAGCAACACCTTGCGTCACACGACAGTTCGCCCTCGTATCACCACCACAACCACCGCTCTACATGCGTCGGCGCGGGGCAGGATCGGACATCCCGCGCCGACAGCGGAATCAGGTCAGCTGTTGCGTACCACGATCATCGGGCACTCCACCGCGTGCAGCAACGCGTTGCTGGTGGAGCCGAGGACCATACTCGCGAACCCACCGCGGCCATGGCTGCCGACCACAACCAGCTGCGCATTCGCCGACTCGTCGAGCAGCGCTCGAACCGGCCGGTCCAGCTTCAGGATCCGCAATACCGGCACCTCCGGATACCGGTCGCGATAGCCGGCCATGTTCTCGGCCAGCAGTGCCTGTTCGGACTCGCGCGCGGCCTCCCAGCCCGAATGCGGCAGATCGACGCCGCTGGCATCGCTCCAGGTGTGGAGTGCCGTCAGCCCCACCTTGCGTCGCGCGGCCTCCTCGAAGGCGAGCTCGATGGCGGGCACGCTATTGGGTGAGCCGTCGACGCCGACCAGGACGGGTTTACTCGCCGATTCCGGATCGATCGCCGAATCGCCGTGAATCACGGCGACCGGGCAATGCGCGTGATGGGTGACCGCTGTGCTGACCGAGCCGAGCAATCCGCGGTGGAACGCGCCGATGCCGCGGCTGCCGACGACCAGCATCCTGGCCTGCGCCGAGCGCAGGATCAGGGTCGGAATGATCGAGGCGAAGATCACCTCGGTGGCCAGCTCCAATTCCGCCCCCGGCGCGGTGTGACGTGCCAGGCTGGCCGCCTCGTCCAGGATCCGCTCGCCATCGCGGCGCAGCCACTCCACATCCGTCTCGCTCAGAGTTCGGTCGGGGCCGAAGTCGGGGACGGCCACCGAGGTCAGAATGCGTAGCGGGCAGCGGTGCAGCGCGGCATCGACCGCCGCCCAGGCAACCGCCTCATATGAACTCGCCGAGCCGTCGACGGCCGCAATGATCTGCGGCGCTGCGGAATTGCCCATGGTCGTTCCCTTCATTGCCTGTCTTCGGTGGTCGGACGGTTGAGCGTTCGCCATTGCCGGTCCCACTGCGCGCGATGTCGACGCCTGAGCAGCCATACGGTGCCCCGCAATAGCAGCCATGCGACGACCCAGGTGCCGGTCAGCACGACGACGCCGACGCCGATTCCGGTCATCACGGCGGCATGGGAATGCCGGGGGGCGACCGTCGGAGCGCCGTCGGGCCCCAGCCACACCGCCACATGATCGCCGGGGACCGCATGGCCCGGCACCCGCACTGTCGCGGTGCCTGGGCGGCCGTTGTGGCCCCACTGCACCGGTGCCTCGAGCAGATGCGCAGGCGTCCGCTCGGGCTCGGCCGTAATCACCGCGCTGACAAGGGATTTCGTGGCGCCCTCGGTGGGGATCCGGGCGGCGGCGTCGGTGTAGGCAGCCGTCCCCAGCGCTCCGGCGACCGGTATCGCTACGAGTACGGCGAGTACGACCACGAGCCGCAATACGGCCTCGAGCCGATCCGCGGGCCGCAGCAAGGGATTCGGGCTCCACGGGCGCTGCCACCACAGCCGTAGCAATGGTGACGACGCACCGCGAATCGGGAACGTCGAGTCCCGCGACATCGCCGATCACCTTCTTCCCCTGGAATTTGTTCTGATCCGAGCATCGCGCGTAGGCGAGTACGCGGGCAGAGACGAAGGTCATCGCTGTTCGGGGTCCACCGACCTCGCTTTTTCGTACGCTCGGTAGGTCGCGACCACGGCCGGCAAGTCGGGTCAGGGGATGGTCGAAAGTCCCTCGGCATGCGTCAGTTCGGCACTGTGCGCGGCCCTGCAGCGGACGTAGCGTCGAGCGCGAAGGAGTTTCCCGCAGGTAGTGCAGAGGAGGCCGAGATGCGGTGCCGAGTCGTCTACGAGTCGATGTTCGGCAACACCGCTGCCATCGCCGCTGCCATCGCACAGAAATTGGGCGAATACGGCGAGGTGGAGGTGTTGGATGTGGCGGCCGCCGCCCAGCACCCCGAGCCGACGGTCGATCTGCTGGTGGTCGGGGCACCCACCCACGCCCTCGGGATGAGCCGGGCGCGGACTCGACGGGACGCGGCGAGCCGGACCGAGGTACCGGTCTCGGTCGACATCGGCATGCGCGAATGGCTCGACGCAGCACTGCCGGTGCCGGCGGGCTCCCGGGCCGCCGCCTTCTGCACCAAGGCCGCGAAACCGTCCTGGCTGCCGGGATCGGCCGCACGTGGTGCCGGAAAACGATTGCGGCGCTTGGGCTATGAGCTCGTCGACCGACCGGTGGACTTCCTCGTCGACGGCACCCTCGGCCCGGTCACGCCGGGTGAACTGGAGCGTGCGCAGACCTGGGCAGATCGCCTCGCCCGCGCCGGGTTCGACCACATCGCGCACCGGTCCTGAGGTCGGCGATGTCATACCGGGTCGAGGTCGTCGAATCGAACACCACCACTGTGCTCGAACTGCGCCGCTCGGTCCGCGGCGACCATGCCGGCGACGATATCGGTGCGGGGATGCACGCACTCTACGAGATGGCCACCCACACCGGACTCGTACCGGCCGGACCGCCGTCGACGACCTATCTGGGCATGCTCGGACCAGGTGTGACCACCGAGGTGGACTTCGGTCTTCCGGTGACCGGCGCCGTACTCGACGGCACCACCGAACAAGTCGTCTTGCGTCGTCCCGAGCCGACGCTGTGCGCCAGCATCTGGCACCACGGCGACTATCAGCACATCGGTGACGCCTACCGTGCGTTGGACGACTGGATCCGCTCCTCCGACTATCAACCGATGGGGCCACCGACCGAGGTGTTCGTGGTGGCACCGGATGCGGCCGTGCGGCCCGGGGATCTCGTAACCGAGATCCGCCGACCGATCGCCGCCGCCCTCGCCGTGCGGGTGCGCGCACTGTTCGCCGACGCCGTCTCGGAGTTGCGAAAGGCGTTGGCCGAAAAGGGCTTCGGCATTATTACCGAGATCGACGTGCGCGCCACACTGCACGCGAGGCTCGACGTGCGGATGAACGACTATCTGATTCTCGGTGCCTGCGACCCGATTCTCGCGCAGCGTGCGCTGACCGCCGATCCCCGGGTCGGGCTGTTACTGCCGTGCAATGTCGTAGTGCGCACCGACGGCGACACCACCCTCGTCGAGGCGGTCGACCCCGTGCTGCTGCTGTGCGGCGAGGTCCTGCACCACACCGACCAGCCCGAGCTGCGCGCGGCCGCCCGAGACGCCCGCGACCGATTGGCAGCCGCCCTGGCGACCGTGGAAAAGCGCCTGGAGGCGGCGGCAAAGCGTCCCCCCGACTCGAGCTCGAGGTAGTCCGAGTCCGCCCCGTTCAGCAGGCGGTCGCCTCGGCGACCCTCGAGGGATCCAATACATCCTCGACCGCCCGACGAGGTGTGAGGGGTAACTGTTCGGCGGTCGTCGGTGCCCAGCCGACTCTGATCACGGCCTGGGGGTAGCCGTAATTGTCGAGGACACCGACACGGATGCGGTCCCGCAGTGTCGGTGTCTCGAGCGGTTCGGTCAGCAGACAGGTGGCCAACCCGATATTCGTCGCGGTCAGCAGCACCGCGCTCAACGCCTCGCCCGCGCACAGCCGGGCGAACCGATTGTCGGCGGCGGTGCCGACCACAAGCAGCTCGGCGAAGTCGGATTCGGGTGCGGGCGCAGCGGCCGTGGCGTGTCCGCCACTCCATTCGGCCAGCTCGAATCGGAATTCCAAGTCTCCGTCGTGCTGCTCGGCCGCGGCCCGCATCGCTTCGACCACGCAGTCGCGTGACCGGGCGGTCGCCTGCCGCACGGTCGCCCCCAGGGGCGCCGCGCGCTCGGTGACCAATCCGAGGTACCCGGGCGGCACCGGCCACTCAGTGAAGGGCCTGCGATCGGTTCGTCTGCGGGCGATGGCGGCGCTCAGCTCGATTTCCTGCGGAATCGGCCGATGCCGCACCAATTCGATCGATGCCAGGTGATTCGGATCGGCCGGATTCGGCAGCCGATGCACCACCGCCGACCAGCCGAGCGCCGCGACCGCGACTCGCAGATGGTGCAGCGCAGCACCACAACTCAAGACGAGATCGCGTTGATCGGGGCGGGTCGAGGGCAGCGCCCTGGTCGGATCCAGATACAGGTGTACGCTGCGGTCTCCGATCCGCCACCGCCACGGCTGGGTGTTGTGTACCGACGGCGCCCGCACCGCGAGCGCTAACGCCGCCTTCACGGTGTGATCATCGGGCAGTCCGTGATCCATGTGGTCACCCTTTTCCCTTCGTCGTTTCACCCTTTCGTCTCGACTCACGATCCCACCGCAACGGTTGCCCGGTAAGAGCAGGACGACCTCTCCTGACGGGACTTCGGACGCCGCTTCAGCCCGGATCCGCCGGACAGTCCGGAAGTCCCGCAACATCAATGACCTTTGGCCGTCACGCCACCGCGACCGTTGCGAAATCCTGAATACATCAGCATGAACGGAGGTGGGCACCATGCCCGAATTCCTTGGCCGAAGCGCCGTCGTCACCGGCGGCGCGCGCGGCATCGGCGCGGCCATCGCGCAAACGCTGGTCAAATCCGGCCTGCGTGTGGTCGTGGCCGATCTGCTCGATACCGAGGGCACGGCGACGGCCGAATCGCTAGGCCCGACAGCGATATTCCGTCACCTCGATGTCACCGACGAGCGCGGTTGGCGACAGGTACTCGACGACGCCGAAGCGGACTTCGGACCGTTGGCCGTTGTGGTGAACAATGCGGGCATCCTCGACTTCGGCGGTATCGAGTCCGAATCCCCCGCGATGTTCCGGCACGTCGTCGATGTGAATCTGTTCGGCGCCTGGCTCGGTATGCATCTGGCGGCCCCGCGGCTGCGCGCCAATGGCGGAGGTGTCATCGTCAACATCTCCTCGACCGCGGGTCTGATGGGCTATTCCGGAATCGCCGGTTACGTGGCCAGCAAATGGGGCCTGCGCGGGTTGACCAAGGCCGCCGCACTCGAATTCGGCAACGCCGGGGTAAGGGTCTGCTCGGTGCACCCCGGACCGATCCACACCCCGATGACGGCCGGCTTCGATACGAGTATTACTGCGGCCCAGCCGCTTCCGCGTTTCGGCGAACCAGAGGAGGTCGCGGCGATGGTCGGCTTCATCGTCAACGAGGCCACCTTCTCGACCGGATCGGAATTCGTCATCGACGGTGGCGCTACCGCGGGCATGACACTCGTCGAACCTGCCGAAGCGCATGGAACATGGCAGTGACCGCAGCCGCGCCTGCGCAGTTGCGGGAAACCCACACCGGTGTCGTGGTGCTGTGCGGGGACCGGGCGTACAAGACGAAGAAACCGATCGCCACCGACTTCCTGAATTTCAGCACAACTGAGCTCCGCGAGCGCGCCTGTGCCCGGGAAGTCGAGCTGAATCGACGACTCGCACCGGATGTATACCTCGGCATTGCGCACCTGACCGATCCGACCGGTGGCCCCGACGAACCGGTGATCGTCATGCGCCGCATGCCCGAAGACCGGCGACTGTCCAACATTCTGGCCGACCCGAACGTGCGCGGATCGGAGCTGTCCGCGCTGGTCCAAGTGCTGACCCTGTTCCATCAGACGACACGGCGCGGCCCGGAGATCGATCGCGCCGGAACACCGGAGGAACTGCGTGCCCGTTGGCGTGTGCTCGTGCACAGTCTCACCGGACAGTCGGCCGATATCGTCGAACCAGCACAACTCGCGCGGATCGATGAACTCGCGATGCGCTACATCGACGGCCGAAATCCGTTGCTGGCGAACAGGATCGCCGACTGCCGCATTGTCGACGGGCACGGCGATCTGCTGGCCGAGGACATCTTCGATCTCACCGACGGCTTTCGGGTACTGGATTGTCTGGATTTCGACGATCGACTGCGCTACCTCGACTGCCTCGACGACATCGCCTTCCTCGCCATGGATCTGGAATTCCTCGGCCATCGCGAGCTGGGCGATCGACTGCTCGACGATTATCTTCGCGCCACCGCGGACCCGGCACCCATATCGCTGCGCGATCACTATATCGCCTATCGCGCGCTGGTCCGCGCGAAGGTCGACGTCATCCGCTTCGGCCAGGGCGATACGGCCGCACCCGAGCATGCGCACCGGCACTTGCAGATCGCAGTGCGCCACCTCGAGCAGGCAGCGGTACGGCTGGTGCTCGTCGGCGGTCTGCCGGGCACCGGGAAATCGACTGTGGCCGCCGATCTTTCGCTGGCCACCGGTGCGGTCGTCATCTCCAGCGACCATGTGCGCAAGCAACTGCTGGCCGGGCACGAACTGACCGGTTCGATCGGCACCTACGACGCCGGTGCCTACGCACCGGCCGGCAAAGCGCGCGTCTATGCCGAGATGCTGGCCGAGGCCCGTGCGCTGCTGGGATCCGGTGTGTCGGTGGTCCTCGACGCGAGCTGGATCGATGCGACCGAACGACAGCGCGCGGCCGCGCTCGCCGAAGAAACTTACGCCGACCTGATCCAGCTGCGATGCGTCTGCCCACGCGCCGTGGCGAGTGGCCGTATCCGCCAGCGCGCCGGCTGCGAATCCGATGCGACGCCGGATATCGCCGACGCCATGGCGGAAGCGGCGTCATCGTGGACCGATGCCGTTGCGCTCGACACCACTTTGCCGTTGGAGCACACAGCGGCCGCGGCGATGTGTGCCTGGCAGCCGATCAATCCGGAGCCAGCTAGGGACCTTCGTCACCAAACCGGGGCCTATCACCGACACATCGAGCTTGATCACTCAGTAGTCTGAACGGACGCTCGAGGAAGGTGTTCGCTGATGATCAGCGTGTTCTTGGTCGATGACCATCAGATCGTGCGTCGCGGTGTGAAGGATCTGATCGAAACCGAGTCCGATCTCGAGGTGGTCGGGGAGGCGGGTACGGTGTCGCAGGCGTTGGCGCGCATTCCCGCGCTGCGCCCGGAGGTCGTGGTCCTCGATGTGCGGCTGCCCGATGGCAATGGCATCGAATTGTGCCGGGAACTGCTGGATCAGCATCCCGAGCTGCGGTGTCTGATACTGACCTCGTTCACCGACGAGCAGGCCATGCTCGATGCCATTCTGGCCGGGGCCAGCGGGTATGTGGTCAAGGACATCGACACGCTGGAGCTGGTCGAGGCCATTCGCGAAGTCGGCGCGGGTAAGTCGCTGCTCGACAATCGGGCGGCCGCGGCACTCATGGCGAAACTGCGCGCCGAGGCCGAGGCCAAGACGGGGCCGCTGGCGGCGCTCACCGAACAGGAACGGACCCTGCTAGATCTGTTGGGTGAGGGGCTGACGAATCGTCAGATCGCGAGCCGGATGTTCCTTGCTGAGAAAACCGTGAAGAACTACGTCTCCCGGCTGCTGACCAAACTCGGGGTCGAGCGTCGCACCCAGGCCGCGGTGCTGGCGTCGAAACTCAGTGCGCCCACCCAGAAAATGAGCACCGGCGAGGTTTGACGCACGACGGCGCGGGGTAAGCGATCGTGCGAGGATTGGGCCTATGGATCGCGAGTTCCTCGTGCCGGACCAAACACCGTTGACCGAAACACTGTCGCAGCTGCGGCTTCGCGAGCTGCTCGGTGAAGTCCAGGATCGGATCGCCCAAATCGTCGGCGTCCGCGATCAGATGGACCGCCTGATCGAGGCGATGCTGGTCGTCACCGCCGGACTGGACCTGGACAACACGCTGCGCTCGATCGTGCACACCGCCATCGAGTTGGTCGACGCCGGATACGGCGCGCTCGGCGTGCGCGAAACCGATAAGACCCGCAACGAGCTCGCCGAATTCGTCTACGAGGGCATCGACGACCGCACCCGGATCCTGATCGGCGATCTACCGCGTGGTCACGGTGTCCTCGGCCTGCTCTTCGAACAACCGAAACCCATTCGGCTGCCGAATCTTTCCAAGCATCCATCCTCGGTCGGCTTCCCCGCCCACCACCCGCCGATGCACACCTTCCTCGGCGTACCGGTGAAGGTACGCGACGAGATCTTCGGCAACCTGTACCTGACCGAAAAGGCCGGTGGCCAGGAATTCACCGACGACGACGAGGTCGTGGTGCGGGCGCTTG
>NZ_BAGN01000121.1 GCF_000308835.1 Nocardia vinacea NBRC 16497 | reverse complement strand
GGCCGCATCGTCTATCTTCACGTTCGTACTGTCGTGGAACGAGATCCTCGGCGCGACCATCGTGACGCTCGGACATCGCACGTTGCCCGCGCAGGTGCTCACCACGCTCGGTGAGGCGTCGACGCCGTACCGGTTCGCGGGCGGGTTCGCGCTGATCATTCCGGCGCTGATCTTCATCTTCGTGATGCGGCGCTATCTGGTGAATATGTGGGGGACGACGCTGAGATGACAGAGGTGTAGGGCATATGGCCGAAGTGATTCTGCGGGATCTGGTGAAGACCTACCCCGGCGGCACCACGCGCGCCACCGACCAGGTCTCGCTCGAGGTCGCCGACGGTGAATTCATGGTGCTGCTCGGGCCGTCCGGCTGCGGTAAGACGACGCTACTGCGCATGATCGCCGGGCTGGAACTGCCGGATGCGGGGCAGATCGTGATCGGCGGCAAGGATGTCACCTATCTCGAGCCGCGGCGACGCAACCTGTCGATGGTGTTCCAGTCCTATGCCGTCTTCCCCAATAAGAAGGTCGCCGACAATATCGGCTTCGGCCTGCGGGTGCACGGCGTGCCCGCCGAGGAGATCCGGCGCAAGGTCGCTTGGGCCGCGGATCTGCTGCAGCTCACGCCGTACCTGGATCGGTATCCGGCGAAGCTGTCCGGCGGCCAACGCCAGCGCGTCGCGGTGGCGCGCGCGATCGTCATGGATGCCGATGTGCTGCTCATGGACGAGCCGCTGTCCAATCTGGATGCGCTGCTGCGGCTTTCGTTCCGCGCGGAGTTGAAGAAGTTGGTCGGCGAGCTCGGCACCACCACGATCTATGTCACCCATGACCAGGTCGAGGCGCTGTCGCTGGGCGATCGCGTCGCGGTCATGCGCGACGGGGTGATCGTTCAATGCGGTTCGCCGACAGCGGTATACGACGGTCCGGCGACCGAATTCGTCGGCGGCTTCCTCGGCAGCCCGCCGATGAACTTCCTCACCGGGATCGTCGACATCGGCGAGGCCGGACCGCAGATCGATCTCGGCGGGCAGTCGCTGCCGGTCCCCGCCGCGCTCGCATCGTTCAACGGAAAGAAGCTCAACCTCGGCATCCGGCCCGAGGCCATCGCCGTAAGCGACGAGGCGGGCACCGATTCGGTGCGCGCCCAACTCCAGGTGCTGGAGCCACTCGGCTCGTCCACCCTGTTGACCACCGATGTCAACGGACAGACCGTCAAGATTCAGACGCAGCCCAGCTTCCGGGCCGACCAGGGCGACGCGCTGAACCTGCGTGTGCCACCGCAGGCCTGCCGCTGGTACGACCCGGAAACCGGATTATTGCTGGAGAATTCAGCGTAGATATCCGGTGGAGACTTCGCCGTATCCGATCAATTCAACGGCGGAATATTTTGGAGCCTCGCTGAAACTTTCCGTGGATACCGATGAGCCATCGAGAGCCAGTTTGGCCTGTCGCAATATACGGCAGCTCGGTGAACAAATATTGTGGATGGCCAGCGCACGCCGCGCTTGTCCCGGAGTCAATTCACCCGGATCGGTGAAACAGTCGCCGATATTGGAGGTTATCGATCGCATTTCAGCTAACCAACTCTCACGGGCACAGCAGCTTCTTCGACCATTCGACCACGGCCGGCAGTGAGCGAAACCAAGGCAATATTTCCGATCATGGTAATCAGCGGACCCGCGACAGTGGCGAATTGATATCCGCTCGCCAGAAGCACTCCCAGCACACCGAGAGCTCCGGCGAAGGCATTCGCGGCGAACATTTGCCAGGTTTCTTCCTGAGGCTTCGACCAGGCGTGCCGCAGCGTCGGGATGGTGGCGATGAGATTGGCGCAGATGGCCACCAGCGCACCGAACGTCTTCTCCGAAATATCCACTGTGACCAGCACACATGCGACAGAGGAGAGCAGACACGCCCAATCGATATTATCCCCGGGCCGCAGACTCACCCCACGCCGCAGACCGAGGGCGATAACGGCGGCATTCATACTTGCTGACGCGGCATTGATACCCGCGGCAAGATATGCGCCCGCCAGATATGCGACCACCGCGAATACGGTATTGGCAGTACACCAGGCGACCCAAGACGCCATGCGCGGTCGCGTATCACCATCCAGAATTCCGACCAGATATGCGACGACACCATACAGTGAGATGCCGACGCTGACCAAAGCGACCGACGTGCTCAGACTCCAGAACTCACTCACGTGCACCATTCCTTGTTTTCGCGCATACCTGCGCAAGACAGCCACAACCGGCGATTCGACCCGCATGCGAACACACCGAAGGGAACAAATCCGGTGCAACGATGGGGACCGTATCTGCCGTGGGTGAACACTTCGGGATGATTTGTTCGTTCGCGATTGAAACTATCGTTACACGCAGGTTCTGGCGTCACAAACGCTGCAGATCGGCCGTAACGAACTGTTACGTCGGTAACTGATGCTTAACAGGATATGGTTACTGAGCTCACATCGGTGCGGAATCGACATTAATTAGCGCCGTCTCGAGGGCATGCATGCCGCAGACACACGAAGACCCCAGCCGTAGCTGGGGTCTCCCGTGGTCACGCCGACCGTTGTGCGAGTCGAAACCTCTGCACCCCGGCCTCGATTACTGAGCCTGCCACACTTGCCGGGAATCGTCGCGCCGAGCCCCGGCGCCTACGGGACGCCGCCGCGCGCTTGCATCTGTAAGTCCGGTCGAATCGCGCTCGACCAGGCAATTTCCGACGACCAAAGCCCCTCCGAGATAACGAAACGACAACATCGTGATCATCCCGTGGCCAAACTGTTCGACTGGGAATGTAGGGCTCATGACAGAACCCCGGCGGATCTTGCGGCCACCAGGCCGTTTTCGCGTTCGGCGACCGAGGACCGGAGGACTCGGACTACCGTGGCAGCAATGATCGCTCACCCTGCTGGAGGCCCTTTGCGCAGCATCGCCCGCCTACTGCTCATCATCTCGGCACTCGTCGGCATGGTCATGCCGACCGTTCCCGCCGCCTTCGGCGCACCGATCGGCGATGACGTCACCGCCGGGAAGATCGATGAGTTGCTGGCGCTGCGGGCTGCCTCGCCGGGTGCGAGCAAGGGTGAGCTGATCGAGCGGTTGTCGGGACGCCTGCTCGGGACGCCGTATGGCGCGGATATGCTCATCGGCTCGGTGGACCGGCCCGAACAGTTGGTCATCGATCTGCGCCGGGTGGATTGCTTCACCTACCTCGACTATGTCGAGGCGCTCAGCAGGTCCACAGATCGCGACCAGTTCGTCGCGAATCTGATCGCGACCCGCTATACCGACGGCCGCGTCGAGTTCCAGCAGCGCAAGCACTTCTTCAGCGATTGGTCGCATACCGCGCGCATCGCGGCCACCGATATCACCGGCACGTTGAGCCCGGCCGCGGTGACCGTCACCAAGCACCTCAACGCGAAAGCCGATGGCGGAACATATCTTCCGGGGCTACCGGTGGTCGATCGCGGCATCACTTATATCCCCGGCGCTGCGGTAGACGAGAGCGTCATCGGTGGACTCCGCACCGGTGACTACATCGGTGCGTATGCCGACCAGCCGGGACTCGATGTGACTCACGTCGGCATCTTCGTCATGACACCGAGCGGCCCGGTCTTCCGCAACGCGTCCTCACTCGCCGCCAACAACAAGGTGGTCGACTCCCCCTTCGCCGACTACGTGCGCACCACGCCGGGCATCATGGTGCTTCGCGCGCAGTAATCGAAACGGAACCGGCCAACGCGACGGCGGGCGAGCGGGTTTCGGCGGCGACGGCGCGAATCCGTCGGTCGGATCACGGCGTGGTCGTCGATCGCCACACACGACTCGTGCAGTGCCCCGCATGGCACCGCCGAGTCGAATCGCCCGCCCCATGATCCGTTCTCGCGGTAGGCCGTTCGTACCGCCTCGCTTCTGCCCGACCGCCGGTGGCCGGCTCCCATTCCAACTGTGCCCGGGGCGGCACGGTCGTAGACAGAGCCGGGATGCCCTGGATCCAGGGACATTGGTCCTGCCGAACACAGGGTCAACTGGTCCGGGGTGTGATCAGCCCGAGGTCGGCGTCGTAGCGGCGGTACAGCAGGTGCCCGCGGCGGCTGACGGGATCGATGAAGAACAGGAATGGCAGGCCGATGGTGCACAGGCGGTCGACGGCCGCGGTCTCGGACAACTCCGGAATCTTCGGGTCGGCAGCCGCTGGGTCGCACGGCGCACGAACCAACCCGATGCCCGCGGGATCGCCACGGTAGACGATCGCGTCAGCGCCGGTTTCGGCGTCGACGAACAGGTGCGCGTCGTAGTCCATCGCGTCGAGCACCGCGGCCGCCGCATCCGGTGGGCCGACCAGCAGCGAACAATTCTTGCGGCGGGTTATCGTGCCATGTCCGGATGCCGCGAGTAGTCGCCGTATCGGCTCCCGCTCCGGCGCCACCCGTTGCTTTGTCGTCAACCGCTCGATCAGCCGCTCCAGCCGCAGCACGACCGGCAACACCATGCCCGCCCCCGGAGTGATCGTCTGCACGCGCGCCGGAGTACCGCGCACGCACAGATTCACCTGCACCAACTGCGGCCCACTCGGACAATTCGCGACCACGACCCGCACCCGGGCACCACCGTCGACCCCGTTTCGAGTAAGCAATCGCCCGACCGCCCCGGCCACGCGTTCGAGTTCCAACTCCGCGATCGGTCCACGCGGAAATACGACGATGTCGGGGAAGGCCGGGGTGGACCACTTCCCTGACACACTCATGACGACCTCGCTATTGGATTGTTCGAGCTCCGACCCTCGGGACTCGATCGCAGCATTCGCGACGTCCACGACGGGAGGGCCGAAAGTCACTGCCACACCTGACCTTCGGCACCCAGTGCACGGCCCGGCCCGACGGGTGACCATCGACCTTCGAGAACAGGTAAAAGGCCCGTATCGACCGACACATCGCCAGACGAGGCTCCGAGGTATGACCGACACCCGCCTCTCCCCCGTACATTCCGTGCCGGACCATTCGACGTTGCTGGCGGCCATGAGTTCGGCCGGCCGCGCGCCGTCGTTGCACAACACCCAACCGTGGCGCTGGGTCTTCGACGGGACCCGGCTGCATCTGTACCGCGACGACGACCGCCTACTGACCTCGGCGGACCCGCTGGGTCGGCAACTGGTGATCAGCTGTGGCGCGATGCTGCACCACGTGCGCACCGCATTCGCCGCCAAGGGCTGGCACACCGATACCACCCGGCTCCCTGATGTCGGCCGCCCCGACTATCTGGCGGTCATCGAGTTCCGGCCGTGGCCCGAGCCGCCGATCGGCGTGCTGGCCCGCGCTCGCGCCATCGATAAACGACGCACCGACCGACTGCCGCTGTACGCGCCGGCCGACTTATCGCCGCTCCTGCACGCCGGTCGAATGCTGGTGACACCCCACGACATCGAACTCGATCTCCTCGACGAGAGCGCCCGCGCGAAGCTCACGGTGGCCTCCGAGCACGCCACCGCGGTCCGCCGCTACGACATGGAATACCAGACCGAATTACATTGGTGGACCGGACATTCCGGCGACGCGGAAGGCGTCCCGCGCGAATCCCTGGTCTCCGATGCCGAATTCGCCCGCGTCGGCGTAGGCCGTACCTTCCCATCCACACCGCATTCGGCCCGCCGCGAGACCCTCGAGGACCACGCCCGCCTACTGGTACTCAGCTCACCCCGCGAATCCGTCACCACGTGGCTGCACACCGGCGAAGCCCTCTCCGCCGTGCTCCTGGAATGCACCACGTCCGGCCTGGCAACTTGCCCGATGACCCACATCACCGAATTGCCCTCGGCACGAACAGCTATTGCAAGCATGCTCCCCCACCCCACCATCCCGCAGGTGCTGATCCGAATCGGTACCACCCCCGAAAACACCCCCGAGCCCCCACCGACCCCCCGCCGCCCCCTCCCCGACATCCTCACCATGCGGTAAGTCGAGAATGCGCAGGCGGTGGGGTCTACTCGACATTTACCTCCGCCTACGCATGGTGATCGACCGTCCACTTGCGCACATAGGCGGGCTACGCTGGAGGGACCCCGCTGGAGGTGTTGCGATGACGAGTGTGTTCCTGGTCGATGACCATCAGATCGTGCGTCGCGGTGTGAAGGATCTGATCGAAACCGAGTCCGATCTCGAGGTGGTCGGGGAGGCGGGTACGGTGTCGCAGGCGTTGGCGCGCATTCCCGCGCTGCGCCCGGAGGTCGTGGTCCTGGACGTACGCCTGCCCGATGGCAATGGCATCGAATTATGCCGGGAACTGCTGGATCAGCATCCCGAGCTGCGGTGTCTGATGCTCACCTCGTTCACCGACGAGCAGGCCATGCTCGATGCCATTCTGGCCGGGGCCAGCGGGTATGTGGTCAAGGACATCGACACGATGGAGCTGGTCGAGGCCATTCGCGAAGTCGGCGCCGGTAAGTCGCTGCTCGACAATCGGGCGGCCGCGGCACTCATGTCGAAATTGCGCGAGGAGGCCGAGGCCAAGACCGGGCCGCTGGCCGGCCTCAGCGAGCAGGAGCGGACGCTGCTCGGTCTGCTCGGTGAGGGGCTGACGAATCGGCAGATCGCGATCCGGATGTTCCTTGCGGAAAAGACCGTGAAGAACTACGTCTCCCGGCTGCTGACCAAACTCGGGGTCGAGCGTCGCACCCAGGCCGCAGTGCTGGCGTCGAAACTCAACGCATCCACCAATAGAGAGTAAGCCGCAGCACGAAACAGCGGGCCGCAACGTGCGAAGATACGGGTTATGGAAGGCGAGTCCGCCGGACCCGATCCGACGCCGGTGACGGAAACATTGTCTCAACTTCGACTGCGAGAATTACTCGGCGAAGTCCAGGATCGGATCGCCCAAATCGTCGGCGTCCGCGATCAGATGGACCGCCTGATCGAGGCGATGCTGGTCGTCACCGCCGGACTGGACCTGGACAACACGCTGCGCTCGATCGTGCACACCGCCATCGAGTTGGTCGACGCCGGATACGGCGCGCTCGGCGTGCGCGAAACCGATAAGACCCGCAACGAGCTCGCCGAATTCGTCTACGAGGGCATCGACGACCGCACCCGGATCCTGATCGGCGATCTACCACGCGGTCACGGTGTCCTCGGCCTGCTCTTCGAACAACCGAAACCCATTCGGCTGCCGAATCTTTCCAAGCATCCATCCTCGGTCGGCTTCCCCGCCCACCACCCGCCGATGCACACCTTCCTCGGCGTACCGGTGAAGGTACGCGACGAGATCTTCGGCAACCTGTACCTGACCGAAAAGGCCGGTGGCCAGGAATTCACCGACGACGACGAGGTCGTGGTGCAGGCGCTGG